>ONJY01000007.1 GCA_900318275.1 uncultured Bacteroidales bacterium | reverse complement strand
GAGGTAGAGGCAGGCTTGTTGGAAGTCTTTGTTGAGGAGGTGGCGGACGAGGTCGATGGTGTCGCCGTGGGCGTCGCAGACGAAGCAGCGGTAGGTGTTCTTCCTTACGTTGAAGGAGAGGGATGGGTGACGGTCGTTGTGGAAGGGGCAGAGTGCTTTGTGGTGGCGCACGTCGAGGCCGAGACGAGAGGCGAGGTCTTCGATGGGGAGGGATCTTAGGAGGGATATTTGTTCTTGTGTCATGGGGATAAGGGTTAAGGGTTAGTTCACTTCGTTCACTCACGTTGCTTGGGCTCGGCATAGAAAGCGAGCTTTCTCTGCTCTCGCTTTGCGCAACGGTAAGAGTTATGAGTTAGTGGCTAGTGGCCAGTTCAAAGTTCAAAGTTCCAAGTTCAAAGTTTAACGGCGAATTTTACGAATTTTATTAACGACAACTTAGACAACGCGGACAACTTTTGCCAGAGCTACGCCTGGCGGGCGGGAGCCGGTCGATTGCTGGCGGATTATTAGAAAGTGGGGAGTGAGGGGGAAGTGAGAGTGGAGTGAAGGGGGGAGTGAAGGGGGACAAATGTTTTTGTAGGGGTTGATGGGGTCTTGATGGGGTCTTGTAGCCGTTTAGTAGCCGTTTAGTAGCCGTTTAGTAGCCGTCTATCCACTGAGTAGATTTTCTAAAGATTTTTGAGTTAATTTTCTTGAAATTTTGAGGCCTCCGGCCGACCCCTATCCCACGCCAGGCAACGCCGCCGGCTCACTTAAAACTCACAGCTCACAGCTTTCTTTCCACTATCCACTAGTCACTATCCACTAGTCACTAGTTACATCTTACATCTTCCCTCCTTTCAGGTATTCGTCGGTTTTGGTGTAGAGGGCGGTTTGGTCGTTGTAGGTGATGAAGTTGCGGTATTTCCAGTTGTATAGTTGGTCTTTGGCGCCTTCTTTGTCTTTGCCGAGTTGGGTTCGGAGTGCTTCGAGCTGGGCTTGGTTGAAGGTGTCGGGGAGGCTGTCGAGCATGTTCTTGGGGCCGCGGCGCTGGGCTTCGCTCATGGTGTCGGCGTCGTTGCCCAGAAGGTCGGCGAAGAGCTGCATCTTGCTCCAGAGGTCGCGATAGACGAGCCATTCGACGAGTTCGCCCATGGGGCGCGTCCAGCTCTGTCCGTTGAGAGCCCAGAGTACGCAGCCGGCTTTCCATGCCGCCACGAGGGAGCGCTTGGAGCAATCCCACATCACGTCGTCGTCGGTGAGGTCGGCGAGTGTGGCCATGTCGTTGGCGAGGGTGTCGACGAGTTTGTTGAGCTGCGGGATGATGTGACGGCCGTTGCAGATGCTGAGTCGGGTGAGGTATTCGTCGAGTTTCTGGTAGAATTCGTCGGGATATTTGCCTTGTCGGGGTATGCGTCCGTCGCGTGAGGTGCGTGGCTTGTAGGAGAAGACCATGCGGCCGAAGGTGCCGTTGAAGAGGTCGTGTTTATAGAAGTTGCGTGCGGCGAATGGAGTGGAGGAGATGGTGAGGTTGGCGCGAAGTATGGGGTTTCCGGTGATGCCGTCGGCTGTGGCGCGGAGGGCGCCGGCACGCTGGCGGTCGTAGATGTTGCGGAACATCTGGCTCACGGCCTTGTGTCCGCCGCAGATGCGGTCGGCCATCTCGACCTCGGGCATGTTGAGGTACTGTGTGCGGTTGCCGAGTGCTTCGCATGCCATGGCGTTCTGGAGGAATGCTGCCGAGGTGACGTCGGAGGGCGGGAACCAGAAAGCGACGTCGGGTCGGGCGGGTTTCTCCTTGTTGGCGGATTTTGTTTTCATCTGCTTCTGCCACTCGACAAGTTTCTTCAGTTCCTCCTCGTCGTGGTGACGAAAATCGCGACAGATGGCTTCGATGAGGTTGGATAGTTGGCCCTTGTTGCCGCCACTTTCGGCAACCAGATGGGCCATCTGGCCGCATGGTTCCTTCCAGGAGAGGTCTGGATATTGGAATTCTGCTCCGCTGAGGTGAGCGCCAAGTACGGGGAAAAACATGGGAACTAAGGCTTCGTGCATGTCTTTTGAGGCCTGAGAGAGGAGAATTTTGATACATTCTGTACCGTTTCCGAGGGGTGGCATGGCGGGTGCCTTGGGTTTGGTGATATCGTATTTCATTGTCTGTTTGCTTTTTAGGTGGAACTTGGTGTTAGTTTTCTATCAGTTATCAGTTCTATCAGTTTTTTTTAGAGGGGTGTCATTTTTTTATTTCATCCCTTTCTTTGTTTATATATATCTTATTATTAATTAGTTATAAGTATTATAAGAAGGGTTTTTGAAGTTGAGGGGTGTCATTTTTTAATTGATAGAACTGATAACTGATAGATTTTAATTATTCATTATTTCTCTACGAGGCCTTTGCGACCTTTGGATTTGAGAATGGTGTGGTCCACCTTCTGGGCGATGGAGAGGGCTTGGTAGACGAGGCGGTCTGGCAGACGTTTCACGTCACTCTTTTCTATGGTGAAGCAGAAGTAGTACTTGCCGTCTTTGCCCAGCGTCAGCGTGCTGTTGTCCTCACGGAACAGTGCCTTGTTGCGCTTGCGGCGAGGGCGCTCGGTGATGTAGACGTTGCCGTCGCGCATGCCCTGCACCTTGCAGTCGGCCAGGAAGGGTTCCATCTCGACGCACTCGGTGCACATGAAGTCGAGGGTGTGGAGTCCGTTGTCGGTCTCGCCGAAGGTCATGAGGCCGTCGGCCATTGTCGTCATTTTGCTGTTGGTTTTGTCTGTTTTCATTTTTGTTTGAGTTTTTGGTGAGAGGAAGCACGGATTCTTTGGCCATTTACTCGAGAACATCCTCCTCGCCTCGACTCGGGTTAATACTTTTTTTCTCGGTGTTTTTTTCTCAATCAGATTTTAAAAGATTTGGAAAGATTGTCTGTCTGCATCTTTTTCCCGATTGAAATCTGCGGCAAAGGTATGGTGGTTTTCCGACACGGCAATGGACTTAAATGGACTTAAGTCCATGCCAGTCCAGAATTCATCAAAAAGCCATCCTCATGTAAACATAAAAGGGTGTCCCTCAGCAGGGACACCCTTTGTCGGCTCTCGTCTTTTTTAGTCCGAAACCAATGGACTAAGTCCATAAATCAGTCCGAAAATCTGATTGCTTTCCGTATCACTGTGGCTATTTTTCCCGTCTGCTCGTCACACATCTCCTTGTTCTTCGATATGTTGGTGTTTCTCAGTCCCGTAATCTCCTTTCCATCCGCCAGACAAAACACCTTCTCGGCCAGTTCATACTCGCCGCCAAGATACTGCATCACAAATGATTTCACCAGGTATTTCGCCTTCCATGGAATCCTCCGCGTCAGTGGTGTTCTGGCATATTCCGGACCCTTCAGTGCAGCCAGCCACTCGTCCTCCGTCACCTCGCCATCAAAGACCCCCTCCTGCCTCACCTTTCGGAGCCGCCATTCCAGGTGCTTCAACCCGTGCAGTACCGTCAACACCTCCCGTTCATCCCGCCTAAGTCGGAAGTGCGGCAGATTCCCCACTGGAAGCAAAGCGACCACCTCCTTCTCCGGCGGGTTCAACAGCGGTAGCGCATAGCCCGTAGCCCTGCCTTGAATAAAGGCATTCTCCAAGAACGCTTTCCACTGCTCCAGATCATAGACTCTTTTATTAATGTCTTCCATTTTCCGAGCACTCCTTCTCTAATATCTGCAACAACTCATCCATTTCCCCAATCATCATCTCCAGTCTCTCATTCTCCAGCCTTTCTTTCATCAGTTGCACCTGCAGAGCCATGCATTCCGCCTTAAGCTTGAGAGCCTCCGTCTTAAGCTTTTTGTAATCCTCCTCCAGCAATTTTTTTCCTGAGGCCAACAAGTCCGCCAACTCCTTGTTGCAGATTCTCATCATCCTTACCGAATCAGTAGTTTGTTTCTTCATAACCTTCTGCGTTTTTGATACAAATATTTATAAATCAATTAATTGTAGTTTCAAGAGAGACAGAAACAAAGCGCAAGGTCCTGACAACCTTGCACCAAGAGGCTCTCTTGTTTTGTTTTTTCTGCCCACAAAATTACACAACATTTCCCGACCGGCAAAGGAAAAGATACCAACAGTGCAGTTACGGGGGCTGCTATTTGTCGCAACCCTCGGTCGGACAATTAGTCGCATTGTAAAAAAAATAATTTCACGAAAAGTTATCCACAGGCACAAAAAAAAAAGAGACCCCGAAAGGTCTCTTTTCCTATACTGCCGAGTAAATATATTATATCAAAAGGGTTACGGCGACCCAGCTCTATAAGCTACGCCACGCAAGGGCGCCTTGAATCCTGAACTTGAATCCTGAAACCATTACCTTTCTATCGCCTCCTTGATACTCTCCACAATATACCTAACGTCATCATCGCTCACATACGGCCCGGCGGGCAGACAGAAGCCGACCTTAAACAGCTCTTCCTCGATGCCATTGGTATACACAGGAGCCCCAGCATACACCGGCTGCTTATGCATGGGTTTCCACGTGGGGCGCGCCTCAATCTTCTTGCCCAGCATAAAAACACGCAGAGCCTCCACGTTCTCATTGGGCTGACAATCCGTAGTTGCCGAATCCACCTGATGAATCACCCCCGCAGCACCACCCACCGCTGTCTTGATGACCTCTTTGTAAGCATTCTCCTGTCCCTGAATCCGCACCTCCGGGTCGAGCGTTGCAGCACACAGCCAGAAGTTCGCATCATAGCGAGGATCAGCAGGCTGCTTATGTATATGAACCCCAGGAACGTCCTTCAGCAGCTCTTCATACAGCGCCTGCACGTGCTTATGATGCGCGATATGCGCATCCAGCACTTTCATCTGGCCGCGTCCGATACCTGCACACACGTTACTCATGCGGTAGTTGTAGCCGATGGCCGTATGCTGGTAGTAGGGATACGCATCGCGAGCCTGAGTGGCATACCACATAATCTCGTTGGCATCTTCCGGCGTGCGGCAAATCAGCGCGCCACCACCGCTGGTGGTAATCATCTTGTTGCCGTTGAAGCTCAGCACGCCGTACTTGCCAAAGGTGCCCAATACTTGTCCATTGAAACGCGACCCCATGCCCTCGGCGGCGTCTTCAATAACAGGAATGCCGTATTTCTCAGCGATAGCCATAATCTTGTCAATCTGGTAAGGCATTCCGTAAAGTGCCACCGGCACAATAGCTTTCGGATACTTGCCCGTCTTTGCCTTGCGGTCAAGAATGGCCTTTTCCAGCAGCACGGGATCCATATTCCACGTATCTTTCTCAGAACCCACGAACACCGGCTTCGCCCCCAGATAGGTTATTGGGTGCGAACTTGCGCAGAACGTGTAGCTCTGCACCAGCACCTCGTCCCCCGCCTTCACACCACAAGCTATCAGCGCCAGATGCACTGCTGCCGTACCTGCACTCAGGCACACCACCTTCCTATCCAAGTTATCGTTAGCGTTATCGTTATGGTTAACAAAGTCCGCCAGACTTTGTTCAAACGCATTGACATTCGGTCCCATCGGCACCACCCAGTTCGTGTCGAATGCCTCTTTCACATATTTCTGTTCCCAACCTTCCTCACTCATGTGCGCAAGGCACAGGTAAATCGTTTTTCTTTCTGACATAATATGTTGTTTTAGTTACTATCGTTTACAAATATATTATACAACAGGTAAATCTCTTAACAGCACACCCGTATTCTTGTCTTTTATCACAGTCTCCATTGCAGGAAATGCTGTTTCTGGTATAATGCCTATAAACCGACATGTGTCACGCCATAGTTTCCTGATCTCAAGTTTATCAGTTCCTGGGTTGAAGCCAGTATAACTTTTCACTTTTACTTCTATGTTCTCAAAATAAGTGTTACCCTCATACTCCAACTTGTACCATTCCTCCAACGGAACAATTACTATAACAACATGCTTTGTGCTATTGTCCATTTCCAGAACAAACTCACGTTGCGAAACATCGTTCTCCGCCGAAAGACGCAACTTGTTGATCTTTTCAAACTGCGATATCTCATCAATAGCCAGTATCAACTCCGAGCGGAAAACTTTAGCCTTGCTGTCGTTATGTGAGGCCGGATTTAGGATTCTGCTTCTATACTGGTCAATGTTAGGCGTAAAAATACTTTCTGTACCAAAACGGTCATAAAACTGGTTCAATTTTTGGTCAAGCCCGTTCAGATTCAAAACACTTACCGTTCCATCTGCTTTGGGAAATATTGTCCAATTGCGAGGGTATAGCCTGAGCAACTGTTTTTCACATTCTTTACGAAGACTGTTGGCCGAAGCGTGATACTCGTAATCAGAGAAAAACGACCTGGCTTGTTGCATATAATTCTGCTTTACTTTAATCCATGGCTCGGGCACTTGTCCATCACTCACTTGCTCATCAATGGCATACATTTCATAATAGCACCATTCATTCGATGCGTTACGCTGGGCTATTGAGTCGTAAATAAGGTCATAGAATGCACGATCATGCGTAAAGATAAACATCTGATAGCGATTGGCGTAGTTCAACAATTCCCGAACCACCATCAAACGGTTCGACATGTCAAGGCTAATCAAGAGGTCATCTACAAATATCACCTTTGCGCAATCGTCACCCTGGTATTTCCGGTCGAATATGGCCAGCCGCAAGGCCAAGGCCATTCGGGTAAGTTTCGCCTCGTTGAAGAATGAACGAGGATGCTTAATCTCTATTGGCGACACAGGGCTGCCATCAGAATCAAGCAGCTGTGCTGTCAAAATAATGTGAGGAGGGTAAAATTCACCATCATAAGATCTTGTCGACAATGGAACTTTCTTGTCAAACTGCACCTTTTCAAGAGTAAGCTTCACACTTACAGGCATCTTCTGTTCCTGCAGTTTAGTGTTGGCTTCATTGGCAATGTCGGTCAGCAGGTTTTGCAATCTTCGATTGAAGTCGGCAATCAAGTTTTGATATGCCTGCCATTTCTCATCATGTACAAACACACCGCCTGAGGACCGCCTGTTCAGCACTCCTGTAGTATAATAGCATGACTCAATATATCGCCACCACTGTTCTGCACTGGTTTCACTAGTCACAGTGCCATCCAAGTCATATCTTGGTGCTCCAAGCGGGATAAATGGAAAAATCTCATCCTCGAAAATCTTGAACAGATCAACGGGGCGGCTGTTCTTGAAATCAAAGATGGCTGACAGGAACTTATAGTTCATAAAGTCGCTGGCAAATGTACTCAAGCGAACAAAGTCATCGGCGTTTGTGTTTATTGCCCAGCTTCCGTCAGTATAGCTCCGGGTCTGTAATGTTTCAGGTTTAACAAATTCTATTTCGATGCCCGAACGGCGATTCCTTGTGTCATATAGATTGACCAAGTTGTCCGAATGGTCTTTTTTGAAATACTTCCCTGCATCATCAGTTTGTTTCAGGCAACTTTGGAAATGGGTGTATGCAGCCCAATAGATGGAACTCTTGCCACTGCCGTTTTCGCCATACATCAACACATGCTTGCCTTTAGGTTCAATAACAAACGGTTCCAAAAAGAACTTGAAGTTCTCAATGGTCATCTTATTTATCTTCCATGCCATTATCTTTTACCTTTTTATGTAATCATTCACATCTTGAACCAAGATATGTGCCTTCATTATCTCGTTCCTCAACGGACTTTTACTGTCAGAAAGTGCCATCAAAGCCTTTATAATTATTTTCTCTTCTTGATCTTGCTGTACAAGTACAGCCTTCCAATTTTCCAATATAAAAATACCTTTCTCCTCAAATAAAGGATGAGCATAAAGCTCCAATGCCAGCATATCACACAAGTCAGATATAAGTCGATACAAGCGCTCATAATTCAAATCTTCCTTATGGTCTAAGTACTGAACGTAAGCCGTTTCTTTCAGAACCTCTGCTGTCTCATATGCCCTTTCTGACTCTTTCCCAACATCAAATACCGTGAATGTACTCACAATTTTCTTATTAATTGTCGTCTTTGCCAGTACATTGAACTTCTGCCCAAACAAAAACAATTGCCCGGGCAAAGAGCATAACAAGAAGGCGAGGTAGTGTGCAGAGCAGCCTTTCGTCACCACGGCTACGCTGCCTGGCTTCAATGCTCCAACAGCAACGCCTCCACATAATTCACCCCTGACTTGTTTTGCATCAAGCCTCACATATTCTTTAGTGAGCATTGCCGAATCTTTGGCACATAAGTCTGCAAACTGTTTCTCAGTACATACTATGGCCATATCGGTTATATTTCTTTTCACACCTTGCAGGTCAGCCATTTTTTCCAAATTTTCAGGATAAGTTGTCTAACAACTGTTAAATTCTAGATTTATTTTCATTACTAGAAAAAAAACCAGCCATAATCGCAGGATTTTATTTTCTATTTTCAGAATTAATATCTAATTTAATATCTAAATCAATTTTTAATTAATAATTAAATGTAGAGTTTACTCAATAAAAGCATAAACATTATCTTCAGCATTAATCATGAACCATTAGCCATTAACCATGAACCATGCTGCCTGACCTCCGGTCACGGTCTGCGACTTTATGGAGCAAACCAAAATTAGACCATTCACCATGAACCATTATTCTTCCAACGACTAATGAAAGTTATAGTTCATCCGCAGCCTCAACCAAGTCTATAATAGCCCGGAAAACATATTAAAACCAACTTTAGGATTTTGCCTTACGCATAAAAATGAATTTTCCAGTAGTTCGAAATATCGGGCCAAGTCGTCTTTTCTGATTCTATCATACAAATTTGGAGCCATACCCCAACTTTCTATAAGCGTAAACCACCCAGTGAGCCTTTCTCCCAATTGCTCTTTATCAAGTCCACCCCACCCATTTACAAAGTCAAGAATCAAATCATTTACATGATCTTTATGATATCCAAACACAAACTCTGTATTCTCTCCATTAGGAATGACGTGACCGAAACAATCGTCTAACACTTCTACTGTATCAGCCGTTTCTTCTGCTGTAGCTATGGTGAAAGAAGAGGATGCGTATAGCCCTTTGATTGGGTAAGTATGATGCACAAAGTAAAAATTATCAGTAGGATTAACCAACTCTATCTCCAACAAATCCTTATAGTAATAAAGATCTCTTAATCCAACTATATTGCCATTAATTGCCCCAGGCAAAATATTCAAATAATCTTCACGATAGGCCTTTAGAATGTTAGAGTTCAAATATCGTTTATAACGTTCAACCACCAACTCTTTTCTCCTGATTTCTCCACAAAGCGTACGATAACTCAATAACAATTGATTATGATAGTCACCATAATCGGCAGCATCCGTTTCTATTTGTTTAAAAAGTTCAGTATCGTGATGATTGCAGAAAATAGGAAGCGAAATGGCATTTTGAAGCCCACATTTCTTAAAGGCAACTGGAGGTTGGTCTTTTGTCCAACTAAATACGTCGGTTTCTCTCAATTCATAGCAGTGCCCATTTTCAACAATATGGTTTAATATGCCATGCCTCTGCAACAAGTGACTATTAATCGCTTTTTGGTCGCAGCCAGCAACAATACAATCCCATCGTTTGTTAGCAAGGTTTTTTGTAATACCCGATAGAACTTTCCGAACTTCGATATCTTCTTTATTCTTCACAACATTATTTTTACAAAAATGTCACAAACAACCTTTCATCAATTTTGTTTTCCACTCTAGCGACTGATGGAAATTGAAATTAAGCTTAACTTTTCCTCCTCCTCGCTTGGGATAGTCCAAGCCTGCTTGGTCTATCCTCTCGCTCGTTCGTCGGTTCATTCGCAAACGGGAACTCTCGACATCGAGGCTGAACGAGAGTGCCGAGCAGAACTCTCTTTTACTCTAAGAGGTTTTTTAATTATACTTTTTCAAAGAAAGTATCTGGCTTCTCTGGATCAAAAACCTCGTTACAGTACATTACGGTTACCAGATTCTCAGTGTCGCTGAGGTTGATGATGTTGTGGGTATATCCAGGAAGCATGTGGATGCATTGGATGTTGTCACCACTCACTTCAAACTCTATCACCTCATCGGTACCCAATTTGCGTTCTTGAATTAGTCCGTGGCCCGAGACAACGATGAAAAACTCCCATTTGGTATTGTGCCAATGCTGTCCCTTTGTGATGCCGGGCTTGGAGATATTGATGCTAACTTGGCCGCAATTAAGAGTGTGAACCAACTCGGTAAACGACCCACGGTCATCGACATTCATCTTCAACGGGAATGCCACCTTCTCTTTCGGGAGATATGAGAGATACGTAGAGTAGAGTTTCTTGGCAAAGCTGCCTGCAGGAATCTCCGGTATCATCAGGGTCTTCGGCTGTTCTGCAAAGCTCTTCAGCAGCTCCACAATCTCGCCCAGCGTCACTTTGTGCGTAACGGGGCAATAGCAGTAGCGCCCATCTTCCTTCGGAAGCACATCGAGTCCATCAAACTCACAATGGTGCTCTTTGCCTTCCAAGCACGCAATCATCTCATCGACCAAATCATCAATATACAGCAACTCTAGCTCTACGCTGGGGTCATTCACCGTATAAGGCAGGTCGTTGGCAAAGGCGTTACAGAAGGTAGCAACTGCCGAGTTGTAGTTTGGACGGCACCACTTACCGAACAAATTCGGAAATCGGTACACCTTCACCGCAGCGCCCGCGTCTTTGCCATAAGTGAGAAACAAATCCTCCCCTGCTCTCTTGCTACGGCCATACTCACTATTTCCGAAGCGGCCAGTCAAAGAGGCTTGCTGACTGCTGCTGAGCATCACGGGGCAGATGTTATTATGGAGCACCAGCGTGTCTAGCAAGGTGCTGGCAAAGCCAAAGTTGCCCTGCATGAATTCCTCTTGATTCTGCGGGCGATTCACGCCAGCCAAATTGAACACAAAGTCCGCTTCAGCACACCACTGATCCAACTCCTCGGGGGTGCTGTCCAAGTCATACTCAAAGATTTCTTCAATCTTCAACTCTGGGAAACGTCTATCTTTATTATCGCGAATGTTCTTGAGGGCAGCACATAAGTTCTTGCCCACGAAACCTTTCGCTCCAGTTACTAAAACTTTCATCTTATATTCGTTTATTCCTAAAACATCTAAAATCACGAAAGCCTCGAAAACTATTTTTTGAACACGAATCTCACCAATCCTACGAATCGTATTATTTCAAGAATTTGAGAATTAGAGAATATTATTTTTTATATGATGAGTTTCATTTTGCCGGAAGAACTTCTGAAAGTTCGCTTTCAAGATTCTTCAGGCGAAATAAAACCTTTGCAGCAAGCAAAGCAATCATGGCAATGATTGTCATATAAAAAGGCCTATTCGTTCAATCCGTGTCATTCGTGTTCGCAAAACAAGTCAATTCTCCAATTCTATAATTCTTGATATTTTAGTATTTTTAGAGTTTTTTGCTGTTTACGGAATTAAAACTTACGCCAGACCATTTTGTTCACCACACCCACATAGCTCTGGATGATGCGGACAACCTTGGTGCTGACATTCTCGTCGACATAGTCGGGTACAGGGATGCCCTGATGACCATCCTTAATCAGACTCACAGCCACATCCACGCTCTGCAGCAAGCCTACGGTATCAATACCACTCAACACAAAGCAGCCCTTGTCCAATGCCTCGGGACGCTCGGTAGACGTGCGGATACATACAGCTGGGAAAGGATGACCCACGCTGGTAAAGAAGCTGCTTTCTTCAGGCAGGGTACCGCTGTCACTCACCACTGCAAAGGCATTCATCTGGAGGCAATTGTAGTCATGGAATCCCAATGGCTCATGCTGGATAACACGTTTGTCGAGCTGGAAGCCGCTAGCCTCAAGACGTTTTCTTGAACGCGGATGGCAGCTGTAGAGGATGGGCATATCATACTTTTCAGCCATCTTATTGATAGCGGTGAAGAGGCTCATAAAGTTCTTCTCTGTATCAATGTTCTCTTCTCTATGAGCGCTCAGCAGAATATACTTGCCCTTCTCCAAGCCCAGACGTTTGTGGATATCGCTAGCCTCGATCTCTGCCAAGTTGTTATGCAGCACCTCAGCCATAGGGCTACCCGTGACGTAGGTGCGTTCCTTGGGCAGGCCGGTATCAGCCAGGTAGCGGCGGGCGTGCTCAGAGTATGCCATATTCACGTCGCTGATGATGTCCACGATGCGGCGGTTGGTCTCCTCGGGAAGACATTCATCCTTGCAGCGGTTGCCGGCCTCCATGTGGAAGATGGGGATATGGAGTCGCTTGGCGCCAATCACACTGAGGCACGAGTTGGTATCGCCCAGCACCAGCACTGCATCGGGCTTCACCTCCACCATCAGCTGATAGCTCTTGGCGATGATGTTGCCCATGGTCTCTCCAAGGTCATTACCTACGGCTTCCATATAGATGTCGGGGTCTGCAAGCTTCAGGTCCTTGAAGAAGACACCGTTGAGGTTGTAGTCGTAGTTCTGACCGGTATGTGCCAGCAGCGTGTCAAAATACTTGCGGCACTCGTTGATGACCGCAGCCAGACGTATAATTTCCGGGCGAGTACCCACGATTATCAGCAGCTTCAGTTTACCATTATTCTTAAATTCAGCCATATTTTTCTGTTTTTAATTCCTAAAACAACTAAAAGTACGAAATACCCTAAAACTACATTAGGTTTGAGTTTAGTACCCTTACGGGTTCCATATAGAGTTCGTTGAAGTTGCACAAGATTCCGAGCTCATAGCCCGTAATCGTAAGATAATTGCGAACCTGAGCCTTGTGAACGTCTAAAAGTTCGCTCACAGCCTTCAGTTCGACAATTATCTTGTCATAGCATACAAAGTCTGCTATGTATTGTGCATCGAGTTTTTGGTCTCTATAGTAAACATCAAACCTCTTTTCACGATCGAAAGGAATGCTTCGGTGTTTTAGTTCAATGGCCAAGGCCTCTTGGTACACCTTTTCGAGTAAGCCAACACCGAGGCGTTTGTGGACTTCAAATATCGCCCCCACAATCTTTGCTGACTCCTCTTTATATAATATCTCTTTCATATTCCGAAAGTATACGAAAATCGCTAAATATGCAAAAACTGTTTTTACAGATGACAATTTTACTAAAATTGCTTTGTCGTGACAAAGGTTGATGTTATTTGAAAGCATCTTGAAAGTTTACTTTCATAAGTGCTTTGAAAAAACAACAACCAAGCATCTGTAATAACCTACCTATTTTTTTGTTCCTTTCGTTATTTAGGGCTTTTTCGGAATCCTAATCAAACGAGATTAGGAATACCGTTAAGTTCGTTTTGGATGTATGTCAATGAAGCGATTTTCTCCTTCGTTTCCTCTAGATTCAGAATCCTTGTGTTGTTCGAGTTGAACTCATCAATAAGTGCGCGTTTGGTGTCACCTTCTTTGAAATACTTGTCGTAGTTCAAGTCGCGGTTGTCGGCAGGCACAGCATAGAAATTACCCATATCAATAGCCTTGGCAGCTTCTTCCTTGGTAAGCAAAGTCTCGTACATCTTCTCACCGTGACGAATTCCGATGACCTTGATTTCCGGTTTCTTACCTGCTGGTGCCTGGTGTTCGAACAACTCCTTTACGGCTTCTGCCTGCGTCTGGATGGTGCAGGCAGGAGCTTTCTGCACGAGGATGTCACCATTCTTGCCGTGCTCGAAGGCAAACAGCACCAAGTCAACAGCCTCCTCAAGAGACATGATGAAGCGGGTCATCTTCGGCTCAGTGAGCGTAATCGGGTTGCCCTTGCGGATCTGGTCAATCCAGAGGGGAATGACCGAGCCACGGGAGCACATCACATTACCGTAACGGGTGCAGCAGATCTTGGTATCGCCACTCAGACGAGATTTGGCCACGGCAATCTTCTCCTCGATAGCTTTGGTGATACCCATAGCGTTGATAGGATATGCTGCCTTATCCGTACTCAAACAGATGACGCACTTCACGCCAGCATCGATAGCTGCATCCAGCGTGTTGTCTGTACCAATCACGTTAGTCTTGACGGCCTCCATCGGGAAAAACTCGCAGCTTGGCACTTGCTTCAGAGCGGCAGCGTGGAACACGTAATCCACGCCCTTCATCGCATATTTCAGGGTCGATTTGTTCCGCACGTCGCCGATGTAGAACTTAATCTTGTTGGCCACTTCAGGCATACGCGCCTGGAAGTCGTGACGCATATCGTCCTGCTTCTTCTCGTCGCGGCTGAAGATGCGAATCTCTCCGATGTCAGTGCGGAGAAACCTGTTCAACACTGCATTACCAAAGCTGCCCGTACCACCGGTAATGAGCAGCGTCTTGTCTTTAAAAACACTCATTGTTGTTATTATTTGTTTAAATGTTATTTATTCCATGTTATTATTCCTACTGCAATCGGTATTTCTCCAACCATGTGTAGCTCATTATATAAAGATGCCTATGTGCTCTCGTGCAAGCAACATAGAGTTTGTTTTTGGTCTGAGGGTTCAACTCACTCAGTCTTCCTTTTTGATACAAATCCAACGACGATTTGTTTAGCACAACGCAAACATCTACGAAGTGGTCAAGACCCTTTGATGCTCCCCAGTTCATACCATCACAAAAATACTTGTTCCCTTCTTTAAGGAACAATTTGGGGATTGTTGCTTCATTGATAATTCTCTCACATTCTTCTTCGTTATCAATGTAAAACACAGACCCCACAGCTTCACCTGTCGACTGAATAGAAATCCCCAACGTCTCCACAAAAGCACATATCTCTGGGCTGCATCGTCTTGTCCTCGCCAACGAGCGAGTATCTATGTCAACTCCAACTTTTTTCCACTCTTTTATATATGGAGTAAGGCTCTTGTACAACGACTTTCTCACATTCCCGTCAAGACTGGTATCGTATGTATGCTGGAAGAAATCACCCACACAAATCGTTTTACATCTGTCAGGCAAAATACTCAGTAGCAGATTGAAATCATGCCCAGCAAAATCTTGAACCTCGTCTATCAGCAAGTAGTCATAATACTTATCCAAGCGGGCTTTAATCCCCCCTGAACACTGCTCTTTGCAAAAGTGAGCTATGCGGTTATGATATAGCCTTCCTCCTCTTGTCCTATAGAAAGCATCCGTCCCGGGTTGATATCTTGTGTGCTCTGGAGGCAAATCAAAGGTTATCCCATTAGCCCTATTCGCCAGTCCACAAAACGGTTTGTAGCAAAATGAGTAAACAAACTGGAAATACTTCAGCACCTTGATATTCTCTGGAAAATAGCCAAACTTCCTAACTACTGACCTTTTCAGGTGCTCATAGTTGTTTCGCGTATATGTTACCAGCAAGAAACGTTGCTCAAGGTTCAGCAAACTTATCAAGTATGTTGTCTTCCCTGAGCCAGCCACTGCCAACATCAAACATTTACCCATTCCAAGGCTTCTCTTATGTATTGAGGTACATTTATCGTTTCTCCCTTTTGCGTCAATAGTTTGTATGCCACCTCTGCTTTATTCGCCAGCATATATTCTATTACCGACAAGGTTCTGCGACCTGCTCCAAATAATTCGTCACAATCCGCCTCATTATTCTTATTCACCGCTACTTCAAAGGTATATAGCTCATTATCCGTATCCGCAAATACCTTGATATTAGCATACTCATTATTCATATAGCCATTGTAGGCGTTTGTGATATTCTCCGCATAATTCTTGTCATTATCTGTAACCACCGCTACTTTCACGCCTATCTGCCTGGCAATCTCCAGATAGCGCTTAAAGCATTTGCCATCAACTGCTATCACATCTATGCCCCGCTCTGCCAAGGTCTGGTTTAACACCCTCTTGCAGAATGCATCCATCAGGATAAACTCTGCATCACCTTCAACCAATATGACTTTTTTTGCTAAAACAAATTGCAGCATATTGTTGTCAGGTGCTTTCATGAAGAAATTGGCAGTACCTCCATCAACATATCCCAGAGAAACAGTCCTCGCAGGCTCAGCACTATTCATCAAGATACAGTTCCTTAAATCCAGACGGGTGCTGATCATGTCACTGTGCGTAGAGATGAACAATTGAGCCCGTTGGCTCTTCTCAATATCCTCTATCATTTTCCTCATATTCAGATGACTCAAATGATTCTCTGGCTCTTCCAGCAGTATAACTGGTATTTCTTCAGCTCTGCTCAGCGCCAACTGCGTTTTTACCGCACACTGTACACCGGTTCCCTTCTCACTAATGGGAACACCTCCCATCTCTATCGTTAGGTCGTTCTCCAAACAATTCTTGCCAGTATTCTTGACAGAAAAGGAATATCCTACTGGCAGTTTAGCATTGAATGGTGCCAACACTCCATCCTTAAATCCACTCTTTGAATTTCCGTAACTATGTTTGGTTGCCAATTGTTCCACTTGAGTCAATGCAGCTCCATAGATGGTAGATATATATTCATTCAGTGCATATTCGTTGCCAATTGTACTGTTGTCCAGCATCACGGTCTTCACTTTCTTGGAGTAGCCGTTATAGGATTCACCACTGAATGTGCTGAAGATTATCGAATAGAACTCAAAAGGGAATGAGGAATTTTGCGCTTGCAGCACTTGAAGTGTTTGTCTGCTAAGAGACAAATCCGGCTCTATCGCCAAACGAACGCCATTTGCCGGGACGTTTTCGCTATTCTCATTTCCTTCCAGCCCTTCGTCAACAATATCTGAAAGATATAGCTCTATATACAGTTTTGGCAGGTTTTCAATTCTTTTATCTCCTGCCATAAACTCCCTTACGGCATCCACGTTAAGCAATGTTTCCACGCCTATATCTTCCACACGGTGCCTGCTACCCCTCGAGCAAAGGTCTATAGCCTGAAGAATTGAGGATTTACCGGACTCATTGTCACCAACAAGGATATTTCTACCCCTGTTGAATCTGATTTCAATATTCCTAAATCTTCGGAAGTTCTGAAGTTTTATTTTCGAAATATACATATCTGCTATTTCACCACCTTTGTGAACATTACATTCTTACATCTGCTGGGGTTTATAACTATTTCTTTCCTCTCGTCTTTGACGCCCCAAACTGCGAAGATTTCATTCTTGTCTATCTCCATTTCTGCACGCCAACCTATTGTTCCCTTCACCTCATTCTTCTTATAAAACACATAGTTCAACGCATATTTTTCATCCAACGTCCAACTGATACCATATTTGCCAGACTGTTTTTCCTCATCGCACATCCCACGATATACAGTTATCTTTGGGGGTAGGTTATTATACAATTCAGCCTCCTCTGCCTCCAAAACATTTGGATTTCTGTTTGGCAAGGCTGTTTCAAGTTCAGTCAAATAATCCGACAGGCAGAATGGATATGTACTTCCCTTCAGTTGACCATATATATTATCCGTCATAATATAAGCCTCTTTCAGCAGTCGGTAGGCCAGCTTATAATCTGTCTTCAGATTTGCCGTTTCATTCAGCAACAATACAATCATCAGCATTCTGTATGGCCTGCCTTTCTCACATCCTCCATACAGCAAATGTATTCCAAGGCCTTCAGTCAGCGTAATGCCCCTACATAATTCCGCAATGATAGGACTACACACTGGGAACTGCGGCATCAGGAAATCCATTGTTTGCATAAGTTCCAATTCAGTAAACTTATCTCCCAATAAGGCCTTATACCCCATCACCTGATTTCTTGTTAGCTGGAACATCCCTGCATTCGTAAACTCATCCTTGTTGACTGGTACAATTCTCCTCCGTAACAAGTCACTCAATGCAGTAATTGTTTTCGATAGCACTCCTATTATCTCCTTCACAAGGCCGGGGAGCACCACATTAAGTTTACTGCTCTTAGCATAGAACTTATTTCTTGAGCCGGATGAAACAAGAATACCATTTTCATCCACATCAGGCATCACCACAAAAGGCTCCACTGGTTCTCCTTCCACACTCGGATAAAAGATGGCACACCTGTAATCCCATGCTCCATTGTGGATAAACTCATCACGAAAACTACAGGCCGTTCTTACGCAGACTGGTTCGCTATACAACAGACCCGATGATTTTAATTCATCAAAACCATAGTTTCCCTTTTTATAAAGCACATTATCTTTTCTGCATCTTAGCCTTTTATACTCTGCAAACCCATCTTTATCGTAATGTGAGCATTCATACACAATCTTGGTCAGTAAGTCAAAAGATGAACATAGTGTCACGAACACATTGTTGATGGCCGTATGAACACTGTCTGATTCTTCATTCAGCACCCTTTGGCTGGCATTATACTCGCTGTCTTCGTATAAGCAATAGGCAGGTAAGTGACGGTATATAACCATCAGATAATTCTTAACCGCCATTACTCTATCCTGGATTGCAGCCAGAATCATCTGAACATCTGCCCAATGTATGATTCTATTCGACAAAGGATCTTTATATACCTGTCTCAACTTCTCATAAGTCTCTTTATCCATGCCGGACTCAGGTGAGCGCCCCGCATCCGTCATCCATCGGGGAACGACAGATTTCAATGCCTGATAGTCCACGTCTTGAAAGAAGAAGTTCTCTATATCGTCATATAGTGGAACAATATCCTCCACCAGGTTCTCTATCTCCTTGTATAGAGATTGAAGCATTTCAAGGCTTCTCTCCTTTGCCTGCTCTATTTCTTTTTCTGACTTACAAGGCATATCATCAAGTTTTATTAGTCATATCTATAAGTTCAGCACCGTCCCTGCGATAATCTCGAACGATTGCCTCTAATTCTTGACCGATTTACATTCGTTATATTTGTGAGATTCGTGTTCGAGTTATTTTCTCTCAGATTTTTTGATGGAATTTGAGGTCGAAGACCGACCCAAAATTCTCCAATTCTATAATTCTTGATAGATCTCGTCTTCTTCCAAGGGGTGGTATGGTCCGTCCTTCGCCTCCAACAGCACTGTTCCGCTCTCTAAACATTTTAGCGAGTGCCACTGTCCTTTTTCTATATTCAGCACTACTCCGCCTGGCACCATATCTATGGTGTCTGTCAGGTTGCCGTGTTCATCAAAGAAGTATTCCTCAAAATGCCCACGAATGCAGATACATGTCTCAGAAGAGCCCTTATGCCGGTGTATGGGCATCACAGTTCCAGGCTCCAGAGCATTCAGCATCCGCTGCGACTGGTCGTCAGCACTGTTGCGCAAATCCAAGTTGTAACGCAAGCGAGGCGATTCTTTCGCCTTCTCTGTCAACTCATCGAGTATCTCTTTCGTAATAACCAACCCTTAAACCGCTTAAACTTTTAAACTTCTTAAGCTACTAAGCTATTAAACTAAATACTCGCTGGTTTCAAAATTTTAGCCCAAACACCTGTCAAAAAAGCAGACCACCTACTTTCATTATAACATAATTCATGCTTCCACGCATTCCCCTGCCATCGTTTATACTTATATATCATGCGCGGCACAAAACCATTCGGCTCTGCACTCGAGAACAGTGGATTCAACATATCTAAAAGGGCTCGCTCTTTCAAATCAGGGTTTGGTTCAATCTCAGGAAAGATTGATGCCTCAAACCCCAATTCTTCCACACAAATGGCATTGATACAGTTGAAGAACTCCTTCATGTGGTACTTAACCAACAACCCATCCAGCCACTCCCAATCCACTTCTGAAGAATGCTTCTCCACGAAGAACGCCCAATCAAGCACATGCCTCAGTGTAATCTCAGCAGCCGAAAAATGACTCACCATATGCTTCATCAAGAACAACGCATGCAGATTCGGTGAAGGCAGAAATACTTTCTCCCCAAACATCTCCACAGAATAGCTATCGTCTTCACCTAAACTCTTGAAAACTTTTTCCAGCTCAGCACTCGACTTATGGGCATGCACGTTCACAAAGTCATAGTGGTTCTCCACCGTGAAGCCCATCCAGCTGAACACGGTGTGATGGTGGTGCGAGTTGTCAATCTTAATACTTTTTTCGCGTACTAACACATCATCCGCTTCTTTCTGTTTTCCGAAGAGCCAGATGTCGATGTCACCGTAAGGCCTGTGTTCAGGCCTCGGCCAATCCCCGCCGCAGGCATCGCCCTTCAGCAGCATCATCCTGTAGCCGTGGGCGTTGTAGAACGACGCCAAATCCATTACCGCCTTGCGATAAGCTTCATGGCGAGCCTCATATCCTTGTATCACCTGTCCAATCCATCGCAGCCACGTTACCTGTGGCGGACGTTGGCCTTCGGGGAGTTGCAGGACTGCGTCGTACACCACTGCCAGAAGTCCATGCTTCACGGCCATTGTCTCAACGATGTCCCAATACACAGTTCCTTGAAAAGGTTCGGACTCCTTACCTATACCCCACCTAAGCAAACTTAAGAATTGATCCCGTAATAATGATGTTGATTCTATAATAGTAGTATCCATTTGTGACTGCCCCCCCCAAAAAAATTGTCATATCAATATAACAACCTGACAAAATGTCAGCCTATCGCAAATAATAATAACGATTTATCCTTTGGTATGTTTTTTGCTATTATTTATATTGAGTACGCCTCACTTACGAGGTAACCAAAGTTGACCGTGGTTGGAATGGTCTTCATAATTAAAGCTTATGTTATGGTAAAAGTAAAAAATTTACACAACACAGGCGACAGGAAACCAAAGAACTACAGCACTTGGAAAGAGTTCTGGAAAGCAAAAAAGGGTTATTGGCCTGACGATTGTTCGGCAAGCGACTGTGCTAAATCGGCAGAAGTAGGAGCTCATGTTAAAAAGGTTGGCAGTTCTGACAACAGTTGGTACATTGTACCTTTGTGTTCTGGATGCAACAAACGAACTGACGAGTTTGACGTTCCAGAATACAGGCTCGTTCCTGTCAACGACAGGGATTAAATCTTGTCAAATAGAGTGACTCTCGCACAGTCACTCTATTTTTTTGCAAATCTTAGTTTATTTAAAATGCCTCATGATGGCATTGTACGTATTCTCCATAAGATAATTCGCTTTCAAGAACTCATATCCCTTCTCGCCCATGAATTTACGGTCGCTGTGGATCATATTGTCGAGGATGACTGTGAAGGCTTCAACCGAGTTGCTTTCGCACCAGTAACCATAGCCGTTGGCTTCGGCGATGCGGCCCATGTCAGTGTTGGGGTCGGTGGCACAAAGCACCGGCATCTTGTTTTCCAGGTAGCTTAACAGGCGTGACGGATAGTTGGGGATGGTGAAGCGATGGTCGAGGAATATCAAACCCACATCACAAGCCTTCACCAATTGGTCATAATCAGCTTTAGGTAGTCCGTTCATTATTGTCACCGACTGCGGTTTCTCTTCATCATACCAAGCCCGCAATCTAGGCAGCTCCGTTCCAGTGCCAATCACCAAGAAATGGCAGTCCGTCCTATTCGCATTGGCATCCAGACATTTCATCAGGAAAGGAATACCTTGTGGTTTGCCCAGATTTCCGCCATAGATAAAGACCGGCTTGTCTGTCGGCAGGCCATACTTCTCTCTTATCTTATCCTTGTTCTCGTTATCGTTACGGCTATCGTATAATTCTATACTATTAGGTGCGACCTCTACGCGACTTGCGTCAACCTCTGGGTTATGTTTCAATACAAACTCCACATTGGCGGGACTCATACATCCGATATAGTCGGATGCCTTATAAAGTGATTTTTCCTTATTCCTAAAGAACCTGTAGAATAACGACCCTTTGGAAAACATCTGAATATCCACCGCATTCTGAGGGAAGATATCCTTTAGCTGAAGATATGAGATGGCGTCAGGATTCTGTTTCTTCAGATACCTAACCACATTTGTAAATGTAATAGGTGGAGTACTATAGGTTATCAAACAAAACGAGACATTACTCAAATATTTCTTAATAGCCTTAATGTATTGGCTCTCTATGAGTAGCGTACCAATTCCTTTCTCTACCACATTAGTTTTCTGAATATTCAGCGTCTTCACATTTAGTATCTTTACCCCATTTTGCTCGACCAGTGAGGTTTTTAGACCTTCACGACGTTCTACAGGGCAGACTATATAAACTTGATGGCCTTCATTCTTGAATTTACGCATCAAGTCCTCGTAAATACCACGTGCCTCAATATCCTTTATTCTAAATAATGTAAGGAAAATAACGTTCATTTTTAAGAAACTCCTATTTAATGAAACTTGATAGGTTTAGCCGGCATTCCGACAGCGGTGCAATGTGCAGGCAAGGTTTTGGTAACCACAGCACCAGCACCCACTATTGTATAATCTCCTATTTCAAGTTGGTTGATAATTTTGGCTCCTGTACCTACATACACACCTTCACCAATTTTCACTTCACCTGATATGTTTACCGATGGCATAAAGGCCGAGTATTTCTTTATTATCGTGTCATGTCCCACAGTGCAGTTAAGGTTCAATATTACAAAATCTTCAATCTTGATGTTGGTGGTAATAAGTGTTCCTGCACAGATAATGCAACCCTTACCTATCTTCACAAACTCTTTATCGCCTATCCATGCCAAGGGGTGTATTAGTGTTGGGTAATCCACTAATGGATTGTTTATTCTGTCTAATACTTTCTTTTTAATCACCGGATAACCTATTGAGACAACTAAACTTAAAGGAGTTTTCCATTCGTTAAGGTCTTCCACGTTACCCAGGTTTGGCAAGTTATTAAACATCTCGCCTTTCTCATAGCCGTCATCGAAGAAACCGACTATATTCCATGTAGGGTCATGCTTGTTGATGTCTTTTATCAGAGCCAACACCTCACGGCCAAAACCGCCAACGCCAAATATTGCAATATCCTTCATACTCACCTTAGTTATTTCCATTAAAAGCTTCCATTGTGGCTGCCGTTGCTGAATTAATATCTTTTCGCAACAACACATTTTTGATGGTGATGAATATGACTTGTATGTCAGTCCAAAGGGTGCAATGGTCAACATACCAAACATCGAGTTTAAATTTTTCTGTCCATGATATAGCATTACGTCCATGGCACTGTGCCCAACCTGATATTCCTGGCCGTACCTCATGCCTACGGGATTGCTCTTTGCTATATAAAGGTAGATATTGTACCAACAATGGACGCGGACCAATTAAAGCCATATCACCCTTTAAAACGTTTATAAGTTGAGGTAACTCGTCTATAGAGGTGCTGCGAACGAATTTCCCAACTTTGGTCAGACGCTTTTCATCAGGGAGAAGGTTACCATCTGCATCCATTTCATCTGTCATTGTCTTGAACTTGATGACCTTAAATATCTTGCCATTTTTACCCGGTCTTTCTTGGAAGAAGAATGTCCCAGCTCCTTTGTTCGCATAATGTAGCCAAATGGCTATGATTAAAAAAAGCCAGCCGATCAACAACAAAACTATCAGCGAGATAATTAAATCAATTATTCTCTTAAAGAAATGTTTATACATATTCAACTAATACACCTTGCTATTATTGCCTATTTTTAATCATTGAAACAACTTCATTTCTAAATTGTTCAGCAACAATTCTTTTGTCAAAATGGTCTTTAGAATAATTATAGTTAGCTTCTGCTATTGACGCCAATTTAATATCTGAATTGAGAATTTTTATTATTTGATCAGCCTGCTTATCCATCATAAATGAATCTTCCACATCATTAATTACCATAGCAGGATTTGCCTCAGCTATTACAGAGAATGATGCCACATCAGTGGGCCCAAAAGCCATGACAGGCATAGTCAAACACATATATTCAGGTATCTTAGTTGAAACAGACAATTTTGTTAATGAATGAAACTCTTTTTTAACAGATTCAACATGTAATAATATATCGGACTTTCTCATTGCCTCAGTAAGTTCAACGCCAGTCAATCCTTGATGAAAGACTATTCCCAAATCTTTCAATTCTTTGAGTTCTTCTTCGGATAGGGCAGCAAATGAAAAAATTCCTATAGTATAAGATTTCTTTAAGCTATCCTTTACTTTGTCGCGCATAAAACGAGCAAATCTCATTATTTCCGCTGCCCTGCCAAGATGTAACCCGCCAAAATAATTAATCGCAATATTCTCTTTTGGCGCCTTCCACTCCTCTTTGGGCGGAATATCAACTATATTCATGATAGGCTTAAACTCCTTATTGTAATATGCTGTGTAATCATCGGCCATTTTCCTACCTATGGCAAAAAGCATCGCAGATCGCGTTACGGTCTTTTTATAGGTTTTTTGCAATAATTTTTTATAACAATCCGATGGTGGGTTGATAATATAATCATCGGTAAAATAAGTCGCAAGCGGGATATTCAATTTCTCTGATAAATTAACTGAAATTCTATGAGAAAACACCCCATCACCACCAACATAAAAAATAGCATCTGGTTTTTGAATCTCTAACCATTTTTTGCACCCTCCCCTATACCAAGCGCTAAAGTTCCATATCAAAGTTCTAATATATTTTTTTATAATTCCAGGACGAGTGTTCGTTCTCATAACACTCTTAATGAATTCAGTATCTCTGACAGGTACCTTTGGTAATTGGCAACCACATCTGTTCCTTCTGAATATAGACTTCACTGCATCCTTATCCGAAATAAAATAATAATCCCGGCATCTTTCATAGTCAGGACTTCCAATGGTAGTGAAATACAACTGGCACAACTCTTCAGGCCGGAAAGCAGAGAATATTGCGGAAAGTGTCTTTCCGTTGTTATGCGTCTTGCTAAAGCTGTTATGTGAAATAATCAAAACCTTGAGTTTCATATTACCTCGAGATCTAAAAATTCTTTTGTAATAATATTAATGATTAGTGTTATAAGCAGCTATCAAATGAATGGATACGGGCAATAAAAAAAATGCCATCAAGAATGATTCCATACCCCAAATATTCTTCATGAAACCCATCATAATAAATAATATAGCCCCGACTAGATAATAAAATCTAGTTTTCTTCGACAAAGAAAAGTAGATATCTTTTATGATCAAATAAATATAAATACACAATGGTATAAATCCTACAATACCTACAGATGCAAGCATATCTATAAAATAATTATGACCTCCCACTTCCCCGTCTACACTTCCCCAAAATGGATTATGTAAAAAAACATCAAAAGACTTCATAAAAAGGCTTGACCTTCCTGTAAACTGAGTGTCACCACTAGCGCTTTCAAAATCATCGATTTTTTCTTGGAATGCAGTATCCGCAGTAATTCCTTGAGACAAATTAAACAATGTCCCAAGCAAGTTTGTTTCTGATACTATAAAAAGAAACAGAACTACCGCCAATACTTTTATTAATAGACCTGAATTTGTTTCTTTCCCTGAAAAAAAGAACGATAACATTAGACCACCAATACTCAAAATCATCGCGGTTGTTGATCCTGAAAAATATATCATAATAAACACAATGGCGATAAATAATAAACATATAAGTCTCATATATTTTGATTTCAACATTTTAAAGCCCACCACTAATCCTGGTACTATGAAAGACAGGGCGTGAGGTAGCCCATAATTCATAACACCTAATGCTGTTAATGAGCTATTCAGTTGCTCATTACTTGCCGCCATTCGAATAATATATGGGTTATCAGTTGAAACAGGATAAGTTCTATACAATGTATAAATAACTATTACCCAAAATACAGAGACACTAACAGCAATCATCACACGTGAGCAAAAATTTATGTAATATTTATACATCAACGGTGGAACTATAAAGTATACAAAAAGAAGGAATAAGTATTTTACATCTGACAGATTGGTATATGTACCACCTCTTAATAAATAGAATATTGCAAAGATTAAAAACAGTAAAAAAAACAGAATGTGTTTATGATTAATATGCATCTTGGTTGTTACAATAAGTAGTATAAACCATAGAAAACAGTATATGGCACCATTGAAGAAAAGTGAAAAATCCAACTGATGCCAAAATGACAAGATTATAGCAATCAGCGAAATAACATATAAAGTATGCTCCTTAAAAATCATATATAACAATAATTCAATTTATGGATAAACATTATTACCATTTCAATCCGCCATTATTAATCAAAGATGTTATAAATTCATTTATTCAAAACATATTTCATATACTCATCCCAATTCCCAATGTCCGTCCACGAACCTTCATTGATGGGGAACACCCCTACCTTGCGGCCTTCCTGAATGAGTTTTTCTATGAGGAATGTGATATGATAAAGTCTATCTGACGGTATTTCTTTCAACAAGTGTGGTTCCAATACATACATACCCGTATTGATCTGGAATGTGAATTCCGGTTTTTCTTGCAAGGACTCCAATAATCCGTTTTCTCCAGTTACCAGCGTACCATATGGGATATATATACTCTTCATCACTGATACCACAGTTATCTCATTATTATTCTCGCGATGGTATTTCAGTATCTCGCCATAATCCTCATCAAGCACGCTATCACAGTTGCTTACAAAGAAGGTGTCATTGATTTTCCCTTTTAATAAGTGTAAGCTTCCTGCTGTTCCAAGGGGCTTATCCTCTTGGAAATATTCTATATGATAGTCATGCTTACTGAAGTTGTCGAAATAATGGCGGATAAAATCTGCCATATAGTTCAATGAAACATAAAAGTTCTTGCATCCGCATTCCACAAAGCGATCCATAATATCCTCCATCATGGTTTGCTCACCAATGGGTATCAGTGGCTTAGGCAAAACATTGGTCAGTGGGCGCAGGCGTGTTCCTTTACCACCGGCCATAATCACAACAGGCAAATTAAAATCAGGAGTATGGCGACCAACACGGGTATGATACAAGTCATCCCAAAAGACCACATCTACTAATTGGCGGTTGTCATCAATTATGGGCATAAACTCCGTCTTGTGTTCTCTAACGTACTGCTCGACTTCATATCGGTTCTCGTGAATAGTCGCCACATTGGTTTCTTGTCGCAATATCCCATCCAACGGATTGTTCAAATTCTCACCTCTTAGTATCGCTCTCTGAATGTCACCAATACTCAGCAGATTATCATACAGTCCTTCTTTGGTTACAATAAGTAACTTTCTATGCGCAGAGTCCATCTGTTTCAAAGCTAACAGAATTGAAGATCCGCTTGCTATACATATATCTTTATACCTTTTCATCTCTTCTCCAGTTTGTGAGCAGGGTTCCCCACCCAAGTTTCTCCTTCGGGAATGTTTTTCACCACCACGGCACCCATGCCTACGGTAGCCTTCTTGCCTATATGCACCCATCCACGTAGACTGCTGTTTGGGGCAATCCAAACATCATCGTCAATCACATTGGATCCAGAAATATTCACACAGCCAGTAATTGTCACATTACGGCCTATCTTGTTGTTATGGGCAATATGGCATAGGTTATTAATCTTGGTATAATCACCTATCTCAGTATCAGCCAATGCGCCACGGTCTATGCACGTATTGGCCCCCACCTCAACATAGTCGCCCATGATAAGTTGGCCAATTTGAGGAAAGCGGAACTTATTACCATCCGCATCACGCTCATATCCAAAACCAGCACCGCCAAGCACGGCGCCAGCCTTGATAACACACCCCTTCCCCATTACCGTGTTATCATATACACGCACATTGCTATCAATCACGCAGCCATCTCCAATCACCGCTTTCCCAATCACACAATAGGCGCCAATAGAAACCCCCATACCAATTGTTGCTTCTGGGTCAATGACTACCGTAGGATGGATGTTAGCTTGGGGCTGTTCCACAAAGAAGTGATTACCCACTTCGGCCAAAGTCACTTTGGGGTTCTTGACATGAATGAGCAACTTGTCTTCAATAGGCGCAACACTATCATCAACCAATAGTACCCTTGCTTTACTGTTTTTTGCGACCTCCTGCTTATTCGATTTGGAAGGATTAATCCAGTCGAGCGTTGTCTCATTCACGCGCTCCACTTCGGCTAGGTTGTCGATAAAAACATCATTAACCTCACCATCTATACCGTAAACCTTACTTCCCAAAAAGTCAAGGATCTCCTGTATCTGTATTCTTTTGTATTTCATTTGCATTACTAATTTCCTCTTAAACCATCTAACAATCATCTCTCTCAGGGTTGAATAACAATTCCCGGGGTATTTCTTTTTCTTCTCTATAATGTTCAATCACAGCTTTGAAAGTAGCGAATAGCCTATCACCATTCTGACATGCTTTAGCTGTCTTTTTCTCCTGAAACTCTCGTGCATTTACTTTAAGTGTTTCTGCCAATTCAGGACTATCCATCAATTTAAGCATTTGGGTTGCCAAGCATCGAACATTATTATGCTCTGCAATTAATGCACAAGGTTTTTCGCAGTTAAATGAAGGTGTGCCTGCTGTCTTGTAAACTATGATTGGCAAACCCAGTTGCATTGATTGAGACATCGTACCAGAAGTGTTATCCAATTTACATGGCAGCACAGCAAAACGGGCTCTTTGAATATGGAGAAACAAATCTTCTTGTTTTTCGAAGAACGGTGTGAATACAACATTATCCTCCAGTCCCAACTCATGAATAAGGCTATTCAACTCTTTACGGTTTTCTGCAGAGCAACCTCCCACAAGGTTAAGAGTTACTTTTGGGAAACGGTCTTTTACTAAAGCTAATGCTTTAACGGAGTCATGAGCACCTTTTTTAAAATCCAACGATAGTGCAAAATTAACAAAGTCATATTTCTTTTCTGTAGGGATAGGATTCAGCAATTCTCCTTTTGTAGGGAAACCAAACTTAAAAATAATGGCCTTGGGCGACAATGAATGTAGTAATTTGTAATGCATAAGAGAGTATACTCCAAAATACTTCTCTTTATTAAATATTCGGCGCTCAACGTATGCGCATTTGGGATCAACGACCGAATGTTTTGCACGCTCAGGGTTATTATATATCGTTTGGCAAAGTACCATTATCGGGTAATCATTAATGGCTAAAACTGAATGGGCATAAAAGGCATTTTCTGCCCCTACCAAAACCACCAAGTCTGGTTTAAAACCATGCACAATTTTTTTTATTCTCTTACCCACTTGATTTACCTTAATCCATGCCTCTACATTTTTAATAACCTTTCCCAAAAGATTACCAAAATCACACGCTACAAAATGGTAATAGATATTATCCATCTCGAACGATACAACGCGTTTCTTTAATCCAGGGTGGGGGGCTATCACGCACAATTCAAGTTCACGCTTTTCTCTAAAATAGTCAATTGTGTCTGTTATCCAAGAAGCCGCATCACCATATCCCCCCCTTTGGGTTGGTAATCCTAAAAATCTCCGCATGAATAAAAAAAAACTGCGATTATCCAGCGGTAAATGCGCTCGTACTGTGGCATTTGAGAAATTGCAAATCATTGCCACGCGTATATTATTGTTCATTATTTTATCTTTTTCAGAAATCCTAATACCATATTTTTTTCATAATCGCTAGCCAAGAAAAACCAGACTAAAACACCGAACCCAAGGGAATATATTGCTATAGAAAGCAACAAGAGAAACCAACTATTAATGTTTAGGTAGTGGCTAGCGATGACGCCTACTGCTGCATATGCTGCAACTGGCGGAACAATTTTTAGGTGACACTGACTGAAAAACATTTTCATATCAAGCCCCATTTTTCTTTGGTAGAAGTCAATATAAAGTAGTTGGGTCAGCGCCAACGCCATCCCTGTCGCAGCTGCACATCCCAATGCTCCATACTTTGGTGCAACTATGATAGATAAAACCAAACCTATCAGAGAACTAACAAGTACCCTCTTGGCCATATGCTTTATTTTATTCTCTGCATACACCATATCCATTCCTATCTGAAGTGTCAATGAAATAATATTCACAAACACCAGAAGTAAAAAGACATAATATGATGTATGAAATGCTTCTCCCACCCATAGATTAATGAACAATTCACCAAATGCAGCGAATCCCGTGAAGATTAACAAAATAATATATAGTTGTATTCTGCCAACCTTAATCATTAAATCCAAAATACTCTTTCTATCTTTTGTCTGCACCATCCTAGACACAGTTGGAAGGAATAAGCCATTCAACGCAGCCGATATATTAAATACCATGCCCTCCAAGTTTCGCCCTACTGAAAATACAGATATTTCTGTAGTATTTGAACATATACCCAATACTGTAGGTATCAGACTGAGACGGAACATTTGAGACAATTGTATAACAAGTACCCACACAGAGAAAGAAAACAGTCCTAGAAGTTCTGCTTTTTCAAAGAAATTCCAATTAATATTCAGTTTTGATTTTCTAACAAAAACAATGTAGCGAAGCAGTGAGGCGGAAAAACCGACAAATCCTGTAATAAAAACTAAGTGGTAAACATTTCCGTTAAAAAGAAGCATTATAACAATAAAAATCACCGTACCAACCCTTACCAACATATCCAACAACTTGTTCTCGACAAAAAACTCGTATGCCATCATAGCACCACTCACTGGTTTGAACAAAAACGACAATACACTAAATACAGCAGCAATACAGTAGAGTACCTTAAGTTTTTCTATCTCTTCTATTGTCAGCCCCCCAAATATTCCTGCAAGAAAAAAATACAAGATAAACAAAACCAGAAAAATAATAGCGTCAATTACAAAATATACTTTCGCAGTCAACCCCAACATATTTTCCACTTTATCAAAGCTTCCCTCCGCACGGTATTTGGCCACGAATCGCGTAATAGTACCTGACAAACCAAAATCCAACATAAAGTAACCCAGGAATGCACTCACCAGACTATATAATCCATAATCCGACACTCCTATCTTATGAATCATCCATGGCGTATACACCAAGGAAATAGCAATATTTAGGAATATCGAGACGTACGATATTACTGCTCCTTTTTTTATGGAACTTGCCATTATATCATATTTTTATATTTCAAAGGAACAGCCTTTGAGCATGGCCCTTCTTCAAAAGAAATTTCCTGACCAGCAAGAATGCTCTCTGACAAACTCACAAGGCGCTCAGCAGCTAATTGGGCAGACCAATCTGTTGTAATTGTATGGTAGGCTTTGCGAGCGTACTCATCCCTTACACCTGGATTATCATAAAGATATGCTACTCTTTCAAACAATGACTCATCTGAACATGATTTAAATATCAAGCCGTTTTTATTGTTTTTCAACAGGAATGGTACTGCCCCAATTTCGTTGGAAGCCACACATGCACACCCTGCACCCATTGCTTCGTTTAGCACGGCCCCCCATCCTTCTCCACGGTCTGAAGTAAATATAAATATGTGGCTATTACGCATCCGTTCCAGCACTTCTAAATTTGGAATTCCTCCAGTAAGAGTTATGTGATTCACCAAATGGTCTTTCTGCACCTGCTGGCTAATTTTATGCCATAATGGTGTTGTATTGGCACCAACCATCTGTATTTCAAAATTATCTCTACCGCTTTGAATCAGACGTTTAGCAAGTTTTAATGGAAGTTCCGGGTGCTTCCAATCAATAAAGCGTGCACACCATATTATCTGTATTTTGTCCTTTCTTCTATTATTGATTATCTTATCAACGTCTATTTGTGGTACCGTCGTAAAATATGCAAATTTGTAACACTTATCAATATATCTTTTACCCAATAGGCTCAGATCGTTTGCCATATAAGCACTGAGACACAATATTCGATAGTTTGGATTAGAATATTTCAAAAAATGATATAACGCTCTTGTCCTAAACACATCTCTCCATAATGGTCCTTTAAAGAACCGCTCTGTAGAACGGAAGGTCAGTTTGCCTTCCTTGATTCTATCTCTTACGAGTTCGAACGGTTCTCCTCCTGTGCGAACAGCATCAGCCTTCGCTATAAGTTCCTTGGCTTTTTCAGTGTTTGCCTCCGACTCAAACATTTTTAGGATATATGGGCGGTCTTTATAGTAGTCCACCCCTTTCGATGAGCCACTAAAGCTACCATACTGTCTGCTATTACTACCGAATTCTATAAAATAGAAATTATCACCCAGTATTGAATACATTGCATCAGCCAATGCGGCCTGATGGCCATGAATTTTAGAATTAAGATTTACAAAAAGCATATTACCTCCTTTCATATAATAATTGAAAAGCCTCTGCGTACATCACCCCTGCCCTGCTACCGCGAGTACGAGCAAGTGCTTTGATAGAACTCAGACTACGAGGGTATGGCTCTTGCATTACCTCCGTTGGATACATCCGCATTATCTCCAGCTTCTTTTCCATAAAGTCAGTAATATCCACATATACATTCGGAAGGAATGTATTGGCAGGTGTTGCGAGCGCAAACTCTGTCTCAGAAAGGGTTTCCATCATATAGATGCGTTCAATGAATGGATAACGGAAACTCTTGGTACAGCTATATACGGCATCAAACGACACGCGATGGTCACTATGTACGTCATTGGCGAACATTGTATATATAATATTAGGCTGAATACGCTTTATCACCCCTGAAATTTTCTGGATGATGTCACGCAAATCCAAAGTATGCAACATTTGAGTTGGAAGCGCCAAGTATTCTAAAGAATCATAACCGTATGCCTTTGCCACACGGTTTACTCTTTCAGCACGTTCTTCTATATGCTCTCGGGTAAAGTCACAAGGGTGATTCTCCGTTGGTCCTGTTATCAAAAGCCAATGAATTTCATCACCTAGTGCTTTATGTTTTAAGATAGTGCCGCCACAACCTAAAGTCTCATCATCGGCATGAACGGCTATACATAATACTTTATTCATCGTATATTGATTTGTAATTTGAACGCTTAAACTGCTCTAAACTCTCAATTAAATCTCCCTATACCCCAAAAGCATCACTTTGTGTGCTTCATAGCTATCAGGGTGGTTAGTCTTCCATTGTTCTACAATCTGGTCATAAACGGCCTGATTGTGTACCTTCTTACCAATCCAGAACTCAGACAGGGTCTTGCTGAAGTTCATCTTGTAGTGCAACAGAGAATTATCTGGATCACCACTTGTGCCACCGCCAAAATGTACATAGTGGCAACCATGTGCTTTGGCAGATTGTATCATCGACCAGTACATCAGTGTATTAACACCAGTTCTATTATATTCTGTCAGTGATGCACGTAAGTAGTTACCATAATATTCTTCCGATACCAAACCTGAATAACAGGCTATGGGTATATCCCCCAGCCAAGCGATGAAGAACTCGATATTCTCCTGCTTGAACATATTACGGAAATGCTCGAGATTGAAGAACAGGTACGGTATGCTGTTCACATGCTCCATATTCTCATGATAGATTCGGTTGAATATCTGCACATTATCTTCCGTCCGCTCTGCTGGACGTATTTCAATGCTCTTTGCTGCCTTACGAACATGTTGGCGAGTGCCTTTATCGAAGCCTGCGAAAATATCATCTTCGTTCTGAGTTAAATCAAGATACACCGTGTTACGATCATGAATAAGTTTAAAGTGTCCTTCGCCCAACAGATGATTCTTCATCACTGGGTGAAAGCGCATGAACTCAGCCACAATGTTATTTTGCTGACACCATTCATCAAATTCCTCCCAGAATAACGAGATAAACTCCTTATTGTCCGTTGAAGCAATCAATCCATTGTAGCCGTATGCACCTTGGATATCATAATACTCCTTATCAAGTTCATACCCAAGTGGTGTTATGGCATTCTTCAGGAAAGGATACAATGCCAATTCTCCATCCTTCTCATACACAAAACACACAGCCTCACCATCACCGTAGGTTTCATACAGTGAATAGTATTCTGGGGTAAAATAAACATCACGTCTTTCCTTGGGTAGTTGAGTCAGAAAGCCATTCCACTCCTGCACATATTTACCTGTCAATATTTTATTCATTGCCTTTCTGTTTAATGTCAAGATATAATTCATCTAACTGCTTCTGGTCAAGTTTTGCAGGGGCATCAAGCATCACATCACGCCCGCTATTGTTCTTCGGGAAGGCAATACAGTCACGGATACTGTCAAGACCAGCAAACAGACTCACCCAACGGTCTAAGCCGTAAGCCAGTCCTCCATGAGGCGGTGCACCATACTTAAAAGCATTCATTAGGAATCCAAACTGCTCCTGCGCACGTTCCTCGGTAAAGCCAAGGACGCGGAACATCTTATCCTGTAGTTCCGGGTCGTGAATACGTATGCTGCCACCTCCCACTTCAACGCCATTGCACACCATGTCGTACGCGTCAGCACGAACGGCTGCGGGATCAGTGTCCAGCAGAGGAATATCCTCATCCTTAGGATGCGTAAAGGGATGGTGCGTTGCCATCAAACGACCTTCTTCCTCGCTCCATTCAAACATCGGAAAATCAATAACCCAAAGCAGGGAGAACTTGTTCTTGTCACGCAGTCCCATTCGTGAACCCATCTCCAAACGTAATTCACAAAGCTGCTTACGAGTCTTCATAGCATCCTCACCATAGAGAATGAGAATCAGGTCGCCTGGGTTGGCATTCATCTTCACCCTCAAAGCATTTAGTACCTCAGAGTCATAGAATTTATCAACGCTGGACTTTACGCAACCATCATCCAAAACACGGGCATAGACCAGTCCCTTGGCTCCAATCTGCGGACGTTTTACAAAGTCGGTCAGCTGGTCTAACTGTTTGCGGGTATAGTCAGCCTGGCCAGTGGCACAGATACCACCGATATATTTGGCTTCATCGAACACCGAGAATCCGGGAGCCTTGGCAAAGACATCCTTCAACTCCACGAACTTCATGTCAAAGCGGGTGTCTGGTTTATCAGAGCCATAATACTTCATAGCATCTGCCCATGTCATACGTGGGAAAGCATCTTTCAATTCTATGCCACGAATCTCTTTGAAAAGGTGCTTGGCCATGCCCTCAAAAGTCTGGAGGACATTCTCCTGTGTAACAAATGACATCTCACAGTCAATCTGTGTAAACTCAGGCTGACGGTCGGCACGCAAGTCCTCATCGCGGAAGCACTTTACAATCTGGAAGTACCTATCCATCCCGCTTACCATCAGCAGCTGTTTCAACGTTTGCGGACTCTGAGGAAGAGCATAGAACTGTCCTGGGTTCATGCGCGACGGCACCACGAAGTCACGCGCTCCTTCTGGTGTGCTGCCAATGAGCATCGGAGTCTCTATCTCCAAGAAGCCCATGCTGTCAAGATAGCGACGTACCTCCATGGTCATACGATGTCGGAGCTCCAGGTTTTTGCGGACAGGCGTACGACGTAAGTCCAAGTAGCGGTACTTCATGCGGAGGTCATCACCACCGTCACTCTGGTCTTCGATGGTGAAAGGAGGTGTTTGAGCAATATTCAGCACCTTCATTCCATTGGCTATAATTTCTATATCTCCAGTGGGCAGGTTCTTGTTCTTGCTGGTGCGTTCGCTGACAACACCCATCACTTGTATCACATACTCACGGCCAAGCTTATTGGCTTGCTCGCAAAGTTTTGGGTTCGAGGTTTCTTCAAACACTATCTGGGTGATACCGTAACGGTCTCGCATATCCACGAAGGTCATGCCACCCATCTTGCGGGTACGTTGTACCCAACCGGCCAACGTTACTGTTTCACCATTATTGGCAAGTCGCAACTCACCACAAGTATGTGTTCTATAATCTTCCATATTTATTTCAAAAACAATAAAGCCTCATCAAAAAATAATTCTAATCTTATTGTAAAATAACAACAATGGCAAGAAATGACACTGATTATTATCTTTCTAAAAACGACAGCCTGTCACCATAAACTTCAAGAGCATTATTATACAAAACGTCTCTTGTTTGTTTTTCACTTAGACCCGCCTCTGTTATTAAGGCTGCGAAATCATTTTTACACTCAGCCAATTTAAATGATGGATAATCTGAACCGTACATGATTCTGAAAGATGTCCTCCTCAAAAACTCAACCATATCCAATCTTAAAGATGTATTCTTAAAAAAAGACTGTATGAAAGAATAATCGTAGTACACATTATTTAAATAGCGTGTGGCCATCATACATTTCAGAAAATCAAGACTTCCAGAATGAGCCATTATGATTTTGCGGTCTTTAAAATGGCGAGCCAAATGAACTCCATATTCAACACCAATATGATGTTCTATCATTTCGCCATAGAAGAGCGAATCAATCATTATTGGTAGTCCTGGATACTTTTCACAAAAATCAATATACCATGGTATATCATCCAGTGTAAGCTCAAATAATCTTGGATGTATTTTTATACCAGGAGTGCAATCGAGATTCATCAACTGCTCAAACTCATTAATAGAAGATTCATCGTGCACGTTAATCCCTGACAATATTATAAATCTACCTTTATTCTGATTATATACTTGAATGTCCTTTAGAAAAGTTTTCCTCTCTGCTGGCATATTAAGAATAAGAACACACTTTTCGATGTCTTCTTCATCCATCTTTGCAAGTAAGGAAGTAAGAGGGTTTTGTTCCTTTAAGTCCAAATGCAAATGAGCATCTATTATGGAAGTATCCATTAACATTGGTCTGGTTCAATAATTATTTTTGATATTCCTTTAATTTCTCATACATAGCAGCAGGAAGGATATCCTCTTCTAGATATTTCTTTTTGCATACAGTATCGAATGTAGACATTTTCAGGGTATCAACGCAATAGAACCAAATGTCCTCTTGCAATTCAATGAAGTTAAGTTTCTTGATTAACTCCTCGTTAATTTTTTCCTTTGGTACCATCACTACGCCACTATCATCACACACCATGATAGAACCGTCATACTTCTCTTTAAGATCTTTGTATAAAGTCTCGTCAATAGCAGGGCCATTAACCTTGTTTACACACCCAATTGGACTTACATCTTCAAGCCAAATTGGATACTTTTCTTTTATTAAAGAGTGAGCATCACGTAACTTACCATTGATAACAATGGCCTTGGCGCGCTTGTAAAGCATAATGTATTTACTTACTAAGTCACCAAACACAGAACGGTCGCAATTAACATTATAGACGAAAAGGATTTTTCCTTCAATATCATCCGATTCTGCCAATTGCTGATGCACCTCATAATTACTATTGTTTATAGCATAGATGAATTTTACCTCACCCGCTTTAAACATACCTTGGTTAAGAGGGTGGACACCCTCAATTTGACCAGTCTTGCCCAAAACATCACCTACTTCCGTAGTAGAAATTCTATTAGCCTCAATAAGCCTAACGGCTTCTTCTAAATAATTATTCATTGTCATTATTGTTATAGTTACCTATTCTAGAACAAATTTAACTGTTTTATCTATCTCGTTCATTAAAGCATCCAGTTCTTTACGTGACTCAGCATAAAGAATATACCAGCCTATTCGAGTAGAATCATCTTTTGTCTTCTCAATTAAATCACCTTCTTTGAAGGTCAGATGATATCTAAGTTTGGATTGCTTACTTAGGCTTTCCAATAAATCTATTCCAAAAATTTTTTTAACTATTCCTCCTTTGCCCGGAACATCAAAGAAATAAAGAACAGCGCATTTTGATGAGAGTAAAGAATAATCATAGTTTATTTGAGAAGGCAAACCCAGACACCACTTGATCTGCTCTGTATAACTATCCACACCCGAAATAAAAGGTACAATATCAGTAGCAATGAAATTACCACCACCACGAGCCTGTATCTCTATTAGATAAAATTTACCGTCACTGAATTTATATTCAGCATGGGTGAGTCCAAAAGGAATTTCAGTTGCATTTACCAATTGGTCATTTACTTTTCTCAGTTCTGCGTAGTCGAAACGTTCATTCGCATTGTCAAATAATAATTGATTGGCCACATTTTCATTGTAAGCATAATGCTTCTTCTCAGATATTGCCAAAGAATAATTACCCTTTAATGTTTTTAAACTATCAATTGTAAACTCTGTTCCTGTAATATATTCTTCCATTAAAACAGAAGGTGTCTCACTTAATGAAGCACTCTTGCTTTCATCAAAGTGTTCCTTTAATTCTTCTAGCGAATTAATAGAAAACACACCTCGACTAGCACTGTTATCCAATGGTTTTATAATGCATTTCTTTTTTACCTGAACGAAAAACTCCTCTGCCTCTTTATATGACAAACAGTGCTTGAATCGTGGTGAAAGGAGTCCCTTTGATACACAAAATTCACGCATGAGGAACTTGTTTTTATAAAGAGCAGTCTGTTCGAGGGATAAACTGCGTAAGCCTAAGCGCTTTGCTATTACTGCCAAATCAACAAAACGTGGTTCAGAATTTGTAATAATTCCGTCTATATTTTCCTCTGAAGCTTTGCGTACAATTCCCTCTACATCCCAAGTATCAATAAACCATTGCTCATCAGCAATTTTTGAGCAAGGAATTTCGGTTCTTGAATCACATAATATAGTGTGAACACCTAAACTCTTTGCCCGCTCAAAAAGTGGGCGTTGATTTTCCGACCCAACTAAAATAAGCAGTTTTCTCATTACTAAACTATTCTTTTTTAAAATGTTTACTTACTTTTTATTCTTCTCATTAAGGCTTTCGGCCCCCAATATATTAGTTTAACTAATAGAGCTACGGTACGTAATGGTAGTTTCTTCTTTTTTAATCTATAAAAACGATAAAGGTCTGACGAGAAGCCGTCATTTCCATTCTTGCCATTTAATACTATTCTGCACTTATACGGAAATGCTTGTTTTTTATACGCAGAGATGTTGAAGATGTTTTTGTATTCATCTAATTTATTCATTGCTTCAAGTGCCAATAATGTTCTTACGCACTTGTGACAAATAGAGCAATTATCTTCGTTATCATTTATGCAACAAACATTCAGATATTTTTTTGCTATATCCCAATCTACTATTCTTTCAGTTTTTCCTGTTCTATCATACTGGTAGCCATCACTTATTAGTTCGAATTTTTCTGTACGGAGTAGTGCTACAACAAGTGGTTCGCCAAATTCTGAGAAATCTCTATTTCTACTTTTATAACCAATTCTTAAAATATCGCGAAAACTATAAGAACCAGAAATGTAGTATTTTGACAATCCCTTTTTGAGCGCAAAAGCACATGTATAGAGATTGAAATATGAAGTTTGGTCAACAAGATGGCTTAGAAAGGCCGCGAGATTCGAATCAACCAAATAAAGAGGTAGATTTAAGTCATCTGCTGCTTGTTTATTTCTCCTTGAACGTTCCTGGAAAAGCCGATAGGTTTCCTCTTTGCCATACTTTCCATGCCACCCACAATTGAAGTTAAATAATCCGTTAATTTTATATTCAATATCGTCTTCTAAGCAATAATTGTCATATATCGTTTGTAGACAATCTACCCCACATGAAATTCCAGTTCCTATTATACTACCTTTTTTTTGGACTTCGGCAAATCCATCTACCTCAATATTTATTATTTTTGTTCCATCTTTAAAGAAACCGAAAATAGACTGAACGTATTTACTAACATTATGATATAATATTCTTGAAACCTTTCCATGAATTCGAAGATCGGTTTTGTAATACATCGCCATTATAACTGGCAAGCATAAAAACGCATCATAGTTTTCATCATTTAACATAAATGCATTTTCGTTCTTGACAGCCACCCACATGGTTTCCTCGTCATCAACTCTTTTTACATCAGACTTGATATCGACAACCACCCTTGTCCATTCTTCGCCCTTAACAAGCCGAAGATTACTGATTTCTATCATTACTTAACTTTTTTTACAAATACAATTAATAATTTTATCCATATCTTGTTGGCCATATCGCTGATCCACAATTAGGGACAGCTCATGTTCTGCCATTTCCCCGCCCTTCTTAACAGGCATACCTTCAAGCGGCCAATGAATGGGGCAGAAGATTTCATGTTGGAACATTTTCTTTCGCACCTCGTTCCTGTTCGAAAGATAGATGGGGATAAAGAGTGGCCCACAATCGTCAGGAACTTCAATCATTGGCTTCATGCCTAATCCTTCCAGTCCATTTATGATGCATTTTGCATTTGCCTGCCGTTGCGCTTTTGCTTTCTGAAAATCCATTCCGGCAAATAAACGCTTAGAGTCATCAGACATTGCGCTATCATAATTTTCTGAAATGAGCGCAGCACCTTGATTGAATAAAGCCAAATAATCTTCGTCTTTGATACCATTCATCCCACGGTTCTGCTTCATGACACCAGCCTTTATCTTCAACGGTGCAAAGGTATTCTTTCCAGTAACCGTAGGCATAGGATGTTTTGTATAGACCAATCCTCCATCCGGTATCATAAAAGCCTTACGAAGGCTAGTGAAGCGATAGTCGGCATATGGATTCTCTTTCTCAGCAAACTCCCAATATGCCTGCACGTCGTCTTCAATGACTAATGCATTGGGATAGACTTCCTTTATTGCTTTGGACGTTTCGTTTAGCCGCAGAAGACCGAAATAGTTAATCTCTAATACGGCATCCCCATTTTGGAAGCCGACTCTGTCAAGTGCCGCTATAGTTGCCTTGAACTGAGAATCTATTTCATAGAAAACATATTCATAGCCAGCGCGTTCAACTGCATCTATCATTGTATGGCAGAGCCAGTCGGGTAGCCAAACTTTTTTTCTTTTACAGTTTAACGACCTCAAAATCTGATATAGTGCTGCCCTTCCAGATGCATAATAGTAAGTATCTGTCTGCTGCACGAAACCATCCCGCTGAACAGAAAGGTCTATTTCAAATTCGCCACCAATCATTATGGTCGGATATTCGTTTGATAATCTAAATTCGCAAGGTTCTGAATCGAATTTGCTATCCGCTTTATGTCGTCTATATTATTGCGGTAGTAGTACAATTCATCAGGAAGCAAGAAGGATGAAAAACTATCATCTACATTGTGAAAGAGCACAACGCTACCATTCTCAACTGGAATAAAGATATATCCACTGGGGTTCCCTGGCCGAACAAACTGCACATACTCGGGGTTGTTGTCCAATGCTGTCCTTATACCAGCATCATTATCTATGAATTTTATCATATTTCAATCACTCTGAGCGGATTATTCCAACAAACTCTTGATAGCTTCGGTAATGAAACGCACATCGTCATCAGTCACGTACGGCCCAGCAGGCAAGCACATTCCAACTTTAAACAAGTCTTCCGAAACGCCATTCAGATAGGCAGGGCATTCCTTGTAAACAGGTTGTTTGTGCATAGGTTTCCACAAGGGGCGAGACTCTATATTCAGAGCATCCAAGCCCATACGCATTGCCTCCACATTATCATTTGGCTGGCAATCAGTGACTGCACTTGAAGCCGCATGAATAACACCAGCAGCACCACCTACAGCACCCGTAATGACTTGTTTGTAAGCATTCTCCTGGCCCTTTACCTTCAAATCAGGGTCAAGGGTCATTGTGCAAAGCCAATAATTGCTGTCGTATTCACCTGTTGCGGGTTGAGAGTGAACGTGTATGCCAGGAACATCCTGCAGCAATTCCTCATACATCTTCTGTACCATTTTGTGATGAGCAATATGCTCATTCACAATGGTCATCTGACCACGGCCAATACCTGCACAAATGTTAGACATACGGTAGTTATACCCTATCTTCTCGTGCTGGTAGTACGGATAACTCTCACGATACTGAGTAGCGTACATCATAATCTCCCGCCACTCATCCTCGTTGGCGGTAATCAAAGCGCCACCACCTGAAGTGGTTATCATCTTGTTTCCGTTGAACGACAGCACGCCGTATTTGCCGAAGGTGCCCAGCACCTGGCCGTTCCAGCGACTTCCGAAGCCCTCTGCAGCATCCTCGATGACGGGGATGTCGTAGCGGTTGGCAATCTCCATGATGCGGTCAATCTGGTACGGCATACCATAGAGAGCCACTGGGATGATAGCCGCAGGCTTCTTGCCCGTCTTGGCGATGCGGTCCTTGATAGCCTCCTCCATCAGTTCCGGATCCATATTCCACGAATTCTTCTCCGAATCCACGAACACAGGAGTAGCTCCGAGATAAGTAATGGGGTGAGAGGAAGCGCAGAATGTGAAACTCTGTACTAGTACTTCGTCACCAGGACCAACGCCACAGTTCAAAAGCGCAAGATGAACAGCTGCGGTACCTGCAGAGAGTGCAACTACTCGTTTGTTTTGACCTACAAATTCTTCAAGGTCTTTTTCAAAACCATTCACATTAGGGCCAAGAGGAACAACCCAATTGGTATCAAAAGCTTCCTGAACAAATTTCTGCTCGTTGCCGGAAAGGTGGCACAGGCAAAGAAGGATTCTATCTTTTCTTTTTTCCATAATATAATTACATTTTCTGATCTAAATTCTTTCCTTTTTCTTCGTGTTCAAAGTTCGGGATGAACTCCTTGATGGCTTCAACCACCTGAGCTTTAGTGAAGTCTTCCTTCGCAAAAATACCTTCAAGTTTTTCAAAGAAGTCATTCACCTCATCCATTTCATGGCGAGTAGTCTGTTCTACTACACCTAGGGCTTTGAAACGTTGCATATCAATCTTCTCACCTGGGACATAGAACTCCTCGTAAGCCTTCTCGCCCGTCGTATCCGACCCAAAGTAAACCGTAGGATACTTGTTGTCATCCCATCCCAAAGCAGCAGCCTTACGCTTGGCCTCATCATCACTATTGCAAGGATCTTTCACAAGACCGTTTGCGGTAACAAACTTATCGCAGATAGAAGAAAAAGTCAACATCTGGTCTTCACCCAGCTTCGGGAAAAACACTTCTCCGCCATTACCAAGGATACAAGCCAACATACAAATCTGACCAGACTCTTCTGGAGAAACGAAATAGCGTTTCACATCAGAAGGTGCAGCCAACGGCTGCTTCTTCTGCAAACGGTGAATCCATCCATCAGGCAGAGAGCCGTTAGAGAAAGCGACATTGGCAAATCGGGCTGTGGTAACCTTGAAGTACTTGTTGTAAGCCATCACAAGGTCTTCCATAATGCGCTTGCTGGCACCCATGATGTTCACCGGATTAGCAGCCTTATCTGTAGAGACACAGAAGAAGTGCTTAGGCGGATAAACAGTAAGCAAATCCATCAGTTTCTTGGCCTTGATGTCATTGTTCTCAATGAGTGCCTGAACAGAATACCTATCCTTCTCAGAGCGGACATGCTTATGAGCGCTAAAGTTAGCCACGATGTCAAAGCCTTCCTCTTCTCGGAAGATACGCTCAAAGATAGGATCTGCAAAGTTGAGGGTGTAGCAACGGAACTCATCAGGAACATAAAGACCGTTTGTACTACGAACATCGCGCACCAGCTCCGCCAGCCCGTTCTCGTTAAGGTCAACCACCACCACGCTCTTTGGCTCGAAACGCAATACTGCCTTGATGAAGCTGGAGCCAATACTTCCAGCGCCACCTATTACACATACCTTCTTACCTTTTATTTCACGTGTCAGAGTCTCAGCATTCGCCTTAATATCCGGCTCAAACATGCTACTCGGACGGAAGGTAACACTAACAGCTATGAATTTGTCTAAGTTGAACATATGTTGTTATCTATATTATTCTCCAAGTTTAACTTTAATGACCACTTTCTTTACATTCTCCGGCTTGCTTACACACAATTGCGGCATGTGGCCGTCTTGCGGAAAAAGAATTGCAAAATAGCCATGACCTAACAATAATTCCTGCGGTTTCACTTCCACTTCTTCATAGAAAGCAGCATCGATTTCTTTGTTATATGGTTTGGTCTCTTTCAGATACTCCAAAGGCAGCGAGTTGATCATCTCTTTTCCACTGATGAGATACTGGATGTCAATGTTATCTCGATGTGCCTCATATCCAAATTCGTTTACTATTTTAGTTTCATATTCAGAAACAATGGCCTTCACCCTCGGATTAATTTGATAACTTCCCACCGCAATATCCATCTTCACCTCTCGCAGATACTCAAGCCCCACCCTAATATCCTCCGAGATGCCAGCGTAAGTTTCTATGTTATTTATCTTATCGTAAATCATTTAAAACATTAACTTTGAAAATCCCCATTCCATCAAGCCCACAAATATTGTAATTGATATTCCCCTTAGCTAATTTATGAATCTTTTGTATCGTGAGTTGACAAGTGTTATGATGTATGAAGTCAAAAGTAAAACATAAGATGTAATTCTATTTCAATCTGTCCTATCATATCTCTGCCTTAACCGTTATCAAGAGCCACAGGCTGCGTGTAAAGACCTATCGGCTCTGTTGCCGCAAAATATTTATTTATGTTTTGTAACTAATTGCTTCTTTTTATAAAGCAGCTTCCCCTTGCAATTACTTGTCAATTCTCTAAGCTTCTGCAAATCATCAAAACCACTCAACTTTTTATAATGCCCTGCCTCTTTTAGCATTTTATCTGTTACTTTCTCGTCGGAATACAAACTCAAAAACGCTATTCCATGAAGCAAGAACATTCTGTATTGGTCATCATTTGTTTCTTTCAGCTCCTTTTCTTGGAATCTACGAGGGAACTCTACTTCTTCTCTGCTTGATGGGGTAAGCTTTGAAAGACGCTTGTAATGCGTATATACTTCTTTTGGTTTGTGTTCATAGATTGCATAAAAAGCCATATTAATTGTCCAATACCAATCTGAGTTTGGGAAAGTGTTTTTTACATCCTTTGTTACCCTCTTGGATTCCCTTAAGTTCCCTTCGTAGTAATAGAGCCGCGCCAAAGCCAACTTATAAGTCAAACTCCATTTCATGGAAGGTAATTTGGCAACGCATTCGTTAAGTATTTCATGAGCACGCAGGAAATCTCTTTTTTCATGCTCTTCGGTCTGCTCTGCCACCACATAAGCATGGGAAAGAAGTTCTTTCACCAAATTGTCAAACCCAACATTCCCCGTTCCCTCATATGTATATAGTTGATCTACTACTGCTATAGCATCCGTGTACTTGTTCTTGTACAGGTAAATGCAACTAACATACATTTGGAATAATTCCTGTAGGTTACCAGCCACCTGTAATGTTTGTGAAATGCTGTCTTTATCAATATTGAGTGTGTTCCATTCGTGGCACTTGTATGACTGCGTCATCAGATATTCAACATCTGTAGTCACACTTTGTGAGGTCTTGATGTATCGGTTGCTGAACCTTGACGTAAACTTGGTAAACTGATACCCGAATTCGCTGCCTTCTGCGCTATCTGTCATATGGGCGAATATAACAGCATCTGCCTGATTAAAATGTCCATTAATATATCTTTCTGCCGCATGAATGCTATTGGCAATTCCAAATGGCGGGATAATGATTCGTATGTTAGAATCTAATTCTTCAATTCTATGACGTGCCTCCTCCAGAGATTTTTTTATGTCACATTCGTGTGTTGATCGGTTGGATACCAAGAACACAATATAGAGATTATTACGTTTGCCCACATAGAAAAAGCAGAAATAGCATCCTATGGAAAGTAACACTGCCAAAAGAATGGTACCCCATACTTGTATATAAGCCAAATCGCATTGGGTATCCTTAATCCATTGCGGATAAGCCAGAATGTAATAACCAACACAAGCTGCGATGACTCCCAAATATGGAAGAAGTGCCCAATATGTTGAACGCTGAAACCAGCGTTTTGTTGCTATAGTCCATATCAGAAAGGTTGCGGGAAACAGTACAATTAGAAAAAAAATAGCGTATGCCCAGGGGCAAATGTTATATGAGTGATTAGTGTATATGACGGCAACAATCTCCATGATCCATGCTATAAACACTCCCCATATAGTAGACCATATTTTCTCTATCAGCTTAGGAATATCTGCCGTCCCATTTAAATTGAATCCCATTATATAATCTTCATTCCTTATGTTAAATTGATTTTGCGGTTTCTCCGTTTAAACAACTTACAGCCGGATGCCTCCGTGCAGGCATTGACTTTCGTCTTTCTCCTTCGCGCCTGAGCAAGCTCAAATGACGCTCGGCTTAGCGTCGGCTGAGCTGATACCGATTTTCGAAGCAGAAGGCTTCTTTGACCGACAGGGCAAATGTGCCTGGAGCAGACATCCGTCCAAAGTGATTATTTCTTACTTTTGTTTTACGATCATCTTCATAAGATGTTTCATCATCTCATTAGCCAAATCTTGGTCAACCTTCATCTTTTGATTATGGAGTGCCATCAGCATCTGGCTTATCTGATTGGCATAGTTTGATTCGCGGGGAGTAAGATAACCTCTATTCTGATACACCTGAAAGAGATAATTGTATGCTGCACTCGTCTTCTGCCACATCTCATCCAACTGCATCTCCTTCCCCACCTTATCTAATATAGACCAGCGAGAATAGGCTTCATCAAACTGCTCAAAAAAGTTATTTGCCATCAAAATATATCTTTTACGAACACGAATCAAACGGATGACCAGAATCGACAGATTTCTTCAATTCTCATAGCAAGATATTCACCTTCAAAAGTGTCCCTTTGAAAGGATATTGTCTGCAAGTAGCTCAGCATAGATTTCGCTACAGCATCACTTTCTGCATGCTTATAACGAAGATTATACTTTTGTTTCAGCCATAGACTCGCGACATCGGGCAGCGGGAATTGCCACACTTCGGCACAAGGTTGACACTTCTTGTTTTACTTTCCTTATCTTGCCTCTATCTTTTTCTTTAATTCTTCTAAATCAACATTGTACTTATTTGCAGCAAGATACTCTAGTACGTCTTTGAGTTTTGCCACCTCAGGCGACCGACGCAATGCCTTGAACAATCTCAATAATCTCGGATCTTTCCGCGTAGAAATACTATCTTTTGTCTGTTTTGTCAGTTCATCAAGATCAGAGGGCAATCCAAAATCCTCCATCTTCATCCCGATTGCCTCTACATTTGCCTTGATAAAGGTTTCCATTGCCTTGTGAGCCTTCCCTACTTTTATAACGTATTGATGTTTATCTTTATGCTTCAGAAATGTCAAGTTATCTGTTCTACCAATCTCTTCAAACCCCTCTATATAAGTAATCTTCCTCTTGTCATTGTCTATGATTCCGACAGCAAACGCATCCTTAAAACTCCCCCTCTCCATTGCCTTGGCGACCTCGTCGCAGTTGTGTTTATGACTCACCTGGGCGCCGAGCAATGAGGTCACAATAGTAGTGTCGATAAAACACTCCGGCATTATGTCATTATGCTTCATCACCGAGCCTTTCTATATTAAAAAAGGCGTCAACTCCATCTTCATACATATCCTGCACGTCGGTCTCTGTAGCTGTCTTTACCATAGAGCCTTTGTCTGAAGATTGTATGTAGAATAGTCCAAAGTCATATTCTTCCCTTTCCAATAGAATATCAAGAATATATGGGCTATGGGTTGAGATAAAGAGGGTATTCCCTTGTTGACGCTTAATGAAATTCATAAGTGACCTCATCAATATTTGCTGCGTCGGGGGAAACAGATTCTCTTCGGGTTCTTCCAGAAAAACTTCGCAATGATGAATTGTTGAAATATTACGATATATTCTAAAGGCCCATTGGGTCATGTCTGGATTTGGAATGTATTCTTGATTTATAATTCCTTTCTGACCCATTTTCCCATAGCTTGGATTTTTTATAAATGCTTTACCTACATTTTTATCATAATAGTCTATCAGGAAGTCGGTCAATTTCTCATTATCTGATCTATGTTTCACAGAATTATCTTCTTGCTCCCGATACTTCTTACTGGTAATATTAACCAGATGGATATACAAAGGAATTAGCGACTGAAGGCCACTTGACACATTCGCAAACGGAAGGACATTCCCATTATTCATCTTGACAAAGTCTTTATCACTGCCTTCATCGTAATGGTATGCCACGTCAAGATTAAGAATCTCTTTATCATTCTCGACAGACTTCCTGGCATCTGACCAATCCGCCATAAATGATTGTATATTATCAGCGATGGACTTCACCTCAAACCAGTTGGGGATAACAGCCACAAGATTCCTTTCTGCAGGAATATAACTTACTTTGGGACGTTTATACTCCCACCTATCTTCCTTCCACTCGTAAGAGAAACCGTTTTCATTATCATACGAGAACTTCATATAATTTGACTCATATGCAATATATGTATCCTTATGTTCATAGCCATTCAAACGATGAAAGTTCGTCAATTCTTCAATAAAGGCCCCCTTCTTCTCAAAGCGTTGTGCATTCTGTTCTATCTCTATGCGTTTTTCCACCCATGTGCAAAAACAAGATACCTTTAGGACACAACTTTTACCTATACTTTGTTCTCCTATGACAACATTGACATCTTTGAGGGAGATGTCTGCATCTTTTATTGGTCCGAAATTATGTATAATAACTCTTTTCATCAGTATTTCTTAACAATTATAATTCAAAAGATTCCACAAATCGAAGGCTGCTGATTACTCGTTCAGTGTGGAAGGAGAGTTGATCGTAGGTTTTATAAGCTCTGAGTTGCAGAATGGCAGCCTCGGCGCTCAAGACCCCGCTCTCGAACAGATTGACAGTCGTAAATACCTTGTCGTTGGCAACTGGCCCCTGGACTAAATCGTAATCATGAGGCCTAGACTTACGACAATCGGTGACGAAATAGAGCCATGGCTCATCGGCACCAGTGAAACGGCGAATATTCAAATCGGCATTGTCAAGCAAGGATTCGTCAAATTCATACACACTCACAACGGCATGTGCCGCATCTCCCCTCTCTTGCTTAATATGGGCCCAACGTTCCGCCTGCTCCATGACGCTGGTGGTATAGAACCCTTTGCCGAAGTCAGCATTGGGACGACCGGGACGCAGAGATGGTTTCCTTACAGACACTGTTGATCCATGATATAGCTTAATCATCTTTTTCTCCTATTAATAAACCGCTGGATATCGTCCAACACATACTCCAATCCTTGCGTGTGGAGCAAGTCATAGTTGTCAATGACATACCCATCGGCACCCGACTCCTTGAATATCACCCATGCTCGCATACCGCTTATCTTTTTACGGATAGCATAGTTCTCCAGACAGTAGGTGTAGAATTCGAACTCTTCCTTGGAGACATCCCCGCTCTGACGGACTCGACAACGCTCAAACTCCTCATAAAGGGCTTCGGTACTCAGATACCACCACTTGGCCTCTTCGTCATAAAGCCTCTCATACATGGGGTTCACATATATATATACAAGAGCGTCGTCCAAGGAAATACGTTTCACTTTGGCAACATAGGCTGCCAAATGCGAAATCTTGATTGGTACTATTTGCTCTTCGTAAACACCCATAAAAATAAATTGAAAAGTGAAAATTGAAATTAGTCGCGTTTAAAAATGTCTCGTGTATAAACCAACTGATGTATGATGGAAGATGTAAGAGGGAAGATGTATGAGGGATGAGGGAATATGTTAGATGGAAGATGTAAGAGTACTTCGATGTTAGAAGGAAGACGTAAGATGGAAGAATTCTTCGATGTAAGATGGTAGAGGGAAGAAGGAAGAGTTTCCTCGAACTTCCAAGTCTCTATTTTCTCATTCTTTACCATTCAATTCTTGATTTATCTTCTTGCACCTTGCTACTAATATCTTTACTAATTCTTCACAATCACTGTAAAGTGAATTGTATTGTTTATCATCAAGGTAACCGTTGCGATGTAAGAGATCAATCCAGTACAAGGATTCTCTTGCTTCTTTCAAAGCTATAAAGCTTTTGCTTTTGAAGTCCGCTTTGCTTATGGCATTTGTTGCTTCCGCATTATTAGCGCCTATTGAGGTACCTGCTCTCAGCAGTTGGTTGCAGAGATTCGAGACAGCCTGTAGATGTACTGGAATCGGTTTTTCGTATACGCGCTTGCCTTTTACTATGGTGTAATGGGGCTTTGCGTTAGCAGCCTGTTCCAGCAGATAGTCGTTGAGTTCGATTACCCTATCGCCAAAAGCCAAGCACTTACCTTGTATTATATCTCCTATTTCTGACATATTCCCTATTACATCTTACTTCGTTAGTGATTAGTGAATAGATTTGCAGACTTCTAACATATTACATCTTCCTTCTTACATTTTCTTCAGTCTCTTCTAAAAATATCCCTAGTATAGACCTTGGATTGAACGTCGTCGAGGCAGGAGTCATATCGGTTGGCAACGATGGCTTGCGACATCTCCTTGAATTTCTTCAGGTCGTTAACCACCAAGCTGCCAAAAAAGGTGGTGCCGTCGTCGAGGGTGGGCTCGTAGATGATAATCTGGGCGCCTTTGGCTTTGATGCGCTTCATGACACCCTGGATGGCGCTCTGGCGGAAGTTGTCGCTGTTGCTCTTCATCGTGAGGCGGAACACTCCGATGACTGGAATGGTTATAGGTGATGGGTTATGGGTTATAGACGCATTATACTCGTTATTGGTAGTGTAGGCGTAGTAGCCGGCCATCTTGAGGACCTGGTCGGCAATGAAGTCCTTGCGGGTGCGGTTGCTCTCGACAATGGCGGTCATCATGTTCTGCGGGACGTCCTCATAGTTGGCAAGGAGCTGCTTGGTATCCTTGGGAAGGCAGTAGCCGCCGTAGCCGAAGCTGGGGTTGTTGTAATGGGTGCCGATTCTCGGATCCAAGCCGATGCCATCGATGATGGCCTGGGTGTCAAGACCTTTCATCTCTGCGTATGTGTCGAGTTCGTTGAAGTAGCTGACGCGAAGGGCAAGATAGGTGTTGGCGAACAACTTCACAGCCTCAGCCTCTTTCATGCCGACGAACAAACAAGGGATGCCTTTCTCAAATTGAGAATTGAGAATTGAGAATTGAGAATTGGCTGACGCGTCTTTGCTGGGTCCGATGGCGCCTTCGACGAGGAGGGCGGCGAACTGGTGGGCTTTCTCGGTGAGCCAGTCGATGTCGGTGAGGGCCTTGATGGCCTCGTTTTCCTCCTGGTACTCGGGGCCTTTCATCAAGTTAGGGATGCCGACGATGATGCGGCTGGGGTAGAGGTTGTCGTAGAGGGCCTTGCTCTCGCGCAGGAACTCGGGGGAGAAGAGAAGATTGAACCTCTTGACGCCCTGCTTCTGGTATTTCACATAGAGGCTGCGGGTGTAGCCCACGGGGATGGTGCTCTTGATGACCATCACGGCGTCGGGGTTGACTTTCAGCACGGCATCGATAACGGACTCCACGGCACTGGTGTCAAAGAAGTTCTTCTGGCTGTCGTAGTTGGTGGGGGCGGCGATGACAACGAACTCGGCATCGCGGTAGCCGGCTTCCTGGTCGAGGGTGGCCTTGAGACTCAGTTTCTTATTTGCCAGGTAGTCTTCTATATATTCATCCCGTATGGGTGACCGCTTGTTGTTGACGAGTTCAACCCGAGCAGGGACCACGTCGACGCAGGTGACGTCGTTATGTTGTGCCAACAGGGTGGCGATACTGAGACCGACATAGCCGGTACCTGCTACGGAAATTTTCATGTTAAACTGATGTTTAATCAAAGGTCAAAGGTCAAAGGTCAAGGTTCAAGGTTCAAGGTTAGTTCACTTCGTTCACTCACGTTGCTTGGGCTCGGCATAGAAAGCGAGCTTTCTCTGCTCTCGCTTTGCGCAACGGTCAAGATTCAAGTTCAAAGTTTGCTCGTCAGGCTCGCAGGCCGTGACCGGAGGTCAGGCAGCAAGGTTTCAAGTTCAAGGTTTAAAGTTCAAAGTTTGCTCGTCAGGCTGACTCGCTATATCTAACTTTTTCAGCGGTGCTCGCGGGCATACCACGCAGGCCGTGACCGGAGGTCAGGCAGCAAGGTTGTCGGCAGAGCCGACGGCACACCACAAAGTTCCCCTTACTTATTTATATGTACTTTTTTGCCTTGCAGGCACTTGTGAAGTCCTGGAGAGACTGGATGAACTCGCCGGCATTGAGGAAGTAGCTTGGGTAGGCCTCCTGAAGTTCCTGCATATCGGAGACAGAAACCAGGACGACCGCAGCGTTGTCGTCGTCAACAGATTTCTCGACCTCAGAGTAGTACTTGGTTGCCTCTTCGAGTTTTTCGGTCGCGAAATGCCTCAGCTGAACCCGCTTCTCCTCGAACTGAATCAGGATGACTGCATAGCCTTCTCTCAGCGTCTGCTCTTCGGTGATTTTCACGGCACTCACCAGTGCCTTCAGCTGATCGAGGAACTTGTTTTGCCGATCGAGTAGCGCATACTGGACACAGTAGTCTTTCTCGGTATAGTCTTTGAATGCCTCAGCAACGGGCATGGATTCTTTCCGGGCGAATACAGCACTGCACAGTTTAAAGAAATCCAGCCAGTTGCGGTCGCCCAGACTTGCTTTGAGCGAGGACTTTGAGATGAGTTCGGCCGTCTCGACAGCCATAGCCCAGTCGTGCTGGAGGCGGGTGCGGAGCTGGAGCTCGACCCTGAGGCCGTCATAATCAGCATTATCACTTACATATTTATATGCAAAATGGATGCTCCGGTAACCGCTCTCCTTAGGTTGGGCGACGTAGTCGTAGGGTGCGCGGTCGAGTTCGAAACCCGGGAGTTGTGTGTCAGCTATTATCTTCTGGGCTTTGAGGAGCGAGGGGATGTCGTCGAACACGAAACGTGCGCCACCGATGTCCTGCAAGCCACCAAGTCCCATGCCTGGATTGTGGCGCAGTTTGGCAACGATGGAGGTCATTCGCTTGAGCCGGTGCGACGAGAAGGCGGTCGTCACACCAGCGTCGGCAAGGATGCGTGTTACTTCGGCCACCAGCGCCTCGAGCGGAACCATGTGGAGGCGACGCCAATCATCAACGACGAGATTCGCGTCGGTGTACGGAAACCCCGTTTCCGGTCCGGCAAGGATGGCTTTGCCGGAGATGTTGATTTTATTTCTGGAGTATTTCATTGGTGGTTCAAAGTTCAAGGTTCCAAGTTCAAGGTTTAAAGTTCAAAGTTCAAGATTCAAAGTTCAAAGTTCCAAGGTCAAAGTTCAAAGTTCAAAGTTCAAAGTGTTTGGAACCGCGATAACCACTTGTCTTGAGACTTTTGACAAAAGCAGAAATTGCTTTGCTCAATCCTATACAGTCATTGTATAAACGAGTAGAAGTATCGTTATCAATAAAACCAACATCTGAAGCCCTAATGATCTGACTGCGGACCTCCCCACAAGAACCTTTGGCTATATATAAGAAATTTATAAACTCCTTATTTCCTTCTCGCTCATATCCCTCAGCAATGTTATCCATCACTGACCCTGCCGACGCATGGATTTGTTGGACAAAACGTGCATCTTTTTTGAAGTCGCCATTTTTCGTTATGTCATACACCTCTTTACATAGGCTCCTTGCCATCTGAAAGATTGTCAAGTCTTCAAAACACTGCGCTTTACTCATGGTTTTAAAGTTTAAGGTTCAAAGGTCAAAGTTCAAAGTTCCTGGTTCCAGGTTCCAAGTTCAAGGTTGTCGGCAGAGCCGACGGCATACCACAAAGTTATTCGCCAAATTTAATCTATTCATAGGTGCTGACTCGCTGCATTAACTTTTTTTTTCGCCGGCGGCGTTGCCTGGCGTGAGATGGGGGTCGTGCTTCGCACTCAAAATCTTTAGAAAATCTTCTCGAAAATCTTTAAACATCTACTTTTGTGTGTTTTTCAAACTGATTTTTGAATAATTTTGAGCGAAGCGACCGAATTACCTGGGGTCGGCCTGCGGCCTCAAAATCTCTAGAAAATCTACTCGAAAATCTTTAAATATCTACTCAAGAACTCAAATTCTACGCCAGAGGCTACGCCTGGCGTGGGGTTGAGGGTCGGCCTAAGGCCTCAAAATCTTTAGAAAATCTATTCGAAAATCTTTAAATATCTCAAAAATCTTAATAAAATATATCGGGGTGATATTCTCAAAAAAGTTTTACTTTCTCGATTTTCCCATCATCATACAACTGATACCACTCGGAGAAAAGTCCTTTCGGTCCAAAATTGATTAGCATTCCATACGGCATGTGTGTAAGGTTCATGTAATTGAAAAGCTGCCTGCGATGTGCCTTGTCAACAAAACTGACTGCTTTCAACTCTAAGATGATATTGTCGTCGACCACAAGATCCATACGGTATGTTTGGTCGAGTGGGACATTATCCCAATAAATTGGAAGCGCGACTTGTCGTTCTACTTTGTAACCCTGTTGCTCAAGGAGGTACTTCATTGCAGCCTCATATGCCGACTCCAGCAAACCGGAATGATACTTGCTGTGCACCTTCATGGCGACACCGGTTATATCACAGAAGAATTTGTACTTTCTGTTATGCTCCTCTATAAGGTTCATGCAATTATTCTTGGGTGTTATTTTATTATGGGGTCGGCCTGCGGCCTCAAAATCCTTAGAAAATATACTCGAAAACTCAAATTCTACGCCAGAGGCTACGCCTGGCGTGAGGATAGGGGGTCGTGCTTCGCACTCAAAATCTCTAGAAAATCTTATTAAAAATCTTTGAAAAATTTTCCAGTTGATTTTTGAATGATTTTGAGCGTAGCGACCAAATTACCTGGGGTCGGCCTGCGGCCTCAAAATCTCTAGAAAATCTACTCGAAAATCTTTACAGTGACTAATTTTTTACTGATTTTTGAATGATTTTGAGTGAAGTGGACATTAGAATGTGGTGATGCGGGGATGCGGGAATGGGACCTAAAACGAGGGCAAAAATATAAATATAAATTAGTTTTATATCTTAAATTATAGAGGAGAGACAGTACATCATTCCAATGCGAAGGCAGCCCCACAAACAGACTATTATGCAGATTTCGTGACAGTTACCCCATTTACCACACCGCATTTTTCGCTGTTTATCGAGGCTTCTCAGGCTTCTTTTTTCAATGTGCAAAGATACACAATTATTTATATATAGCAAAATATTTTTTTAAAAATATTAACAGTGGGCAGTGGAAGTTGAGAGTTATGAGTTATGAGTTATGAGTTAGTGACTAGTGGACAGTGACTAGTGGACAGTGACTAGTGGAACGGCGAATTATGCGAATTTAACTAATTGGGGGCGGGAGCCGGTCAATTACTAGCGACCCCTGAAAGGGTGATGAGCACCGCTGAATAAAATCAAATCTAGCGAATAATTACTCGAATTTTTCGCCAGAGGCGTTGCCTGGCGTGGGATAGTGGTCGGCCTGCGGCCTCAAAATCTCTAGAAAATCTACTAGAAAATCTAAAAAAAATAGAAAATATTCGACTGATTTTAAAAATTGATTTTTGAATAATTTTGAGCGAAGCGACCATTAGTGGACAGTGGTCAGTGGTCAGTGGAACGGCGAATTTTGCGACCCCTGAAAGGGTGATGTGGTAAGCCTGCGAGCACCACTGAAATAAAAAGAATAAAGCGAGTCAGCACCGCTGAAATAAATTAAATCTAGCGAATAATTATACGAATTAAGGGCGGGGGCCGGTCAATTACGCGAGAAGAGGTCAGTGGTCAGTGGAACGGCGAATTATGCGAATCGACTCGAATTTTATTACTAGCGAATTACTCGAATTGGGGCGGGAGCCTGTCAATTACTAGCGACCCCTGAAAGGGTGATGTGGTAAGCCTGCGAGCACCATTGAAATAAAAAGAATAAAGCGAGTCAGCACCGCTGAATAAAATCAAATCTAGCGAATAATTACTCGAATTTTTCGCCAGAGGCGGTGCCTGGCGTGGGGTATGGGTCGGCCGCCGGCCTCAAAATCTCAAGAAAATTTACTCAGTGGATAGTGACTAGTTCAAAGTTCAAGGTTCAAGGTATTACGCGCAAGGTTTTCTCAGGAGCCGATTCCTATGGGTATAAAAAAAGACGCCTCGGGGGAGGCGTTTTTGGTTGTCCCACGAGGATTCGAACCTCGACAAGCAGAACCAAAATCTGATGTGCTACCATTACACCATGGGACAATTCCTTTAGTTTTGAGTTTTGAGTTTTAAGTTTTGAGTTGTTATGTCTCCACACCAATCCTGGATTTTGAATACTCTCAACTTTCCACTCTACACTATCCACTACTCATTTCCCTATAACCTCTAACCTATAACCTCTAACCCGTAACCTATAACCATTCAAAGCGGGTGCAAAAGTACTAACTTTTCGGCGAATGGCAAAATTTATTTTGTTCCTTGCTGGGAATTAGTTGGTTGGGGGAAGTTGAGAGTTATGAGTTATGAATTATGAGTTATGAGTTATGGGTTAAGAGTTATGAGTTAAGAGTTTTTTAACGGCGAGCGAATTTTATTAACGACAACTTAGACAACGCGGACAACTTTTGCCAGAGCTACGCCTGGCGGGCGGGAGCCGGTCGATTGCTGGCGAATTACTCGAAAAGTGGACAGTGGTCAGTGGCTAGTGGCCAGTGGGGCGGGAGCCAGTCCAGAGCCTCCATGCCGGCGGTCGTGGTGGTCGGCGAAGATGCAAAGTTACAAAAAAAGTTGAAAGAGACAACGGTCTCATAAATAAAATCAGCATCACAATATTTTAGTTCAACCGGCGTTATTAGTGGCATGAAAAAGAAAGTGCTTATTGTCTATACCGGCGGCACCATAGGTATGGTGCAGGACGACAACGGCTCGCTGCATCCCTTTGCCCTAGACCGCATCTACGACGCTGTGCCGCAGCTGAAGAACTGCAGCTACGGCATTGACTCCGTCACCCTCGACAACATCATCGACTCGTCGAACATGACGCCCTCGATGTGGGTGGAGATAGCGGAGAAGATAGAGCGCAACTACGACGACTATGACGGCTTCGTGGTGCTTCACGGCACCGACACCATGGCCTATACGGCGTCGGCGCTGAGCTTCATGTTCAAGAACCTCAGCAAGCCCATCATCCTCACCGGCAGCCAGCTGCCGCTGGGCATGCTGCGCAGCGACGGTCGCGAGAACATCATCTGCGCCCTCGAGATAGCCTCCACACGTCTGGCGGTGATCCCCGAGGTGTGCATCTTCTTCGAGAGCCACCTCTACCGCGGTAACCGCAGCACCAAGATGAACGCCGAGAACTTCGACGCCTTCGCCTCCTACAACCTGCCTTCGCTGGCCCGCGTGGGCATCAACATCAGCTTCCGCGAGCATCTCTTCCTTCCCATGCCCACGGAGAAGCTGCAGGTGCGCAAGCACTTCGACACCCGTGTGGCCATCCTCAAGCTCTTCCCCGGCATCGGTCCCGAGGTGGTGGGGGCTGTCCTCAACACCCCCGACCTGCAGGGTGTGGTGATAGAGACCTACGGCTCGGGCAACGCCCCCACGGAAGAGTGGTTCATCTCAGCCGTAGAGGCTGCCATCAGGCGTGGCGTCATAGTGCTCAACGTCACACAGTGCAAGGCCGGCGCCGTGAAGATGCGCCAGTATGCCGCCTCCTGCGACCTCGACCGCATAGGTGTCATAGGTGCCGGCGACATCACCATAGAGGCCGCCATCACCAAGATGATGTGTCTCCTCGGCCAGTACCCCGACGACAAAGAGCATGTGAAGCAGCGCCTGAGCCAGTCGCTGAGGGGGGAGATTACGGAGTGAGTTAAGAGTTAAGAGTTAAGAGTTAAGAGTTAAGAGTTATGAGAGTTCAAAGTTCAAAGTTCAAAGTTTAAGGTTTAACGGCGAATTACACGAGAAGTGGATAGTGGTTAGTGGTCAGTGGATAGTGGAACGGCGAATTATGCAAATTATACGAATTAAGGGCGGGAGCCGGTCGATTACTGGCGAATTACTCGAATTTTTCGCCAGAGGCTGAAGCCTGGCGTTGGGTTGAGGGTCGCCCTACGGGCTCAAAATTTCAAGAAAATCTACTAAAAAATACTTACAGTGGATAGTGGACAGTGGTTAGTGGGCAGTGGATAGTGATTAGTGGTTAAGAGTTAAGGGTTAAGAGTTAGGAGTTAGGAGTTAGGAGTTATTGAACAACTATCATGTATAAATATATGATGAGGAAGATACTGGTTGATGTGAGAGGGAAGAGGGAAGATGGAAGAGGTATGATGGATGATGGAAGAGGTATGATGGATGATGGGAGGACCTTCGGGGGGCTCTACCCTGCCCTGCTTTTGTTTGTCCTTGTCTTGTCGCCGCTTGCGCTGAGAGGACAGAGCGCCCTCGGCAACCTTGGTCAGTTCGACCGACGCACGCTGCACTACGGCATACAGGTAGGCTACACACAGAGCAAGTTCGACCTGGCCTTCAGCGAGAACGACACGCTGCGGGAGACGCTGCAGGGTGTGACCTCCTATTACGCCCCGGGCTTCCATATCGCCGTCATCGGCGACCTGCGCCTGGGCAACTGGTTCAACCTGCGTCTGTTGCCCGGTGTGACCCTCGTCACACGCACCATAGGCTATTCCTGGGAGAACGGCTACCTCACCTCGCACCGCCTTGCCGAGAGGTCGCGCAACGTGGAGTCCGTCTACGGCGACATACCGCTGGAGCTCAAGTTCCGCGCTGTGCGCTGGAACAACTTCCGTCCCTACCTCACCGCCGGCGCCAGCTACGGCTTCGACTTCGCCTCGCTGCGCAAGAACCGCAACCAGACCAACCAGTCCATCGTGCGTCTGCAGCCTCACGACCTGCGCTACAGCATGGGCGTGGGCTTCGACGTCTTCCTTCGCTACGTCAAGTTCGCCATAGAGTTCAAGATGGCCTTCGGTCTCGTCGACCTCAAGGTGCAGGACCCCGACATCTACATACGTTCGTTCGACAACCTCAAGAGCCGCACCTTCATGCTGAGCTTCACATTCGAGGGATAGCCTCGACGCAGCGGATGCCATCGAGGGCCGAGGAGACGATGCCGCCGGCGTAGCCGGCGCCTTCGCCACAAGGATACAAGCCCTGCAGCTGTGGATGCTGCAGGGTCTCTTTGTCGCGGGGTATGCGCACCGGCGACGACGTACGGCTCTCCACAGCCAGCAGCGTAGCATCCTCGGTGATGAAGCCGCGCATCTTGCGGTCGAAGTCGCGGAACCCTTGTATCAGACTGTCGACGACAAACGGTGGCAGCAGCTCGTGCAGCGGTGCGCTGACCACGTCGCCCATGTAACCCGTCTTGCCGAGTGTGGACGAAGGCTTGCGGCGCAGGAAGTCCACCAGCCGCTGGGCCGGCGCGTTGATGGCGTCGCCGCCGGCGCGGAACATGATCTGCTCCACCTGCATCTGGAATGCGAGAGTGGGCAGGGATTGGTTCAAGGTTCCAGGTTCAAGGTTCAAGGTTGAGTGGGCAGTGGACAGTGGATAGTGGTCAGGGGTCAGTGGATAGTGGTTAGTGGTCAGTGGATAGTGATCAGTGGGCAGGGGAGAGTGGTCAGTGGTCAGTGGACAGTGGGCAGTGGTCAGTGGATAGTGGGCAGTGGACACATCCTTCAAGTCCACAGTGACGGCGATGCCGCTGTTGGCGAAGGGCGAGTTGCGGCGCGAGTTGCTCATGCCGTTGACCACCTGCTGTCCGTCGGCTGTGGCGGCGGGCACTATGACGCCGCCCGGGCACATGCAGAAGCTGAACACCCCATGTCCGCAGACTTGCGTCGTAAGACTATAGGCCGCCGGCGGCAGGTATTTTGAATATCCCTTACCGTGGTATTGTATCTCATTGATAAGCTCTTGCGGGTGCTCCACGCGCACGCCGAGGGCGAAGGGCTTGGCTTCGAGCAGCCAGCCATGGCGCTGGAACATATAGTATATGTCGCGTGCCGAATGGCCTGTAGCCAATATCACTGCCGAGCCCGTCACCTCACCCGCGTCGGTCACCACACCCAGCACGCGGCCGTCCCTGACAACGAGGTCGGTGACGCGTGTGTTGAAGAGGTATTCCCCACCGGCATCCACTATCGTGTGGCGCATGTTGGCGATGATGCCGCTGAGGCGGTCGGTGCCTATATGTGCGTGAGCCTCAAGGAGTATGTCGGGGTCGGCGCCATGCTCGACGAAGGTGCGCAGCACGGCGCCGACGTCGCCGCGCTTGGTGGAGCGCGTGTAGAGCTTGCCGTCGCTGTAGGTGCCTGCGCCGCCCTCGCCGAAGCACCAGTTGCTGTCGGGGTTGACGACCTTCTCGCGTGCCAGTCGGGCGATGTCGTATTTGCGCTCCTCCACGGGCTTGCCGCGCTCCACGATGACGGGCTTCATGCCCAGCTGCAGGCAGCGCAGTGCTGCGAAGAGACCCGCGGGTCCGGCACCGACGATGAGGACTGTTTTTGGGGGGAGTGAAAGGGAGTGAGAGGGAGTGAGAGGGAGTGAGAGGACATTAGCGTCATCGTCGATTTCGTTATGACTTCCAATCTCCACTGTGGCATGATAGATGACGTTGCGGCGGCGGCGGCAGTCGAGGGTGCGGCGCACCATGTGTACCTCGCCGAGTTCGGACTCGGGCAGATGCAGATGGCGTGCCACAGCGCCGCGCATCTTGGCGGGCACCATGCACTCCTCGGGGGTGAGGTCTAACTCCACGCGTCTTGGTTCCATATCGGTATTCATGCTTACAACCAACAACTTGGCGATTTGCTCCGTCATCGTTACAACTTGCAAAGATACGAAATTATTATACACTATAGAATATATTTCGTATCTTTGCAGATTATGAAAAAATACGCACGTTTCAATTATCTGCTGATTGTCTACTTGTTAGGCATCGCTTATTTCACCGTCTTCCGCCTCGTTGAGTCGTGGGTGTTCCTGTCGGGTGCCACCGAGCCCGTCGACACCAAGGGTCTCTTCGGCTACGCCCTCTACACGGGCTGGCGTTTCGACACGTTGGCGAGCTGCTACATACTGGCGTTGCCGGCGCTGATGATGCTCATCGGCGAGTTTGCGCGCATCCGTGCTCGCGCCTACTACAAGGTGGCGCACTATTTCATCAACGTATGCTACACGGCTGCCTTCTTCGCCTGTGCGGCCGACATACCCTATTTCTGCTACTTCTACTCGCGCCTCGACGTAGTGTCGCTCACCTGGGGCGACACGCCGGACATGGTGGTAAGCATGATACTTGGCGAATGGGAATATGTGTTGGCGCTGCTAGCCTTTGTGGGCGTAGCGGTGTCGTGGTGGTTCGCCACAGCCGCCGTGTTCCGCCGCACGCTGGGCAGCAAGAAGAGTGGTGACAAGCCGATGCAGTTCCTGCCGCTGTACATCTCGATACCGCTGGCGTTGCTGCTCATCTTCCTCATCTTCACCGGCATGCGCGGCCGCCTGGCGCGCAAGAGTCCGCTGCGCGTAGGGTCGGCGTCGTTCTGCGACGTGCCGTTCCTCAACCAGATAGGCCTCAACCCGGCCTTCACCTTCATGAAGAGCGTGGAGGAGCTCAGCAAGAGCCGCAACCAGCCCGTGGAGCTGCTGCCCGTGGAGGAAGCCGAGAAGGTGTACGGCGAGCAGCTGGCGGTGCCTGTCGACAGTCTGCTGGCGCAGAGTGCTGTGGTGCTGCCCGAGGGCACCAACGTAGTGGTGGTGATAATGGAGAGCATGGCCACCGAGAAGACCTGTCTCTCGGCCAGCGGTGTGACGCTGACGCGTCACCTCGACAGTCTGATGGCCGGCGGACGCCTCTACACCAACGCCTGGTCGGCGGGCATGCACACCTACAACGGCATCTACTCGACGCTCTACGGTCACCCCGCCATCCTGGCGCGTCACGCCATGAAGCAGGCCACGATATTCCGCATGTGCGGTCTGCCGCAGACCTTCCAGAGCATGGGCTACCAGACCTCCTACTTCATGCCGCACGACGCCGACTTCGACAACATGCGCGGTTTCCTCTACAACAACGGCTACACCGAAGTGTACGGACAGAGCGAGTACGACCCCGACAAGGTGGTAGGCACCTGGGGCATTCCAGACCACACACTCTTTGAATATGCGCTGGAGCACTGCAACAAGGCCTACGCCGACGGCGAGCCTTTCTTCACCACCGTGATGACCTGCAGCGACCACAGCCCCTACGTCATCCCCGGCGGCATACCCTTCAAGGCCAAGCACGCCGACATGGACAGCGCCATAGTGGAGTATGCCGACTGGAGCATCGGCCACTTCATGAACCTCGCCGCCAAGGAGCCGTGGTTCGAGAACACGCTGTTTGTCTTCGTGGCCGACCACGGAGCCGCGCGCCCCTGTCTCTACGACATGTCGCTGCCTTACAACCACGTGCCGCTGCTCTTCTACGCCCCCGGCCGCATCGCCGCCGAGCGCATAGACTGGCCCGTGCTGCAGCTCGACATCGCCGCCACGGTGATGGGCATGGTGGAGCCGCAGCCCACGAACCACACGCTGGGCATGGACCTGCAGCGCTACCGCCGTCCTTACGCCTACTTCAGTGCCGACGACAAGATAGGTGTGGTGAGCCCCGGCGGGCTGTTCTACCTGTGGCGTGTGAAGGAGGAGCGTGAGAGCCTCTACCGCATGGGCTCGCAGGAGGATATCATAGGCCAGCTGCCCGACAGTGCCGCTGCCATGCGCCGCTATGCCTTCGGCATGGTGCAGAAGAGTCAGCAGATGCTGCTCGACCACAGCACGGAGTGCAGGTTATAGGTTATTGGTTATAGGTTATTGGTTATAGGTTATTGGTTATAGGTTATAGGTTATCGGTTATAGGTTATTGGTCGGTTATAGGTTATTGGTTATTGGTTTTTCGCTATAGGTTATTAGTTATAGGTTATCGGTTATAGGTTATTGGTTATTGGTTTTTCGCTATAGGTTATAGGTTATTGGTTATTGGTTATAGATTATAGAAAGGGATTGTGGAGTTTAAGTTGAAATCGGACTTTGCGCCCATGGGCGACCAGCCGGAGGCCATCAGGCAGCTGGTGGAGGGCGTGCGTACCGGTCAGCGGGCGCAGGTGCTGCAGGGTGTCACCGGCAGCGGCAAGACCTTCACGGTTGCCAACGTCATCAAGGAGCTGGGACGTCCCACCCTGGTGCTGAGCCACAACAAGACGCTGGCGGCACAGCTCTATGGCGAGTTCCGCCAGTTCTTCCCCGACAACGCCGTGGAATACTTCGTCAGCTACTACGACTACTACCAGCCCGAGGCCTACATCCCCGCCACCAACACATACATAGAGAAAGACCTGGCCATCAACGACGAGCTCGACAAGCTGCGTCTGCGCGCCAGCAGCGCGCTGCTCAGCGGCCGCAGGGACGTGATCGTCGTCTCCAGCGTGAGCTGCATCTACGGCATCGGCAACCCCGAGGAGTTCAAGCGCGGCACCGTGACGCTGAAGGTAGGCGACAGGCTGCAGCGCGACACGCTGCTCATGGAGCTCCTCGAAGGACAGTATGTGCGCAACGAGATAGAGTTCACCAACGGACGCTTCCGCGTGAAAGGCGACACCGTGGACATCTTCCCCTCCTTCGCCGACTTCTGCTACCGCGTCAGCTTCTGGGACGACGAGATAGAGAGCCTCGAGAGCTTCGACCCCATCAGCGGCCAGCGGCTGGAGCGCTTCGACGAGGTGGTGATATACCCCGCCAGCAACTTCCTCACCAACAAAGAGCACATGGGCGAGGCGCTGTTGCAGATACAACACGACATGTACGAGCGGCGCGACTACCTGAACAGCATAGGCAAACACCTTGAGGCCAAGCGTCTTGAGGAGAGGGTGAACTACGACGTAGAGATGATACAGGAGCTGGGCTACTGCTCAGGCATCGAGAACTACAGCCGCTACTTCGACGGCCGTTCGCCCGGCAGCCGGCCGTTCTGTCTGATAGACTACTTCCCCGACGACTTCCTGCTGGTGGTGGACGAGAGCCACGTCACGGTGCCGCAGATAGGCGCCATGTATGGTGGCGACCGCAGCCGCAAGACATCGCTGGTGGAGTATGGCTTCCGCCTGCCGTCGGCGTTGGACAACAGGCCGCTGACCTACGACGAGTTCTACAAGCTCACGGGGCAGACCATATACATCAGCGCCACGCCGGCTGACTACGAGCTGAGTGAGGCCGAGGGCGTTGTCGTGGAGCAGGTGATACGTCCCACAGGTCTGCTGGACCCCGTGGTGGAGGTGCGACCGGCGGTGAGCCAGGTCGACGACCTGCTGGACGAGATAGAGGACACCGTAGACAAGGGGGAGCGCGTGCTGGTGACCACGCTCACCAAGCGCATGGCCGAAGAGCTGACCTCATACCTCATCAACCTCGGCATCAAGAGCAAATACATACACAGCGACGTAGACACGCTGGAGCGTGTGGAGATAATGCGCGACCTGCGCATGGGTGTCTTCGACGTGCTGGTGGGCGTCAACCTGCTGCGCGAAGGTCTCGACCTGCCGGAGGTGAGCCTTGTGGCCATCCTCGACGCCGACAAAGAAGGCTTCCTGCGCAGCGACAGGGCGCTGATACAGACCATAGGGCGTGCCGCACGCAACGTACACAGCAAGGCCATCCTCTACGGCGACACCATCACAGGCTCCATGCAGCGGGCCATAGACATCACCAACCGCCATCGCGACAAGCAGATAAAGTACAACATGGAACACGGCATCGTGCCGCGCCAGATAGTGAAGAGTACCGAAGCCATACTGGGCACCACCAGCGTCATCGAGCGTGCCGCCGAGGAGGCCGAAGCCATCGAGCGGAGGGTGGAGAGCGGCGAACGTAGAGTCCCTGTCCGTCCCTATGGCGAACAGGACGACACGCCCCTCGGCATGGCCGCCGAGGAGCCGCAGGCGGAGCTGGGCAACAGCCGCTATATGTCCATGACCAAAGAGCAGCTACGCAAGGAGATCAGCGCCACGCAGCGCAAGATGCAGACCGCAGCCAAAGAGCTTGACTTCATGGCTGCCGCGAAATACCGTGACGAGATAAAAGAGATGCAGGCCCTGCTGGAGACCGCCAGGTGAAGATTGGTGGACGGGGAAGGATTGCGGGCATAAAGCCCGCGATCCGTGGAGAGAGGGCTTTACCTAAAGCAACAAGGCAGCCCGCTATGCGGGACTTGTTTTTTTTATGCATACCCCTTGCCTGAAAGCAAGCTTTCGTCAAGGGGGAAGGATGGGGGAAGGATTGCGAGCTAAAGCTCGCCATCCTATGAAGAGGGGCTTTACCTAAAGCAAAAAGGCAGCCCGCTATGCGGGACTTGTTTTTTTGTATGTGCTTTGCCTTAAAGCAAGGTGGGGAAGGATTGCGAGCTAAAGCTCGCCATCCTATGAAGAGGGGCTTTACCTAAAACAAAAAGCGAGCACCGCTGTGCGGTTCTTACTTTTTTTATGCATACCCCTTGCCTGAAAGCAAGCTTTCGTCAAGGGGTATGCATAAAAAAAGCAGGACTGACGTCCTGCTCACTTTTTGTTTTAGGTAGCGGGGGAAGGATTCGAACCGACGACCTCCGGGTTATGAGCCCGACGAGCTACCACTGCTCTACCCCGCACTCTCTTATTTCATCGCTGAAATCGGGTGCAAAGGTACGAATATTTCCCCACATGACCAAATTTTTCTTACAATTATTTTACTATCGTTTGATTATTCGCTGATTATAGACACCGCTGTCAGTGCCCACCTGTACGGTATAAGTGCCGGCAGGGAGCTTCTCGAGTGAGATTTTGGCTTTGCCGCCAACAGCATCGACGTGCGTCTCACGAAGCACCGTTCGGCCTACGATATCAAGTACGACGACACTCACCGGACGGGCGCCGTCGACAGAGACAGTGACCTCGCCGGTTGTCGGGTTGGGCCACAGGCTGACAGAAGCCTCGTTGGCCTGCTCGATGCCCTGCAAGGGCTCCCAGATGGCATAGAGCGACAGGTTGCGACGTATCGGTATGACTTCGCCGACAGAATAGATCTCGCCTTCACCGTCAGGATACATACACCAGCCCACAAAACGGTAGCCCGCACGGCTGAACGTGCATTCGGGGGCCGTAAAGCCGTTGAGGTAGCAGTAGCGCTGCGTTATGGTGGCGCCATGAGCGCCATTGGCGTTGAGATAGACCAACTTGACACGTGCTATATCCAGATGCAGACGGTATATGGTATCGAGGTGCACAAGGTTATACTCGCCAGCCGACGGTGTGAAGGTGTGTTCATAGAACGTATAGGACGTTGCATCGTAACAGACGGTGTCGTAGACATCCACGGTATCCAGCTGTGTGGGTATCGGCTCCAGGTCAAAGATGGCTGTCTGGCCCAGGTTGAAGGTATACGTGGCGTTGCCGCCGGCGCCGCCGCTGCCAGGAGCAAGGTTAGAGACAGTATAGTAGCCGTCGGCATAGCCGCCCCAGCCCCAGTTGAAGTGATAGCGGCCCTGGCCGTCGGCACCGTCAAGGACGAAGGCATGTCCGCCGGAGTTGTCATGTCCGGAATAATACATCGGACGGCCGTTCTCGAGGTTGGTGTCTATCATCAGACGCCACACGCTGTCGGAATAGTTGTAGCGTTTTCTCAACTCAAGGGAAGTCTTATACTTAAAGTAATCGGAAAATGCGCTGGTGGCGCATGCGTTGCTCCAGTAGCCGCACTCCGAATAGGCGCCGCTCGAGCTGCCGTACATCATATCGACAGCTATGCCGCAATGGTAAGACAGCAGAGCCACAGCGTTGCGCTCCTTAGAGGGAGAGAAGTTAGCGTCGACAGAGTTGGGCATATAGTCATAGATATACGTAGTATGCTCAAAGTCGGCCGAGAGGGTGCCGAAGGACATGCCGGTGCGCTGTTCGGGGATGTAAGAGTGGCTGCCGGTGCCGCAGGAGGGGTGTCTCCAGTAGCGCATGATCTGCGCCATTGCCGTAGCCACGCAGCCCACCACCGTCTTGACATGATCGACAGAGTCGTAGGGGCAATACTGGTTATATGGCGAGCCTTGGTCCCAGCGGGTGGTGAGCAATGCCGGCACCACGACGAGACTTACAGGTGTCTCGGGGGACGTCTGGGTCAGCAGCTGGTCCCACATATCCACGACCTCCTGCGAGGGCACATAGCCCGCTTCCACAGCTTCGGCTATCTGGCCGTCGAAGCCGCCGAGCCAATAGCTTATTTCCGGATGCATCCGCTCGGGGAAGCGGCTGTCGAACGAATATCCCAGAACAGGCTGCACGCAGCGGTCGCCCGCCACGATGACGAAGCCTCGGTCGGCGACATTTACCACATACATGTGGCTTATCTCGCCATAGCTTAAGAGAGTGGTCTCAGAGGCTTTCACGCCACTGACCTCCACGGGATGATGCCTGTTCCAGAAGTTCACTGCAACAGTCTGCGCCTCTTGTACGGTGACAGTCTGCGCCATTGCTCCTGACAGGAGAAAAGACAGAGCCAAGGCTCCAAAAAGTATACGTTTCATCGTTTGTTATTGTTTATTCCTTCGTTAAGCCAGTTCACAAACTTCTGCACATCGCGGTCGTACTTGTAGTTCTCGTTGGTGAGAACCTTGCCGTCGGCATTGACGATGACATAGTATGGCTGGGCGTTCATATTATATTCAGTCTTCTGAAAGTTCAGATTCTTGCGTCCGAGGGTCTTTAAAACTTTGCCTTTCTCATCGGTCACCCACTCGTCCTCGGGCAGTTCTATGGTATTCTCGTCGGCATAGAGCGAGCACATGACGAACTCCTCGTTGAGGAGACGCTTCACCTCGGGGTCGCTCCACACATAATGCTCCATCTCGCGGCAGTTGGCACAGGTCTTGCCTGTGAAGTCGATGAATACCGGCTTGCCTGTCTGGCTGGCGTAGGCCTTAGCCTCGTCGAGGTCGAAGAAAGCCTCGAAGCCCAGCGGCACATGCAGCTTGTCGGCATATTTGCGGTCGGCAGGCAGTATGCCCACCTGCACCGTTCCAGCGCCCGCGGCGGGTGTGTTCTCGACGACTATCTTCTCGATGTTGAAGCTCTGGCTCTCCATGGGAGGCAGGAAGCCGCTGATGCCCTTGAGTGGGGCGCCCCACATGCCGGGTATCATATACACCACAAAGGCAAGGTCGGCGATGGCCAGGAAGAGGCGCAGGGTACCTATCTCCTTCACCTCGTCGTCGCCCTTGAAGCGCAGCTTGCCGAGCAGGTAGAAGCCTAGCATGCCGAAGATGACAATCCACAGGGCCAGGTAGGTGTCGCGCGGCAGCAGACCCCAGTTGCAGTAGAGGTCGGCCTGCTGCAGGAACTTCAAGCCGAAGGCCAGCTCAAGGAAGGCGAAGACTATCTTCACTGTGTTGAGCCATGAGCCGCTCTTCATGTTGCCCAGCATCTGCGGGAACATGGCCAGCAGGGTAAACGGCAAGGCGAAGCCTATGCCGAAGCCCAGCATTGTCACGAGGCTCACCCAGCGGTCTGTCGAGCTGGTGGTAAGGCCTACCAGTGCAGCGCCGAGTATGGGGCCTGTGCAGCTGAAGCTCACCAGCACCGTGGTGAGGGCAATGAAGAAGGGAGCCAGCAGACCGCCTTTGTCGGCCTGCTCGTCGCTGCTGTTAATCCACTTCTCGGGCATCTTTATCTCAAAGAGGCCGAAAAAGCTCAGGGCGAAGACAAAAAAGATGATGAAGAATATCAGGTTAGGTATCCAGTGGGTGCCCATGACATAGAGTGCCTCGGGACCAAGGAAGGCTGCCAGGATGGCGCCCAGCACGGCGAAGAGGAACACTATGGAGAAGCCGAAGAACCATGCCTGACGGCGTCCTTTGCGTTTGTTCTCGGCGCCACGCACGAAGAAGTTGACGGTCATAGGTATCATTGGGAAGACGCAGGGCGTGAACATCGTCAGTATGCCGCCGCCCAAGGCTATGAGGAACACCACCAGCAGGTTCTGGCGTTTGCCTTCCTCCTGCGGCAGGGGCTCGACGGTGGCCTTCACGGTATCTGCCTCTGCCACTGTTGCCGCCTCTGCCACGCTGTCCGTAACCGTCTCCACAGCCACAGTCTCTTCGGCTGCAGCCGCTACTGTCGCTGTCGCCAGTTCGGCCTTTGCACCTGGAACCTTGAACGAGAAGTCGTGGTCCTCGGGGGCTATGCAGCTGCCGTCGTTGCAGAGTTGGTAGCTCACGGTGCCCTTCACCGTGAAGTCCTTGTCGCTGATGCGCTTCACCTTCTGGCGGAAGACCACCGTGCCGCTGAACGACTTGACGACACAGTTGAATATGTCGTCCATCTCCTCGTGGGGTTTGGGCTCCTGCACCTTGCCCATGCGGGCGTAGTCGCCGCTTTCGGCGAAGGTGAACTCTATAGCCAGCGGCCCGTTAGGGTCGGTGTACTGTGAATACAGGTGCCATCCGGCGTCGAGCTTGGCGGTGAACACCAGCTCCGCTTCCGTTGCCGAGGTCTCCTTGACGGTGTATTTCCACTTCACCGGGTCGAGCTGCTGAGCCTGCATCACAAAGGTGGCAAGCAGACATAGCAGCAACATAGCTATCCTTCTCATGTCCTTATTTGAGGTTAAACTTAATCTTCTTCTCACCGCGCACCGTCTTCACCCCCACCATGTACATGCCTCTCGGCATCTTGTTTATCGCTATGCGCTGGTTGTTCTTGTAGTTGTTGATGGTCTTCACCACCTTGCCCTTGTTGTTGGTGAAAGTGACGACGGCCTGAGGGCTTTCCATGGTGATGGTGACGTAGCCGTCCTGCAGGTGCGGGTTGATGCGCACCTTCTCCTCCCCCATCTCGGGGACGGCCTTCGCTGTCGTCGACCCGTGTCCCTCGCTGCCCAAGCCGTCCTCGTCGGTGCGGCTGGCAGAGACCACAGCCTTGACAGGCATGGTGAAGCCGCTCAGGCGTGCCACACCCTTGCTGTCGTTGCCGAACCAGTGGTTGCCCTTCTTGTCGTTGGCCACCTTGTAGATGTTGCCGGCGGGCAGCGGACTGTTCTTCGAGGTGAACACCACCCATCCGTCGGCGCCGTCGAACACCGCCACACCGCCGCTGGTGCCTATCCACATCAGACCGTCGGCGTCGATGGCTATGTCGTTCACCTGGTTGGCGGGCAACGGGCTGTTGCTCGTGTTCCATGTGCGCCAGTCCTCGCCGTCAAACGAGCAGAGGCCGTTCAGTGTGCCGAACCACTTGACGTTGTTGGCGTCGATAGCGATGGCCGGCACTATGTTGTCAGGCAGGCCGGAGTTGTCCACCGTGTAGTTCACCCAGCGGCGGTCGTTGTATACACTCACGCCGGAGTTGGTGGTTATCCACTTGCGGTTGGCGCGGTCCACAGCCAGGTCGAGCACAAAGTCGCTCAGCAGACCGCAGTCATCGGGTGTGTATTTCTCCCATGTGTAGCCGTCGAAGCGCACCATGCCGCCCAGCGTCACGCCTATCCAGAACACGCCGTCCTTGTCCTGCACGATCTCCTTGACGAACTTCATCTTCAGGCGGCGTGTCTCCTCGGTGTATTCCGTCCAGTGTGTGCCGTCGAACTCAATGACGCCGTAGTCGTCGGTGCCTATCCACACCACGCCGCGACTGTCAACCATCAAGCAGTTGACGGACTGGTCTTTCAGCTTCTCGTTGAACATCGAGTAGTCGGTCCAGGAGCCCCCGTTGAGGCGGCTGAGTCCCTGATAAGAGCCCACCCAGACGCCCTTGCTGTCGGCAGCCAGTGCCGACACGTTGTCGCCTGCGATGTCCGACGTACGAGTGTTGTACACCACCCAAGAGCCGTTGTCGGCAGAGCCGACGGCACGCCCCTGTGCTATCGCCGTCAATGTGGCCAGCATCATCAAAAAGTATATCGCTGTATGTTTCATCATCTTCATTTTGTCCTTTTCTTTTTAGTAAAGTAGTTATCGCTTCGCTCGTCCTTAGGGCTGTAGTCAAGGCAAATGTGCCTGCAATCTATCAACTTTCAATTTTCAATTCTCAATTTTCATGTCTTGTGTTTCTCTTTCTTTGCCGCCGGGAACAATATATTGTTAAGTATCAGACGGTAGCCTGGTGAGTTGGGGTATAGCGAGAGGTCCGTTGGCGGGTCGCCCACGAAGTGGCGGTAGTCCTCGGGGTCGTGACCGCCGAGGAAGGTCCACGTACCCTTGCCGTATTCGCCATGCAGGTAGCGCACCTCGCCCAGCTCCTTGTTGTCGCCCAGCACCACACACGAGCTCTTCACATACTGGCTGCGGAACGCCGTGGTCTGTCCCATGAAGCCGTGCACCACACGCGTGTGGTTCTGTGTGAGCATCGTGGGCACCCAGTCCCACTTGGCCGAGAAGTCGAAGAGCACGAAGAAGTCATTCTTCTCGTTCACCGCCCGCTGGCGCTGGCGGTCGTCGATGTCTATGGTTGATATCTCATACTCCGCGGGGTTGGTGCTGATGCGGAAATCCTTGAAGGCAAAACAGCGGCTGTAGTCGAGGCGGTCCTGTGCACGCGGCTCCATGGGGTCGCCGTCGAACATCTCGGCGCAGATATCCACCCCTTCAGCGGCCAGCGCCACATCGTAACTGTCGGGGGCCGAGCACATGGCGAAGAGGAATCCTCCGCCCATCACGAAGTCGCGTATCTTGTGTGCCACTGCGAGCTTCAGGTGGCTCACCTTGCTGTAGCCCAGTTTGTGGGCCATAGCCTCCTGGGTGCGTACATCCTCGATATACCATTGCTGGCTGCGGTAGTTGGCCCAGAACTTGCCGTACTGGCCGGTGAAGTCCTCGTGGTGCAGGTGCAGCCAGTCGTAGGTGGGCAGCACTCCGGCCATCACCTCCTCGTCGTAGACCACGTCATAGGGAATCTCGGCGTAGGTAAGCACCAGCGTCACAGCGTCGTCCCACGGCAGCTTGTTCTTGGGGGAATAGACGGCAATCTTGGGGGCCTTCTGCAGCCGCACGGCGTCCATGTTGATCCCGGGGTCGGCTATGTAGCTCAGTATGGCGCTGCTCTGCCCGTCGGCGATAACCTCGCAGGTGACGCCCCTCAGGCGGCACTCACGCTCGATGCCTTCGGCGTACTTGGTCATGAACGAGCCGCCACGGTAGTTGAGCAGCCAAGTCACCTCGGCCTCGCGCTGCAGCGCCCAGTAGGCGACGCCATAAGCCTTGAGGTGGTTCTTCTGCGTGTCGTCCATAGGCACCACTATATATGACGCGTGCGCCCGCGCGCATAAAAATAAAAGCAACAACAGCGCGCCATACATGCGCGCCCACAGACAGCCTCTATGATACTTCTCGATTCTCACCATTAACTCTTAACTCATAACTCATAACTGAACAAGTGCGGATAGGGGGGCTCGAACCCCCACCCCTCGCGGGACAAGATCCTAAGTCTTGCGCGGCTACCAATTACGCCATATCCGCATTATGCCTTGCAGCATATCAGTCGATCATCTCCATCAGTCCCACCGTCGAAGCCGAGAAGAAGACCAGGCCGATGATGAGCAAGATGATCAGCGCCAATGCTATGGAGCTCAGCACTATGCCGAGTATCGACGTCACCTTGCCGGCGCGCAGCATGCCGTCGCCCATGTATCTGCCGGGGTGTTGCTGCATCTCTGCCATACCCTTGTTGCTGAATATCAACCCGAGGATGCCAAGCACGAGTGTGATGCCGAGGCCGCTGACAACAAGCGAGGCGATGCCGAGGACCAAGGAGGTGATGGCATAGGGAGCTGTCTCCTTAGGTTGAATTTCGTGCGTATTTTGCTGATACTCTTCCATAATGTCGTTATTTATCGTTACACGTTTAAAATGCAAATATACGAAACTTTTTCATATCTGCACCTTAATTATATATTTTTATTGTTTCGGCGTAAGTCAAGAAGCAGCGTTGGCGCGGCGCGCCATATCGAAGAGTGCCTGTGGCAGGTGGCAGTAGCCGTCGGGGTGCTTGTCGAGGTAGTCCTGGTGACTCTCGTCGGCGGGGTGGAAGACCGTCAGCGGCGCCACCTCCACAGCTATCGGGGCGCTGTATCCGGCCTGCTCCTCGCGCATCACGTCGGCTATAGTGCCGTAGTCCTCGGAGTCGACATAGTAGATGCCCGTTCGGTAGCGCGTGCCGCGGTCCTCGCCCTGCTGGTTGACGCTCGTGGGCTCTATGCTGAGGAAGTAGAGCTTCAGCAGTTTACGCAGCGGCAGCACCTCGGGGTCATAGTCCACGCGCACCGCCTCGGCGTAGCCTGTGCGGTCGGTGTACACCTCCTCGTAAGTGACGCTCTCCGTACTCTTTCCGTTGGCGAAGCCTGTCATCGTCGCCGTCACGCCGCGTATCTGCTTCAGGTAGTGCTGTGCGCCCCAGAAACACCCTGCGGCAAGGTATATCGTCTTTTCCATGCCACAGTAACGGCGATACGTCTTTTTTATTGCGTCCTCTCCTACTGCTTCACGAACTTGTGTAGTATTTCTCCTAAGGGACGCCGAAGGATCGTCGAAGGGGATTTTTTTCGGAGGGCATTTGGCCGTAAGGATAAATATTAGTATATTTGCACCTAAGAACCGAAGATAACGACACCTATAAATAATTTAAAGACAGGTGAGTAACTATGCCATAATCATCGCCAACCGACTGGAACTCAACCAGCGGCAGGTGGAGAAGACAATAGAACTGCTGGAGCAGGGGGCCACGGTGCCATTCATAGCACGCTACCGCAAAGAGGCCACGGGGTCGCTCAACGAGGTGCAGATTGCCGCCATCCGCGACCTGCTGGTGCGCCTCAAGGAACTCGACAAACGGCGCGAGGCCATCGTCGCAAGCATCGAGGAGCAGGGAAAGCTGACGCCCGAGCTGCGCAAACAGATTGAGGCCGTGGACAACATGACCGACCTCGAGGACCTGTACCTCCCCTACCGTCCCAAGCGCCGCACGCGCGCCACAATAGCCATCGAGAAGGGCTACGAGCCGTTGGCCGACGCCATTATTAGTGGAAAATGGTCAGTGGCCAGTGGCCAGTGGGACGAGGAGGCGCTGGCCGGGGCGCGCGACATCATCGCCGAGCGCCTGAGCGAGGACGCCGCCGTGCGCAACCGTGTGCGCAATGTGTTCCGCCGCAAGGCCATGCTCACCTCAAGTCTGGCACGCGGCGTGGACGAGAACGACGAACGCGTGGGCAAGTTCGAGTCGTGGCTCGACTGGAAAGAGCCCATCGGCAAGGCGCCGTCGCACAGGATTCTGGCCCTCTTCCGCGGTGAGGAAGCCGGCGTGTTGAAGGTGCACGTGAGACCGGACAACAGCAGCGAAGCGGTTGCTTCGCTGAGTGGTCGGTGGTCAGTGGCCAGCAGCCAGTGTGCCAAGCAAATACAGCTAGCCACCGAAGATGCCTACAAGCGGCTGATAGAGCCGAGCATAGAGAACGAATACCGCAACCTGCTGAAGGAGAAGGCCGACAAGGAGGCCATACGCGTCTTCGCCGAAAACCTGCGTCAACTGTTGCTGGCGGCCCCCTTGGGGCAGAAACGCACGCTGGCCATAGACCCCGGCTTCCGCACGGGCTGCAAGGTGGTGTGCCTCGACGCCCAAGGGCAGCTGCTGCACAACGAGACGATATACCCCTTCACGTCGGTGCGCGAGGAGCGCGCCGCCGTGAGCAAGCTGGAGGCATTGGCCGAGGCCTTCGAGATAGAGGCCATAGCCATCGGCAACGGCACCGCTGGACGCGAGACCGAGGAGGTGGTGCAGCGCTGCCGCTTCAAGAACAAGGTGATAGCCGTGAGCGTGAGCGAGGCGGGTGCCAGTGTGTACAGTGCCAGCGATGTGGCGCGAAGGGAGTTCCCCGACTACGACGTCACGGTGCGCGGCGCCGTGAGCATAGGCCGTAGGCTTATGGACCCGCTGAGCGAGCTCGTCAAGATAGACCCCAAGAGCATCGGTGTGGGACAGTACCAGCACGACGTGGACCAGAAGCTGCTGGCCGCGAGCCTGGGCGACGTGGTGGAGAGCTGCGTCAACAGCGTGGGCGTGGAACTCAACACCGCCAGCCGCGAGCTGCTGAGCTACGTCAGCGGCATAGGGCCTGCGCTTGCCGACAAGATAGTGGACTACCGCAACCGCAACGGAGCCTTCGCCGACCGCCAGAGTCTGCTGAAGGTGAAGGGATTGGGCGAGAAAGCCTTCGAGCAGTGCGCCGGCTTCCTGCGTGTGCGAGAGAGCAAGAACCCTCTGGACCGCAGCGCCGTGCACCCCGAGCGTTACGCCTTAGTGGAGAAGATGGCCGCCTCGGTGGGCACCGACGTGGAGACGTTGATGAAAGACAAAGAGCTGCGGACGAAGATCGTGCTCGCCGATTTTGTAGGCGAGGATTGCGGCCTGCCGACGCTGAAAGACATCATGAAAGAGCTCGAGAAGCCGGGCCTCGACCCGCGGGCGAAGTTCGAGGTGTTCGAGTTTGACAAAAGCGTCACACGTATAGAAGACGTCAAGGAAGGCATGGTGCTGCCCGGCATAGTGACCAACATCACGGCCTTCGGAGCCTTCGTGGACATCGGCGTACACCAGGACGGCCTGATACACGTGAGCCAGATGGCCAACCGGCGTGTGGCAGACCCCGGCGAAGTGGTGCACCTGCACCAACACCTGAAGGTCAAGGTGCTCGATGTCGACCTTAGGCGCAAGAGAATTAGCTTAACATTAAAAAACATTGAATAACATGGAAAGAAAACCATTAAGTTTTGGAATGACCATGCTGGCTACTGCCGTAGGCGTGGTTATCGTGTCGGTGATCAGCAGCATCATCATGTTCATCTCGATGATCTGCATGGTTGTGGCCATCGGCAACAGCGGCAGCAAAGAGCTGACGCCCGTGAAGGCCGGCACCTTCCTCACCGTAGACATGAGTCAGATAAGTGGTGACCGCGAAGGCAGCAACCTGCTCGTCACCTTCAACAACGACAACAGCGTAGGTCTCATCGACGCCGTCAACGCCATCCGCGCCGCCGCCAAAGACGACCGTGTGGCCGGACTGCTGCTGAAAGGTGACAAGGGGCTGGTCGTCTCGTGGGCCTCGCTCACCGAGCTGCGCGACGCGCTTGCAGAGTTCAAGGACAGTGAGAAACCCATCGTAGCCTACGCCACCAGCTACACGCAGGGCGAGTACTACGCCGCGTCGCTGGCCGACAAGGTGTGCATGCACCCCAGCGGCATGGTTGACTTCCGCGGCATCGGCGGCGAGGTGATGTACTACAAAGACCTGCTCGACAAGCTGGGCGTGGAGATGCAGCTCATACGTCCGGAGAGCTGCTCATACAAGAGTGCCGGCGAGGTGTACACCCTGAACCACATGAGCGACGCCAACCGCGAGCAGATACGCGCCTACATAGGCAGCGTGTGGCGCACGGCGACGGCCCAGATTGCCGCCAGCCGCAGCATGGAGGTGTCAGAACTCAACACCATAGCCGACAACCTCAGCGGCTTCATGGCCGAGGACGCCGTGGCTTCGCGACTGGTGGACACCCTCTGCTTCGAGGAGGACATGAAGCAGATGCTCAAAGAGAGATATAACGGCAAGCAGCTGATGTCCCTCGACAAGTATGCCGCCAACGTGAAGAACACCCCCAACAAGGCCAAGGACGCCATCGCCGTCATCTACGCCGAGGGCGACGTCATGGATGGCACGGCCAAAGGCTTCGACGAGGGTGTCTACGGCGACGACATCGTCAAGGCCCTGAAGAAAGCCGCCAACGACGCCGACGTGAAAGCAATAGTGCTGCGCGTCAACTCGCCCGGCGGCATGGCTACCGCCAGCGAGAGCATGACGCACGCCGTGATGGCCGCCAAGGAGAAGAAGCCCGTCATCGTCAGCATGGGCGATCTGGCAGCCAGTGCAGGCTACGAGATGAGCTGCATGGCCGACGTCATTGTGGCGCAGCCCACCACCATCACGGGCTCCATAGGTGTGTTCGGCACGATACCCAATGTAGGCAAGCTGATGAACCAGAAGCTGGGGCTGCACACCGACACCGTGTGCACCAACAAAAACGCTGCCGGGATGAGCATTTACCGTCCGTTGTCGCCGAGGGTCAAGGAGCTGTGGACGCGCAATGTGGAGGACTTCTACAAGGTCTTCGTGGGGCGCGTGGCTGAAGGACGCCACATGAGCTACGACGAGGTGCACAAGATTGCCCGCGGCCGTGTGTGGACGGGTGCCGACGCGGTGGGCATAGGTCTGGTGGACACCCTTGGCGGCATGGACCTGGCCCTACGCATAGCTGCCGAGAAGGCCGGCCTCGAAAACTACAAGGTCAAGGAATACCCCGAGGAGAAAGACACCTGGACACAGCTGATGGAGTTCTTCGGCGAGAGCAAGGACGACGACCTGACGCTGATGGCCAAGATGCGTCTGGCGCTGCGCTGGAAAGCCGTCAAGAGCGATGTCAAAGCCCTCTCGTGCCTTGAGAAGGACATCGAGTACGTCACCACAGCCGAAGGATTGCAGGCAAGACTGCCCTTCGTGTTTTACGAATTATGAATTGTGAATTCTGAATAAAGAAAAGGCTCCACAGTTGTGGAGCCTTTTTCTTTATTGCATTGGCGCTTAGAGCTTGTCGTTGGAGCCGAGGACGTTGACGATCTTGTGGATGTACATCTTCTTCATGCTCTCGCGGGCGGGCTTCAAGTACTGACGCGGGTCGAAGTGGTCGGGGTGCTCGGCGAGGTGCTTGCGGATGGCGGCGGTCATGGCGAGGCGGCTGTCGCTGTCGATATTGATCTTGCAGACGGCGCTCTTGGCGGCCTTGCGGAGCTGTTCCTCGGGGATTCCGACGGCGGCCTTCAGGGCGCCACCGTTGGCGTTGATAGTGTCGACCTCATCCTGAGGCACAGAGCTGGAGCCATGGAGCACGATGGGGAAGCCGGGGAGTTTCTTCTCGACGGCCTCGAGGACGTCGAAAGCCAGCGGAGGAGGCAGGAGACGGCCGGTCTTGGGGTCGACGGTGCACTGCTCGGGTTTGAACTTGTAGGCGCCGTGGGAGGTGCCGATGCTGATGGCGAGGGAGTCGCAGCCGGTGCGAGTGGCGAAGTCGATGACCTCCTCTGGCTTAGTGTAGTGGGAGACCTCGGAGGCCACCTCATCCTCGACGCCGGCCAGCACGCCGAGCTCGCACTCGACGGTGACGTCGTACTTGTGGGCGTACTCGACGACCTGGCGGGAGATGCGGATGTTCTCCTCGTAGGGGAGTGCGCTGCCGTCGTACATCACACTGGAGAAGCCCATGTCGATGCAGGACTTGCAGGTCTCGAAGCTGTCGCCGTGGTCGAGGTGCAGCACAATCTGGGGGTTGGGGCAACCGAGCTCTTTGGCATACTCGACGGCACCTTCGGCCATATAGCGCAGGAGGGTCGGGTTGGCATACTCGCGGGCGCCTTTAGACACCTGCAAGATGACGGGGCTCTTGGTTTCGACGGCGGCCATGATGATGGCCTGCATCTGCTCCATGTTGTTGAAGTTGAAGGCGGGGATGGCATAGCCACCGTTGACAGCCTTGCGGAACATCTCGCGAGTGTTCACGAGACCTATTTTCTTATAGTCTACCATATTTTTGATGTTTTATTATTGTTGATATGATTTTGCAAAAGTACTAACTTTATTTTAATTAGCCAAATTTATTTGTCGAAGATGCCGAAGACAGCGGCTCCGGAGCCTGTCATGGAGGCATAGATGGCGCCGCGCGCGTACATATCTTCTTTGAGGGCGGCGATGGCTGGATGGGCGGGGAAGACGGATGCCTCGAAGTCGTTGACGATTAGGTTGCGCCACTCTTCTATCGGCCGCCTGACAGTCTCGCGGAGGTCGGGACGCGGCCTGCCGAAGAGATCGCGGTTGAGGCCCTGGTAAGCCTCCTTGGTGCTCACATGCTCATTGTCTGGAATCTCGATCTGAATTGAAAATTGAAAATTGAAAATTGAAAATTCCAACGGGGTCAGCTGGTCGCCGATACCTGTGGCATAGGCGGGGCGGTTCTGGATGAAGAAAGCGCAGTCGGCACCGAGACGGGCGGCACGGTGCTCGAGACCTGCGGCATCGAGGCCGAGGGAGAACATCGCGTTGAGCATCTTGAGTGTGAAGGCGGCGTCGCTGCTGCCGCCTCCGAGGCCGGCGCCGAAAGGGATGCCCTTCTTCAGACGGATGCTTACCGCCGGTATGCCGAATTCGTCGTGCAGCAGGCGCCATGCCTTGATGCAGAGGTTGTCGTCAGGGGCGTTGTCGAGGGTTATGCCTTCCTGCATGATGATGGGCTGCTCGCTGCCGGTAGAGGGATGTATCTCAAGCTCATCGCAGAGGTCGGTGACAGGCAGGAAGAGGGTCTCGAGGTCGTGGTAGCCATCGGGGCGACGGCCGACAACATGCAGGCCGAGGTTAATCTTGCAGTTTGGGTAGGTTATCATAGGCACGGATAATATCGGTTACCAGGCGGTGGCGTATGACGTCGCTGTTGTCGAGCTGGATCACCTCGATGCCCTTGACGTCCTTGAGGATGTTCACGGCCTGCAGCAGGCCGCTCTGCTGGTGGCGAGGCAGGTCGACCTGCGTGAGGTCGCCGGTGATGACGAACTTGGCGTTGCGGCCCATGCGGGTGAGGAACATCTTGAGCTGTGCGCTGGTGGCGTTCTGTGCCTCGTCGAGGATGACGAAGGCGTTGTCGAGCGTGCGGCCGCGCATGAAGGCCAGCGGAGCTATCTCTATGGTATTGTCCTCCCAGTAAGATAGGAGCTTCTGCTGCGGTATCATGTCGCGCAGAGCGTCGTAGAGCGGTTGCAGGTAGGGGTCAAGCTTGTCGCGCAGGTCGCCTGGCAGGAAGCCGAGGTTCTCGCCGGCCTCGACTGCTGGGCGGGTGAGGATGATGCGGCGTATCTCCTTGTTCTTCAGGGCGCGGACAGCCATAGCCACAGCGGTGTAGGTCTTGCCGGTGCCTGCGGGGCCGATGGCGAAGACCATATCGTGGTCGTAGACGGCACGTACGAGGCGCTGCTGGTTGGGGGTGCGTGCCTTGATGAGGAGGCCGTTGCGGCCGTGCACCAGCACCTCGTCGCTCACCTCGGCCTCTGGGCTGCCGCCACCGCTCTCCATGATGCCCATGATAGCGTTCTCGGTGAGGCGGCCGAACTTGTCGTAGTAGGTCATCATGGCCTGCAGCTTGCCGTCGAACCACGCAATGTCCTCCTCGCTGCCAATGGCCTTCAGCATGTCGCCACGGACGATAAGCTTGAGCTTGGGGAAAAGCAGCCGCACAAACTCCAGCAGCTTGTCGTTCTGCCCCCAGAAGCGGGCATAGTCTATTTCCTCTAATGAAAAGATTCTCTCTGTGGAAGGTTCGTTCATTCGTTTGGTATTTTGGGGAAATCCATTATTTCGAGGTCGGAGGGCTCAGGCTTCAGCACAAAGCGCACCAGCGTACCCACCTTGTGGAAGCCCTGCCTGCCGGCGGCGCCGGGGTTGATATGCAGGAAGTTGTAGTCCTTGTCGTACATTACCTTCAGTATGTGGCTGTGACCACAGACGAAGATGTCGGGCTTGGCGAGCTCCAGCGTACGGCGCAACTCATAGGGGTAGTGGCCGGGCCAGCCACCGATGTGCATCATCAGCACCCGTTGTCCCTCGACCTCAAAGAAAGCCCGCTCCTCCAGTTCATAGTGCAAGGCGAAGCTGTCACAGTTGCCCCACACGGCACGTACGGGTTTCCACTCCCGCAGCTCATCCAGCACTCCGGGGCCTATGTCGCCGGCATGCCACAACTCGTCGCAGTCCTTGAAGAAAGTATACACCTGCTTAGGCAGTGTGCCGTGAGTGTCGCTCAATACGCCGATGCGTTTCATTCGTTGGCTTTTATCTCTTTGAGGTTCTCACCAATCATCTCCTTGAGGTAGTTGATGATGTGGATGTCATTCATCGACATGCCGTCCAGCGCCTCTTTCAGCTCGTCGGTGTCGAGCACAAACTCATCCTCGTCGGTGCGGTAGGTAATAACGAAATGAATGTCCTCGTGGGCGGAGAGCAGCATCACCAGCGTGCCTGGCAGGTCGCCCATCGGCGGGCGGTCCCAGTTGTTGTGCTCGAACCAGAACTCCAGGCGTGTGCCCACGCCAACCTGGGAGGTCAGCTTCATGCCGCCGCCGCACTTCTCGGTGTTCATCTTAATCAACGGCAGCCCCAACCCCACCTTGCGGGTGGTGCGGCTCGTGGTGTAAGGGTCCGTCACCTTGGCCAGGAACTCGGGGCTCATACCCTTGCCGTTGTCCTCTATCGTAAAGTGGAAGTCATTATTCTTCAGACTGTCCACGATAGTCAGTTTCACATCCTTCGCATTTGCCGCCGTGGAATTCTCCATCAGGTCGTACACATGCATTGCCAACTCTTTCATCGTACCTCTGTTTTATCGTTTTGCGACTGCAAAAATACGCATTATTTTTCATTCGTGAATAATATTTTATTCACATCGCCGTTAATATATACGTTTTATAGTTGCAAATATAGTGAATCAACGATATACGAGAGCCAGCCTCCTCATGCTGGCATTGCTTGTCCTCGCATCATGCAGCAAGGACACCGATTTTGTGGCTCCGGCCTTCCTACACCTTGACGGCATAGCCCTCAAGGCCACACCCTCCATCACCACCAATGAAGGATTCTTCACCCATGACATTGTGGCGGCCTATGTCGTAGCGCATTATCCCGGACGCTCCAGCGTCGACACCATAGGCCTTTTCCGCACGCCTTTCACCATTCCGGTGCTTTACAGCGGCAAAGCCGACTATATCGACATCTTCCCCGCTGTGGAGCAGAGCGGCATTTCAGGCGCAATGCCCTACTACACATTCTACAGTCCCATACACCTCACCGCTGCCGACAGCACGACACTCCGCTCCGGCGACACACTCAACCTCGGCATTGACTCCACGGCCTACCGCCCGCATCCGCAGGTGGACAGCATCCAGCTCTTCGAGTCGTTCGAACGCCCACGGGCCCACATAAGCTTCAAAGAGCCCCTCGAATGGGTCGACAACGACCCCACTGGCGCCTGCACCGGCAGCGGATACGGACGCCTCACGGTGGCACCGTCGGAATCTTACGTCACCTTCGACCTCCGCGACACACTCGTCGTCCTCGACCCTGGCAAGGTGGTATACCTCGAACTCGACATCAAGACCGACCTACCTCTCTCCATCTACATGCGTGCATCACGCCAACAAGGCGCTGCATCAGAACGCCTTTCGGTGATGACAATCAACCCAATACAGCATTGGCAGCACCTGTACATCAACCTTGGCCGCACCTGGGCATATTTCAACCACCCGCATACCTTCACCCTCTCATTCTCGGCCGTCAACGAGGACGGCGTCGGTGGCACCGTCAACATAGACAACGCAAAGCTATTAACCACAAGCATCTCCTTGTAACATAACCATGGAAAAGAAGCAGCGCACCAAATATATAATTGCCGACACCCTCTCCGCCATGCTTGCATGGGGAATCCTGTTCCTCTTCCGCAAGGTGGCGTTTGAGCATACCGGCTTCAGCGACGTGGCCGACGTGTTCAACGACAGCAACTTCTGGTTCGGCCTCATCCTTGTGCCCGCAGGATGGCTCTCACTCTACACCATACAGGGCGCATACCGCAACGTACTGCGCCGCGCACGCCTCACCGAACTGCTCGACACCCTGCTTGCATCGCTCATCGGTGTCGTCGCCATCTTCTTCCTCCTTCTCGTAGACGACCATATCAGCACCTACCGCAACTACTACACCAGCTTCCTCTTCCTTTTCGGTGTCCACTTCACCCTCACCTACATCCCCCGCCTCATCATCACCTCGCACACCGTCCGCGCCGTCCACACACGCCAGCTCGGCTTCCCCACCGTCATGATAGGTTCAGGCCCTAGAGCCCTGCAGACATACAACGACCTTGAGAACCAGGAGACCTATTCCGGCAACCTCTTCATCGGGTACATCGACCTGTCGGCCACCACGCCCCAGCCTTCAGCCCTCGACTCCATCATGCCCCGGCTCGGCACCCTCGACGACCTGCGCCACATAGCCAAGCGACAGCGCATCGAAGAAGCTATCGTGGCTCTGGAGCCCGACCAGAAAGACCTGCTCCAGGAGACCCTCCTCGCCATCAATTCATGCGGCGACATTATAATTAAGATTACGCCCGACGCGCGCGACATCTCCGTCGGCGCCATACACCAGCATTCCATCTTCCACGCGCCTTTCATCGTCATCAACAACCGCCTCATGCCCGAGTGGCAGTACTCGCTCAAGCGCATCTTTGACATCGTCATCTCGCTCGTCGCCATGATTCTCCTCTCCCCCGTCTATGTCGTCACCGCCATCATAGTCAAAGCCACCTCCCCGGGCCCTGTCTTCTACGCCCAGGAGCGCATCGGCCACCTCGGACGCCCCTTCAAAATGCACAAATTCCGCTCCATGTATGTCGACGCCGAGCAGGCAGGCCCCGCACTGTCAAAGGACAACGACCCACGCATCACACCCTTCGGCCGTTTCATGCGCAAGGTGCGCCTCGACGAGATACCGCAGTTCTACAACGTGCTCCGCGGCACCATGTCGCTCGTAGGCCCGCGTCCCGAGCGTCAGTTCTACATCGACCAGATAGTGAAACGGGCACCGGAATACCTGCTGCTGCAACGCGTCAAACCCGGCATCACATCGTGGGGTCAGGTACGCTACGGCTACGCCTCCAACGTCGACGAGATGGTGGAGCGCCTGCGCTACGACCTGCTCTACCTCGACAACATGTCACTCACCACCGACCTCAAGATACTACTCTACACCGTCATCATCATAATCCAAGGACGAGGAAAATAAAACACAACAACCGATATGTCACTCAAGAAAACCACCTTTGCCGCAATGGCCGCAGCAATGCTGCTGCTCACCGCATGCCACAAACCCAAAACGCCGGTCCTCGAGGACGTCACCGACACCTTCTCGTGGATCCTCGGCCGCAACACCGTCGAAGGTATCAAAGCCGGCCCATTCAAAGACATCGACCACGACGTCTTCATGCGCGCCATAGAGGCCACCTTCAACGGCGACCCGCAACCCATCGACGACAGCACCTACCATGCTGCACTACAGCAGCTCACCCGCGTGTTGCAGATGCAGATGCAACGCGAGACCTCCGACCGCCAAACCATAGTCGACCAGAAGCAGGAAGAATACTTCAAAAACCTCACCGCCGAGAATCCCAACGTCAAAAAACACCCGTCGGGCTTCTACTATGAAGTGCTCAAAGAAGGCAAGGGCAAGAAAGCCTTCTACGCCGCACATGTCTACTTCGACTACCGCAGCTTCACAATGCTAGACGGCAAACCCTATGACCAGACCTACGGCAAACGCGAGCCCATCAACCACGTCATAGGCGACCCCATGTTCAAAGGCCTCATCGAGGGCATGATGCTCATGAACGAAGGCAGCATCTACCGCTTCTACTTCCCCTACCAGCTCGCATTCGGCCCACAGGGATCCGGCGACATTCCCGGCTACACCCCCTTCATCTACGAAGTAGAACTGCATTCCGTATCAAGCCTCTAAAATACTGACATACAAAACCGTAAGGCATAGCATTTTTCGCTGTGCCTTATTATTTCCACAAAGTCTCGGAGTCCCTTCGGCCCCCTCCTCGGCCTTCCTTCGGCCGTCGTATGGCATTGCATGCCGCGGGTACGATAGAACGGCCGTAGAGGAGTCATACCGGCCTCGAGGAGAAGGTGATGAAGAACTTTTCCGGCAGGAGGGACTGACGGAAGCGACGACGCTGCAAAACAGATAGAAAAGCAACAAAAATGCAATAAAAATTCAAAAACCACCCAACTTAATCAAATTAATTGTATATTTGCATCACCAATCCAAGTGAGTCGGATTGCCAAAAAGATTGTAAACTAATCAAATCGGTTATCATGAAGAACAAGTACTACGACCTGATTGACCAGACTTTCGACTTTCCTCAGGACGAATTCCGCACCGAGGACGGCGAACTCTATTTCCACGACATACCGTTGATGGAAATCATCAAACAGTATGGCACACCGCTGAAGATCACATACCTGCCCAAGATCAGCTCGCAGATACAGCGCGCCAAGCGCCTGTTCAACGTAGCCATCGCAAAGACCGACTACAAAGGAACTTACAACTACTGCTACTGCACCAAGAGCAGCCATTTCGCCTTTGTACTCGAGGAGGCCCTGAAGAACGACATAAACCTGGAGACCTCCTCGGCATTCGACATAAACCTGATACAGGAACTGCACGCACAAGGGCTGATAGACAAGGAGAAGGTGATTGTGTGCAACGGATTCAAGAAGGAACAATACATCGAAAACATCGTCGGCATTTACAAAGAAGGCTTCCGCAACGTGATACCTGTACTCGACAACAAACACGAATACAACATGCTCGACGAGATGCTTGAAGACAACATGGAACCCATGTCGCTCGGCATCCGCATAGCCGCCGAAGAGGAACCGAAGTTCGACTTCTACACATCGCGCCTCGGCATCCGCTACCACGACATCGTGAGCTTCTACGAAGAACAGATCAAGCAAAACAAGAAGTTCCACTTCAAGATGCTGCACTTCTTCATCAACACCGGCATACGCGACACGGCCTACTATTGGAACGAGTTGGCCAAATGTGTCAACGTGTACTGCGACCTCAAGCGGGTGTGCCCGGAGCTCGACTCGCTGAACATCGGCGGCGGCTTCCCGAGCAAAGTAAGCCTCGCAGCCAACTACGACTACGAATACATGGCCGAAGAGATCCTGGCCCAAATCAAGGCCATCTGCGCCAACCGCGGGGTGGAAGAACCGCACATATTCACCGAATTCGGCAGCTTCACCGTGGGCGAGAGCGGAGCCACGCTCTACAGCATCCTCGACCAGAAGCAGCAGAACGACCGAGAGTTGTGGTACATGATAGACAGCAGCTTCATCACCACTCTGCCCGACACATGGGGCATCAACCAGCGCTTCATCATGCTGCCCATCAACCACTGGGACTGTGAATACCAGCGCGTATTCCTCGGCGGCCTCACCTGCGACAGCGAAGACTACTACAACGCCGACAGCCACGCCAACGCCATCTTCCTGCCAAAGTTGCAACAGGACGAGCCACTGTACATCGGCTTCTTCCACACCGGAGCCTACCAGGAAAGCATCGGTGGATACGGCGGAATCCAGCACTGCCTCATACCTGCGCCCAAGCATGTCATCATAGACAAGGACGAGGATGGGGAATACACCACCAAGCTCTTTGCAAAGGAACAGAGCTACAAGTCAATGCTCAAGATACTGGGCTATTGACGTACACGACTCGGTCCACACCGTCATAGTTTTATAAAAACGGCTGGCATGTCACTGCGACATGCCAGCCGTCGTATAATCTATATTCTACTACCGTCTATCTCACCACAAGCTTGCGGGCGCTCATAGAGCCGGCGGTCTGCACCTGCACAAAATAGACGCCACGCGGCAGCGAGCCGAGGTCAAGCTGGCACGTATTGCCGGCAGGCTTGAAGGTGCTCACGACAGTGCCTCGGCTGTCGAGCAACACTACTGTCTCTATAGAATCGGCAACGATAGTGCAGCGGTCGCTGGCTGGATTGGGATAGAGACTGAATTCCGTCTCCACCTTGTCGAGATTGAGCAACGGCTGCATCTCCACGGAAAAATAAGGCTTGTAGCCTTGCGCAATGACAACAAACGAGCAGGCCGCGAGATCAACGTTGTCCGAGACATTAAGGTTGGCGTTGCCGCTAAGCGTGGCATAAGCAGCAGCGACGAGGTTGTGCGTAGCAGTATCGACAAGGGCGACATAGGCCGAAGGCACGGTGGTGACATAAATCACCGAGCCAGAGGGTGCATAAGAGAAGTTCGTCAGCTCTTCAGCCACACCAAGCCAAGGCATAAGCGAGGGGTCACCCATGAGCTCATAGATCTCCCAATAGTATTTCTTCATATCGCCAGAACTGCTACCACTTGAGTTTACAGAATTGTTGCCATGGAAAACCATTGAACCTGCAGTTATGGCCTGGTTGGCCCGAGACTCGCCATGCGTATGGAACACCCTGTCGTAGACACCAAGTTTGGAGGCGTTATAAGTAGTATTCATAGTATTACTTATATTCGAACGCACACCTACGCTCCAGTAGAAGTCCTCCGTCCAATAAGTTGAGTTCGTGCCTCCGATATATGCGACAGCGCCAGCGTTGTTAGGACGTCGCAGAAGAGCCTCCCCGAAACATACACCTTTTTCAAACTTGTTCGTGAGGCAACAATTACCAATCATGAAACTCGGCTTGTTGGTATTATTCATTGACCCAACTTGCGTGACGGTCATCTGTGGTTGGTGCCAACGGTCCCAATCACCATGGGCTGAGTAATTAATCCAACCATATCCAGAGGTATAAAGGTTACGAATTGTAGAAGCCGACGAAGCAGTACCACTACTGCCTGTTACCGTAACACTGTCAGGGGCGAACGACGTATTGTTTTTATAGTATTTAACGGTAGTAAAGCCATTTGCATCATTAATATAATAGCGAGCGGCATAGTCCATGGTAGGATCTGCGCAACGATAAGCGTTATCACTTGTTACACCTCGATCCACACCACTTATAAGAATAGCCTTCGCAAGGTAGCTATCATTGGGGAATGCATAAGTCTCGTAAAAAAGGGTCTTGTTTATGATAGAAGTGAGGGTATTTGTGTCCGAGGCAGAGAGTCGACCTTGATAGCAATCAGGCACAATGTCTCCAGAGGTCCATGTAACATAGTAAAGGTCGGTAATATGGTCAGTACTCACCGACGTATTACCTAGACGACTATTGAAAGCTGGAAGCTGGGCATGGTCACCTATAAGGAGCACATACGTAGGTGCCGGAGCTTCGGCAGAGGCATTGTCATATAAAGACTTAAGGTGATTTGCCAAGGCAGTGTTAGATGCAATGCCACTAGTACCGTAATACACAACATCAACAAGCATACCACAACGACGTTTCCAGTCGACAAACTTGGCCACAGCGGTGCAATTGAGCGTTGTCGGGACAACAACGACCATACGGACTGGTGCAGAGTGACGTATAGACTTAGTAGCATTAACATCGGCGAGGTCGTTAAGCTTGCCGTTAACAGAAAACGACGGCGTGTGGTAGCGTTCATAGTAGTCGTTAGTCATAGCCGTATCGACACCGTGATAGTTGACTGTAACGTCGGCCGAGCGACAGACGACATACTGGTTGGTGACTGGATTGAGGCTCACCGGCGCAATGGTGAGGGTGGCAATACGCCTGTCGCGCGCCACGGCAATATCAGTCACCTGCACCAGGGGCAACGAGAAGAATGTGTCAATGAGATAGGCATCCTGGTTAAAGTAGAGTGCCAACGGCCCACGGTCACTCTTACATACTGAAGGCTGATAAGGATACCATTGCAACGAAGCGTCAGCCTGAATGGTGTCGTAGACAGCATTGTTTACGCTGATACTCACATCGCTGCAGAACGGCAGCACAATAGTATGCGTGAGCACCGGTAGTGCTGGGTCACCAACATTGCCTGTGAGAGTGTAACCTTCAAGCATAGGTTGCAGGTACTTGCCCGAGCCGATAGTGGCGCCGTCGACAGTAACCGACGGAGTCTTAATGGAGAAAGCAAGACGCGAAAAGCTGTCCTCGGTGACCGTTTGTGCTTTCAGGGCGAAAAGTGTTGTCAGCATCAATGCCGACAAAATAGTCTTTTTCATTATTATTACTTTATTTGTTTGTCATATTGAACATGCGCTCAATGTCGGGACATGGAGCGGTGATTGTAATCTGCGAATGGGTTACCGGATGGCTGAATGACAGCATGCGGGCATGCAGCGAGATGCTACCGTCTGGGTTGCTGCGTGGTGCGCCATACTTAAGATCTCCCTTGATTGGGCATCCCATGTGCGCCAACTGGCAACGTATCTGGTGGTGGCGACCGGTATGCAGGTCTACCTCAAGGAGGTGGTAGCCACCGTCGCTGACACCGACAACACGGTAATCAAGCGACGCCAACTTTGCGCCACGCGTACCTTCCGAGACCACTCGACTCTTGTTGTGCACCTCATCTTTCACAAGCCAGTCCTCCAACGTACCCACGGGCTCGGCAGGAGCATTCTTGACGACAGCCCAATAGCGTTTGCTGAAGTCGCGATCCTTGACCAGCTGCGTCATACGGCTCAACGCCTTGGATGTTTTGGCGAACAGGATAACGCCACTGACAGGACGGTCGAGCCTGTGTATGACACCACAGAAGACATTGCCCGGCTTGGCATCACGCTCCTTGATATAGGCCTTCACAAGGTCGGCAAGAGGCGTGTCGCCTGTCTTGTCACCCTGTGCTATCTGGCCCGGCAGCTTATTGAGTGCCAGCAGGTGATTGTCTTCGTATAGTATCTGGTCTGCTATGGTCATATTAGACTATGTCTGCTATGGGGCTGATGCCATTCTTCACACGGTCCTGAAGGCCGACGCTTATGGGGAAGTCAAGCGGCAAGAAGAGGTCTATTCGGGAGCCAAACTTGATAAATCCCATCTCCTGGTTCTGCTTCACCGACTCGCCCTCTTTGGCGTAGCACACTATGCGTCGTGCCATGACACCTGCCACCTGGCGTATCATTATCTTCTTGCCGTTGGAGAGCTTCATGCCCACCTCGGTACGCTCATTAAGGTCACTACTCTTCGGGTACGACGCCACAAAATAGTTGCCACGGCGGAACTTCACATACTCCACCACGCCGTCGCAAGGGTAGCGGTTCACATGCACGTCGGTACCACTCATAAAGATGCTCACCTGCATGCATTCGTCCTTGATATAGTGTTTCTCGAAGACTTGCTCTATGGTCACTATGGTGCCGTCGGCAGGCGAGATAAGCTCACTGTCATTGATGGTAAATATCCGGCGGGGTATGCGGAAGAATGCCGCCACCATGAGGTCGAAGACCACAAGAGCGCCAAGGAACACATAGTGATAGGGCGTCCAGTGGTGGACAACCAGCAACATGACGAGCCATATCAGGAACGTCGCACCGAATGTGAGTGCTATTATCTTTTTTCCTTCGCGGTGTATCTTCATATCTGCTTAGATCCTTTTATCCAATACTTACAACAATTCGGGGCTGACAAACAGCGTCAGATAGGCATAGGCCACCGGCACGGCTATCAGCAGGCTGTCAAAGCGGTCGAGGAAGCCACCGTGGCCCGGCATAATCTTGCCACTGTCCTTCATGCCGACCGAGCGTTTGAGCATGCTCTCCACAAGGTCGCCCAAGGTGTCTATGACGCTGCAGATAAAGCCAAGCGCCAGCCAGTGGTACCACGCTATCTGGTCGTTGAAGAGCGGTCCCACAAAGAAGGCCGTCACAAGCGTAATCACTACACCTATGGCCGTACCCTCCCATGTCTTTCCTGGCGAGTGACGTTGCCACATCTTGTGCTTGCCGAGGAGCGAGCCACCCATATAGGCGCCGTTATCGTTCATCCACACCATGATAAGCACCATCACAAGCGCGTTGTAGTTCTCATGCAACGTGGGCATAAGCCCCAGAGGTATTGCGGCATAGAGCATGGGCACCATGGTGTATGCGGCATCGCGGAACGGCTGCTCGCTGTGTTTCCACAGCTGCACCATGGCGGCCACGCCGAAAGCCATCGGCAGCAACGTCACCGCCACCCCGAGACCGACGTAACCCCATACTTTGCCGTACGCCACCGCCGACAGCGCCAACAGTGCTGCCACCGCATAGGCGTAGCCAAGCGGTTGCGAGGGTGTGGCGCCCTGCTGCTTCACTATGCGGAAGAACTCAAAGGTGCTGCCGCAGGCCACAAAGAGCAAGAAGGCCGTGAGTATCACACCTCCCCAGAGTTTGCTGCCCGTCAGCGCACCGCTGTAGATGCAGAACAGGAACAGCGCCACATAGACCACTGCGCTCACCGCGCGGACCCAAAAGTTCTTCATACCTCTTCAAAGTCTTTATCCTTATTCTCTTTTTCTTCCTCCTTGGCCTCAGGCTCTGCCTCGGCACTTGCCGGCTGCGGAGTCTCGCTCTCCCACGGACGCGGACCGTAGATGCGCTCAAGGTCCTCACGGAAGAGCACCTCCTTCTCATAGAGCTGTGTGGCCAACTGGTCGAGCTGCTCGCGATGGCTCTGCAGCAGTTCCTTAGCTTTTGCATAGGCCTCTTCCACCATGCGTTTCACCTCGCGGTCTATGGTCTCGGCGGTCTTCTCGCTGAAGGGCTTGCCAAACGAGTACTCGCTCTGGCCGGTGCTGTCATAGAAGCTTATGTTGCCCACCTCGGGGCTCATGCCATAGTAGGTCACCAGCGCCTGCGCCATCTTGGTGGCGCGCTCTATGTCGTTCAGGGCCCCTGTGCTTATCTTGCCATAGACTATCTCTTCACTTGCACGGCCGGCCATGAGACTTGTCATCTCGTCAAACATCTGCTCATAGGTGGTAATCTGACGCTCTTCGGGCAGGTACCACGCGGCACCGAGGGCCTTGCCTCTCGGCACTATGGTCACCTTCACCAGCGGGTTGGCCCAACGCAGCAGCCAGCTCACCGAGGCGTGACCGCTCTCGTGGTATGCTATGGTGTGCTTCTCCTGGTCGGTGAGCACCTTGGTGCGTTTCTCAAGACCACCCACTATGCGGTCCACAGCATCGAGGAAGTCCTGCTTCTCCACCTGTTTCTTCTCCTTGCGGGCAGCCACCAGCGCCGCCTCGTTGCACACATTGGCTATGTCAGCGCCGCTGAAGCCCGGAGTCTGCTTGGCGAGGAACTCCCTGTCTACATACCCCTCACTCTCCTTGTCGTTGTTAAGCTTCAGGTTCTTCATGTGCACGCCGAATATAGCCTTGCGTTCCTCAAGGTCGGGCAGCTCCACATATATCTGTCTGTCGAAGCGTCCTGCACGCAGCAGGGCCTTGTCGAGCACGTCGGCACGGTTGGTGGCCGCCAGTACTATGACGTTGGTGGTGCTTGAGAAGCCGTCCATCTCTGTGAGCAGCTGGTTCAGCGTACTCTCGCGCTCGTCGTTGCTGCCGGCGAAGCCGCCACGGCCACGGGCGCGACCCACGGCGTCGATCTCGTCGATGAACACTATGCAGGGACTTTTCTTCTTGGCTTCGTCGAAGAGGCCACGCACACGCGAGGCACCCACGCCGACGAACATCTCCACGAAGTCCGAGCCACTCATGCTGAAGAACGGCACCCCAGCCTCGCCGGCCACGGCCTTGGCCAGCAGCGTCTTGCCGGTACCCGGAGGGCCTACCAGCAGCACACCCTTGGGTATCTTGCCACCCAGGTCGGTGTAACGCTTGGGGTTCTTCAGGAAGTCCACCACCTCCATCACCTCTTCCTTGGCTCCGGCTAGACCGGCCACATCCTTGAAGGTGACGTTGTTCTGCTTGGTGGCGTCATACTGCTTGGCCGTGGAGCGTCCCATGCCAAAGATGCCGCCGAAGCCGCCGCCGTTATTGTCGCCACCCATCTGGCGACGTGTGATGGAACTCATGATCCAGAAGAAGAATATCAGCATCAGCAGAGGCCCGAAGAAGACGAGAATCTCCTTCCAAGCATTGCTGCGGCTCTCTATCATGTAGCTTATATACTCGCCAGTATTGGCTTCCACACGTGCCAGCTGGTTGTCGAAGTGCTCATAGGTGCCTATGTTGTAGGTGTAGTAGCCCTGTGCACCATTCTGACCTGTCAAGGTACGTGTGATGATGTCTCGGTATGTGGCGGTGTCGCGGCGCACAGCATCGCTCTTGATACGTATCTCTGCCACCTCCTGGTTGATGACCGTGATGCTCTCGTAGTCGTGGCGTTCCAGTATAGGCTGCAAGCGCTCCCACGTTATGGGCTGCTTGGGCGCCGAGCTTCCGTTGCCACCAAGCAAGAGGTACCCTATGACGATGAGTAGCACGAGGTATACTATCGTCATCGGCTTTATCTTGAAAGGCTTGCTGCCACGCCCCTGGTTGCCATTCTGCTGCATGTTATTCTGTTGTTGTGCCATTAACTCTTAACTCTTAATTCTTAACTCTTAACTGAAATCTCCACCTCCTCGCCGTCGCTCCACAGCTCGTCGAGGCGGTAGAAGGCGCGCTTGTCTTTCTGGAAGATATGCACCACCACGTCGAAGTAATCCATCAGTATCCACTCGGCGTTGTTGCAGCCCTCCACCTTGTGGGGACCCATGCCTGTGGCTTTCTTCACCGTCTCGTGCACGGCGTCGCTCAGCGCGCTGACATGCGACGGCACGTTGCCGCTGGCTATCACGAAGAACTCCGCCGGAGCCCCGTGCACTTTGCGCAAGTCGAGCACCCGCACATCCTCGCCTTTCTTTTCGTCCAGTATCTGTGCCGCCAAACGGGCTAGCACCAGTGATTCCTTGTCTCTATTCGTCATTGTTCTATTATTCTCGCTTTCAATATTCTATTTCCGTCCTCTTCCTCTATATCCACCCTCACATATCGCTCCGGCAACAGTTCCTCCACCTTCTCGGTCCACTCCGTGAAGCAGTAGCAGCCGCTGTAGAAGTACTCCTCGTAGCCTATGTCGTAGGCCTCGGCCACCGACTTCATGCGGTAGAAGTCAAAGTGGTATACCGGCTCCCCTGCCCCGTCCGTGTACTCGTTCACTATGGCGAACGTGGGGCTGCAGACGTTGTCGTTCACCCCCAGCTCAGCGCATATCTCCTTTATCAAGGTGGTCTTCCCCACCCCCATCTTGCCGAAGAAGGCGAAAAACCTGTCGTCCGGGAACTCTCCCAGCAACTTCCGTGCCACCTCCGGCAACTGCTCTATGCTATGAATCTCAACTTTCAACTCTTAACTCTTAATTCATAACTCTTAACTCAACTCATCTCAGCCTGTCGGCCGCACGCACCAGGGCCTCGTCCTTCTTGATGCCGCGGTGGGCGAGCACGAAGAACACTATCGACACTATCGGCGCATAGGCCGCCACATACCACGTGATGCTCATGTCCGAGGCCATCATGGCCTGCTCCACGGCTTTGCCGTAGGCGTCAACAGCCCAGAAGAAGACCAGGAAGACATACACCACGTTGAGCAGGAATGCCACAGCCACGGCGCGCATCTGCATCACACGGTTCTTGTACATGAACACGCACACCAGCGCCATGACACCCGTCAGCAGGGCCATGACCACCAGCGGCCAGGTGCGGAAGCCCGACATCTTCTGGCTAAACTCTATTGTTGCTCCGGGGGTCTGCATCATCGCCACGTCTATATCGGCCTCGCCGCGTGCCACCAGGTTAAGCTCGGCAGTCACCGTCTGATCCATCGTCGGTATGGCGAACTGATACTCCGCCACGGGGAACAGGAAGCACAGCGCCATGCAGCATGCCGCCAGCACCAGCCATAAACTCTGAATTCTCTGTATCATAACAATCCTTTGATTCTTGGTTCTTAACACTCAACACTTTCAATCGCCCAACACGCCGAGCACACTCTCGGCCTTGCGGCCCTTGGCCATCACCGTGGCATCCTTGACATACATGAAGCCCGGGTTGCCACGCATCATGGTCTCTATGGCCGTAGCGTCGGCGAAGAGGTAATCAAGCCCGCTGATGTCGTTGGCTGCGAGCCAGGCCTGCACCTCCTCGGGCAGGGCCGAGGTGAGCATCACCAGGCGCACGCCGTTCTCTTCGGCCAGCGCGATGGCACGGCGTATCTCCTCGGTGCCGCGCGGCGTCACCTTGTCAATGTGGTGCACCGTCACTATCACCATGCCGTCCTCGGCGGGCAACAGGTCGGTGGCACGGTCCTCGCCGCTGAGGTCCATCATGGAGAACCCCGGTGCGGCAATCTCGCGCGGGTCCACCACACGGCTGCTCTCCCACTCCCACTCGGCGGCCCAGGCCTCGTCGGACAGGCGCTCCATGAGCTGCGCCGACTCAAACTCCTCGCTCTCGCCGGTGCGCGTGTTGCGGTAGGTGACGTAGCTCTTCATGCCCTCGGTGCTCTCAATGTCCATCATCTTGTTGCCTATCTTCCACGGCCTGAAGTCAATGACAGGCTCGTGCTTGATGTTGTAGATGGCGAAAACCACCATCAGCAGAGCAGCGGTGATGAACACCACTCCATCGCGCTCGAAACGGCGCTTGCGGCGAAGGTTGCGCGTCAGCACTATCCACACCGTCGGCACATCCAGCGCCACGTTCTTCCAGAAGGTCTCCCAGTTGGTGAGCTTCACGGCGTCGCCGAAGCAGCCGCAGTCCGTCACCTTGTTGGTCAGCGCGTCGATGAACGTCGTCACCGTGAAGAACAGCATCATCAGCGCCAGCATCCACGCCGTGAAGCTACGGTAGGCGTTGAATATCAGCAGCACACCGACGATAAACTCGGCGCATATCAGCGCAACCGACAGGAACCCCGCCAGCGGCAGAGCCCATTCGAAGGTGAGGCCGCCGATGCTCCAAGCGGTCATGTATTCCTCAATCTTGAATGTCGTCCCCATCGGGTCGACGCCCTTGACGAACGACGAGAAGAGGAACACCAGGCCCACCACCCAGCGGCAGACCACATTCAACGTGTAATTCAGCTTTGTGTCTTTTATTTTCATGTCAATCCTCATTGTTTAACCTAACCAGGCAGAAGAGCGAATAGTTTACGATGTCGCGGTAGCCGCCCTCGGGGCCCTCGCTCACCTCGGTGCGACCGTTGTTATCCTCTATCTGCTTGATGCGCATAAGCTTCATCAAAATCAAGTCGACCATAGACTCCACCCTCATCTGGCGCCACGCCTCGCCGTAGTCGTGGTTTTTGGCCATCATCAAGTCGAGCGTGGCCGTCAACTCCTTGTCGTAGAGTTCCATGGTGCGCTCATACGGCAGCTCCAACGGCTCGCTGCCCTTCAGCAGCTGCTCCTGCACGAGGGCCATCACGGCATAGTTGACCATAGCTACGAACTCGCCGCGCAAGTCGTCGCCCACATGGTTCTCCCCGCTCTCCTGCACACTGCGTATGCGGTTGGCCTTGATGAAGATCTGGTCCGTCAACGACGGCAGGCGCAGGATGCGCCACGACGTGCCGTAGTCGCGCGTCTTGCGGCTGAAGAGCTCGCGGCACACCGCCGCCTCGCGCTCCAGTTCGCTCCTTGTATCGTGGTTTTTATCTGTTTTTACAATCATATCTTATCATAAACGCCGTGCATTTTATTTTATTGCATATTTATAGAAAAAAAATTTCACCCGATGTCTGCCACACTCCCAACCCCTCCCCTACGGCCCCTCTACGGAGCCCATGCGGCATTTCTTCGGTAGTTCTTCAGTGCAACACTGAAGAACTACTGAAGAACGATAGTCGAACGGCCGTACCGAGGCCGAGGGAGAGCTGCAGGGAGACATGGGGGAAATAATTGCTTCGGCGACACAATAAAAAGCCGGGGGCGTCGTTAGAGAAAATAATGAAAAGACCTCACACACTGCCCTTCAGTATCGAGAGCCGCGGCCGCCTGCACGAGTTCGTCAGGCCGGCGGTGGCAGGCATCCTCAACGTGACGCCCGACTCGTTCTACGACGGAGGCCGCTACCGCACGGCCGACGCCATCGTGCAGCGAGCACATGAGATTGTGGCCCAGGGCGCCGACATGATTGACATCGGCGCGGCGTCGAGCCGTCCGGGAGCTGTGCTCCCGCCCCCCGAGGAGGAGGCCGCACGGCTGGCCGAGGCGGTGCGCCTGGTGCGCGCGGCCCTGCCCGAGGCGCTGATCTCGGTCGACACCTGCTACGCCCTACCGGCACGCAAAGCCGTCGAGGCCGGGGCCGACATGGTGAACGACATCGGCGGCGGCGACACCGACAAGGAGATGTTCGCCACAGTTGCCGAGCTCCAAGTGCCTTACATACTGATGCATGGCGGCAAGGAGCACCTCACCGGCGTCAAGCGCATGGCCGACAGCGACCCTGTGGACGAGGTGGTGAAGTTCTTCTCCTCACGCCTCGACACACTCTACCGCCTGGGGGTGAAGGATGTGTGGCTCGACCCGGGCTTCGGCTTCGCCAAGGACACGGAACAGAACTTCGCGCTCCTCGACCGACTCGACGAGCTGACGGAGCTCTTCCGCGAGCCCTTATATATAGGATTGAGTCGCAAGCGCATGATATACACCACCCTGGGCACCACGGCCGACGAGGCACTCGGCGGCACCGTAGCCCTCGACACGCTGGCACTCGACCGCGGCGCCGCAGCGCTGCGCGTGCACGACGTAAAGCCCGCCGTCGAGACGGTGAACCTGCTGTATCGCAGATAACAACAATAGAAACTGGACACTAAACACACAACACCATGATAGAATTGGCAATCCTCGGGCTCCCCGCCCTGCGTCTCGTCGACGTTTTCGACATAGCCATCGTGGCCATACTCGCCTACACCATCTACCGCATGGCACGCGGCACCAACGTGATGATCATCTTCTGGGCCCTGATCATCCTGCTGCTGGCATGGCGTGTGGCCGACACACTGGGTATGAGGTTATTGGGTGCCATACTGAGCGCCGTAGCCAGCGTGGGTCTCATAGCCCTCGTGGTCATCTTCCAGCCCGAGATACGCAAGTTCCTTCTCTTCCTCGGCACCAAGACACAGCTCGACGAGAGCCTGTGGAAACGCCTGCAGTTCTGGCGCCGCCAGCAGCAGAGCAAGAGCACCTCGTCATACGAGGCCTACGTCAACGCCTGCATGCACATGGCGCAGAGCAAGACCGGCGCCTTGATAGTCTTCAAACGGCAGAACTCGGTGGACGAACTCATCAACACCGGCGAGCGCATCGACGCCCTGGCTTCCAGCGCCTTGATAGAAGCCCTGTTCTTCAAGAACTCGCCCCTGCACGACGGGGCTGTCATAGCCCACGGCAGCCAGCTGCTGGCGGCACGCTGCATACTGCCCGTCACCTCGCGCCTCGACATCGACCCCAACCTCGGCCTGCGCCACCGCAGCGCCATAGGTGTCACCGAACAACTCGATGTGCTGAGCGTCATCGTCAGCGAGGAGACCGGCGCCATCAGCTACGCCATCGGCGGCACCATCCACCACGACATCAGCCCCGTGGAGCTCCGCCAAGCCCTCGAGAAATACGAGTGCTGACGGCCCGATTCCCGGCATGCTGCCATTATAATATTTAGTTATACACTTACTTTATGAAAAAAGTACTGCTCGCATTAGTCCTCATCCTGTGCGCCATAGCCACCGGCAACGCGCAGACCATCAGGAACACCAGCAATTCTGCCATTGCCACCATCGACGACAAAGGCAACGTCCGCAATACCAGCAACTCCATAATAGCCAAAATCGACAGCAAGGGTGTGATACGCGACAAGAGCAACCGCATGCTGGGCAAAATAGAGAGTGACGGCAGGATAAGGGACAAGAACAACTCCTGCTTGGGGAAAATAGAGAGCGACGGCAAGGTACGCGACTGTAACAACCATCTGATTGGGAAGGTGGAAAGCGATGGCACCGTCAGGGACAGCAACAACCATAAGATTGGCTCCGCCAAAGGTGTGCCGCAACAGTATGCCGCCCTGTTCTTCTTCTTCGACCTCTTCTGACGGTTAACGGCAGCACACATTTTCTCGTTTTACATATATTATTTATTGTAAAACGATATTTTTTTTATGTTTTTCGTAAAATTTTTCTTGTATGTAAGAAAAAAGTTGTATCTTTGCCGTCGAGAAAGGGACATAAACCTATGGCAAAGAAAGCTGCAATAACACGAATAAGAACACTTTACGCCATATTTATCGGCGTGATAGCTCTGTGCATTGGGCTGTTTTTCTTCAATATCATCAACCCTGCCGACCCACTTTTGACCGTTCAGGCCGACGGTCAAGACCAAGACTACGGGGTCATCATCACCGACCTGCACAGCTCGCCCAAGCTCTACAGGCAGAGCCACGATGTGGAGGGCCTGCCCGAAGGGATGGAGGCGACAGCAACGGTGCGCACCTTCGACGTGAACATCACCGGAGACGACAGCCAGCAGCTGGCCTCGAGCAAGGCCAACTGGTGCATGTGGCTGCAACTGTTCTGCATACTGGCAGGCATAGCCATGACAATACTTATTGTAATGGCGCTGATATCATTCTATATTAATGTGCGTCGCGGCAAGGTGTTCCCCAAGAAGAACATCGCCTGGCTGGCATGGGCCGGAGTGCTGATGATCGTCATGTCGCTGGGCATGGACGTGAGCACATATCTTGAACGAACGCTGGCCCTCGACCTGCTGGCCGGCAGCTCTTGGGAGCCGCAGGTGACGATAAAGATACACCACACGCGCATTGTGTTCGGCCTGACAATAGTGTTCCTGGCCGAGATATTCAAGATAGGCCGCGAGATGCAGGAGGAACAGGAGCTGACGATTTGAGTTAAGAGTTAAGAGTTAAGAATTAAGAATTAAGAGTTAAGATTTAAGATTTAAGAGTTAGGAGTTACGGAATGATTGTAGTTAACCTTGATATGATGATGGCCAAGCGCAAGATATCGCTGGGCGAACTGGCGGAAAGGATAGACATCACGCCGGCCAACCTCTCGATATTCAAGACCGGCAAAGCCAAAGCCGTGCGCTTCAGCACGCTGGAACGCCTGTGCCAGGTGCTCGACTGCCAGCCCGCCGACTTGCTGGAATACCGCCCCGACGACGACACGACAACAAAATGACAACAAACAACATAATATTAACAAACAACATTTAAAACCAACAAACCATGAAAAAAACAATGTTATTCGCAATGCTGCTGATGTTCCTGTTCGGCGGCATGTCCTTCGCCCAGCTGCCCGGCAGCGGGGAGAAAAAGGAGAAAAAGAGCGACCTGACCGCCCAGGTGCCCCTGGACAAGAAGATCCGCTATGGTAAGCTGGACAACGGCTTCACCTACTACATCCGCAACAACAAGAAACCGGAGAACATGATTCAGTTCCGTCTGGTGACCAACGCCGGCTCCATCATGGAGCGCGACGACCAGCAGGGTCTGGCCCACTTCTGTGAGCACATGGCCTTCAACGGCATCAAAGGCTACCCCCACAACACCATGATCCAGAAACTGCAGGAGCACGGTGTGGAGTTCGGCCGCGACATCAACGCCTACACTTCGTTCGACCAGACCGTCTACTATGTCAACATGCCCTCCAACGACCCCGAGATGGTGAAGATGGGTATCGAGATCCTCGACGGCTGGGCCGGCAACATCCTCTTCGACCAGAAGGAGATTGAGAGCGAGCGCGGCGTCATCCACGAGGAGTGGCGCGGTGGCGTCGGCCACGGCGACCGTCTCCGCAAGAAGACCTGGCCCATCATGCTCAAAGGTTCGCGCTATGCCGACCGCCTGCCCATCGGCAAGGAGGAGGTCATCATGCACTTCGAGCGCCAGAGCATCGTCGACTTCTTCAACGACTGGTACCGTCCCGACCTGCAGGCCATCGTCATCGTCGGCGACCTTGACGGCTTCGAGTATGCCGGCAAGAAAGGCGACAAAGCCATGGAGCAGAAGGTGAAAGACGTGTTCAGCAGCCACCAGTTCCTCGGCAAGCAGAAACTGCCCCGCCTGAGCTACGAGATCCCCAACAACGTGGAGCCCCTCGTGGCCATCGCCACCGACAAGGAGGCCACCAACGCCACCCTTGAGATCTTCTGGAAGCACAAGAAAGCCCACAACGGCACCATCGGAGACTACCGCCAGATGCTCGTCCGCAACCTCATCGGCATGATGATCAACGAGCGCTTCAGCGAGCTCACCCAGAAGCCCACCGCCCCCATGATGTACGCCAACGGCGGCCACGGCGGCTTCCTCGGCCGCGAGATCGACGTCTTTGAAGTCGGCGCCGCACCCAAGGAGAACCGCATCGAGGAGACAGCCCAGATGCTGCTCCAGGTAATCAAGCAGATTGACGACCACGGCTTCCTGCAGGCCGAACTCGACCGCCAGAAAGAAGACCTCCTCAGCACCTACACAAAGATGGCCAAGGAGGAGAACAAGACCCAGACCAACAGCCTCGCCGACGAGTACACCAACCACTACCTCGACAACGAGCCCTGCCCCGGCATCCGCCAGGAGTGGAAGTATGCCAAGGAGTTCATCCCCGAGATCACCCTCGCTGAGTGCAACGCCCTGGTCAGCAGCTGGATCACCGACGAGAACATAGTGTTCTACCTCACCGCCCCCGAGAAGGAAGGCTTCAAGGTGCCCACCGAGAAGGAAGCCCTCGACATTCTCAAGAACTTCAAGAACATCAAGACTGAGCCTTGGGTCGACAACTTCAACGACGAGCCCCTCTTCAACGAGACCGTCGCCGACGTCACCCCCATCAAGACCGCCAGCAACAGCACCATGGACTACACCGAGTACACCTGCCCCAACGGCATCCGCTTCATCGTGAAGAAGACCGAGCTGAAGGCCGACGAGATCCAGATCAGCTCCTTCTCCTTCGGCGGCACCTCCATCTATGGTGACGAGGACTGCTACCAGGCCGAGAACGCCGACGGCTTCATCGATGCCGGCGGTATCGCCAACTTCAGCGCCACCCAGCTCAGCAAGAAGCTCAAAGGCATGAACCTCAGCATCAGCCCCTACATCGGCGGCACCACCCAGGGCTTCAGCGGCAGCTGCTCGCCCAAGGACCTCGAGACCACCCTGCAGCTCATCAACCTCTACTACACCGCTCCCCGCAAGGACCAGGAAGCCTACGAGCGCAACATCGAGAACACCATCCAGCAGATCAAGTTCATCCGCGAGAACCCGCAGGTGGCCTTCCTCGAGACTTACTACAAGACCGCCTACCCCAACGACAAGCGTCAGGTCGTCATCCCCAGCGAGGAGAAGGTGCGCAGCCTCAACCTCGACCGCATGTATGACATCTACAAAGAGCGCTTCGCCTTTGCCAACAACCAGACCTTCTTCTTCGTCGGCAACATCAGCGACACCGCCATCGGCCTCATCGCCAAATATCTGAACCACCTGCCCACCATCCAGGCCGTCACCAAGAACTACTGCCTCGACCGCAGCCCCAAATTCGCCAAAGGCATCCAGCACGCCGAAGCCGTCAAGGGTATCGAGAAGCAGGGCATGCTCCTCATCAGCGGCCAGATTGACGTCCCCGAAGAGGAACTCGACGTGAAGACCCGCCTCGCCCTCCAGGAGTTCGGCGACGCCCTCGGCATGACCACCCTCGAGATCATCCGCGAGAAGAACGGTGACGCCTACAGCCCCAGCGCCGGCGTCGACTACAGCATCCCCAACGCTGGCCCCGCCACCGTCAGCTGGCAGTTCTACATCGGCTGCGACCCCGAGAAGGCCAAGAAGATCGAAAAGGACTGCATCAACATCATGAAGCAGTACATGAAGAAAGGCTGCGACGAGAAGACCCTCGGCAAAGTGCAGGAGCAGATGTGCGTCCAGCACGCCAAGAGCGTCCAGAACAACGGCTTCTGGCTCGGCCAGATCCAGGGCAGCTACATGGACAACGAGGACCGCGACTACCACGTGAAGGATTATGACAACCTCGTCAAGTCCATCACCACCGCCGACATCAAGGCCGTCGCCGCCAAGTACATCAACCTGAACAACTACGTCGTCGTCAAGCTCCGTCCGGAGGATGGCGCCGTCGGAACCGCCGACTAAATCCATTAGCCGGGCCTAACAGGTTCACAATCATAGCCTCCGTGGGAGCCAACACTCCTGCGGAGGCTCTCTTTTTGTCCCCATCCGGCGCCGGAAAGGGGTGCAAATAGACGTCCCCACAACCCACAGAAAACAAGCGCTTCAACCATCATTTCAACGATACTTCAACGATACATCAACGATACATCAACGATATTTCGACGATGCACATCGTTGATGTATCGTCGAAGTATCGTTATACTTTCGTTGAAAGATTGGGTCTTGGAGAGGGTGATAGGCCGTTTTGCCAATACCAATGCTGAAGGCTGGTAAAATATTTTTTATCAATTCAAAGAAAAGATGTACCTTTGCACCTGAAATAGCAGATACGGACAATGACGAAGAAGCTGTTCACCGGCGACGCTTACTGCGCCGTAGTGATGCAGAAGAGATTGGGTGACAAGATATAGTAAAATCTTATAAATACAGATACAATGAAAGAACAAGTATTGAAAGCAATGCGCGAGGCCGGCAAGCCCATGTCGGCAGGCGATGTAACCAAGATGTTGAACGCCGACCGCAAGGAGGTGGACAAGGCCTTCGACGCCCTGAAGAAGGAAGGCGCCATAGTGTCGCCCGTGCGCTGCAAATGGGAACCCCGCCAGGGGAACTGAGCACCGCTGATTTAAATATATGAAGCGAAGAGCCTGCGAAGTAACTATGCGCTACTATATCGTCGACGCTTTCACCGACCGCCCCTTCGGGGGTAATCCGGCCGGCGTGGTGCTGTTGGGGAACGACGACTTCCCCGACGAGGGGCTGATGCTGCAGGTGGCGGCGGAGTTACGCTATTCCGAGACGGCCTTCGTGCGACGGCTGTCGGCGACGGAATACCACATGCGCTACTTCACGCCTGCGGCCGAGGTGGAGCTCTGCGGACACGCCACCGTAGCCACCTTCGCCCTGCTGCACCGCCTCGGGATGGCCGACGGGCGATGCCTGTGCCACACGCTGGCCGGCGACTTGGCCGTTGAGGCCGGCGAGCGCGTGATGATGCAGATGGCCAAGCCCCGCATCGTCGAGACCATCGCCGACACCGAGGAGATATACAAAGCCCTTGGCCTGAACTTCTCAATTGTCAATTCTCAATTGTCAATTCTCAATTTGCCCGTGCAGGTGGCCTATGCCGGCCTCAACGACATCATGATACCGGTGCCCGATGTGGCCGTCCTCAACGCTCTGCAGCCCGACATGGAGGCCGTCGCCGACATCACCAAGGCACACGCGACCACCAGTTTCCACGTCTTCGCCATCGCCGAAGACGGATACACCGCCCATGTGCGCGACTTCGGCCCCCTGTACGGCATACCCGAGGAGTCGGCCACAGGTACCGCCAACGCGGCGCTGACACACTACTTGGCCGTCAACGGCGTCATCCCGCAACAGGGCGACTTTGCCTTCCTGCAGGGCGAGGCTATGGGGCGCCCGTCGGTGGTGGCCACACGCATCGCTGCCGACGGCACCGTCTACGTCGGAGGCACCGCAGCCGTAGTGGCCGAAGGCGAATTACTAACACAATAACACAATAACGCATTCCATGAAGAAAATGAACATTCCCCTGATGGCCACCCTACTGGTGCTGTCCATCGTCGTCTGTCCGATACTCTATTTCGCCGTAGGGCCCACGCTCGACGCCAGCCAGCTGGCGGTGCTCAAGACCCTGGGCATCATAGCCGCCGGCAGCGCCGCGTTCTGCTTCGTCGTGGGTGAGGCCACAGGCAACAACAGCCAGATGGACAAGCTGTGGAGCCTGCTGCCCATAGCCTACACGTGGGTGATAGCCGTCGCCGGAGGCATGAACACACGCCTGGTGGTGATGGCCGTGCTGGCCACGCTGTGGGGCATACGCCTCACCGTCAACTTCGCCCGCAAGGGCGCCTACCGCCTCAAGTTCTGGGAGGGCGTCGAGGACTACCGCTGGGCCGTCGTCCGCTCGGGTCCTGCCTTCAAGAGCCGCTGGGCATGGGCGGCCTTCGACCTGGGCTTCATCTCCGTCTACCAGAACGCCCTGGTGCTGATGACCACCTTCCCGGCGCTGGTGGCCATGCGGTCCGACCGCCCCTTCGGCTGGATGGACGCCGTAGCCGCCGTGCTGATGCTGGCGTTCATCGTGTGGGAGACGGTGGCCGACGAGCAGCAATGGCGCTTCCAGACGCGCAAATGGGCCATGATCAAGGAGGGCAGGAAGCTGGAGGAGCTGCCGGCACCCTACAACAAGGGGTTCAACACCATAGGCCTCTGGGGCCTCAGCCGTCACCCCAACTACTTCGCCGAGCAGGCCATCTGGGTGTGCTTCTACCTCTTCTCCATAGCCGCCGGCATGGGCGTCGTCAACTGGAGCGTCATCGGCGCTCTGTTGCTGGTGGTGCTGTTCCAAGGCAGCTCGGCGCTGGCCGAAGAGATCAGCGGCGGCAAATACCCCAAATACGAGCAATACTGCCGGAGCGTACCGCGCTTCTTCCCGGCCTGCAAACGAAACAAATAGAGAATCACCATGAAACGTATACTTATGATGACCATGCTTGCGGCCCTCTTCTACGGCTGCGCCAACAAAGCTATCAAGACCGTCGGCGCCGACGAGTTCGCAGAGCTGACGACACAGAAGGACGTGCGCCTCATCGACGTGCGCACGCCTGAAGAATACGCCGAGGGGCACCTCGCCGGCGCGGAGAACATCGACGTCAAGGCCGCCGACTTCGCCGAGCGCATCAAAGGCATCGAGGGCTCGGTGGCCGTCTACTGTCGCGGTGGCAAACGCAGCCTCATGGCCGCCGCACAGCTGGCCGCCAACGGCGGCATGGTGTACAACCTCGACGGCGGCATCCTCGCCTGGCAGAAGGCCGGCAAGCCGACGACGACCGAGGAGACAGACATCTTCGTCACCAACGGCGGCAAGCTGGTGAAGCTCCACGCCTTGATGCACTCCAGCATACGCATCGAGTACGACGGACGCAACCTCTACATCGACCCCTGCAGCAACCTGCGTGGCCGCACGGTTGACTACGCCGCGATGCCCAAGGCCGACATCATCCTCGTCACCCACGAGCACTTCGACCATTACGACACCGCCGCCATCCGTCAGCTCACCGCCGACGGCACGCTGCTCATCATGAATCCGCGCTGCGTGGAGCTCTACGGCAGCGGCACCGCTATGGCCAACGGCGACCGACAGCAGCTTGCCGACGGCATCATGCTTGAGGCCGTACCTGCCTACAACACCACCGCCGAGCATCTGCAGTTCCACCCCAAGGGGCGCGACAACGGCTACATCCTCACCCTCGACGGCCTCCGCATATATATCGCCGGCGACACCGAAGACATCCCCGAGATGGCCGACATCAAGGACATCGACATCGCCTTCCTCTCCTGCAACCAGCCCTACACCATGACCTCCGAGCAGCTGGTGAATGCCGCCAAGATGGTGAACCCCAAGGCGCTCTTCCCCTACCACTACGGCGACACCGACGTCAGCGGGATCCCCGCCCAGCTCCCCGCCATCGACGTCCGCATCCGCCACTACGAATAATCAGCATGTATATCGCCTTTGCCCCCTTGCAGGGCTATACCGATGCCGTCTACCGGCGGGCGCACCATGAGTGCGTCGGCGGGGTGGATGAGTATTACACGCCGTTTGTGAGGATTGAGAAGGGGGAAGTTCGCAAGAAGGACTTGCGCGACACCGACCCGGAGGCCAACGCCGGCGTGCCGACGGTGCCACAGGTGATAGCCGCTGACGGCGACGAGTTCGCACGCCTCTGCGACGCCTTGCAAGAGCAGGGATGGCGGCGCATAGACCTCAATATGGGCTGTCCGTTCCCCATGCAGGTGAAGGCCGGACGCGGAAGCGGACTGCTGCAGCATCCCGACCGCATAGAGGAGATACAGCGTGAGATGCTGCGGAGGCCCGAGGTGCTGTTCTCTGTGAAGATGCGCCTTGGGCAGGAGAGCATAGACGAGGGGCTGGCGGCGATGCCGATCATCAACGAGATGCCGCTCATCCACGTCACGCTGCACCCGCGCCTCGGGCGGCAGCAGTACAAGGGCACGGCCGACCGCGAGGCCTTCTGCCGCTTCTACGAGTCAAGCAGACATCCCCTTGTCTACAACGGCGACATCGGGGAAATTGAGAATGGAAAATTGAAAGTTGAAAATTGGGCTGGCACAAAGCTCAAGGGGGTGATGATAGGCAGGGGCTTGCTGGCGCGGCCTTGGATGACCGGCGACAAGGAGCCAGCGCAGGTGTTGCACGACATGCACGCCATCGTCTACCGCCACGCCGTGGAGGCCCTCTGCGGCGACAGCCAGATTCTCGCGCGGCTGCATGCCTTCTGGGAATACATAGACATCCCCCACAAGCAGAAGAAGGCCGTCATGAAGGCCACCTCGCTACCCCGTTACCGTGAGGCGGTGGCAGCGGCAATGCAGATGATTTAGATTCCAAAGCCAACAAATAATTCTTCTTCTCCAAGCCGTAGGCGTAGCCGGTCAAAGACCCGTCGCTGCCGACGACACGGTGGCAGGGGACGATGATGGCTATGGGGTTGCGGCCGACAGCCTGTCCGACAGCCTGCGCCGAGCGGCAGCCCACACGCCGGGCTACGGCGCCGTAAGTGGTGGTCACACCGTAAGGTATCTCCCGCAAAGCCTGCCATACGCGCTGCTGGAAGGCGGTGCCGCAAGGCTTCAGCGGCGGCAGGAAATCGGGGCACCGGCCAGAGAAGTAGAGGTCGAGCCAGCATCGGGTTTTGCAGAATATGTCTATGGAATCTATAGCGTCTACAGCATCTATTCCACTCATGACCCCGAAGCGGACACCCGTGACGGCATAGCCGTCGGAGGCCAGCGTGATGGGGCCTAGGGGGCTGTCGTATATGGTGATAAGTTCCACGGGACGGTCAGTACACAGTCTTGTCGGCCTTCTCCTGCCAGCGGCGGAAGGTGTGCAACGCCTCGTCGCGCAGCAGCGGTATGATGGGAAGAGTGCGCTCGGCGAGGGGCTTGCCCATATCCTCGTAGATGAAGCCGTCGGCGAAGTCGGCAGCGGCGGCGTCAGCGCGCGTGTTGGCGTAGTAGATGCGCTCGATGCCGGCCCAGTAGATGGCGCCGAGACACATGGGACAGGGCTCGCACGAGGCATAGATGACACTCCCCTTGAGGTCGAAGGTGCCCAGCTCGCGGCAGGCCTGGCGTATGGCGTTGACTTCGGCATGGGCCGTGGGGTCGTTGTCGAGGGTCACGCTGTTGGAGGCCCCGGCCAGTATCCTGCCGTCCTTCACGACGACGGCGCCGAAGGGGCCGCCGCCGCGTGCCACGCTCTCGTCGGCCAGACGTATGGCCTCGCGCATAAAACGTATGTCTGCTTCTGTAGTCTTCATGTCGTTCATTTTGTTGGCTCCACATGGAGCGTGATATGTGTGTCGGCGCCGAAGCGGGCCTTGAGGGCCTGCTCTATCTCGCAGGTGCGGGCATGGGCCTCGGCCAGCGGCATCTGGCCGTCCATGCGTATGTGCAGCTCTATGGCGTAGCGGCTGCCGATGCGGCGCGTGCGCAGGTGGTGCGGGTCGCGCACGTCGGGGAAGGCGGCGACGACCTCCAGTATCTCTTTCTCCACCTCGTCGGGCAGCGAGGCTTCCATCAGCTCGTCGAAGCCACCCTTCAGCAGCTTCCACGACACGCGTAGGATAAAGAAGGCTACGACGAGCCCCGCCAGCGGATCGAGCACCGTCCAACGGTCGCCGAGCAGTATGGCGCCGCCGATGCCCGCCAGGGTGCCCAGCGACGAGAGGGCGTCGCTGCGATGATGCCACGCGTTGGCCTCGACGGCGGGTGAGTTGAGCTTGCGGCCACGCCGCACGGTATACTGGTACACCAGCTCTTTCAGCACTACGGAGACCACCGCCGCCCACAGCGCCAGCATGCCTGGCGCCGCCAGCGTGCCGCCGCGATGCCAGAAGAGCAGCGCCTCGACGGCCTTCCAGCCTATGCCTACGGCCACAGCCGCCAGCGCGATGCCTATGACGGTGGTGGCGAGGGTCTCGTATTTGCCGTGACCGTAGTCGTGACTGCTGTCCTCGGGCTTGCCGCTGATGCGCACGAAGAGCAGCACCACGGCGTCGGTAAGCAGGTCGGAGAGCGAATGCGCGGCGTCGGCCGTCATGGCGGCGCTGTGCCCTACGATGCCGGCCACGAACTTGAACACCGTCAGCAGCACGTTCACCGCGCTGCCCACCAGCGTCACCTTGAATATCTCACGTTCTCGGTTCACAGTATCTGCGCCGTATGGTTCTTGGTGTCTACTTTGCCGATGGCGTCGACAATGACGCCCTGCTCGTCGATGACGTAGGTGGTGCGCAGCGTGCCCATGGTCACCTTGCCGTAGTTCTTCTTCTCGCCCCACGCCTCATAGGCCTTGATGATGGTCGTGTCGGTGTCGGCAATGAGGTGGAACGGCAGCTGGTATTTCTCAATGAAGCGTTGGTGGCTGGCGGCGCTGTCCTTGCTCACGCCCAGCACCTCATAGCCCAGGGCGAGGAAGCGCTCGTAGTTGTCCCTCAGGTCGCAGGCCTCGGCGGTGCAGCCCGGCGTGCTGTCCTTGGGGTAGAAATATAGCACCAGTTTCTTGCCCTTGTAGTCGGCGAGGCTCACTCGCTCGCCGGTCTCTATCGTGCCCTCGAAATGAGGGGCTTTGGTACCTGTCTGTAGCATGGAGGTATAGGTTATGAGTTATGAGTTATGAGTTATGGGTTATGAGTTAGTTCACTTCGTGCACTCACGTTGCTTCGGCTCGGCATAGCAAGCGAGCTTGCTCTGCTCTCGCTTTGCGCAACGGTATGAGTTATGAGTTATGGGTTATAGATAAAGTATAATATTAGATTAAAGTTCCTTGACGGGGAAGGCGAAGTAGGTGTCGGGGAAGGGCTCGTCCTTCAGCGTGAAGTGCCACCATTCGCTCTCGTAAGGTTTGAAACCGTGACGCATCATTACTTCGCGCAGCAGCATGCGGTTGGCGAACTGCGTGGCGGTGATGGTGTCGTTCGCTCTATAGGTGCCCGTCACGGGGTCGCCGCCGCAGTCGGGATGGCTCTCGCTGCCGAACCAGTCGAAGGTGCCGCCCATGTCCACCTCTTTCTCGGTGCGCATGTCGAAGAGCGTAAGGTCGAGCGTCGAGCCACGTGAGTGGCCGCTATGTTCGGCGATATAGTCTTTGATGAAGAGGCTGTCCTTGACCTCGTTGGGGTAGAAGTAGCGCTTCATGAGGGTGTCGTCGAGTTCTTTGCCCCACCGCACAAAGTGGTCGACGCCGCGTTGTGGACGGTAGGCATCATAGATCTTGAGACGGTAGCCCTGTGCCTTGAGGTCATCGCTCACGGCCTTCAAGCTGTCGGCAGCCTGACGCGTGAGCAGGGCCGTGGGTTGCAGGTAGCCGTCGATGCGGGCGCCAACGAAGTTGTATGTGCCGAAATAGCGCACCTCGAGGATGACATCGGGCACCACGTCGGTGATGTTCACGAAAGCCTGCGAGCCGTCGGCGGCAGACTCGGCAGCGTTCTTCCCTCCACTGTTGCAGGCCGTTGCAAGCAGCGCGGACATAGCTATAAACAGAAAAGTCTTTCTCATGGTTACTCGTTTTTTGCGCTGCAAAGATACACTTTTTTTTCATAATGGACAACCCGGCGGCGAAAAAACACCTTTCCTCCCCTCCCTGCCGGCTCCCTGCCGGAGACAAAGATTTTGCCATGTCGTAAAATGTTTGTACCTTTGCACTTTGAAATCATTGGACATGGAAAAAATTGCATATGCGGTTACGACGCTCAACGGCTGGGTGTGGAGCCCGGCGCTGGTGGGTCTGTGCCTGCTGGCGGGACTCTATTTCTCACTCCGCACACGCTTCGTGCAGGTGCGCCGCTTCGGCGAGATGTTCCGTCTGCTCTTCATCGGCGACGGCACCAAAGCCAAGGACAAAAAGAAGACAGGCATCTCGTCGTTCCAGGCCTTCGCCATGGCCCTGTCGGGCCGCGTGGGCACGGGCAACATCGTGGGCGTGGCCACAGCCATAGGCTTCGGCGGTCCGGGAGCCATCGTGTGGATGTGGGTGATAGCCTTCTTCGGCGCCGGCAGCGCCTTCGTCGAAGCCACACTGGCACAGATCTACAAGGAGGACCACAACGGACAGTTCCGCGGAGGCCCCGCCTACTACATCGAGAAAGGGCTCCACAGCCCCTTCTTCGGCGGCCTCTTCGCCGTGCTCGCCGCCGTGGCCTGCGGCTTCCTGCTGCCGCCGGTGCAATGCAACGGCATCGCCCTCAGCTGCTCGCGCTCGTTTGGTGTGTCGGCGTGGATTGTCGGCGCCATAGTGGCCTTGCTCATAGCGCTGGTGATCATCGGCGGCGTGAAGCGCATAGCCAACGTGGCGCAGGTGGTGGCACCCGTGATGGCTATGGTATACATCGTCCTCTCCATCGTGGTGCTGGCCGTCAACTGGCAGATAGTGCCCGACGTGTTCGTGCAGATGCTGCGCGGCGCCGTGGGCGTGAACGAAGTGGGAGGCGCCCTGCTTGGCAGCACCATAGCCTGGGGCGTGAAACGCGGCATCTACAGCAACGAAGCCGGTCAGGGCACAGGCCCGATAGTGGCCGCCGCCGCCAAGGTGAACCATCCCGTGAAGCAAGGCCTGGTGCAGGCTTTCTCGGTGTATATCGACACCCTGCTGGTGTGCACCGCCACGGCCATGATGATTCTCGCCTGCAAGACATACAACATCATCGACACCGTGCAGCCTAGCGCCACAGGCCCCGTGATCACCTACCTGCAGCAGAACCCCCTGGCGCCGGAAGGCGAGCCCGGCGTGTTCTACACCACCGGCGCCCTCGGCACCGTCATAGGCTCCAAGCCCAGTGACATGGTCATATCCATAGCACTCTTCTTCTTCGCCTTCACCACCATCATGGCCTACTACTACTATGCCGAGACCAACCTCGTCTACCTCTTCAACCGATGGCGCCGCCGCGTCTACAAGAAACACCCGGAGCGGCTGGCCGAGCTCGAGGAGGCCGACATGCACTTCGGCGACGACCGCGGCGAGAAGGTGGTGGTGTGGCTGCTGCGCGGCGGCACCATCGCGGCAGTCTTCTTTGGCTCCCTGGCCGGCAGCGGCATAGCATGGACCATCGGCGACATCGGCGTGGGCGCAATGGCGTGGATCAACATAGTGGCCATACTGCTCCTCTCGCCCAAGGCGCTGCGCACACTCAAGGACTACGAGCGCCAGAAGAAACTGGGCGTCGAACCTAAGTTCGACCCCAAGGCGCTGGACATAGAAGGCGTGGAGTATTGGATCACACAGTAACCCGCCAACCCCTTCTTCTGTCTCGACGTAGGTGATGACGCTCACCCACACCCTGTTGGGAGCCGTCACCGTCATCCCCTTGACGAGGTTCGGGTATCTCCTGTAGTTGTGGTTGGAGTCGGTGGTGACACCGCGAATTTTCGCCCGCCTTACGGGCTGCTGTGGAAATATCGTACTGCCCGTTTTGACACCAAATCGCAATTAACCGATTCCATTTTCACAACTTTTTCCATTTTTTGACCCTGTTTTTACAACTTTTTCCAATTTCATTTTTTTAAAGTTCGAGTAATTCGCCAAAAATAGATAACTGAGAGAACGGCGAATTGGGCGAATTTTACGAATTGGGCTGGTCTATTTAAGGCTAATTACTCGAATTGGGGGCGGCGGGTTGATGGGGTCTTATGGCCGTCTTGTAGCCGTTTAGTGGCCGTCTTGTAGCCGTTTAGTAGCCGTTTAGTAGCCGTTAATAAAGTGAGAAAGTGAAAAATTAGGGAGATAGAAGGAGATAAAGGGAGATAAAGGATGATAGCGTTTGAAGTGAAAGGTATAAGGGTGAAGTTGCCATGTATGTAAGGATTAGGGGATTACGAGTGGCGGAGGCTGGTGGGGTGGGACAGTGGGACAACTGGGACAGTTAAAAAAACATGGTATGCAAAAGTCAAAAAAGAAATTTTATATATATAATATATAATATTATATATTATATATATAATTAGTATTTAGAGGGGGGGGGGTAGTATAAAAAACAACTGTCCCAACTGTCCTACTGTCCCAGGTTATATTTTTTTGCCGTTTCGGAATTATTATGTATCTTTGCAGTTTGTAATACGTACTGTTTAATCCAAAATGATTCTAGGCGCACACTTTTTTGACGGATGAAGCGTTACTTGGGTATGGTTTGTAAAGAGACACGTGATTTATTGATACGTCTTGCCGACCGCTACGAGACGGCGGAGTTCATCGTGGGCGACCCGTCGTGGTGGATGCACCAGGTGAGCGGCGGGCATAACCAGGAGGCTACGGCCTTCGTGGCGTCGGCCTTGAGCTACGGCAGCCGCAGCCAGTTCATGCCGCGCATAGGGCAGCTGCTGGAGTGGGCCGGCGGCGACATGGAAGGCTGGCTGCGCAGCGGCGCCTACCGCGAGCGTTTCGCCTTGGGCGACAAGCGCTGCTTCTACCGCCTTTACAACAACGACACCATGCGGCACTTCCTCGACGCCTACCGCGAGATGCTCGTGGAATACGGCACCATGGGCGACTATCTGTCAACCCATCGACCTGTCAACCCATCTGCTTCGGACCTCATCGAGGCTGTATGCCGCTGGTTTGCCGCACATGACGGCGGCGGCGTGGTGCCGAAGGACACGACGTCGGCCTGCAAGCGGGTGTGTATGTTCATGCGCTGGATGGTGCGCGACGGCTCACCGGTGGACCTGGGGCTGTGGAAGGGGCTGACAGACAAGCGCACGCTCGTCATGCCGCTGGACACACACGTGGTCAGCGAGGCCATGAAACTGGGCCTGCTGAAGAGCCGGTGCGCCTCGATGAGCGCGGCGCTGCGGCTCAGCGAGACCATGCGCGAGGTGTTCCCCGACGACCCGCTGCGCGGCGACTTCGCGCTGTTCGGCTACGGGGTGGGGTAATGGTTATTGGTTATAGGTTATAGGTTATAGGTTATAGGTTATAGGTTAGTTCACTTCGTTCACTCACGTTGCTTCGGCTCGGCATAGCAAGCGAGCTTGCTCTGCTCTCGCTTTGCGCAACGGTATAGGTTATAGGTTATTGGTTATCGTGGAGGTGCTGCGCCAGCACACAATAACCAATAACCAATAACCAATAACCATTAAAAGCTGAACACTGCGCCGAAGCTGCCGAGGATGGGCAGCTGGTTCACACGTTCGTGGGTGGCGCGGTTATAGTAGAATATGTTTTTGCGGTTGTAGATGTTGGTGGCGCTGAGGCTCAGCTCGAGGAGTCCGCGCTTGCCTATGGATATCTTCCACTTGACGCCGAGGTCCAGACGGTGGTAGGTGGGCAGGCGGCCGCCATAGAGGTCGGCGTAGTGGATGCCGTAGTGGCCGTTCTCCTGCGTGTAGTCGCTCACTATGCCGCTGGGGAAGACCAGGCTCTGGAAGACGCCCTGGGTCTGCGTGAAGGGGAAGCCGCTGCCGAGGCTCCAGCGGGCGCTGAGCTCCCACTGGCGCTGGTCGCCGAGGGCATAGGTGCCGAGGATGTTCACCGTGTGGCGGCGGTCATAGTGCGGGTTGTAGACCTGCACCTCGTCTTGACGCTGCACATAGCCCAGCGAGTAGGTGGCCCACAGGTAGAGGCGCTCAAGATCCACCTGCGCGCTTACGTCGAAGCCCGTGGCATAGCCCTTCTCGACAATAAAGTCGGTCAGCAGATAGTCGGGCTTGGCATAGGGGCCGCTGCGGTAGGCATCGTCGTTGGGGTCGAACATCTTGTTGCGGTTGGCGTTGATGAGCTGGTCGAAATACTTGAAGTAGCCCTCGGCGTTGAGGGTCACATGCTCGCCGAGGTTGTACTCCACACCCAGCACGGCGTGCTTGGCCTTCTGCGTGTAGGTGGACACCTCGTTGCCAAGGAACATCTTGGTGATGCTCAGGTCAGACGAACCGGTGAGGAAACCTGTGAATAGGTTGACGATGTCGTTGTCGGAGCGCGCGTCGAGGAATATCTGGCTGTAGAAGCCGCCGGCGAACTTCACGCGCAGATTGTCGGTGATGTTGTACTTCGCGGCGATACGCGGCTCAGGGCTGAGGTGGTTCAGCGTGGCATAATAGACGATGCGCACGCCGGGGTCGAGCAGCAGGCGGCCGGTGTTGAGCTTGTAGGTGACGAAGGCCGAGAGGTTGGTCGACGGCTTCTCCTGCGTCGTGGTGTAGCCGTACTGGTTGATGAAGTGGTAGTTGGTGTGGTAGCCCTCCATGCTGAGGCCGTAGCGCAGCTTGTTGGCACCTATGAAGTTGGTGATCTGCAGATTCATGTTGAAGCCGCCGATCTCGCTAAACTTGTTGTCCGAGGAGCCGTCGTCGAGGGTGATGCGGTAGTTGGAGTAGGCCACGGAGCCGTCGAGTATGGCTGAGGCACCGGTGACGAGGGTGAAGTTGGAGCCGGCGCCGTAGTTCTGCCAATGGTAGTCGGCAAGGGCCTGGTAGCCCAACACCTGGTCGTCGAAGCGGAAGCCGAAGAGGTTGATCTTGCTGCCTGTGCCGCTGTTGATGGACAGCTTGCCGTAGATGTCGAGGAAGTCGAACGGCAGTCCGCCCTCTACATACGGGTAGAGCTTCTTGGAAGTGCGCGAGAGGTAGGAGTTCTTGGCCGAGAGGAGGTAGGTGATGGTGCTCTTAGAGGTCGCCGTCTCACGCTTCAGCGGTCCTTCGAGGATGAGGCTTGCACCGAAAGTGTTGAGGCCCACCTTGCCGCTGTGGCGGCGCTTGTTGCCGTCGCGCGTGGTGATGTCCATGACCGACGACAGGCGCCCGCCGTATTCGGCACCGAAGCCGCCGGTGTAGATGTCGGCGTTGAGGATGATGTCGGTCTCGAAGATAGAGTACAGGCCTATGCTGTGGAAGGGGTTGTAGACTATCATGCCGTCGAGCAGACAGAGGTTCTGTATCATGGAGCCACCGCGGATGTAGAGCTGGCCGCCCTGGTCGCCGGTGGAGCTCACGCCTGGCAGCACCTGCATGTACTGCGCAATGTCGGCCTGACCGCCGATGGAGGGCATCTGCTGTATCTGCGCCGCCGTGACTTTCTCCACGCTCACCTGCGTCTGCATGCGCTTCTCCTCTATCTTGTTGTCGCTGATGACGACCTCCTGAAGCATCTGCGAGGCAGGCTTGAGGCGTATGGTGAGGGTGATGGGGCGCGTGCCGCTGACGGTGACTTCCTGCGTGTAGTCCTCGTAGCCCACGAAGCGCACGCGCAACGTGTAGGTGCCGTAGGGTATCTTGTTGATGAGGAAGAAGCCGCTGAGGTCGGTGGCACAGCCGTATTTGGTGCCGTCGAGCACCACGTTGGCAAAGGGTACGGCCTCGCCGTTGGCGTCGTCAAACAGCGTACCGCGTATCGTTCCCTGCGCACCGGCGGCGACAGCGAACAGTAGGTTGATTGCCAGTATTGTCAGTATTCGTTTCATGTTGTCTATTTTCTTTTTAACGGCGAATATTTCTTTTTAACGGCGAATTACTCGAATTTTACGAATTAGTTTGTTGTTTAATTTATAGCGAATTACTCGAATTTTTTTTTAACGGCAAATTCAGCGAATTTTACGAATTAGTTTGTTGTTTAATTTATAGCGAATTACTCGAATTTCTTTTTAACGGCAAATTCAGCGAATTTTACGAATTAGTTTGTTGTTTAATTTATAGCGAATTACTCGAATCACGATGCCACTTCTGGCTGGCAGGCACACGATGGTATTCCAGAGATGCCTCCCCAAAGTTGATTAATAATCCAAGGTCAAGACTGCTTGCTCTTAGATAGTTGTATATCTGGGCAAAGTGTTCATCCATTAATTCCCTTACAGACTTCAACTCTATTATTATCTTCCCATAACAAACGAAGTCAGCCTTGAATGTCTTTGACAAGGTTACCCCCTTGTATGTTATATTCAGTTCCTTTTCTCTTTCGTATGGGATACCTCTGAGCTGAAACTCCTTCTCAAGCGCCTCTTGGTATACAGCCTCAACGAAACCACACCCCAACTGACGATGCACCTCCATAGCCGCACCTATTATCTTATACGACTCCTCTTTAAAGAGTACTTTGTCATTTGAGTCACACTGTTCCATCCAATTCGAGTAATTTGCCTAAAAACGACTTGCGTAGCTTAGCTCAATTCGCTTAATTCGCCGTTCTTATCAGTGTATCACTTTAAACACCAGTTCCTTGAGTATTTCGCCATCGGTGACGGTGCCGCTGTTGCGGACGCCCTTGCTCCGCAGGTCGGCCTCGTAGAGGTAGCCGATGCACGCGGCCAGCTTGACAAGGCTGTAGTTGTTGGCAGCCTGCGCATAGTCCTTGACGAACACCGGGGCGCAGCCCAGCACCTTGGCGGCGTCGCTCTTGTTCTCCAGCTGGTGGTAGAACATTATCTTGAGGAAATAGCCGTAGAGCAGCGGTAGCACCTGCTGGATGGGGTTCTTCTTGGGATTGGCGGCGAAATAGTTGACGATGCGGTTGCACATCACGGGGTCGCGGCGCCCGATGGCGTTCTGCAGCTCGAAGACATTGTAGTCCTTGCTGATGCCCACCTGCTGCTCCACAAGGCGCTCGTCGATGATGCCGCCCTGCGGCACCAGCGGGTAAAGCTTCGACAGCTCGTTGGCCACCTTGCCAAGGTCGGTGCCGAGGAACTCGCTGAGCATCATGGCCGCCTTGTCGCTGATGGCGTGGCCGGCGGTGGCCACCTCGGCCTTGATCCACGCAGGCACCTGGTTGTCATACACCTTGGGTGTCTCATATACCACTCCAGCGGCAGCTATGGCCTTGTAGACAGCCGTACGCTTGTCGAGGGTTCCATGGCGGTAGCAGAGCACCAGCACCGTCTGCGGCGAGGGTTGCTGCAGGTAAGGCACGAGGTTCTCCCACTGCCGCTTGTCGATGCCCTGAGCCTCCTTGACGAGCACCAGGTGCACGGGCGACATCATGGGGAAGCGCTTGCAATGTCCCACGACGGTCTTCATGTCCACATCGCGCCCGTAGACCACCGTCTGGTCGAAGTCGCGCAGCGTCGGGTCGACGATGTGCTCCTCCATCCAGTCCGACACGGTGTCGATGTAGTAGTCCTCCTCGCCCATAAGCAGGTATACGGGGCTGTATTTGCCGCCCTTGAGGTCCGCAATCAGCTGTTTGTCAGTCAGTGCCATAGTTCGGTCGCTCCATTTTTAAGCGTCAAAGATACAAATTTTTTCCGACATGGAAGAATATATTTTTCGGCACGCTATCATAATGATACACAACCCATTAGACTACACACCCACACACAACACACTGACATTCAGCCTTCAGACGGAGCGATGAAAAAAAAATTTTGCCATGTCGGCGAAATGTATTACTTTTGCAAAATTATTTAAAAAGGATAACGATATGCAAGAGCCTACCAAATTGTTTGACCTGCTTGAATGGCGCCGCGAATTGCACCCCGAGCGTCCGGTGTTCAAATTCAAGGAAAACGGTGAATGGAAAGAGCATTACATCGACGAATACATTGAAAAAGTTGACCTTATAAGCTACGCCCTGCTGCATCTGGGCGTGAAGAAGGGCGAGAACATAGGCCTCATCTCCGCAGGCCGCCCCGAGTGGAACTACGTCGACTTCGGCGTGCAGCAGACCGGCGCCGTGCTGCTGCCCATCTACCCCACCATCAGCGAGGAGGACTACCAGTACATCCTCAACGACGCCGAGGTGCGCCTGCTCGTGGTGGAGACCCCCGCCCTGTACAAGAAGATCTGCAACATACGCGAGAAGCTCCCGAAGCTGGAGAACCTCTGCACCATAGTGCCCATGGAGGACGTGAAGTCCATGGACGACATCTACGAGATTGGCCGCCGCTACAAAGCCGAGCACCCCGACGCCGAGCAGCAGCTGAAGGCCATCAAGGACTCGCTGACCATCGACGACATCTGCACCATGATCTACACCTCGGGCACCACCGGCGTTCCCAAAGGCGCGATGCTCACCCACCGCGGCCTCATCATGAACGTGCAGGAAATCAAGGAAAGCCCGGGAAAGACCTGGACAAAGGCCCTCTCGTGGCTCCCCATGTGCCACATCTACGAGCGCATGATGGGCTACCTCTACCAGTGGCTCTGCTTCACCATCGCCTACGCCGAGAGCATAGCCAAGGTGGGCGACAACTGCAAGGAGATCAGCCCCAACATGATGGCATGCGTGCCGCGCTTCATCGAGAAGGTATACGACAAGATCTTCCGCAAAGGCGAGAAGATGACCGGCATAAGCAAGAAAATATTCGACTGGGCCATCGACCTGGCCTTCGAATACGACCTTGACGAGAGCAAGCTCAGCTGCTGGTACAAGCTGCAGAAAGCCTTGGCCGACAAGCTGGTGTACAAGAGCATCCGCGAGAGCATGGGCGGCGAGCTCTACATGCTCGTCAGCGGCGGCGCCACCATACAGCCGCGCCTCACGCGCTTCTTCTCCTGCGTGGGCCTCGACCTCTACGAAGGCTACGGCCTCACCGAGTGCTCGCCCCTCATAGCCGTCACCAACAGCAACAAGAAGGGCCGCAAGATAGGCTCCGTGGGCTTCGCCATGCGCGAGATAGAGGTGCGCATCGACAAGGAGACCAACGAGATACAGTGCCGCGGCGGCAATGTCATGAAGGGCTACTACAACCAGCCCGAGCTCACCGCCCAGGCCATAGACGCCGAAGGCTGGTTCCACACCGGCGACACCGGATACTTCGACCCCGACGGATACCTCTTCATCACCGGCCGCACCAAGAGCATGTTCAAGACCTCCATGGGCAAGTACATCAACCCCGAGGTCATCGAGGAGAAGATGAAGCAGTCGCCCTTCATCCTCGACATGATGGTGGTAGGCGCCGACCAGAAGTTCGCCGCCGCCGTCATAGCGCCCGACTTCGACATGCTCAAGGACTGGTGCAAACGTCACGGTGTCAAGGCCGAGACCAAGGAGGAGATGATTGCCGACAAGACCGTCATCGCCCGTTACCAGAAGGTCATGGACAAATACAACGCCGAGCTGGGCGTCACCGAGCAGGTGAAACGCTTCGTGCTGGTGGCCGACGCATGGACCGAGTCCAACAAGATGCTCACCCCCACGCAGAAACTCATCCGCCGCAACGTCGCTGCCGCCTACCAGGAGCAGATAGATGGAATGTTCAAGTAATCAGGCAACAATGGAAACGACAGGGGCTCCACATCGGTGGAGCCCCTTTTTGTTTATCGTCTGCGGCGCGGCTTGCCTTTACCCTTGTTCTCTTTGCCTTTCGGCTTGTTGTCCTTGGGCCTGCGCCTGCCGTCCTTCGCATTGGCGTCGTCTTCCTCTACGAGGTCGAAGTCAATCTGTTTCTTCAGCAGGTCCACCTTGCGCACACGTATGAGGACGGGGTAGCCCAGCTTGTAGCAGCGTCCGTGGCGGCGGCCTATGACCTGGTAGTTGTCCTCGTCGAGCATGTAGTAGTCGTCCTTCAAGCTTCCGATGGGTATCATGCCCTCGCACTTGTTGCCCTCAATCTCGGCATAGATGCCCCACTTGCTGACGCCGCTGATGAGGGCCGGGAACACCTGCCCGAGCTTGTCGCTGAGGTATTCCGCCTGCTTGTACTTCACGCTGGTGCGCTCGGCGTCGGCGGCTTTCTTCTCCATGATGGAGCAATGTTTGCAGTACTCCTCATACTCCGCGGCGCTGACGGAAGTGCCACCCTGCAGGTAGCGTTCCAGCAGGCGATGCACCATGAGGTCGGGATAGCGGCGTATAGGCGAGGTGAAATGTGTGTAGAAGGGGAATGCCAGGCCATAGTGACCGATATTCTCGGTGCTGTAGTAGGCCTTGCTCATCGTGCGGATGGCTATAGTGTCCACCATGTGCTCCTCGCCGCGGCCGGCGATGTTCTCGAACAGACGGTTGTAGCTTTCGGCAAGGGCTTTGCGCGAGCCTGTCTTCATGCTGAAACCCAGCTTGGAGACAAACTCGACGAAGGTGTTGAGCTTCTCGGGGTTGGGCTCGTCGTGCACGCGGTAGACAAAGGTCTTGGCGCTCTTCGACTTGCCGGCGGGCTTGCCTATGTATTCGGCCACGCTGCGGTTGGCCAGCAGCATGAACTCCTCGATGAGCCAGTTGGCCTCCTTGCTTTCCTTGATGTATACCCCTATGGGCTTGGCGTTGTCGTCGAGGATGAACTTAACCTCCTGCGTCTCAAAGTTAATGGCGCCGCTTTTGTAGCGCGCCGCACGTAGTTTGGTGGCTATAGCGTGCAGGCTCAGAATAGCCTCACCGACAGCATCGGATGCGCTGCCACTCTCAATTATCTCCTGCGCCTCCTCGTAGGCCATGCGGCGGTTGCTGCGGATCACGCTCTTGCCCATCCAGGTGTTATATACCTTCGGAGTGGCGTTCGCTCCCTTACGGTCGCGTCCCCCTCCGGCGTCCATCTCCATGACGACGCTGAAGCACAGCTTCTCCTCGTCCTGCCGCAGCGAGCAGACCTCGTTGCAGAGTTTCTCGGGCAGCATGGGGATGGTGCGGTCGACAAGATAGACGCTGGTGCCACGCTCGTAGGCCTCACGGTCGATGGCGCTTCCGGGCTTGACATAATATGAGACGTCGGCGATATGCACACCCACCTCGACGTGGCCGTTGGGCAGTTCACGATAAGAGAGAGCGTCGTCGAAGTCCTTGGCGTCGGCGGGGTCGATGGTGAATGTCGTCACCTCGCGGAAGTCGCGCCGTCCGGCATAATCCTTCTTGGTGGGTTTCTTAATCTTTTTGGCCTCCTCCTCGACCTCCTTGGGGAAGTCAAGCGGGAAGTCATACTCCGCCAGTATGCTCTGCATCTCCACGTTGTTGTCGCCGGGGCGGCCGAGGCGCTTCACCACCCTGCCCACGGGGTTGTTCATACGCTCGGGCCACTCGGTCATCTCCACCAGCACCTTCTCACCGTTCTCGGCACCGCCGAGGTCGTCTATGTGTATGAATATGTCCACCGGCATGGTGCGGCTGTCGCTGACCATGAAGGCGAAGCGTTCCTGCCGTTGTATAACACCCACGAAGCGCGTGCGTGCGCGTTTCAGTATCTCCACCACCTGTCCCTCGGGCTTGTGCATCTTGCGCTGCGGGAACATCAGCACCCGCACCGTGTCGCCATGCAGGGCGTGGTTGGTATTGTTGGGGGCTATCTGTATGTCCTCGCGGTCTTCCCCTTCGGGTATCACGTAGGCCTTGCCGCCCTGCTTCATGTCCATAGTGCCGACGACATAGTTCTGCGGCAGCAGTTCGTCGTCGATGCTCTTGGGGTTTATCTTGTATTTGCCTTTGTGCGAGTCCTCCACCAGGTGCTTCTGCTCGGCGAGCTCCTGCATGGTGCGTATCACCTCCTGCCGCTCGGCCTTGCTGCCGGCGCCGATGCGCGAGCTTATCTGCTTGTGGTTGAAGGCGTCGAAGGGGTTGTTGGCAAATATTTTCAGTATCTGTTTAGCTAATTGTTCATTCATATCAGGTTCAATTATATTGGTCGTTTTCTCGCCATGCCAAAGTTCAAGCATCTTGACTTTGGTCATTTGGCTTAACGAAAACGTTCATTCTTTTAAGTAATGCTTTATTGTCAGGCTCGCGGCCCATGAAGTTGCGGAACAGCACCGCCGGATGCTCGGTGCCGCCGCGTGAGAGTACCTCGCGGCGGAAGGCTGCGGCGGTCTCCCTGTTGAAGATGCCGTCGTGCTTGAAGCGGCTGAAGATGTCGGCATCGAGCACTTCGGCCCACTTGTAGCCGTAATAGCCGCTGGCATAGCCTCCGCCGAAGATGTGGTTGAAGTTGGTGGCCGTGCAGCAGCCTTCCACTCGCGGCAGCAGGTTGGTCATAGCCCGCGCCTCCACGCTCTCCGCTTTCCACTCTCCGCTCTCCGCTCCCATGGTGTGGAAGGCTATGTCGGTGAAGCCCAGGTTAAGCTGTCGCAGGCAGAGCCATCCGGCCATGTGGTTCTGCGCCGCACGTATCTTGCCGATGTACTCTGTGGGCAGCGGCGCACCCGTCACGTAGTGTCTGGCGAAGGTGCTGAGGAACTCGGGCTCATAGCACCAGTTCTCCATCACCTGCGACGGCATCTCCACAAAGTCGCGCTTCACGTTTGTGCCGCCAAGGCTCTCGTAGTGCACCTCGCTCAGCATGCCGTGCATGGCGTGACCCATCTCGTGCATGAAGGTCTCCACCTCGCTGAAGCGCAGCAGGGCCGGCGTACTGCCTGTAGGTTTGCTGAAGTTGCACACCACCTGTATCTGCGGCCTCACATCGCCGTATTGCCCACGGAACTCCGTCATCCAGGCACCGCTGCGCTTAGACTCACGCGGGTGCATGTCGAGGTAGAGCAAACCCATCTCGCGCCCGCCGTCGGTCACCCTATACACGCGCACATCCTCGTGGTACACCGGCACGCTCTTGTCCTCCTCGAAGTGCAGGCCGTAGAGGCGACCGTAGAGGGCGAAGATACCCTCGCGCACGGCTTCCAGCGGGAAGTAAGGCCGCAGGGCCTCGTCGTCGAGGTCGTAGCGTTGCCGTTTCAGCTTCTCCGACATATAGCTCAAGTCCCACGCTGCCGTGACACCGGCATCGGCCAGGTCGCGCTCCGCCGCCGGAAGCACGGCGTCCTTCAGCTCCAGCATGAAGCGACGCAGGTTGGGCAGGCTCTGCACCATGCGGTCGCTGAGCACATAGTCGCAGTAGGTGTCGTAGCCCAGCAGACGTGCCTGCTCGGCGCGCAGCTCCACGATGCGCCTTATCACCCCGTTGTTGTCGTTCTCGTTGCCACGGCCGCCGATGCTGCCGTAGGCGCGATACATCCGTTCGCGCAAGTCGCGCCGCTCGCTGTAGGTCATGAAGGGTATGTACGACGGTGCCGCCAGGGTGAAGAGCCACCCCTTCAGCCTTTTGGCCTCAGCCTCGGCGCGGGCCGCGTCGCGCACCGTGGGCGGCAGGCCCGCCAAGTCGGCCTCGTCGGTCAGGTGCAGGGTCCAGGCGTTCTGGTCGGCCAGCGCGTTGTGCGAGAAACGCTGCTTCAAGGCCGTCAGCTCTTCCTCGTTGCGGCGGTAGCGGTCGGCCTCCTCCCCTTCCAGCGCCACACCGTGCCTGACGAACGACTTGAGGGTGTTCTCCAGCAGCGTGCGCTGTTCCACTGTAAGTCTCTCATCCCCACTCTTAACTCTTAACTCACAACTCCTAACTCTCTCGTACAGTCGCTTGTCGGTCATCACCTTCATGCTGAAGCGCGTTATCTCGGGCTCCATCTTCATCGTCACCGCCTGCAGCTCGTCGGTGGTGCAGCATTCGTTGAGGTTGACCATTATGGCGCTCACACGGTCCAACCGACGCGACGCCGTCTCCAGCGCCTCCACGGTGTTCTCGAATGTGGGCTCGTCGTGATTGTCCACTATTGCCTCAACATTGCGCTCGGCCTCCGCAATGGCGGCGCGCACAGCGGGCTCATAGTCTTCGACCTTGATCTTGTCGAACGGGGGTAAGTTCCAGTCTTGCAGCAGAATGTTCATAGTCATAATCTATAACGTCGCCCTTCTACATTTATTGTACCAATTATTATTAAAAGCATCGACTCCACCTCGTCTCCCCTACGGAGCCCCTACGGCATTTCCTCAGTAGTTCTTCAGTGTTCCACTGAAGAACTGCCGTACCGGCTCCGTAAGGGGAAGGTAGCGAAACGGATGGTGGTCGAGCAAAAATATTTTGCCATTTGCGAAACAGTTAGTATATTTGCACTTTTGTATTTAAGAGTATTCAAACGGTAAAACCATGAATATCATAATTGCAGGCGACGGCGAGGTGGGCGTGCACCTTGCCAAGTCGCTGTCGGAACTGGACTATAACATCACCGTCGTCGACCCGCACGCCGAGCTGCTCAGCCGCCTGGAGAGCGAGACCGACCTGCTGACCATCGTTGGCGACACCACGTCGCCGCAGGTGCTCAAGGACGCCGGCGTAGGCGACTGCGACCTTTTCCTCGCCGTGCTGCACCACGAGAGCATCAACCTCATGGCCTGCGTGCTGGCCAAGAAGCTCAAGGCCAAGCGAACCGTGGCGCGCATCACCAATGCCGAGCTGCTCAGCCCCAAGCACCGAGAGATGATGCGCGAGCTGGGTGTGGACGAGATGGTGTGCCCCGAGCGCATCGCCGCCAAGGAGATCACCAACCTGCTCAACAACTCGGCAGCCACGGAGTTCTTCAACTTCAGCGGCGGCCTGCTGACAATGTACGTCATACGCCTTGAGAGCGACTCGCCCGTGGTGGACCACGCCGTGAAAGACCTCGTGCAGACCTACGGCGACCTGCAGGTCAAGGTGGTGGCGTTGCTGCGCGGTGGCGAGACTATAATACCCCACGGCGACACCGTGTTCCGCGCAGGCGACCTGGCCTACATCATCGGCCGCGCCAACCAGGTGGACGCCATCAACAAGGTGGCCGGCAAGCACTCGGTGAGCATCAAGCGCGTGATGATGGCCGGCGGCGGCCGCATAGGACGCTATGCTGCCGACTCGCTGCAAGACCGCCTACGCATCACCCTCATCGAGAACGACCGCAAACGCGCCGAGGAGCTGAGCGCCGTGCTCGGCGACACCATCGTCATCCACGGCGACGCCACCAACATAGAGCTGCTCAAGGAAGAAGGCCTCGAACAAGCCGATGCCTTCATCGGCGTCACCGACAGCAGCGAGACCAACGTCCTCACCTGCCTGCATGCCAAGCGGCTGGGTGTGAAGCGCACCATAGCGCTGGTGGAGAACACTGGATTCATAACCATCTCGCAGGACATCGGAATAGACACCATCATCAACAAGAAACTCATCACGGCGAGCTACATTGCCCGCTTCATCGTCAAGGGCGACGCCGTGAGCAGCAAGTGGCTCAGCGGTACCAACGCCGAGGTGCTGGAGCTCATCGTGGGCAAGTGGTCGCCGGCCACGCGCAAGCCCATTGGGCAACTCGAAATACCCGAAGGAGCCACGATAGGCGGCGTGGCGCGCGGTCGCGAGACTCTGATGCCTAGCCGCGAGCTGCAACTCAAGCAGGGCGACAAGGTGGTCGTCTTCTCGCTGCCCAAGGCCATGGCCAAGATGGCACGCCTGTTCGATTAGGTGGAGGATTGACTCAAAGGATGGACAAGAAGCTGCTCATATCGCGCGAGAGTTACCGTTTCACCGCAGCGCTATGGCTTGCCGTGCCGCTGCTGGGGGCTGTGCCCTACCTTGTGGCTGGGGTCGTGCCCTCGTTCACCGACGCACTGTTCGAGTCGGTGAGCGGCTTCACCACCACGGGCAGCTCGGTGATAGAGACTCCCGAGGCCCTGCCGGCATGGCTGCGCATGTGGCGCGCGCTGACGCAGTGGGTGGGAGGCCTCGGGCTGGTGCTCTTCATCGTGGCCTTCGTGCCCTCGCTGCGCGGCGGCACATCGCAGCTCTACGCCGCCGAGTTCTCGGGCACACAGCAGCGCAAACTGCATCCGCGCATGTCGCGCAACGTGGCCCGCATGTGGGGCATCTACACCCTGATGACGCTCATCTGCGCAGCGGCGCTCTATGCCACCGACAAGCGGAGCATCTTCGACAGTGTTTGCCTGGCCATGAGTACCGTGTCGACGGGCGGCTTCATGCCTGACTCGGGCGGCATGTCCGGCTATGGCGTCAACACCATGATGGTGCTCACACTCTTCATGTTCCTCAGCGGCGTCAATGTCGCCATGATCTACAACCTCTTCACCTTACACTGGCGCCGGCTGCGGCGCAGCAGCGAGTTCGTGGTCTACGCCGTCCTCTTCGTGCTGGCGTCGGTTGTGTGCACCGTGGCCTTCGCCGCCAAGGGCACCCCTTGGTATGCTGCGGCGCGCTTCTCGCTGTTTCACATAGCCTCCACAGTGTCCACCTGCGGCTTCTACACCTCCACACCGCCCGAATGGCCCTTCGTGGCGTCGGTGGTGACATTCATGCTCATACTCAGCGGCGCCATGGCAGGCTCCACGGGTGGCGGCCTAAAATTGCGGCGCCTGATGACGCTGACACTCTACCTGCGCAACTACTTCTCACGCATGCTGCACCCCAACGCGGTCTTCTCCATCAAGATCGACAAGCAGGTGGTGCCCGCCGAATACGTGAACAAGATATTCGGCTTCGTCTTCCTGTACATACTCTTCATCATCGGCGGCGCCTTTGCGCTGACACTCACCGGCAGCGACATAGCCGATGCATTCTGTCTGGCGGCGGCCAACATCTCCAACCTCGGCCCAACGCCGATTATTGGCAGCATCGGCGCAGGCCTCAGCTACACCCTGCTGCCCACGGCGGCCAAGTGGGTGCTCATGGTGCTCATGCTCGCCGGCAGGCTTGAGATATTCGCCCTACTGGCCATCGTATCACCCTCATACTGGAGCAGAAGATGAAGATAAGCGACATAAAGGCCATGTTGAGGTTCATGGGCATCATGCTTGTGGCCGAGGGCGGGCTGATGTCGCTGTGCCTTGTGCCGGCGCTCCACTTCGCCGACGGCACCTTCGACGCCATAGGTCTCTGCAGCGCCTTCACACTCGCCGTGGGAGCCTTGCTGTGGGTCACCTACGGCCGCTACCGCCGCATCGAGAACCGTCGCATGTCATATTTGCTAGTGGTGCTCCTATGGCTTGTCCTTGCACTTTTTGCCGTGCTGCCGCTCCTGGCCACCGGCGCCTCCACCGACTTCACCGCCGCAGCCTTCGAGGCCATGAGCGGCCTCACCGCAGCAGGCGCCACGGTATTCTCCGAGGTGGCCGCGCTACCGTCGTCGGTACTCCTGTGGCGCAGCATGATGCAGTGGTTCGGCGGTTTCGGCATCGTCCTCTTGGTCTTGGCGCTCTCGCCTCGGTTGGGCATCAACAAATACTCGCTCTACACCGCAGAGGCGTCGGGGGCCGACAACACCGGCAAGACGGCCGTGAGCACCGCCGTCACGGTGCGCCGCACTCTCACCATATACCTTGTCTTGACGCTTGTCTTCATCGCCGCACTCTACATTGCGGGCATGCAGATGTGGGATGCCGTCAACCTCACCTTCACCAATATCTCCTCGGGGGGATTTTCCGTGGCCAGCGACAGCATAGCTTCATGCACGCCGGCACAGCAATATATTCTCGCCGCCGCCATGTTGCTGAGCGGTGTCAACTTCACCTTGCTCTACCTCTTTTTCACCTTGCGGTGGCGCCAGATAGGGCACAAACTCGACCAATTCGGCTTCTATATCGGCGTCTACGCCGCTGCCGCACTCTTTGTAATCGGCGCCCTGCACTGGCACATGCACTACCCCTGGGCCGACGCCCTGCGCATAGGTGCCGTGCAGACTGCCAGCGCATTGACTACCACCGGCAGTGTGGTGGCCGACACAACGTTATGGTGGACACCCATGTGTTTTGTCCTGCTCATGCTCTCCATCTGTGGCGGCATGGCAGGTTCCACTTCCGGCGGCCTCAAGGCCATGCGCGTAATCATACTCCTCCGCAACGCACGTGGCATCCTCCGCGACCGCCTTCACCCCAACGCTGTGGCCCCGCTGCGTCTCAACGGGCGCCCCGTCAGCAGCCATATCGTCAACAACGTCATGGTCATCTTCATGGTCTATGGATTCACCCTCCTGCTGGGTGTCATGGGCCTCATGCTCTGTGGCATCGACGCCACCCAGGCCATCGGTGCCTCCGTGGGCTGTCTCACAGGCTTCGGCCCAGGTCTCGGCCCCTCGGGCGGCTTCGGCTCCTATGCCGCCTTCACGCATCCGGCGATGTGGCTCTGCACCTTGCTCATGCTACTCGGCCGCCTCGAGTGTATGACCGTCCTCGTAGTTTTCCTGCCGCGATTCTGGCGTAGGTAAGGGGGATTTTTTCCCCACATGCGGTAACAAACCCCACTCTTGCGCGTCTACACTTGAAATGAAACTGCGGTACATAGCAACCCTCCTCCTGATGCTCTTCGCCGGGGCCTCCATCTCCCTGACGGCACAGAACATCGTCATGTGTGAAGACTTTGAGGGCTATACCTCCGGCACAATACTGCCGGAATGGAACTACGATGCCAATGAGAGCAACCTTATCCCGAATGTCTTCGTTCATAGTACAGGAAAAGGGTTGAGGGTACAACTGCCCACCGGAGGACACGGCGTCACAATGCAGCTGCCACAAGGAGTTCCTCTGCAGCAATACACCTTATCGTTCTCGTTTAACATTTACAATACCGGTAATTTCAACTTCATTATTGGTTCCATGGTCAACGATACGGCTTATTCATCATTTATCCCGATGGATACGATTTCTTTCACGCAAACATCATCGCAAACCTGGAGACAAGCAACTGTGAGCTTATCCGCATTACCCGTAGACCATACTGTGATTGCCTTCAGATTGGGCACATCAAGCATAATATATACTTACATCTTTGCCATTGATGATATAGTCATAGCAAATTACAACCTCTATGATCTGCATATCGTTGACCTTGCAGGTACAAGCATAACCCTCGACTGGTCGCAAGACGGCGCCCCTTTCACGCCATGGCTGTATGTCAGCGATGGCGATGGCATTGTAGACAGCTTCCCGTGCACCACACATCCTTTCACCGTCGACAATCTCCGGCGCGGAGAAAGATATACTTTTACCTTGCGCATTACCGACTATCCATGCCAACCATATTCCGATAGTGTCAAAGCTTACATACCTGCCGACCACGGCGGCTGCATAGACTACGACAACTTCTTTACTACCGGTGTCTCTGCCTATTACGGATCGTACACAGACCCATATAACGATACAGCTTTCGTTGATTACGGTCCAAGCAGCGAATATTCTCGGCATACCATCCACACCGACATAGGCGAACGCGACCCACAGACAGGCAACGCCCTGCGCACCGTACGGCCAGGTGCAACCTCCTCCATTCGCCTCGGCAACTGGCGAAATAGTCGTCAAGCCGAGAGCATAGTGTATACCGTCACCGTGGATACCAACAACTACGACCTCATCATCCTCAACTATGCCGCTGTGCTGCAAGACCCCAACCACAACCCTTCCGCTCAGCCGCACTTCTTGTTTGAGCTCCTCGACGAAAACTACACCCAGATAGACCCCACCTGCGGGGCGGCAGACTTCGTGGCAAGCCCAAACCTCGGATGGAATAGCTATGGAGCAAACCTTTGGAAAGACTGGACGACGGTGGCTTTCAGTGTGGGAGCCTACCACGGGCGAACCGTCCACGTCCGCCTCACCACCTTCGACTGCGATGCTGGCGCCCACTACGGCTACGCGTACTACGACCTCGGATGCGCCCGGAGTGTCATCCGTGTCAGCAGCTGCTCCGGCGCCTCACAAGTCACCTTGTCGGCCCCAGACGGCTTCAACTACCGCTGGTTCCGCCAGTCTGACCCCGCAACCGTCATCTCCACGCAGCAGAGCATCACCGTGCCCATCGACGGCAGCTTATACCTCTGCCAGACCACCTTCATCGACAGGCCGGACTGCAGCTTCACCATCTCGGGCCATGCCATCGCCGCACACAACGTCGCAGCCATCGACACTACCGTCACCTTCGACAGCTGCGCCATGCAGGTGGCGTTCCATAACGCTTCGGTGCTGGTGAGCGGCACCGCAGGAGCCTACGACACCACTGCCTACCCCGGCAACATTCACTGGGACTTCGGCGGCGGGCAGACCTCGACAGACTCCGATGTCGCCGTCACCTACACGCAGCCAGGCACCTACACCGTCACCATGACATCGTTCTTTGCCGACTGCGAGGATGTCGACAGCGTGCAGGTCGTCGTCCCGGTGCCAGCATCGACACACCGCGACACCATCATCACGGCCTGCGACAGTCTCCACTGGCGCGGCCGCACCTTCTACCGTCAAGCCGACGGCAGCCAGCACCTGGAAATCACCGACACCTTCCACTTTCCCAACCCCTACGGCTGCGACTCCACGCTTACACTATACCTCGACCTCCACCCGTCGTACCTCATGCACGACACCACCCTCTTCTGCTTCGGCGACAGCCTCACCCACGGCGGCATCAGCTATGCGGCCGACACCATCGTACCGCTGGCCTACACCACCATACATGGCTGCGACAGCCTCCGTCCGTTGCTCCTTGCCCACCGCAACCCTCTGCCGCCGCCTGCCATTATGCTGAGCAACGCCGTCGATACCTTCGCCACAGGCCATCCGCTCGTGGACTGCTCCGTGATGCCATTCAACGCCGTCGACACCTCGCGCGTCAGCACATGGCGCTGGACCGTCGGCGACAGCCTGCTCATGCAAGGTGAGAGCCGCAGCGGCGCAACAGCCGAGTGGTCGCTCGGCGTCGGCCGATGGGCGCTGGCGCTGGTGCGCACCGACAGTCTCGGCTGCGCCGACAGTCTCTACCTCGACTCCGTGGCCATCGTCATGCCAACACCACGCGCCGCCTTCACCATAGACCCCAAGCGCATACCCATCTTCGGCGACAAGACCACCGCGCTCAATGCCTCGGAGCCAGACACCTGCACGTGGCTCTGGTACAACAGCACCGACAGCGCCGTCACACGCAACTGGAGCTACCGCTGGCCTGAAGTCAGCACCCCGGCCGACGAACTCGTGACCCTCGTGGCCACCCTCAGGCACACCCTGCTGCTGAACGACTCGATCGTCACCATCTTCTGCACCGACACCGCACACGACACCGTCCACATACTCGCGCCATGGCTCGACTTCCCCAGCCTCGTCACACCCAACGGCGACGGAATCAACGACATCTGGGGCATCGTGGGCCTACTCGACGAAGGCTGGTTCCCGCAGAACGAGCTCTGGATTTTCAACCAATGGGGAGTCCTCGTCTACCACGTCCGCGACATCAGCTCGCCCGACCAGTTCTGGGACCCCAACGAGCGTCCCTGCCCCGACGGAGCCTACTTCTACCGCTTTGCGGCGCGTAACAAATACGGCATCGTCCGACGCAACGGCGTCATCGAAGTCCTCCGGCACTGAAAACAGTGACCATTGGAGAGCGGAAAAGTAAAAAAAAGTTGCACGTATTGTTTTTTTTCGTATCTTTGTCGCGATAACCGATTGTCTAATCCAAAAGCCTAACACCTGATGGAGAAGCGAATAGGAACAATAACTATACTCATACGCGACCGCGAAGTGTCGCAATCAGTCAACCAATTGTTGTCCGAACATGCCGATATTATACTCTGTCGGCAGGGGTTGCCGTTTCATGACCGCCCCGTTGCCGTCATCTCGCTCATCGTCGAGGGCTCGGTGAACAGCATCAACGCCCTCACTGGCCAGCTCGGCCGCCTGCCGGGGGTGGAATGCAAGGCTGTAGTGACCAAGAATAATTAATCCTAAAACACAATAAACCATGAGAAACCAGAACTTTATAGACCGCGACAAGCTCTATGGGATGCTCGAGAATAACGCTCCGACCGAGAGCCAGTTGGACGACATCCTCAACAAAGCTCACAAACTCAAAGGCCTGAACCTCGAGGACGTGGCCAAGCTGCTCAGCGTCGAGGACGAAGCCGGCATACGCAAAATCCTCGACACCGCCGAATACGCCAAGAACGAGATCTACGGCCGCCGCCTTGTGCTCTTCGCCCCCATCTACACGGGCAACGCCTGCGTCAACAACTGTGTCTACTGCGGCTTCCGCCGTGACAACAAGGCACTCAAGCGCAAGATCCTAACCCTCGACGAGATAGAGACCGAGACGCTGCACCTGCTGCGCATGGGCCACAAGCGCGCCCTGCTCATCTGCGGCGAGAGCCCCCGCAACGACGCCAACTACATGGTCGAGGCCATACGCCGCACCTACGCTGCCAAGGACGAGAAGGGCAGCACCATACGCCGCATCAACGTCGAGCTGGCCCCCATGAGCGTCGAGGACTATGCCAAGCTGAAAGCCGAGAAGATAGGCACCTATGTATGCTTCCAGGAGACCTACGACCCCATTGAGTACGCCAAGTTCCACCCTGCCGGCACGCCCAAGGCCGACTACCTCTACCGCCTCACCTGCATGGACCGCGCCATGGAAGGCGGCATCAACGACGTGGGCATCGGTGCATTGTTCGGACTGGTCGACTACCGCTTCGAGATACTGGCCATCATGGAGCATGCTCGCCACCTCGAGGAGGACTACGGCTGCGGCCCCCACACGGTCTCGTTCCCGCGCATCGAGCCCGCCGAAGGCACCCCCTTCTCGCTGCCCGAGAATATCCCGCACCCCGTGAGCGACAAGGACTTCATGAAGATCGTCGCCATCATACGCATCGCCATGCCTTACACCGGCATCATCATCTCCACCCGCGAGCGTCCCGAACTGCGCGACCAGCTGGTGCGCTACGGTGCCAGCCAGATTTCGGCGGCCTCGGAGACCAACCCCGGCGGCTATGACGAGGACAACAACAGCAGCGAGGCCAAGCCCTACGAGAAGACCGGCGACACCGGCGCCCAGTTCACCCTCGGCGACCACCGCTCGCTCGACGAAGTCATCAGCATGATGATCGACGGCGGCTACATACCCTCGTTCTGCACCGGCTGCTACCGCAAAGGACGCGTGGGAGCCGACTTCATGGACCTCGCCAAGCCCGGCCTCATCAAGGAGTATTGCAAGCCCAACGCCATGTTCACTTTCCGCGAGTACCTCGAGGACTATGCCAGCCCGGCCACCAAGGAGAAAGGCCTCCGTCTGCTCAAGGAGCTGACCCAGACCTTCCCCAAGGAGGAACTGAAGCGCCGCGTCGAGGGTAACCTCTGCAAGATAGGCGAAGGCGAGCGCGACCTGTACTTCTAAAAGCGCTCCACACATAAAAAAATGGAATCTGACGCGTCAGATTCCATTTTTTTACGTATCTTTGTTTCGGATAATATTTGCATGTTGGACATACAACATGCTATAGTTGTGTATAATATATAAATATAAAACGTATAAAAAATGAAAAAAAGATTATGTCTTGCATTGGGCATCATGCTGATTGCACTGCTGCCCGTCGGAAAGGCACTGGGACAGAACAAGACTGTTCAGATCACAGTGAAAACACTTGACCACAGGATGCTTGAGTCTGCGTACATCTACGCTGCCGCTCCAGGAACAAGCTATTTCATTGACTCGGCACATCTGTCGACGAGCTACACTGGAACCGCCCTGCCGATAGACAGCCTGAGCGTCATCGACACCCTCGCCATCGATGTAAACACCACCACCGGCGACCCCTTCGTCTACCGCACCGGTGTGGATAGCGCCACCTATGCCTATTCTTTCATCCTGGCCCGCGATGTCCAGGGTGCCTACTACGTGTATGGCTACAATGCAGGTCTTGCCGACGGCATCTTTGCCGGAACGACCCTCTTCGACGGTGTCGGCGACAGCCTGACCGTCACACTCGGCAGCAGCGAAAGCATGGTCATGAACAGCGAAAAGATTGTCATAGCCGACCTGCAGCGCCTGTACCTCTACACCAGCATGGCCACAGCCATGGCCGATAGCCGTGCGATACATCTCGTGTTCCTCGACACTGTGCGTCTGGATTCGTCAATAGTCATCAACCGCAGTGTCAATGTCAACCAGATGGGTCTGCCCCTCATCAGCCAGACCACCACATCGGGCTACCTCTTCAACATTGGAGGCAGCAACGTGGTGTCCTGGGGCAACGGCTACATATATGCCGATGCCGGCAACCACTTCCGTGTCAACGACGATGCCACACTCATCGTTGACGGTCTCTACGACTCTGCCGCCACAGCGGTGGTCACCGTCAATGGCAACGGCGACTTGGTGGCCACCAACAGTACCTTCCACACCGAAGGCGCAGCCGCCGTCGTCGCCCTGAGCGACAACAGCCAGGCCACCCTTGCACAGATGAACATCAGCGGCGGCGCCTTCGGCGTGACGATACCGCAGGCCTCTATGGCCCGTCTGGACATCGATGCACAGAGCGTGACCTCCGGCATGTCGAGCTATGCACGCCCCGTGAATGCCGACTGCTACGTGAAGGATGTCTCCAACGCGAACAACAGAGTATATCTCCGCGGTCTGAATCGTGCCTCTGCACTTATGAACGAGCTTGACACCCTCTATGTGGTTGGTGACCTCGCCGCCGGTGATGACACCGTCAGCAAAGCCTCCACCGTCGACCTCGGTGGCTTCACCGCCACACGCAATATCGCCACCACTCACACAGATGGCGTTGTGGCCGTCACCAACGGCATCGTCAATGGCAGCATTGCTTCCACTGGCACCGACATCGCCGGCCTGGACCTCAAGGATGTCGACTTCAACGGCACGTTGACCGTGGATGCCACACGTCTGTCGAGAATACTGAGCGGACGCTATAACCCCGCAACTCCTTTCAGCGGCATGAACATCGTGATTATGGGTGGCAAATTCGCCGACACCGTTGGCTACAACGCCATGCTTGCCGAACGCCACCTATTTGTCGACAACACCGACACCGACGCTGCCGATTACCCCTACATGGTTGCCGAAGGCTATGCCGTCACCTACATAAACTACGACTGCAAGAACCATGACACCGTCATCGTCTACAACACCCCCGACAACAAAATTACCCCGGTGCTCTCCGAGCCCCGCTATCCCGGCACCGACACTGTCTTCCTGGCCTTCGTCCGTGAAAACGGCGACATGCTGACAGCCTGGCAGAACGATGTCGACGTGCTCTCTTCCGACACTACACTCTATGCCATGTGGTTGATTAACGGCACCACATACTCATACACAATCCACCACAACCTCATCTCGCTCGACAACGACACCGTAGCCGTCGACAGCGTGACCAATGTGGCTCCTGCTGGCAGCGCCCTCAGATTACGTCCGCGCAACTATCCCGGCCGTGTTCCCAACACCGACGTGATAAACATCACCTCCCTCACCCAGGACACTGTTGTGGACTTCTACTACACGCTCGTCAAATATGAGCTGACATGGGCCGCACAGCAGGGCCAGTTCAACGACGGCAGCTCCGTGAAGATCGACTCACTCTACTACGGTGAGACCATTGTCTTCCCCGAGGATCCCATACTGAGAGGCCACACCTTCGCCGGATGGACACCCAACGACGTCACCACAATGCCCGAAGGCGACCTCACCATGATTGCCGGCTACGACCAGGCAACATATAGCCTCACATGGACTGGTGCCGACACCACCGTGGTATACACCGCCACCGCTGTCGACGCCATCAGCGCCGTGCTTATAGACACTGTCTTTGACGACACCATCGCCACCACGCTCACCTTCGTAGACACCCTGACCAACAATGAGGCCAACCCCGCCATCAATGTAGGTGCCTACAGAGTCACAGCCCGCCTGGCCAACCACCAGGATGTCTACATGCTGACCGACAGCGTCGCCATGATCACAGTCGAGCCCGCACCGCTTACCTTCAACACCATTGAGGTCACCACCGAGAAGCCTTATGACGGCACCACCATCGCCGTTATCACCGGCGACCTGACCCAGGTCCTCAACGGCGTGCTTGCCAACGACGACGTGCAGATTGTGAGCGCCAGCGCTGCATACGACACGCCCGACACCGGCAGCAACAAGACCATCAACGTGCACATGGTTGTCGGCGGCGCCGATGCAGCCAACTACACTCCGCTGGAGAAGGACTCCGCCATCGCCAACTGCATTATCTTCATGCCCGTAGAAATCAACACTGATGTGGCCGACAGCGGCATCGCTGTTGACGCCAGCGGCTACTGCGCCGGTACCGGTGCCATCAACATCATCGTCCGCAGCGGCAGCCCCGACGAGTATGTGCTCTACTTCGAGGACGACAACTTCACCGACATTACCGCTTGGACGCCCATTACCAACATCGACAACGACACCCTCACACTTGACATTGTCGTGCCCGAAGGTCTGAACAACGGCATATACACCGCCTGGCTGCGTCTCCGCAACAGCAACCACAGCGCCTATGTAAGCGACAGCATCCGCATCACATTCCGCGTCAACCTGCCACGCACATACACCATGCCGCTCTTCAGCGATGTCATCGCCTTGGTCGACACCTGCCACTGCTTCACCAACATCCAGTGGTACCGTGACGGTGTTGCAATACCCGGTGCCAATGGCTACTACTATCAGGAAGTCGGCGGTCTGGCAGGCCATACCTACCACGTCACGGCCCGCATGAACGGCCAGGCCACCACCACCTGCGAGCAGGAAGACATGAACACGCTCCTGCACAACGACGCACAGCAGGCAAAGACCACTGTGTCGGCCTATCCTAACCCCACCACGCAGGCTGTCAACGTCACCATCGCCAACAGCACTGCCAACGTGCATACTGTGCGCGTGATGAACGTGATGGGCGTCACCGTGGAGAATACCACCTTCGACGGCGACAGCACCACCATCGACATGAGCGACATGGCCAACGGCAGCTACACCGTCAGCGTCGACGGCATCGTGGTTCGTGTAATTAAGAAATAATGTTAACCGGTAAAGATAAACATACAATGAAACGTACATTTGTTATTATAAGCTTGCTGGCCTTCGGTTTTGGACTGCACGCACAGCAGAACCAGCACAGCAATTACATCGGTTTTGAACTCGGTGGCGGACTCAACACCATCACCTACAAGACTGTTGATGGCAAGTATTCTTTAGGTCTGGGCTTCCAGAGTGGCATACGCTACGCTCACTTCTTCGGCAAGCACTTCGGTATGGGCTTCGGAGTCCAGTACACCTACAACAATGCCTCTGTGTTATACGACTTCACAGAGGTGTCGACAGGCCTTACGCATGACGACAACAACAACCTGACCTACGACCTCCGTACATCGTACAACGGCTGGCGTGAGCGTCAGACCCTCTCCTATCTCAGCATTCCCGTCGAGTTATACTGGCGTGCCCAGCTTAGCCAAAAGTGGGCGTTCCTATTCGGCCTCGGTGCATCGGTAGACCTGCCGCTGAGCGGCAAGTATCGCGCCAACGAAGGCTCCTACGAGAATTCAGGCCTGTTCTACGTCAACGGCACCCCCTTGGCCTACACCATACAGGACCTCCCCGAACACGGCTTCCGCACCTACGATGCCGACTTTAAGGAGAATGTAAAGCTCAAGAAGATTGGTGTCAGCGTCATTGCCGACCTCGGCTTCAACTACTCACTCTGCAACAACTGGGGCCTCTATATCGGTCTCTATGGCGGTTACAGCGTGACCAGCCTCCTCGACAGCGTCAGCACCAAGCCGGTGCTCAGCATCAATAGCGAAGATGCCTCAAAGATTGACTACAACGGAACGCTGGTCTCCAACCAGATTGACTTCCTGCGCCTGCTAAATGCCGGTGTGAAGATTGGCATCAACCTCGGTTGGGATTGCCACACCTCCGCACGCGCCGCCAAGGGCGATGATGCCGACATCACCTACTACGACAACAGCAATGCCGCCACCAACCAGCCCGCCGCTAACAACCAGCGCAAGCAGGATGGCGAGAAGCCTGCCAAGATAGAGGGCAACGCCGACGACGACCAGGCTCCTGCTGCAGCAGATCCCGAAAGCAACAACGTCGTCTATCCCACCACTGGCAGCAATGAATTCGGCAACAACGATTACGACGAGGAGGAGGCCGCAGCCCGCGAGGCTCGCTGCAATGCCCGCCGTATGAACAACCCCGATATGGCCCAGGCCAACACCGACATTGACGACGATATCGCCGAAGCCGAGCGTATGGCAGAAGCCTCTGGCAATGCTGCTGCCAAGGAGGCCGTTGCCGACGCCAAAGCGAAGGCCGCAGATGCCAAGAAGGCTTACAAGAACGGTCAGTACTGCAAGGCTTACGACCTCTTCAACGAGGCCTATGGCGACATTGCCGACAGCTATGCCGACGACGCTGCTACCTATGCCGAGGGCACCAACACTCCCGAGGCCCAGAAGGCTGCCACCGATGCCGACCTCTATGCCGATGCCGCACATAAGGACGGTCTCGACTGCGCCATGGCTGCCTCGCGCAATGCCCGCATCAATGCCGAGATAGCTCGCGATGCCGATGGCACGCAGCACAAGGATGCCGCCTACAACGACCCCAACTTCGCCGAATACTTGTCCAGCGAAGCCCTCGCCATGGCCGAGGATGCCAACAGCAAAGCCGCTAAGACCGACGCCAAAGATGCTTCCGGCAAGGCCTATCGCGGCAATCTCGCCGACAGCTATGCCGCCAGCGCCAAGAGCTTTGCTGGTAGCGCCAATGCCTATGCCGCCAAGAGCAATAATCCTGACGCCAAAGCCGCTGCCGATGAGGCTCAGCGTTATGCCAGTGAAGCTGCCGAAGCTGCCCGCATGGGTGATGTCGCTGGTGCTTACCGTGCCGCACGTGCTGCCCAGCAGGCCGCCGAGCGCGCCCGTCGTCTTGCCAACGGTGGCGACGACCATCCCGCCAACGACAACAAGGGCAAAGCCAGCCAGCAGCCTGCCAGCAACAGTCCTGCCGACCGCGCACAGCTTCAGAAGTACCTTGACCAGATCAACGCCACTGTCCACTTTGACTTCAGCAGCACCGAGCCCAAGTTCGACAGCAAGACCGACATCGCCATCCGCGCCCTCTGCGCAGCCATGAAGGCCGACAGCCGAGTCAAGGTCCTCATCACTGGCCATACCGACAACGTAGGCAGTGCCGAGAGCAATATGAACTACGGCAAGAAGCGTGCCGAAGCCCTCAAGCAGCTCATGGTCAACCATGGTGCACCTGCTTCGAGCATCGCCACCGCCTCCCGCGGCCAGGAAGAGCCTGTCGTTGACAACGACACCGACGAGCACCGCTACCAGAACCGCCGTGCCGTCATCACTCTTAGATAAATAAAGATATCTTTATCAATATCTATTGCGTCAGGCCAAACCTTTGAGGTTTGGCCTGACGCTTTATATAATATGACAATATAATAATGTTAACCGTTCCGCCTTTATTCAAATCATTAAATTGAGAAATAGATTTGCCCATGTTCCATGAAACATGTATTTTTGCACCATCGTCCCCCAAAGACAACAATATGAAGAACAGAATAATATTTATTGTTTTAGCCACGCTAATGGTATCTGCCGGATGCAAACAGAACCGTACGGAGGGAAATACTGCCTCATTCAACTGGGACAATAACGACAAAATAGAATACTCTGTCGACTACACGGTCAGTTTTTCTGCTGACCACGACAGTACCATGCAGCTAACGGCCACGAGCAACTACGGCAACGTGAATGTTGTTCAAATAAAATCAGAGAACCTGATAGGTGCAGACGGCAAGCTGGTAAAGAACACCTTTATCATCCTTGAAGATTCCGTTCCCGTTGGCAAAAGTTTAACCTTGAACCGAGGAGGTCTGTCGTATACTGGTGGTAAACCAGAGTTTGTCCATAATCATACCGTCGGCAGCGATGACTTGGCCGAGATAAGAATTCAGGACAGCGACGACTACACGATGTATTCCATCCGCGACAACATGTTCTTCGGCCCGAACTATGACGAGGAGAGTTTCACCATCGGCGGAGGGCAGCGCTTCACCATTGTCCTGCCCGTCGTGACCGAGGAGATGTACCCCAAAGAAAAAGAGAGGCATACAATACATTTATGCCTCGCTATCGCTGATGGCAAAACTAAATAAACAATCAGAAAAACATACAAATAAAGGGTACCCGTTTGGGTACCCTTTGTTTTATTTAATCCACAACTTGGATTATTTGTACTCGGCGAGGATGCCGGGGACGAGGTCGGGGGTGAGACGGCCGTAGACCTTCTCGCCGATCATGGCGACGGGGGCAAGACCGCAGGCACCGACGCAACGGAGGGTGTTCAGAGAGAACTTGCCGTCGGGGGTGCACTTGCCCACCTGGATGCCCAGGTTACGCTGGAAGGCATCGAGGACCTTCTCGGCGCCACGGACGTAGCAGGCGGTACCCAGGCAGATGTCGATGGGGTGCTCGCCCTTCGGCTCCATGGTGAAGAAGCTGTAGAAGGAGACGATACCATAGACCTTGGCCACGGGCATGTTCAACTCGTGGGCGATGACTTCCTGGACCTCGGCGGGCAGGTAACCGAACTTACCCTGCACCTGGTGGAGGACGTTGATAACCTCGCCGCTCTTGTTACCAAAGCTCTTGCAGACGTCTTTGATAATGTTGATTTTCTCTTCGGATATCTTAATGTTAGCCATTTCTTTTTAGTTTTAAGCTGTGAGTTTTAAGTTTTAAGTTGGGCGGTTGCCGTCGTGATGCGTCAGCTACTTACAGCTTAAAGCTTAAAACTCACAACTGGTTAATTTATTTCGTTGTCTCGACTTTGTCGCTCTTGTCGAAGTAGTGGGTGTGCAGCTGCTCGTGGCTGAGGTGGCCGCAGGGTTCACCGTAGTACTCCTTGTAGATGGCGATGATGTCGGGGTTCTCGTGGCTCTTGCGGATGGGCTTGCCAGCGTCCTCGCGGTAGGTGGCTTCCATGCGCTTCTGGATGATGTTGCTGTTGCCGTGGTGGTAGGGCTGACCGGCACCGCCGATGCAACCGCCGGGGCAAGCCATCACCTCGATGAAGTGGTAGCCGTTGGGGTTACCGTTGCGCACCTCTTCCATGAGCTTGCGGGCGTTGGAGAGACCGTAGCAGACGGCGACTTTCACGGGCAGGCCGTTGAAGTCGACGGTGGCCTCGCGGACGCTGTCGCCGAAGATGCCGCGGACGGCCTCGAGGTCGATCTTGGGCAGCGGTTTGCCGCAGTACACCTCGTAGGCGGTACGGACAGCAGCCTCCATCACGCCGCCAGTGGCGCCGAAGATGACGGCAGCACCGGTAGACTGGCCGAGAGGACTGTCGAAGTCTTCCTCGGGGAGGTGGTTGAGGTCGATGTTGTTCTGCTTGAGCATGTGAGCCAGCTCACGGGTGGTGAGGCTGAAGTCGACATCCTGATCCTTGCCGTTGCCGAGTTCGGGACGGGCGCACTCGCTCTTCTTGGCGAGGCAGGGCATGATGGAGACGACGACCATGTCTTCGCGCTTCACACCAATCTTGTTGGCGAAGTAGTTCTTGGCCACAGCGCCGAACATACCCTGGGGCGACTTGGCAGTCGAGGGGTAGTCGAGCAGGTCGGGGAAGTTCTTCTCGTAGAAGGTGACCCAGGCGGGGCAGCAGCTGGTGAACAACGGCAGCTTGACGTTCTTGTCGCCAGCGAGGAAAGCCTTCACGCGGCCGAGGAGCTCGGTGCCTTCTTCCATGATGGTGAGGTCGGCGCTCCAGTCGGTGTCGAACACATAGTTGAAGCCGAGACGGCGCAGGGCAGCGGCCATCTTGCCGGTGACGATGGTGCCGGGTTCCATGCCGAACTCTTCGCCGAGGGCGACGCGGACGGCGGGAGCGGTCTGGACGACGACGGTCTTGGTGGGGTCGGCGAGGGCCTTACGCACGTCGTTGATGTTGTCGACGAGGGTGAGGGCACCCACGGGGCACACCTGGACGCACTGGCCGCAGTTGACGCAGGAGCTGTCGCCGAGTTTCTGCTCGAAGGCGGGAGCCACCACCGAGGGGAAGCCGCGGTTGACGCCGCTCAGGGCGCCCACGCTCTGGAACTTGTTGCACATCTCCTCGCAGCGGCGGCAGTAGACGCACTTGTCCATGTCGCGGTAGACGCTGAGGGTGGTGTCTTTCTTATAGTGGCTCTGCTCGCCCTTGAAGGGGATCTCGCGGATGCCCATGCGGACGGCGAGGCTCTGCAGCTCGCAGTCGCCGCTCTTCTCGCACTGGAGGCAGTCGTTCGGGTGGTCGCTGAGGATCAGCTCGAGGACGGTCTTGCGGGCGTTGAGGGCGCGGGGCGAAGCGGTGAGGACCTCCATGCCTTCCACGCAGTCGGTGGCGCAGGCGGGGGCCAGGTTGCGGCGGGGCTTGCCGTTGAAGTCCTTGGTGACCTCAACCATGCAGACGCGGCATCCGCCGGGTTTGTTTTCAAATTTCATTCCGTCGAGCTCGAAGTAGCAGAGCGTCGGGATATCGATACCGGCCATACGGGCAGCTTTCAGGATAGTGGTGCCTTCGGGGACCTGGATCGCTTTGTTATCTATAGTGACATTAATCATTTCTATTCCTATTTAAAGATTATTTAATCGAGATGGCACCAAACTTACAGTTCTGGTAGCAGGCGCCGCACTTGACGCACTTCTCCTGACCGATGACCATCGAAGCCAGCTTGTGGCCGGGAGCGATGTAGTCGGTGCGGGTGATGGTCTCGGCGGGGCAGTTCTTGGCGCATTTGCCGCAGCCGATGCACTTCTCGGGGTCGATGACATACTGCATGAGTTTCTTGCAGACGCCGGCGCGGCATTTCTTGTCGACGACGTGCTCGACGTACTCGTCCCAGAAGTTGTCGAGGGTGCTGAGCACGGGGTTCGGCGAGGTCTGGCCGAGACCGCAGAGGGCGCTGTCCTTGATGACGGCGGCCAGGTTGCGGAGGGCGTAGAGGTCGTCCATCGTACCGTTGCCGTTGGTGATCTTCTCGAGGAGCTCGCAGAGGCGCTTGTTACCGATGCGGCAGGGGCTGCACTTACCGCAGCTCTCCTCGCAGGTGAACTCAAGATAGAACTTGGCGATAGCAGGCATGCAAGAGGTCTCGTCCATGACGACCATACCGCCGGAGCCCATCATCGAGCCGGCAGCCACGAGGCTGTCGTAGTCGATCTCGGTGTCGAGGTGCTTGGCCGTGAGGCAGCCGCCGGAAGGACCGCCGGTCTGAACAGCCTTGAACTCGCGACCGTCCTTGATGCCACCGCCGATCTCGTAGATAATCTCACGCAGGGTGATGCCCATGGGGACCTCGATCAGACCCACATTGTTGATCTGGCCGGCGAGGGCGAACACCTTGGTTCCGGGGCTCTTCTCGGTACCGATGGTGCGGAACCAGTCGGCGCCCTTGGTGATGATGACGGGGATGTTGGCGAAAGTCTCGACGTTGTTCACGTTCGAGGGCTTGTCCATATAGCCGCGCACAGCGGGGAATGGGGGCTTCAGGGTGGGCTCGCCGCGCTGGCCTTCCATCGAGTGGATCAGAGCGGTCTCCTCGCCGCAGACGAAAGCGCCGGCGCCGTAGCGGAGCTCGATATCGAAGTTGAAGCCGGTGCCGAGGATGTCCTCACCGAGGAGGCCATACTCGCGGGCCTGGTTGATGGCTATCTTCAGACGGTCGATGGCCAGAGGATACTCGGCACGGATGTACACAAGACCCTTGCTGGCGCCGATGGCGTAGCCGCCTATGGCCATAGCCTCGACGATGCTGTTGGGGTCACCCTCGAGGATGGAACGATCCATGAAGGCACCGGGGTCGCCCTCGTCGGCGTTGCAGATGATATACTTCTGGTCGGCCTGGTTCTTGGCGCAGAGACCCCACTTCACGCCGGTGGGGAAGCCGGCGCCGCCACGACCG
>ONJY01000020.1 GCA_900318275.1 uncultured Bacteroidales bacterium | reverse complement strand
CGCCTTTGTGCTTCACATAGCGGCCGAGCAGCAGCTTGACGGCGATGGCAACGATGATAACCACCAGCGTGACAGTGGTATAGGTGGGCGTCGTCGGAACGAAAATCTTCCTCACCGACTCTACGAGCGACGTGACGCCGGCGGCCAGCACGATGAGAGCTATGATGATGGCGCTGAAATACTCCACGCGGCCGAAGCCGAAGGGGTGCTCACGGTCGGCAGGGCGCACGGAGAGCTTGGCACCCAGGATGGTGATGACGCTCGACAGAGCATCGCTGAGGTTGTTGACGGCATCCATAACGATGGCCACGCTGCCCGCCACAAGGCCCACAACAGCCTTGAAAGCAGCCAGAAGGACGTTGGCACCGATACCGACACAGCTGGTGCGGATGATTTGAGATTGACGATCCATAGTCTTTTTCTTTTGAAACGCAGCTCAGCACATTTTATTGTTACACATGCCGACATACCGCACAATATTTCTTTCATTATCACGTTAATTGGGCCATGGAAGCAAAGAATCTCATTGAGATAAAGAACAAACGTGCGGCTTACGAGTACTTCCTCATGGACGAGTACCAGGCAGGCTTGGTGCTGATGGGCAGCGAGATAAAAAGCATTCGCGAAGGCAAGGCCAACCTCAACGACGCCTGGTGCACCTTCGTGGGCAACGAGCTGTTTGTCCGCGACATGCACATCTCGGAGTATAAGTTCGGCAGCTACTGGGGCCACCAAGCCAAGCGCGACCGCAAGCTGCTCCTCAACCGCCGCGAGCTCCGCAAGCTGCAGAACAAAATCAAGGAGCGCGGCTTCACCATCGTGCCCGAGCTGCTGTATGTCGACTCACGCGGCTACGCCAAGCTCACCATAGCCCTCGCCAAAGGCAAACACCACTACGACAAGCGCGAGACCATCAAGGCCAAAGACTCGCGTCGCGATATGGAAAGAGAGTTGGCTTAATCAAGCAGTTAAGTAGTCAGTAGCAAAGCAGTTAAGACAAATGAAGGTATTCAAGTTCGGTGGCGCCTCGGTCAACAGCGCCGACGCGGTGCGCAACATGGCGCAGATAGTACAGTCGCACCTGGAACCCGGCAAGCCGCTGGTCGTGGTCGTCTCGGCTATGGGCAAGACCACCAACCTGCTGGAGAAGCTCGTGCCCGGCGTGACCGACGACACCCACGAGCTCCGCAGACAGCTCGAGGAGTACCATCAGGAGATATATAAAGAGCTGATTCCATGCGTCGACGACGCCGACAATGCCGTACAGGTGCTGCTCCGCAAGCTCGACGGCACACTCAACTCCCTGCAACCCTCCAACGAACAATATAACTACAACTACGACCAGGTGGTCTCTTTCGGCGAGCTCATCTCCACAACAATCATCGCCGAATACCTCAACAGTCATGGAATCAGTACCCAATGGCTCGACGCACGCCAGCTGATCATCACCGACAACCATTACCGCGAGGGACACGTCGACTGGACGAAGACGCAAGCCGCCTGTCAGCACCTCGTCGCCGGTAACGAGACACTAAGCCGTCATCAGGTCATTATAACGCAGGGCTTTATCGGCGGCACCACTGACGGCCACACCACCACGCTGGGACGCGAGGGCTCCGACTACTCGGCCTCCATCCTCGCCTACTGCCTCGGTGCCGAGAACATCACCATCTGGAAGGATGTGCCGGGCTTCCTCAACGCCGACCCCAAGTACTTCCCCGATACCGTAAAGATAAACCAAATACCATACAACGAGGCCATTGAGCTGGCTTACTACGGCGCCTCGGTCATCCATCCCAAGACCGTGAAGCCCATCCAGAACAAAGGCATACCCCTCTACATACGCTCGTTCATCACCCCGCAGGGCGACGGCTCGGCAATAGGCAACTACCATACTATCAGCCCCGAGACCCCCCTGTACATCTTCAAGAACAACCAGATACTGCTCTCCATACTGCCACGCGACTACTCCTTCATAGCCGAGGACAACCTGCAGGTCATCTTCGGCATACTCAGCAAGATAGGCATCCGCGTGAACCTCATGCAGAACTCGGCCCTGAGCTTCTCCATCTGCATCGACAACAACCCGCAGCTGGTGCAACCCCTCATAGAGGAGCTAAAAAACATGTTCCGTGTACGTTACAACGACAACCTGCAGCTCATAACCATCCGCTACTACACCCAGCAGGTCATCGACAGCATCGTCGCCGGCCGACCCATACTCCTCGAGCAGCGCAGCCGCACCACCGAGCAACTCATCGTGCCAGCTTGAGCAGCGCGTCGCGCACCTCGTTGTCGTCGACCGTGACGTCGATGACCGCAGCGCCAGGCTCTTGCAACAACACACACCGCAGCCCTTCTGCGGTGTTTTTCTTGTCCTGGTGCATCAAGGGGAGCATCTGCTCGATGTCCTTCAACCCATAAGCGGGCAGCTGGCGGCCGACGGCGGCCAGCCGAGCCTTAAGCCATTGGGAATATGCGCTGTAGACCTCTTCCGACAGGCCTATTTTCTTTACCGAGAGGTACATGGCAACCTTCATACCGATGCCTACGGCAAGGCCGTGGGGCAGGTTGGAATGCAACTCGACGGCATGGCCGAAGGTGTGGCCGAAGTTCAGTATACGCCTGATTCCATGGTCGTAAGGGTCGGCTTTGACGACACGCGCCTTGAGCTGCGCCACCGCCTTGATGTCGTCCTTGTCTATTGTATCGCCCGACAGCAGTCGGCCGTAGAGCGACGCATCGCAGACGGCGGCGGTCTTGACCATCTCCATCTGGCCGTTGAGGAGCTCCGCCTGCGGGAGGGTGACCAGGAACGAGGGCTCGACGACCGTGAGCTCGGCGGGATAGAAATGGCCGATGCTGTTCTTCACGCCGCCGAAGTCGATGGCCGTCTTGCCACCTATGGCGGCGTCGACCATAGCGAGGAGCGACGTCGGCACGTTGATGTGACGGATGCCGCGCTTGTAGCCGGCAGCCACGAAGCCGCCAAGGTCGCACACGGCGCCGCCGCCGAGACACACCAGCACCGCCTGCCGGTCGGCACCCGACTCAAGCAGCGTCTGCCACACCTGAGCCGCCACCTCGAGGCTCTTGCACTCCTCACCCACAGGCACCTCGATGAACTCGGCCTCCTGCAGCGCCTCGACCCTCGACACGAGGGCCGGCAGGCAGTTCTCAAAAGTGTTCTCGTCGAGCAGCACGGTGTAGCGCGCATCGCGCCACCCTTCCGCCCGCAGCATTCGGGCCAACGACGTCAGGCCGCCAAAAACGATTTTCCCTTGTTTCATCATGTCACCAATAACGCAGTTTCACCATTTTTATTGCTCCCTTCCGCCCCACCCGACTAGCCTTCGCCAAACACGAAGGACGGCAGAAACAATATTGATAACCGATGAAAAGAAGGATAATAACCTTATCACAACATATATTTCTGGTTATTATCTCTTATAAAAGTATGACATAATAAAGCGAAACTAAATAGCGATTAAAGAGCAACTAAAGTGTAATGAAGAAGATAGAGTATGTAAAGGGCTGACAGAGTGCGGATTGTTGAGGGACAAAAAGCGCGGTTTCACGAATCTTGAAAAGGGTGTTTGCGGCGTCTTTTCGCCTTGAGACAAGGTGGTGTCCCGGTGTAGATTAGGCTCTCTATCTTCTTCCTTTGCTCTTCTGTCTGTCTTCAAGAAAAAATGTCTCTTCACACAATATAAGACGCCGACGTGCGTTATGCCGTAAAGAGAAAAAAAAACATCGGTATGGGCAAGATTTACCAAGGAGTGCTGGGCGGATTCAGCGGAAAACTGGGCATGGTGGTCGGCTACACGTGGCGCGGCCGGCCCTGCATCCGCGTCTACCGGCACGCCATAAACTACCCGAACACGGAGCTGCAGCAGAAGCAGCGCGACTGGTTCGTGAGCATGGTGCGTTTCGCGTCGCAAGCCAACGGGGCCCTTCGCCTGGGTTTCCGCCAGCAGTCGATGGACGCGCAGATGACTGAAGGCAACTACTTCGTGTTGAAGAACAAACAGCACTTCCACCGCGAGGAGGGAGTGGTGAGGGTCGACTACGCGCAGCTGAAGATTGCCGCAGGATCGGCCGCCGATGTATACTTCAAACAGCCGCGCTTCGAGCAGGACGAGACGGTGAGCGTTGATTTTGAGAAGAATAGTATGGCGCTGCGCGCTTCGGGCGACGACAGCGTATACCTTTATGTATATGCGCCCGACCTGGGTGCCGGCATCCTGTCGGCAGCGGCGGCAAGGCGCAGCAAGCAGGTGGCCCTGCGGCTCCCCACGGCGTGGGCAGGTCATGAGGTTCACCTCTATGGCTTCGTTGTTGACAAAGAGGGTCGCGCATCGAACTCGACGTATATCGGCATGGGGCGCGTGAGCCACTACGAGGAGCGCGGGCGCTATATGCCTGTCGACAGCCAATGGCAGGAGTTTGTAGATCTGGCCGAAGGCAGCAGCAGGGCTCCGGAGGCCAGAGCCGAGGTGGCGACAAAAAACGACGAGGTTGCGACAGATGATGCCGCCGAGCCGCCGGGAATCCCATGACGCGAAGGGTCAAAAACGGCCCTGCGGACGGCAGTTTTTTATAAAAAGAGAGCATAAACAATCGTTGGCGGCACGCAGACGCGATGTTGCTATAGTGCTGTGTACATGACTGATGCACGCGATAGAAGAAACTTTTTTAATATTTTTCTTTGTCGTATTGGAAAAAAGTAGTACTTTTGCAAACTCTTTCAAGGGAAGAGAACAGTGTCGAAAGACTGACTCAGTAGCTCAGCAGGTAGAGCACAACACTTTTAATGTTGGGGTCCTGGGTTCGAGCCCCAGCTGGGTCACCAAACAACAAGAACCGGATGCAAGATTCCGGTTTTTTTGTATGAAAAAACACCGTATAATACTGGTAGCATGCTTGTTGGCATCGTGTATAGGTGCCCCTCACGCCGTCGCCCAGGATAACCAGGAGCAGACGGCTGCCTACTATTACGACCACGGTGAATACGAGCAGGCGGCGCAACTCTATGAAAGCCTCTACAAACGTACGTCGCAGAAATACTACTACCAGAGGCTGTTGTCGACGTACATGGAATTGGGGGAATACCGCGACGCCTTGAAGCTCGTGGAGCGCAGGCAGAAAAACAACCCCAAGGACCTTTACCTTTACGTCGACGAGGGCAGCGTGTACCTGAAGCAGAAAGAGGAGAAGAAGGCCCTGAAATGCTTCGACAAGGCCATCGAGAAACTCACGTCAAACCTCCAACCCGTACAAGACCTGGCGATGGCCTTCGTCAACGCCGGACGGCCCGACTATGCGGCACGCACATACCTCAAGGCGAGGGAGAAGACCGGCAACAGGTTGCTGTACTTCAACGAGCTGGTGGGCGTGTACCAAGCCATGGGCGACTACAGCGCGATGACGGCCGAATACTTTGACCTGCTGGATCACCAGCCGGGGATGATAAGTTCGGTACAGGTGTCGATGCAACGCACGCTGCGTGAAGCCCCCGACGGCAAGCTGGCGGTAGGGGTGAAACGGGAACTGGTGAACCGCGTGCGCGAACATCCCGACAACAGGACGTACCTTGAGATGATGATATGGTTTGCGCTGCAGCAGAAAGACTTTGCCTTCGCGCTGGAGCAGGCCGAAGCCGTGGACGCACGCTTCCCCGAGAAGGGTGGGCAGCAGGTGCTTCGTGTGGCCAAGATAGCGCAAAGCAACGGGGCGCTGGATGTTGCCGCCGACGGATACCGCCACATACAGATTCTTGGCAAAGAAAGCCCCAACTACTTCGAAGCGCGCGTGGGAGAGCTGGAGGTGGAATTTGCAAAAATCAACCACAACTACCGTATCGACGAGAAACAGCTGGCCGCACTACGCCAAAAATACACAACAGCATTCGAGGAACTCGGCAAGAACGAGAATACCGTCACCCTGATGCGCAACTACGCCACCTTGACGGGATATCACGGCGGCGACGCACAGGCAGCCGCCGACATACTGGACGATATACTTGAGATGCCGCGTCTGAAGAAGCAGGTGCGCGACGAGGTGAAGCTTGAACTGGGCGACCTACTGCTCTTCGCCGGCGAGGTGTGGGACGCCTCGCTGCTGTACATGCAGGTGGAGAAAGCCAACCCCAACGACGTGCTCGGCGCTATGGCCAAATACAAAAACGCCAAGCTGTCCTATTACAACCACGACTTCAAATGGGCCAACTCGCAGCTCAGAGTGCTGAGGGCGTCGACAAGCAAGCTTGTGGCCAACGACGCCATGGAGCTGTCGCTGCTGATTTCGGACAACATGGAAGACGACAGCACCTACACGACGCTGGAGACCTTCGCCGACGCCGACCTGATGCTCTACCGCGGGATGCTTGAGTCGGCATGGGAGGGCTATACAAATATAGAGACGCACAACCTGTCACACCCGCTGCTCGACGAGGTACTGATGCGGAAAGCACAGATACGCATGAAACAAGCACGCTACACGGAGGCCGACTCGCTGCTGCAGAAGGTAGTGGACTTCTACCCCTACGACATCACAGCCGACGATGCGCTGATGATGATGGCCGAACTGAACGAGGACAAGCTGGGCAACAAAGCCAAAGCAATGGAATGCTATGAAAAGCTGCTTCTCGACTACCCGAACAGCTTGTATGCCGACAACGCACGCAAACGATATAACGCATTGAAGACAAGATGACTGAAGTAAAAGCAAAGAAGTTCCTCGGGCAACATTTCCTGACCGACGAGAAGATTGCCGAACGGATAGTGGAAAGCCTTTCGCCAGAGACCAACCACGTACTGGAAATAGGTCCCGGCATGGGGGTGCTGACGAAGTATCTCATTAAAAAAGAGGAACTTGACTTCCATGTAGTTGAGATTGACCGCGAAAGCGTAGCTTACCTACACGACCACTACCCCACCCTCGACGTGATTGAGGGCGACTTCTTGCAATATGACTTAACATCCTTGTTCCAAGATACTTTCAACATCATAGGCAACTTCCCCTACAACATATCATCACAGATACTGTTCAAAGTATTTGACAACCGAGACAAAGTAACCGAAGTGGTGGGAATGTTCCAGAAAGAGGTTGCGGAACGTGTCGCCGCCGGCCCCGGAAGCAAGACCTACGGCATCCTTTCAGTCTTGCTATCAGCGTTCTACAATATAGAATACCTCTTCACAGTAAACGAGAATGTCTTTAACCCGCCACCTAAAGTAAAGTCAGCGGTAATAAGACTCAAACGGAATGACGTAAAGGGCTTGGAATGTGACGAAAAGCTATTCACACAAGTGGTAAAAGCCGGCTTCAACCAACGACGTAAGACCCTACGGAATGCACTAAGACAGCTTAATATGCCCCTCGACAAAATAAGTGAAGAAATACTGGCAAAACGCGCAGAGCAGCTCTCGGTGGCACAATTCATTGAAATCACAAAAACCATAGAATCATGTCTATAGCAACATACATCGTCCTCTCTATCGCCTTCGGCGTAACGGCAATGCTCCTCATGCGCCGATGTGCCGAAACAACACCGGTAAAACTGACGAAAGGCCTTGCAATCATGTTTGTTACGGCAACTATATACGTCTTGCTATTCATTTTAGGCATCACATTGGGCGACCTGCTGCGCATCGAAGGTGCCGACGCCCCACAACTGTATGCACGCACAAATGCATATATCTTCCTCGGACTTGCTATCTTCGTGGCTTTAAGAATGCTTCTGCCGCACCTGAAGCGCAAGCCACAACTGCCGGTATTTGACCTAAGGAACTGGAGTTCCGTGATAGCAATGTCCGTAGCCAGCGGCATCAATGTGCTGCTTATCGGATTAGGACTCGGTTTTGTGATGCCTATTGCCGGACACGTTCATTGGGCGATCTGGCCGCTATTCATCAGCTCGGTGCTGTTGGGTTACACGGGGATAATGTTCGGCCGCCAGAAAGTAACGATACGACCTCTCCGCTGGATGATAGTCGCCTGCATCCTGCTGCTGGGTTGCGGCATCGCAGCGGTGGTCAATTCCTGACCAAGAAAACTTACTTTCAATCTATTGCGTAGATACGCATAAGACACTCCGCACAGTCGAATTCGAGGCGGAAACGATGATTATTGTTGCGTAAAACCAAGACATCAGAGGCCTTAAGCGATATCTTGGGCTTTATCTTGCACTTCCCTTTCAGACAACAGCCAAGTTCGTAACGAAGACAGTACTTTGTTGTCATCAAGGCTTTCCCGCCGTAATCCAATGTTTGCTCAATACCACGCTCTATCTTCTTTACTCCATGATGTTTATAGAATTCATCCGCCTTCGCATTTACTACATTGGCTCTATAATCCAGGTTTTCGCTAAAATACGGTGTATCAGCGTGAACCAACGGCTTGCCAACAGGATGGAAATGCTTCATTCTCAGGTCAGCAAGAGCCGTCAGGGCATCTCTGCGCAATTGATTGAGCGAAGATGCCGGGACAAAAAACGCTCCTTCCGTGCTATCATCAACTTCTGAAACCACAAACGGAGTATCTCCTGTCTTGGACAACTGCTTTACTATAAGGGACTTTGCATTAATTGGGTCGTTGGACGGAGTATGTTCAGCCGCAAGGACGGAAGATATCGAAAGGCCATCCTCATCGGTTACATCCAGAGTGAAACCATCAGTCGTGGCGCTAAAACGCATATTAACACGGACTTTACGCTCTGCCGTCTTCCCTTGAAGCAACTTTTCGAAACGCTGGTCGTTGTTGCGCCAAAGCATAGTACCAACGCTAATCTCCGGCATCTTGTTGGGTGTAACAAGACACCCATTCACACCATTGACCAAGAAACCCTGCATACGACCGTCAGCACCAATATAACAAAGGCCATCTCCGTTGGCAAACGTCTCATCACCAGCAATTTCCAAATAGTTACCACGGATGGACTTCACCTTGCCCACATACTTACCACGAGCCTTCTGTGTCTCGAATGAAGCCATCGGATGTCTGTCAGACAGGAAGTAATCGGTATAACCACGATTGAATGTTCGGTCAACATCGGGCGTGAAGAAGAAAGTGCACCGACCTGATGAAGATGGTTCATGGCCATCCATCATGCTATCAAGCAATTGCCTATAATATGCCGTCACATTCTTCACGTATGACAAATCTTTCAGACGCCCTTCTATCTTGAACGAAGAAATACCGGCATCTATCATGGAACAAAGGTGTTGTGAAGCATTGAAATCACGTAACGAGAGCAGATGTCGGTCTTTTATCAACAGCCGTCCGGAGCCATCATAAAGGTCGTATGACGAACGGCAAGGCTGCGAACAACAGCCCCTGTTACCACTTCGACCATTAAGATACTGGCTCATGTAGCATTGCCCACTATAACTGACACAGAGGGCACCATGCACAAAAGCCTCCAGATCGACGGAGGTTGCGGCACGAATCTGCTTCATCTGCTCCAAAGAAACTTCGCGTGCCAGAACGACACGACTGAAACCCGCTTGTTCCAAGAACTTTATGCGCTCAATGCTAGCATTGTGACATTGCGTGCTGGCATGCAACTCTATAGGCGGTAGATTGCATTCCAGCAACCCCATATCCTGGATAATCAAGGCGTCCACACCGATATCATAGAGACGGTGTATCATCTTTACGGCCGCCTCCAATTCATTATCAAACAAGAGAGTATTGACTGTGGCAAAGACCTTAGCCCCATATAAATGGGCATACGCAACCAGCTCGTCCAGATCTTCAACAGTATTTGTTGCTGCAGCACGCGCACCAAAAGCTGGCGCACCCACATACAGCGCGTCAGCACCGTGGTTGACGGCCTCCTTGCCGAACGCCGCATTCTTTGCCGGAGCAAGTAGTTCGAGCCTCATAATAAGTTGTCGTTTTGCAAAATAACGCATAAAAAATATAAATATTTTGCCGTATATGTTTTTATTTGTATCTTTGCACATAAAACACACATACTATGGACCTGACAATAAACATCAAACAAGGACTCGGCGACATACGCTTTATGATGCCCGTTGAAGAGGTTGTGGCACTCATCGGCAACGCCGACGAGGTTGAGAACATTGACAATGCCGCCGATGAACCCACAACAGTATTACGTTATAACGACCATGGAATCACCCTCTTCTTTGAAGGAGAGAATCCCGTTTTAGCCTGTATAGACATCAGCAACGAGGACTGCACGCTCTTCGGTGAACATGTCTTCGACATGACCGAGAGGCAGTTGGTTGAGCTCATGGTGAAGAACAAATACCTGGAGCAAGATGTCGACGAGGAAGACTGGGGAGAGCGACGCGTAAGTTTCCCCGAAGGCAATATAGATTTCTTCTTTGACGAAGACGAACTTGTATCAATCATCATAGGACAATGAAAGCCCTGTTCAGCACAGCCTATTTCCCTCCAATTGCGTGGATGGCTGCAGCGAGACGGTATGACACAATACTCATCGAGGCCAAAGAGACATATCCCAAACAGACCTACCGCAACCGCACCGAGATAATGACAGCCGGGGGTGTCCGAGTACTGACAGTACCCGTCATACGAAACAACCATAGCCGGACCGAAGAGGTACTAATAGATTACCGTGACCGCTGGAACATCATCCACATGCGGACGCTCACAGCCGCCTACAGCGCATCTCCATACTTCCAATATTATAGCGACGAAATCGAACATCTGCTCAGTGGCAAATACACTACGCTGCTCGAACTAGACATTGCTACCGTACAGTGGCTGCTGAAACAATTCAAAATAAAATGTAGAGTAGAGCTTACATCCGACTGGAGCACACCAGTGGGCGACGAGCATGACCTCCGATATTTATTTACGCCCAAACACCCCTACCCTACCGACAGCCTCAAACCATACTATCAAGTGTTCGGAGACCGCATACCGTTCACGCCAAACCTCAGCGCACTTGACTTGCTCATGAATCTGGGGCCAGAGGCAAAAGACTATATTGAAGGAATAGCATAAATACAGGGTAAAACAAAACAATAGCCCTCCAGTTTCACGCGAAACAGGAGGGCTATCTCGTTTATTATCTGGCAAATGTAAGGAGTAAAACAGAAATATCCGCGGGAGAGACACCGCTTATGCGCGATGCCTGCCCGATAGAAACGGGATGGTAGCGGCGCAGCTTTTCGCGAGCTTCATAACTGAGAGCCTCTAACGAGAAGTAATCGAAATCGGGTGGCAAAGCAATCTCCTCAAACTTTAATATCCGATTGGCTACCTCCTGCTCCTTCTCGATATAACGCTGATACTTTATAGAGGTCTCCACTTCCTGCACCACTTCTGCCGGCAAACCGGCGACAGCAGCGGACACTTCGGGAGACAATGCAGAAAGCTCTCGCAACGACAACTCGGGACGGAGCAGCAGGGAAGACAACTTCACACGCTGAGCAAGGGGAGCAGATGAGTGTTCTTCAAGCCAACCGTTAGCATCGGACGGAATAACATTGGCACCTTCGACCAAAGCCTCAAGCTCACGAATCTGACGCACCTTCTCTTCGACATGACGCATACGGTCATCATCAGCCAACCCGATAGCATGTGAAAGCGGAGTGAGCCGCTGGTCGGCATAGTCCTGACGCAATAGGATACGGTATTCGGCACGCGAGGTAAACATGCGATACGGCTCGTCGACCCCCTTCGTCACAAGATCATCTATAAGGACACCTATGTATGCCTGCGATCGGCTGAGCACAAACGGCTTCATTCCATGTAGCTTAAGTACAGCATTGACCCCCGCTATCAACCCCTGGCAAGCCGCCTCTTCATACCCCGTGGTGCCATTAACCTGCCCTGCGAAGTATAGGTTCTCAACAGTCTTGGTTTCAAGGGTATAGGCCAACTGAGTGGGCGGAAAGTAGTCATATTCTATCGCATAGCCCGGTTTAAAGATACTTGCATGCTCTAAACCCCTGATAGTATGGAGTGCTGCAAGCTGGACATCCAGAGGTAGGGAGGACGAAAAGCCATTGAGATACCAACTCTGTGAACGCCATCCTTCGGGCTCCACGAAGAGCTGGTGATGATCTTTGCCTGAAAAACGTTCAATCTTATCCTCAATAGACGGGCAGTAGCGCGGACCCCGCCCCTGAATCCTGCCCGTGAACATCGGTGAGCGGGAGAATCCTGTGCGAAGTATATCGTGAGTCTGGAGGTTGGTATTTGCCAGATAGCATGACTTTTGCTCGGTCAAAGGCTTGGTGTCTGAGAAAGAAAATTTGGCCGGGCAATCATCCCCAGGCTGCTCCACAAGCTGTGAGAAATCTATCGTGCGTCCATCGATTCGCACAGGCGTACCAGTCTTGAGACGTTGTACCTCGAACCCAAGCTCGCGCAGCTGATCGCTTAGGCCGACAGCCGGAGCCTCCCCTACCCTGCCACCTTGCCACGAGTCTTCACCGATATAAATCCTGCCATTGAGGAAAGTGCCGCTGGTGAGCACCACCGCTTTGGCCGGTATAGTGTGTCCCATGCGGGTGGTGACACCTGCCACAGCACCACCGTCGAGCAGTAAACCCACAACCTCATCCTGCCATAACGACAAACCCGGTATAGATTCAAGCACTTGGCGCCAATTCAACGAGAAAAGCATCCTGTCGCACTGTGCACGCGGGCTCCACATGGCCGGACCTTTGGAGCGGTTAAGCATACGGAACTGAATGGCCGAGCGGTCGGTCACGATGCCGGACCATCCGCCGAGGGCATCAATCTCGCGCACAATCTGACCCTTTGCCACACCACCCATAGCTGGGTTGCACGACATCTGGCATATAGCGTCGAGCATTTGCGTCACGAGCAAAACACGCGCACCGAGACGGGCGGCGGCTGCAGCCGCCTCAGCACCAGCGTGACCGGCACCTACTACTACTATATCGTACTGCTCAAATGTCATGGTCTAAGACATTTATGCTATCCGTTCCTCGTGAAACAAGTCGTTCCACAAACAGAGAGCCTCTTCTTCTTGGCGCCGCATCTCACGGGCCTCATCGTCGCTTTTGTCACCCTGTCCAAGAAGGTGCAGCACACCGTGGATTACGACACGATGCAACTCGTTGACAAAAGGCACACCGAATTTTTCGGCATTCTCCCCTACCCTCTCTACACTAATCATTATGTCGCCAGAAATCAAACCTCCTGCCACATAGTCAAAAGTAATAATATCGGTGTATGTGTCATGGTCAAGATACTGCCTGTTGACCTGAAGCAGGTACTCATCGTCACAAAAGAGGTAGTTGATGTTGCCGACCTGCCCATCACGTCGTTTTACCACTTCGGCAATCCATTTTTGCACTTTTTGTGCCTCCGGCACCGCAAAATCACCAGATTGTGTAGCAAAACGAATAGGCATATTTTAAGTATTAATTAGATGGTTTTCAGTTAATTAATCAGTCTTTCAGCATTTTTATTCCCCTTTTTCCTTGCGCTATTCTGTCAGTTGGACGGCAGGTGTATCGGTTAGGCAACGCAAATTGAGGAATCAATCAGGCGGCAACCATAGCACGACGGTGCTGCAAGACAGCTATCCGCTGAAGGGCATCGGTCGGATCAATTCCGGCAACCTCGAACTCCAAGCGCACCCGTCGGCCACCCTCGGAGAATGTCAATTTGTCGGCGAGCTGTTTCATAATGAAGATACCTTCGCCATGGACCTCATCGTTCGTGGGTAAAGTTCCGAACTTCTCATAGTCGAACCCCTTCCCCTCGTCTGCCACCTCGGCATAGATGCCTCCTCGACAAAGACCGAGAGTGATGGTGACTCGTTTGTTGGCATCGCCCTGGTTGCCATGCACGATAGCATTTTCCACCGCCTGCATGGTTGCAACAGATACTGCCGAACAGTAGTTGCCGACATTGCATTGACGGCAAAAATGGAACAATCGCTCCTCCACCTCGGGCATATTTACCATATCGGACTGTATAACAAACGATTCCTTCATGACGTGTATTTTCTTATCCCGATGCAAATATACATAATATTTGCCAATGGACAGCACATAATTTACCAACAACACACAACACACTGCCAATCAATGTATAACATATTTTTATGCCTTCTTACGCCAGAACCGTTCCGGTACGGAGTCCAAAAGAACTCCGTAGGGGGTGTGGGTAAAAATCAATGGAAAAAGTAGTCGTTCACCTTCTGCCGGTAGTAAGGCTGCAGGGTGGGGGGGACAGTGCGCAGCTGGTCGTCGGACGGACGGACCTGGCGGTTGTACTTCTCCATCTCTTCGGGCGAGGGCTGACTGTAGAGATCCTTGGCCTCATGGCTCTCGCGACGCTCCTCGCGCTCACGCTGCATCTCCGCCTTTTCATGCTCAAGAAGGCGTGTCATTATCTGCTGCTGACGTGTTATTGTCTGCTTGGTGATGGTGCGGTTGACGAGGTCGGTCTCCGTCTGCTCCATCTGGCGCATCATTTGGTCAATTTCACGCGCCAGCTTGCCGTTGCCGGCATCGCCTTCCTTGAGCTCCTGGCCATATTCCTGCATCATGCGGCGTATCATCTCCTGCTGCGCCGCCATCTTGGCAAACTCCTCGCTCATAGACTGTCCCTGGCCTATTTGATGGCGCCCGCCTGGCTTCTTACCCTGCTTGTCGAGCTGTTTTTTCAATGCCTCCATCTGCCGGTTAAGCTCTTGCTGCATCTGACGCATCGACTTGGGTGACGGCTTCTTGCCTGGGTTGCTGCACTGCTGGCCACTCTTGCCCGACTTTTTGCACTGCCCGCTACGCTTTTTCTGGTTGTTCTGACGCATGTCGCTCTGCATCTGGTCGAGACTTTCGGCCAGCACGAGGGCAAGGTTATTGAGCGACGTCATGCTGTATTGCATCGAGGTGGCGGCCACAGTGTTGCGATAATTGCCATAGAAACTCTGGTTCATGTCGAGCAACCCGTTGAGCGAGCGGCTAATGCCGTTGTTCACTTCAGCGAGGTCTTTGCTTATGGCCGAGGCCACCCTCACCTGCCTGCGGGCCATGGAGCGCAACGAATCCTCGACACCACGGAAATCGTCCCTAATGCGGTTCTGACGCGAGATAATAGTCTGATAACGCGGGTCTTGTATGTAGGTCGTACCGAGGTCGGTGATGAGTTCCTCTTGGTTGAAGGAGAGGCGCACAAGGTTTTTGAGCAACTGGCGTACCTCCTCGGCATCCTCGGCCAGGTCCTGCTGCTCGGCGTCCACCTCGGCTTCGGCCAGAGCCTCGCTCAGTTTCTCCATGCTTTCGGCGGCACCACTCTGCTTTTGCGAAGCATCCTTGTTCTTGCCCTTCTGCAGGCTCTGACGGGCCTCCTTCTGCTGCTGTTCCACCTGCTGTTCGAGCTCCTGTGGCACACGGAATTCGGTGCTCGGGTCAAGCTCTTTGTAGTCCTTTTTTATCTGGTCGATGTCCTGCTTGAGCTGCTGGAACTTCTCATCCACAGCCTGTTGTTTCTGTAGCAACTCATCGCGGTCTTTGTTGCGGGCCTGCTCCGTTTCACGCGAAACATCGCGTTGTTCCTGGGCCAGCTTGTCCATGCGCTGGATTGTCTGCTCCACCTTTTTCTCTATCTCAAGGCGTTTCATCAACTCAATGTTCTGGTCAAGCTGCTTCTCAATCTCGGCATTGTCCATCTTAAGCTGCTCCAACTGCTGCTGCACCTGCTTCTTGTCGAGCTCTTTCATCATACGCTCTATCTCGGCCATAGTCTCCTTCATCTTGTCGTCCATCACCTCGTTCATGAGGCGGTCCAACTCGCGTTGCTTCTCCATGAGCTGCTCGCTCTGCTCGCGGTATTTCTGTTCCAGACGGTTGTTTTCCTTTATCTGCTGCTGCATCTGCTGCATCATCTGGCGCACCTGCTTCTGCTTTTCGGCAATCTGCTCCAGCTCCTTCTTCTCCTGCCAGCCGAGGTCCTTCTTTTCCACCAGTTTACGCATCATCTCGTTTATCTCCTCCTGCAGTCGCTTAAGCTCGGACATCTGGTTTTCGGCACTCTGACGCACGTCCGATGAGCTCTGCTCCAGCAGGCTGTCGAGCTCGTCGGCAGTTGGCACCTTGATTTCAAACACCTGTGAGCGAGAGGTTTTCGGACCGTGAATGGCGTCGTTGTCCGACACCTCGAACCAATAGGAGAGCACGTCGCCTGGGGCCAACGTCAGCTCTGCTGCATTGAACGAGAAGTAGAACTCCTGGCTTGCACCCCCGTCAAGGGCAATTTCGGCCTCGCTGACGGCATTTCGACTTGTATCGGCAGGATTGTCGGTCTTATGAACAAAAACAAGTTTAGAGAAGCCGTAATCGTCTTTTACGCGTCCGCGAAAAATATGACGGTCGGGATACAACGAATCGGCCATCTCGTCGACGGCGATCATAGGCGCGGCGTCCTTGATGGCGGAGAGGGTGTAGCGCAAGGTGTCGGCGATGGCGGAACCGTTGCGCACAGTGAAGGCGTAGTCTGTATTGTCCATCACACGTCGGCTCACCTCAACACGGCCGTTGGCGTCGGGGCTGATTATGTATCTTGAATCGTGGAATATGAAGGCAAGGCTGTCGGCATCCTGGGTCTGGAAGAGCCAGCGCACCTGCGTGCCTTCCGGCACAGCGGCGTCGCCTAGGTTAAGCACGGTCTCTGACTCGCGGCCAGTGTAGGCAGGGTAGGAGAGGAGCATGCGGAACGAGATGACACTGGGGTTTGGCATCATCTCCAGGGTGTATTCAGGTGATGTCACACCACCACCGTCGAGGTAAAACACCATGGAGCGCGACACTTTGGAGAATGTGTAGCTGAACTGTGGCGCCTGACGGCTACCTTCTGCAATAAGCTTGTGCCTGCGACCGTCAACAATGACAAAAGCCTCTGCAGGGACTGCATCACCCTCGGTGACCACTTGCAGCGTGAAGTCGTCACCTTGGCTAACGGCAAGACCTTCGTTGAGGATAAGGAAACGGAAGGGTGCAGGGCGTTCGTAGGCGGTGCCGTAGTTCACAATACGCTTGGAGGGTTCTGTGACGGTCTGCGGAGTGGCTATCAAGAGTATGGCTATGACAGCGAGCGGTGGCAGCGCGTACTTGAGATAACGACTGTTGGCATGCAAGTTGATGGCGTTAAGCATCGGCACCGGCTTGAGCTGTACTGTTTTCTGCTCAATGGCCGCCTGCAGTAGTTGCGAATCGGCGGTTGAGAGCTGTGCATTGAGCTGTAGCAGGTTGAGAAGCTTGTCGCTGACTTCGGGGAAATGGCGGCCGATGATAACGGCGGCCTGCTCACGGCTGATACGCTTGCCAAGGCCATACATCTTGAGCAATGGCCTCACCACGAGCCACGCCAGAGCAGCAAGAACTGCGGCCAAGCCCAGCCAGAAAACGAGACCGCGACCAACGGAAGACATCCAACCGAAATACTCAAGCAGCACCGCAGCAAGGAAGATGGCAGCCACAAGGCCTACAGCATAAAGAATACCCCTTATCAGGAGGTTCTTGTAGTACTTCCTAATGAAGGCGTCGAGCGCGGAGATTATGTCATGCTGCTGCTTCACCTACCTGTTTTTGAGCGTGCAAAAATACGAATAATTTTCCAACCTCTAAAATAATTCGTATCTTTGCAAAAATTTTCAAGCAATTATGGAGCAACAGGTAATCATCATCACCGGTGCATCGTCGGGCTTTGGCAAGGCCACCGCCGAGATGCTTGCAGCCAAGGGAAATACCGTCTACGGCCTATGCCGCCGCGAGATGCAGGACACCAATATCCGTTACCGTCAGTGCGATGTACGCAACCGCGAACAGATTGCCACAGTGGTGGCACAGATTATCGCTGAGCAGGGTAGGGTGGACGTTCTCATCAACAATGCCGGCATGGGCATAGGAGGTGCGCTAGAGCTGGCGACAGAAGAGGAGATAGACATGCAGATGGGCACCAACTTCATGGGCTGCGTCAACATGTGTCAAGCCGTGCTGCCGTACATGCGCAAGGCGCGCAAGGGCAAGATTATAAACCTCAGCTCCATAGGTGGTGTCATGGGCCTGCCGTACCAAGGCTTCTACTCCGCCTCCAAGTTCGCCATCGAGGGCTTCACTGAGGCCCTTGCCGCCGAGGTCACGGGCTTCGGCATCCGCGTCTGCATGGTTGAGCCCGGCGACTTCGCCACAGGCTTCACCGGTAGCCGCAAGAACAGCCAGGCCACCATGGACGACCCAGACTACGGCCCCATCTTCAAGCGCTCGCTGGCCATCATCGAGAAAGAGGAGAACGGAGGCTTGCAGCCCGAAGTGCTGGCGCGCCGCATCGTCAAGCTCGTCGAGCAGAAAAAGCCGCCTCTGCGTAATGTCGTCGCCAACCTCGAGCAGTGGCTGAGCACTGTCATCAAACGCGTTCTGACGGGCAACCAGATGGTTGGTATTCTTCGGGATTACTACAAGAGCTAATCAGCATTGTTGCCCAGCAGTACCATCTTGTACAGCATATTTTAGCCTACATTAAGGACGGGCTACAGACCGTCTACTAGCCGTCTACTAGCCGTTTACTAGCCGTCTAGAGGCTGTTTTGTCAATGAATATGCGGTAAAGAATGGTTATTCTCTTTAGTAAGGGCTGTAGGACAGTGTGTTATGGTTATGGGGAGTTTGGGGAGGGTTGTTTGAAGGGGGACAGAGGACAGTTGGGACAGTTCAAAATATAGCTTACCAAACCAAAAATAATTTCTATATCAGATATAGATGTATAATTACGTGGTGTATGGCTTAAAAACTAACTGTCCCAACTGTCCCCTGTCCCCCATAAGTCCTCGACCACGTAGCACCGCAGAGTGAAAAAAATTACCACAAGAGCTAAAACTTAATGCCCAGTATCCATATCTTGTAATCGACCGCAGTGCTATCGGATGCTGGAGCGATTATCTCCCAAGGTACTGTTGGTGCTGGGATTAAAACATCCCGAATGCGCCCATAGAGAATCAGGTCATTCTTCATAGCACTACCTAACGGGTGCACTTCAAAACCAGGGTGGACTAAAAGACCGAAATGGATTTTGCTACCCGAGAGATCCCTTGAGGCACTATGGTCGCCATCAAATCGGCCATTAAAGTCCCACAGACGTGGGTCATGTGGACTAGTAATCAGCAGCCCCATATTGTGCAGCATGTTCTTCTGAGCCACAATAAGAATGGGTCTCAAATATCGAAACATTCCAGCATCATAGTACGGCATATTGCTAAGATTCTCATCGCTTGGTGGCAGCACTACACTGCGCACCCAAGTGTCGCGCGACAACGTTAAGCCTTTATAATGCATCAACGTGTCGCCAAACTGCAGCACAAGAACAGAATAGGTGCCAGCGGCAATCGGCGGCAGAGTATAGTTGCCTGCATAGTCGGTCACCGCCATCGCCCGACTCCGCCCGTCCTGCATCAGGTGCACAAAGCAGAAGGGTAGGGGGTTGCCGTCAGCGCCATTGATTACAGTACCCGTCACCGTAAGCCTTTCGCCACCATCCTGTGCTTTGGCTACAGGAAGCAGCATCAACGCCATCAATAGCATTATATGTCTCATGGGTAGCATATTTACAGAGATATTGTCACTGCCGGCCGACGCCCGACAAGTATGCGATAATCCATGTCGCAGCGAGGGAAAAGGTCGATTACACAGAAACCGTGGCAAACCTGTGACGACACAAGGACGCCACTCTTCTGATACACTTTCACCGGTTCATCATAGACGCCTGTGATAATAAGTCTGTTGCCATTGACCCATATTGTAGGCTCCGGTGGCAAAGAAGAGAGCACGGGCGGCATGGTATCGCTCCTATCATTGATGCCAGAGAGAATAGTCAATACGTCGGCATCGGGCATGCGCTCCTCTACTATCGCTGGCAGAACCTCGGGCTCAACTTCATGTTCCATGCCTACCGCTTCTTCGTTTAGCGGCGCAACCCTCCTCGTGGCAGGCTCCTCATGCTGTGGCTCATGCATTTCTTCTTGGTGTACTGCGCCACCAAATACAGCACTTCGCCACTGCGGCACCACGGCAACGGCCAATCCCGAGGCCAAAAGCACCAACAAAACCAGCACCACTACCCGCCGGGCCCTGACGATGATACGGTGCAGCCTCTGATAGACGGCATCACGGCTGAGGCTCATCAAAGAGGCAATCTCGTCGGCATAGTAGCCATCGAGGTGCAACCTCACCAACTGCTGGTCGTCGTAGGGTAGAGAGGCTATCAAATGCTCTATTTCCTCCTTCTGCTGCAACGAATTGTCGTCGGCAAGGGTTTCCTCTATCAAGGCCGTCAAAGGTAGCATAGAAGGCTTCTGACGGCGCCGCTGTTGGTAGAGCGACGAACGACACTGCCAATACACCCACGAACGCTCCTCGGCAGGACTGGCGTCGGCACGCAACACATCGAAATGCAGCCATAGCAATATGGAGACTTCCTGTACTAAATCGTTGCAGCGAGCCCAATTGCCCCTGGCGGCACGCCAACACATACGCCACACCATGGCACGGTGGCGGCGAAGCAGCTGTGTGTATGCACTCTGTCGGTCCATATACAATATAATACACTTGCGACGGCATAAATCTGACTTCAGTGTGCAAAAATAACAATTATTTTGCATTCTGATGCCGTTGATGTCAGATTTCGCGTCCAAACAGGGTATTATATTTGCAGAACACAACCCAAAAAACAGTTTTATGAAAAAGACACCATTAATTATTACGGCCACCATAGCCGCCATGACACTGGCCTTGGCAGGCTGCGAAAAAGAGAAAGTGGAGGAACCCACCCCCGCAATGCTGGCGTACAACAACCCCCTCGTCGGCACCAAGTGGGTTTACCACAACGACACAAACATTATGGGCATCCGTGTGGTACAGGAACTGCGCCTTGCTTTTCAGACCGACAGTACAGGGGAAAGCTACATTGGCAGCGAAGACTCCTATTCCCCTTGGTGGGACACCACATACAACTTCCGCTACATATTCCACCCGGAGCTCAACGGCTTGGAACTCTATGAGGACGAAGCGCCATACCCGGGCTACTTTCGTTACAACCCCGAAAACAGAACATTGACGCAGGGAAGTATCGTCTTTCACCCGCAAGAATAACCCCAAAAACACAAAACATGAAATACACATATTTATACGCACTGCTCGCCGCGATGGCACTGGCGGCCGCCTCATGCAGCAAAGACAAAGCAGAACCCATTGCAACTGCCGTTACAACACACAACCCACTGTACGGCACCGTATGGGAAGCCGCCTGGTATGAAACGCCGGGCGGGGAGTTTGACTACTACACCGAGCGACTGTTGTTCAAGACCGACACCACCGGAGAAATTGTCTCCATCAAAAGCGTCGTCTACTACTCCGGCAGCAACCCCGGATATACGCAAGACACCACCGTCGCCATGACCTACAGGCTCGACACAATGAACCATGAACTGTACATTCACTCCGACTACGCAGGAAATCCCAGCCGCCTGACATACAATCTCGACGAAGAGACCATGACTGTGGTGGGAGACGCGCAGAAGGTCTATATACGAGTAATGTAGACCGTCAGAAAGTGAGCTCCGGGGAGCGATAGCGTATGAAGATGTTATTGCTGGCGGGGATATGTTTTTCCAAAAGCGATACACGCCTAAGCGGCCTGGAGCCAACCTTCACCCAATAGGAACCAGTGGCCCGCTTGCTGAAGGTGCGGTCATCAATATGATCCATGTTTATCGACAGCGAACAGTGCCCCTTGCACTGTGCGGTAGCCACAAGGCGACCCTGGGCATCGTAGACTTCTACCGGCTCGTCGTCTGTGCCTTCGACCACAATGGTATTACCATTGACGATGATTGTCACCTCTGGCAGCGGGTCATGCTGCGGTTCACAGGGGTCTATGACATACTCGAATCCATCCCACTGCGGTGCATTACGATAGGCTGAGGCGGTGCCGCAGGGTACCAGCAGACGCACGGTGTCGGCCATGCCGAAAAAGCACCATTCGCCAGCCACCACGGGAGGCTCCGTGGCAAGAACCTCCAATGTGTCGATACCCGAGCAAAGTGAGAAAGCATCTCTGCCCACGCTGGCCAGCGAGGCAGGCAACCTCACGCTGCGGATAGACGAGAGCGGGAAGAACGCACTGTCGGCCAGCGCCGTGACGGCATAGCCATGCCCGTCACGCTCCACCGTTTCTGGTATAACAACGCATGCACCTGCGGCAATACATGACACCGCTACACTGCGCCCATCATTCAAGAGGAAGCATGCCAACGTGTCCCCCGTTGTGCCAAAGTATAGAAAATCATATTTCTGCTGCGGTTGCTGCGGTTGCACCTCGGCAACAGGGGCCGGTTCTGCTTCAGCAGGTACCGCCTGCGGAGCATATACAGCCTGAACTGTGTCGTAGGAAGGTTCCGAAACAGGCTTTGGCTCGATGGTGGGCATCCCTTCCTGCAGAGAATCATTTTTTTCATTATGGCGGACTTTCTCCAACACCGCCTTGCGCCACTGCGGCACCACGGCAATGGCCAGCGTAGTGGTAAATGCCAGCACAAGCAATACCGCCATCAGGCGACGCAACTTCACCGCAATGCGGTGAATGCGCTGGTAGACGGCGTCGTTGCTCAGCCCCATGATGGAGGCAATCTCGTTCGCTCTGAAACCTTCCAACCGCAGCTGCATAATGCGCTGTTCGTCGTGACTGAGCGACGCCATCATGTCATCTATGTCTTCCTTCTGCGACTGTCTGTCCTCGTCGGCTATGCTCTCCTCGTGCATCGGAGTGAGTGGCAGTGTCTCCACGCGTCGTTTGCGTGTCTTGTGGTCCAGCGCGCTACGCGTCACACAGCGCACCCATGCGCGCTCTTCGGCGGACGTGATGCCGGTGCGCAACTCTCCAAGATGCATCCACAATGCCACCGACACCTCCTGTACCAAGTCGCGGCACTGCTCCCAGTCGCCACGTGCCCTCAGCCAGCACATGCGCCACACCATTGCGCGATGGCGGCGAAGCAATTCTGCGTATGCACTATGACGTTCCATATATAATATAATACCCGACTGGAGACCGAAATCTGACACTAAGGTGCAAAAATATTAATAAAAAACGACCTACGCCAAACCCATTACACTGTGGATTTGGCACCCGTGGCAGGAAACCTATTTATTTCTATAGTATTTTGTAGAACACCCCTATAGTGCCGTATATCGGATAGAGGGCCTGCTCCACGGTCTTAAAGTCTGACTTAAAGATGCCGGTAAAGCCGACGGTGAGGTCGAGCGAGAAACCAAGACGTGACCATGGCATCCAGTCGACGCCAACGGTAGCGCCGGCCTGCAGTTTGCGCATGTCGTCGGAGAAGTCGTAGGTGGCCTGAGTCTCAGGGGTGTCTCCGATGATTATCTTGGGGCCTGTCGGACCGCCGCGGCGTATGTATCCGTCAGAGGCTGTGCCGGAGAACTTTCCGTTCATAAGCAGCGACCCGTAGACGCCGGCACGGAGGTTCACCTCGGTACTCACGGAGAAGGTGGCGCACACCGGCAGCGTAAGCACCAACATGGATATCTGCTGGCTGACATGGCCTGTAAAGACGCCTTCCAATCCTTCCGCCCCACGCCGCATCTCCATATGGTAGCCCTTGGTCCTCACGGAAACATCCATGGTCTTATTTTCAACAAAAAAACCCATAGATACAGCCCATTGTGTGTCCACCGGCTTGGCAACGTCGACACCCACACGGAACGACGGAGTCATGCGGAATGCTTCGATGCCAACGATGGCTGCAGGCATGCCATAGGGGGAGGAAGCACCGATACTGTAGCCCGCGCGGGTTTTAAGCGACATGTCGACACCAAAACCCTCCGCCATCGCACGTACCGACGGCATCATCATGACGAGAACCAATATGTTTAAAGCAATCTTTTTCATCATCTTGCAGCTTTAGTTAAATCATAGGTAACCTCAACTTCATCGACATAGAGTGTGCTTCCTATGGCACCCTCGAAGCTATCGCCACCCTTGCTCGACGAGAATACGAGTGTCATGCTGTAGCCGAATGCCGCCAGCACCTCGGGGTCGACAGTACCTTCATCGAAGGTCATCTCGAAACGTGTCCACTCGTTGGTGGCAGGCAGCGAAGCCACCTGTGCCCTGGTAACGACATAGGAACTGGTGAGCACACTGTCACCATAGAGGTTTACGCGCTCCCCAGCGCTGTTCTGGTTGCGGAAGAACACAGCATAGATGTTGGCTTCGTCGGTACGGCCAGGCACGATATCCATGTTGGCATCGGTAAACTCGGCGCCAGGCTGGTACTTATAATAGCCTGTCACCTTGACGGGTTCCCTGTTCACGGGTATGCCGAACACCGTACACTTCAGCGGATCGGAGAGGACCTGACCAGCATCAAAAGAGCCGAGGAACAAGTTGCCAGCAGCTATCGGTTTGTGCATCCTGCGACCCAAAGTACCGGCATCTATGGTTTTCAGACACACACCTTTGCCTTGATAGCCGTTGGCTGTCGAGCTGGTGGGATACTGCTCGGGCGTGAAGTCGCTGTGTACTATGGCAACACCTGCGTTGCCTGACGCCCAAATATAGTCTCTAGCACCGTTGGCACCAAGCTCGTAGAACACATTGTAGGTGGCGTTGTTATACATGCTGTTCACACTGTCCACCACATGCTCAAAGCTGTAAAGCGTTGTCTGGTCGACAATAATACGCTGCTCCATGAAGGACACCTTGTACTGGCGACGATACTCGCCATCCTCCGATGTCACGGTGTAGGTAACAGGACCGGCCGTGAAATCCTGCAACGACCCATTGGCCGGGCTTATCGCGGCACCCTCTGTTATGCTGAAATGCACGGGTATCTGCGGCAACGAGCTGAGCGACTTCACCAGAAAGACAATCTCTGTCTCGGTCGACGCTATGTTGTCACAGCGCATATCTGCCTTCTGGTAGAAGTACTGCTCGTACTGCGCATCCTCAACCCAGGCACTCAATATGTCACATTCCATGTTTTTAGGCTCATCCTTGGTGCAGGACACAGCAAACAGGCACAGCATGGCAAGCAAGGCTGCCATGTGAAGATGAACAAACTTATTCATAGTATTACGTTAAATACTCTTGGCAAACACTGCGCGCTGCATCAGCGGCTTGGTGTTATACTGCGTCTCCCATATCTTCACGGCCTCGTTGCCGATGATCTGTGGGTTGGTGTAGGCCGTATGCACGCCATATTTTATGGCGGCCTCGTTCATGTCGCAGTAGTAGATGCTGTGCACACCGCGTTTCTGCCACTCGGGCAACACGCCGTTGAGCAGCAGGTCAATGGTGTCGAACTTATGCAGCGCACGCAGTATGTGGTACCAGCCGAAGGGGAACAACTTGCCGTTGGCCTTCTTGTAAGCTCCGGTGAGATCTGGTATCGAGAGGCCGAAACCCACGAGCTTGTCGTTCTCGTCCACCACAAACTGCACGAAATCCATGTTCACAAAGGGGAAGTACTCGTCAATATAGACCTTGATTTCCTTCTCCGTCATGGGCACGAAATCGTAGAGGTCCTTGAAGCTGTCGTTGATGGCGTGGAAGAACTGCCATGCGTATGGTATCAGCTCTTTGCGGCGCTTCACCTTGACAAGCTTCAGGTGGTATTTATCCATGATGAGCTTGTTGAGGCGCGCCACCTTGTCGGGCACGGGCTGGTTGGCCTGCATGGAGTACTGCTGCCAGCGGCATTTTATCTCGTAGCCGGCACGCTCAATGAAGCGAACATAATACTCGGGATTGTAGAGGGTGGACGTGTTCTGGCGGGCGTCGAAGTTGTCTATGGCCCAGCATTCCTTGTCCATGTCCGTGAAGCCGAAAGGACCCTCTATCTCGTTCATACCGTTACGTCTACCGTACTCTATCACCTTGTCGAGCAGGGCAGTGAAAACTTCGTAGTCCTCGATAAAGTCGAACCATCCGAAGCGCACAGCCTTCTTGTTCCAGTGCTCGTTGACGGTACGGTTGATGATGGCTGCCACGCGGCCCACCACCTTGCCGTCTCTGTAGGCGATATAGAGTTCCCTGCTGCAATGCTCCAACGAGGGGTTCTTGTCGGTGAGCAGGTTCACCTCGTCGAAGTCCAGTGCCGGAATATAACTTGGCACATCCTTGAAGAGCTTGTTGGGGAAAGCAATAAAGCGTCGTAGTTCGCGACGAGAGGTAACAGTACTAATTTCTATCATAAAACTTCCTGTTTCTTGAAGGCCTTGTATATCTTCTCCACTCCGATGTCTATCTGCTCGTGGGTGTGCGTGGCCATCAGGGCGAAACGTATGAGCGTCTCGTCGCTGGGTACTGCGGGAGCAATGACCGGCGTGACAAAGACTCCGTTCACCAGCAAGTCGTGCGTGATGGTGAAAGTCTTGTTGTTGTCACGTATAAAGAGCGGTATGATAGGTGTCTGTGTGTTGCCCACCTCGAAGCCGAGGTCCTTGAAGGCCTTGAAAGCATAGCGTTGGTTATCCCACAACTTGGCGTTGCGTTCGGGCTCGCTGCGCATGATGTGCAGAGCTTCGAGCACCGAGGCGGTGCTGGCAGGTGTGATCGAGGCGGTGAAGATATAGGGGCGCACCGAGTGTTTCATCCAGTTGATAGTCTCCTTGTCGGCGGCTATGAAGCCACCCACCGAGGCCAAACTCTTGCTGAACGTGCCCATGACAAGTTCGACATCCTTGAGTTTGCCGAAGTGGTCGCAGGTGCCACGGCCTTCGCGTCCGAAGACTCCCAGACCGTGAGCCTCGTCGACCATAAGAGTGGCATTGTACTTGTTGCAGATGTCGACCATCTTGTCAACATGTGCCACATCGCCTTCCATGGAGAAGACACCGTCGGTGACCACCAGCTTGCTGGCTTCCAGCGGGGCCTTGGAGAGGACGCGCTCAAGGTCGGCCATGTCGTTATGCTTGTACTTCTGTGTCGTGGCATAGGTTATCAGTTTGCCTTCCATGATAGAGGCATGGTCGCGCTCGTCATAGAAAAGATAGTCGCCACGCGATACCACATCGGGTATGACGCCGCTGTTGGCCAGAAATCCTGCCGAGAAGAGCATCACGCCATCCTTGCCCAAGAACTCGGCCAGCTCGTCCTGCAGCTGTATGTGTATGTCCAACGTGCCGTTGAGGAAGGGCGATCCTGCACAGCCGGTGCCGTACTTGTCGATGGCGCGCTTGGCGGCTTCTTTCAAACGAGGGTCGTTGGTGAGGCCAAGGTAGCTGTTGGAGCCGAACATCAAGATGGGATGGTCGTAGCCATTAACGTAGACTTCTGTGTTCTGCTCGCTGCAGATGGGGGTGAAATAAGGATAAATTCCAGCGGCTTTAGCTTCCTGCGGAACTGTGTATTGAGCTAACTTTTGTTGGAGCGGCTTCATACAATTATATTTTATTTTAAGATGCAAAGAAACAAAAATTTTCCGAAATAGTGGCAAATTATAATGTTAAAAATGAAAACAGCTTGTCTGTAAGGCTGCTGGCACCTATTCTAAATGTCTGATTATTAACATAATTATCGCCCATAATTTTTTTTGCTTCTTCGGCATACAGCAACGCCTCCTCGGGCTGACGGATGCCTCCAGCGGCCTTGAAGCCGACAGTTTTTTTACAAATTTTAACGTAATTTGACACTGCTTCGAGCATCGTTCGCGCCGCCTCGGGGGTAGCTCCTCCACTGCCTTTGCCGGTGGAGGTCTTTATGAAGTCGGCTCCACCGTCGATGGCCAGCTCTGCAGCACGGCGCAGCAGGGTGGGGGAGGGCAGCTCGCAGCACTCCAATATAACCTTCAGCGTTCTTCCCTGGCAAGCCTCCTTCATCGCCGCCACCTCGTCGCGCATGCCGTTCTCATCGCCTGCCCGCAGCAGACCGCGGTTAATCACGATGTCCACCTCGTCGGCACCGTCGCCGACAGCCTGCTTCACCTCCTCGACCTTGAGCCCCAGCGGCAGCTGCCCGTGCGGAAAAGCCCCGGCCACAGAGGCCACCTTCACACTGCTGCCATCGAGGACATGCCGTGCGGCAGCGACAAAACGAGGGTAAACACACACGGCGGCCACCGTCGTGCCATCGTCAAGTCGCATGTCGAGCGTACGGCAGCAGAAGTCGGTGACCGACTGCACTGTGTCTGTTCCCGTCAGCGTAGTATTGTCGATGCAGGAGAACACCCTGCGTGCCAACTCGCGATCCATCATTTAAGCAACTGGCTTATCTTCTCCACACGGCGCTGATGGCGACCGCCTTCGAACTCGGTGTCGAGATACTCGTCGACAATCTGCATTGCCGCCGCCTCACTAATAAAACGTGCGGGCATTGAGATGCAGTTGCAGTCGTTGTGTTGACGCCCAAGGTGCGCTATCTCGGGCGTCCAGCAAAGGGCGCAACGTACATTGGGATACTTGTTCACTGTCATCTGCACACCGTTGCCGCTGCCGCAAATAACTATGCCACGCTTGTACTCTCCGCGGTTCAACGCCGTGCCCACCTGATGGGCATAGTCGGGATAGTCGCAACTTTCGGAACTATGGGTGCCGAAATCCTTAACTTCGAAGCCACGTTCTTTCAGATGTTCTATGACTTTCAGCTTCAATTCATAGCCGGCATGGTCGCAGGCAATGGGTATTATTTCTTTCATCTCTTTGATGTTTGTTGATAACTGTTTCTGGCTGCAAAGTTACGAATAAATCATAAGTCGTTCACTCTCACCGTAGCCAAATTATTAACACATTTTCTACATCTCCTTTCTACTCTTTGATTATCAGCATCGACGACCACTTACTGACAACCGTTGTCAAAACTAATGTTAAACAATCCATACCCACATGTTGAAAACCGAACCGTTGTTGAAATAATGCATGTTTTCAATAACTCTATCAACAAAATTAGCCATCTCTAACTTGCTTTTCTGCTTTTTCACATTAACCTGTTTACTCACAAATAAACACAATGTTGATAAAACGAAGACATCACACAGAATAAAATACTTGCACTGTTGAAAGCCATGTTAATTGGTGTTATTCGATATTTACATACAAAAGACACTTAGCCTACTTTTCAACAGAATTAACACACATAAAAAAGAAAAAAAAATATCTTTCATTCTATTTAAAATTATAATGTAAATCAATATCTTATGAAAACGTATTTCTTGAACCCCTTTGTGGTACTGGATTTAATGCAAGCCCCTTCGCCACCCCTACGGATCTTCCTCGGCCTTGGTTCGGCCATGCATTGTACAGATGTAATAGGAATGCCGTAGGGATGTCATAGGGAAGGCGCGGAGAGGCCATTGTTGATAGGATAAGACGTTGTAAGAAAGAAAGATGAGTGTCAGAAAAACAGTGTTTAACGACAATATTGGCAGCAGTGTCACTTTTTTTTCGTATCTTTGCATCTTCAAATCACAACATCAGAAACCATGAACAACGAGCAATTGAAGCAGGAAATAGTCAGGCTGAAGAAGGAAAAAAATGCCGTCATCCTCGGCCACTACTATCAGCGCCATGAGATACAGGAGCTGTCCGACTTTGTTGGCGACAGCCTTGCTTTGGCACAGGAAGCCCAGCGCACCGAGGCCGACATCATAGTTTTCTGCGGCGTGCATTTCATGGCCGAGACAGCCAAAATCCTCAACCCCCAGCGCAAGGTGCTGCTGCCCGACATGGAAGCCTCTTGCTCGCTGGCCGAGAGCTGCAAGGCCGACGATTTTGCAGCCTTCAAGGCCCAGCATCCCGACCACATGGTCATCTCCTATGTCAACTGCTCGGCTGAAATCAAGGCCCTCAGCGACCTCATCTGCACTTCGGGCAATGCCGAGAAGCTGGTGCGCTCGCTGCCGGAAGACCAGAAGATTATCTTCGCCCCCGACCGTAACCTCGGCGGCTATATCAACCAAGTCACCGGCCGCAAGATGGTGTTGTGGAACGGTGTATGCATTGTGCACGACGCCATGCAGGCCGAGTCGGTGCTGCAGCTCAAGTCCGAGAATCCCGATGCCCCCGTCATAGCGCACCCCGAATGCAACCCCGCGCTACTCAAGGTGGCCGACTTCGTGGGTTCCACCAAGGCTATGCTCAACTTCATCAAGACCTCGCCGGCCAAACGTTTCATTGTGGCCACCGAAACTGGCATCCTCTACGAGATGAAGCGTGAAAACCCCGAAAAGGAGTTCATCACCCTGCGCGACAACAAGAGTTGCGCCTGCGACGACTGCGCCTATATGAAACTCAACACCCTCGAAAAACTCTACCGCTGCCTGCGCGACGAGCAGCCCGAGATACTGATGAGCCCTGAGATGATCGAGGCCGCCAAGCGCCCCATCGTCCGCATGCTTGACATGAGCCGCCAGCTGGGCATCATAAAATAGTGCGGGCGATGAAGAAGCACGAAGAGCTTCCAATAGTGGAGGGTTACGAGCCGCAGAAGAAGACAATAAGCATGCTTGTTGCAAACCTGCTGGCGATCGGCATGTTTGTCGTAATTGGTGCGGTGCTCGGTATTGCGTTTTACTCCATTCATGGTAGCAGAGAACTGGATTCTTGGAACGGCATGTTACTCTGGTTTGTTCTGCTTATGGTGCTTGGTATTGCTGTACACGAGTTGATACACGGCATCACTTGGCTCATCCTCACTCATAATAGTTTCAGACACCTCAGTTTCGGCTTTCTTCCGGGCGGAGTGTACTGCCATATTGATGTACCTATGCCCAAAAGGCAGTATGTTATTGGTGCGCTGATGCCTCTGTTGCTGCTTGGTATTGTACCCACAATTTTGGCTTTCTGTATTGGAAGTTTTCTGTGGTTGCTGTTGGGCATTGTGTTCATCGTGTCTGCCGCAGGTGATATCATGATAGTGTGGGCCATAAGAAAAGATCCCTCCGATGCGCTCGTCTACGATCATCCCTCGGAAGCGGGTTGCTATGTCTACCGTAAAACTGCACAATCATGATAGGACAACAGCAAGTGTATGATACTTTAGAACGGATGGGCATACCGTTCGACTACTATGAGCACCCTGAGGCGCCGACCATAGAGATTGCTGCCCAGTTCTACCGTGGCGAGGGGACGACACTCTGCAAGAACCTCTTCTTCCGCAACCATAAGGGCAACCGCCACTATCTGGTCATCATGGATAGTCGCTACCCCATGGATATACACGACATGGAGCACCGTTTGCACCAGGGTAAGCTCAGTTTCGCCAGCCCCGAGCGCATGATGCGCTACCTAGGCGTTAAACCAGGCAGTGTCTCGCTTTTCACGCTTGTGAACGACGCCAATCACGAGGTTACGCTCTTCATCGACCGCAATCTGCTCAACGCCGATAAGGTGAGCTTCCATCCCAACGACAATCACGCCTCGTTGGTGATAAGCCGCGACGACATGTTGAAGTTTGCCAAAGAAATAGGAAACCCATACGAGGTTGTTGATTTGTACGACCAGAATTGTTGATAACGTAGTAAAAACAATGTTTCACGTGAAACAATGAAAAAGCAAGAATATACCGTCACCGAGCCACAAGGACTGCTCGATTTTCTCATTGGGCAGATGCCTGATACCAGTCGCACCCGCGTCAAGGAACTGCTGGCGCATAACGTTTTTGTTGACGGGCGTCGCACTTCGCAGTTCAACTTCCCGCTGCAGAAGGGTATGAAGGTGTCGATAGAAAAAGCTTCGTTCAAGGACAGGCTGCGTCCGCGCGACCTCGATATCGTCTTCGAGGACCAACATCTGCTGGTGATCAACAAACATGAGGGCCTTCTCAGCTATAGCAAACACCCCAATGACAAGACCGTCATCACAGTGCTCAACCAGTACCTTGACGCTACACACCAGCGTTGCCATGCCCATATAGTGCACCGTCTCGACCGCGACACCAGCGGACTGATGGTGGTGAGCAAAAGCAAGGAAGTGTCGCAGAAGTTCGAAGAGGATTGGAAGGGTATGGTCTTCGACCGCCGCTACGTTGCGGTGGCGTGGGGACATATAGAGCCCGCCCAAGGCGAGATACGCAGCTGGCTCACCGACGGTGAATACTGCGTGCTGTCGTCGCCCACCGACAACGGGGGCAAGCTGGCGGTTACGCATTACGAGGTGCGCCAGACGTCGCGTCGCTATAGCCTCGTGGACCTGAAGCTCGACACAGGGCGCCGTAACCAGATACGCGTGCACCTGCGTGAGTTGAAGCACCCCGTGGTGCACGACCCGATGTACGGCTACAAGGACGACGTGTCACCTGTCAGCCGTTTATGCCTACATGCCTACAGGCTATGCTTCACGCATCCTGTCACAGGCAAACGGCTGAAGTTCGAGACACCGATGCCTGCAGCTTTCATGAAACTGATGGAAATATAGTGTCTGCCTTCAGCGGCGGCGTATAAATACCAGCAGGTATATTTCAATAGCCAAAAGACCCATGAGTCCCAAGACAGGGAGAATGGGCAGTAGTATTATGGCTGCTACTAACCATCTGGTGATGCGGACAGCCAAACGTTTTTCGGGTGTGAGTGCCGCCATGCGCTCGTTGTAGATTGTGCGTTGGCGCCTCCACCAGGCACCTATTTTCTCTGTGAGCCGCTTTGCCCCACCCACGGTGTTGCCGTTGTCGTCCACCGTCTCGGCGTGGGTGGTAGGCATCTCAGTGACCTTCACTTTTATGGTCTTGGAGTAACTTTTGCCGCCAACCCAGGCGGTAATGGTGAGACGTGTACGCCCTTTTGAGCGGTTGAGGCGGAACCGTTTGGTGCCTGTGAACTCAAGGTCTATGGGTGTGGCTTTATAGCCGTTGTCTATGGTTAGCTCTACGCGTTCTGCCTCGTGGCAGTCCCATGTGACGGTGATAATCTCGCCCTCAGTGAGGTTGGTGCGGTCGGTGGTGAAAGTCATCTTGTCCATACTTCTCTCTCCTGCAATTTGTGTGCCAATGAAGCTGTTGTCAACTGCCCCACGACAGTTTGTCACGGATAGCGGAGAAGAAGCTCTGTGAGCCTGTGCGCACCAGGTTGATGCTGAATGGTGCACGTCGCAGGGTGAGTTGTGTGGAGCCGTGGAGGGTGGTGCGGCGCGAGTCGATGCCGAGAGTATAGTTTTCTGCCCCGTCCACGCGCATCACCACAGTGGCGGTGTCGGGCACTATGATGGGCCGCAGGGTGAGGGTGTGGGCGCAGACGGGGGTGATGACCAGACAACGCGAGTCGGGCGTCAGGATGGGGCCGCCGCAGCTCAGAGAGTAGGCCGTAGAGCCGGTGGGTGTGGCCACGATGACGCCGTCGCCAGCATAGGTGGCCACATAGTCGCTGTCGACAGTCACTTCGGTGCGGAGCAGCGACGATGCATCGCTGCGATGTAGGAAGACTTCGTTGAGGGCGTAGCCTCCATTGACCTCCAGCAGGGAACGTGTTTCAAGCGTATAATGGCCCTGTAACAGTTCATCGACGAGGGTGCCTACACTTTCCTTGCCGGCGGCCGTCAGGAAGCCCAGATGGCCGAAATTAATGCCGAGAATGGGTGGGAAAGCAGCGGGGTCGCTGCTGTGCACGAACTGTACCGACGAGAGCAGTGTGCCGTCGCCGCCGATGCTGAAGATAAAGTCACAGCCGTCGACACTGTCGCCGTCGGTCACCTGTCGCGTTGTTATGCCGCTGCGGTGGAGCGTTTCCGTTAGGGTGGCCAGATAAGGCTTGGCCTCTTCCTCGATGTGGCGTATGTAGAGTGCTATTTCCATGGTCTTGATGCTATTTTATCACTGTCACCGTGCCGGTGAAGGTTTTTATCATATTGTTGTTGAACCGTAGGCGAAGGCTGTAGGCGTAAGTACCCTGTGGTATGTTGCTTGATGGGCGCCAGCCTTCGTTCTTGTTCTTGCTGCTGAAGACAAGCAGCCCGTGGCGGTCAAATATGTGTAGCTCGTACAGGTCGCCCATGTCTCCCTGTATTGTTGGCCTGAAGAGTCCGTTATCACTGCTTCCTGCCACAATGATATTGGGAAACCAGCAGCGTGGTTCCGGCGGTGCTGGCACAACGGTGCAACGTGCCGTCGAGTAGCTGGGGTTCATGCCGCAGCCATCGACGACCGATAGCTGGTAGCAGTGTAGGGAGTCTCTGTATGGATGAATGTCCCGGTCTGTATATGTGTAGGTTGGTGTATTCGTGCTGAACTGCGCAATGGGGTTCCATGGTGTGCCGTCAATACTGCGCCACAGGGTGTAGCGTCCGCCATGAAAAGCAGTGTCTATAGGCATGTGTACATGCACGATGGAGCGTGCGGTGTCTGTCGTAACGCTGTCTATGCGCACAAATGAGGTGCTGTCGACGGTGCCACGTTCCACGCTGACGGTATTGGATAATGAGGTCAGACGTCTGTCGGCGCTTATGGCACGTACCTTAAGGTGTACCCGTGTGGCTCCCTCAGGCATGACGAAATGGTAGCTCATATTACCGGTGCTGTCGGTATTATATAGCTCTGAGAATGAGTCCTGGTAAGGCTCTATGCGCCCCAGCAGAGAGTAACGCCCAATACCTCCAGGCATGCCGCGATAGGCATTCCAACTGACACTCACCAAGGTGTCGCATCGTGGGATGTTGGCTTCCACCACAATGTTGCCGAAATGTGGCGTCAGTGCGCTGGGGTTGTTCTCGTTGTCGAAAACGTGTAGGCGATATACATGACGCTCGGTGACGCTGTGGTCACGGCATACCAATGTTGTGTCGAAGCGGTTATGTATTATGGCATAGGGGCGGCATGTGTCGCCGGTGCAGATGTTGTAGCCTGCGGCACGGCTGTCGGGCGAGGGATTCCACCTAAGCACGATATGCTGAGAGTCGTCGACCGTGGCCACCCATTCTGTGCAGAGTGCAACCGGGGTCTGTGCCGCTATGCTCAGTGGTGCGGCGAACAGCAACAATATGTGCAGTATACGGTGCATCAGTCGAGGGACTGCAGTTGTACCATTTGCTTGTAGCGCCCGCCAAGAGCCATAAGCTCGTCATGTCTGCCTTGTTCCACAATGCGGCCATGGTCGAGCACAACAATGTTGTCGGCACCTGCCACGGTGGAGAGCCTGTGGGCAATGACTATTGCCGTGCGGCCTTGCAGCACTTCGCCCAACGTGGCTTGCAGCATGTGTTCGCTCTCGGTGTCGAGGGCTGAGGTCGCCTCGTCGAGGATAAGCAGCTCTGGTTCGCGAAGCAGGGCGCGGGCTATGCTTATGCGTTGGCGCTGACCGCCACTGAGCATGCCTCCACCTTCGCCGATACAGGTATTGTAACCCTCTGGCATGGCGCTTATGAAGTCGTGGGCCTGTGCTGCTCGTGCAGCTTGTTCTATATCCTCAGGCGTAGCTCCAGGGCGTCCGAAGGCTATGTTGGCCGCCACAGTGTCGTTGAAAAGCAGGGTGTCTTGTGCCACAACTCCTATCCTCGAGCGCAGGTCTGCCAACGGCATGTCGCTGACAGGCTGTCCGTCGAGCAGTATATCGCCGTCGTGGCATTCATAGAAGCGGCATATCAGGTCGGCTATAGTGCTTTTGCCGCTGCCCGAAGCACCTACAAGGGCAAGGGTTGTGCCCCGTGGCACGCTGATGTTGATGTCGTGGAGCACGGGCACTTCATCGTTGTAGCAGAAGTTTACATGCCGCAGCTCCACAGCTGTATCGCATTTCCCGCTTTCCACTCTCCGCCTGTCATTTTCTACTTTCCACACTTCCTCTTCTTCGCCGAGGAAGGCCTCTATGCGGTCGGCGCAGGCGCGTCCCTTGCGCATCTGCGAGAAGGCGGTGGTGAGGTCTTTGGCTGGAGGAATCATTAGCACAAAGAGCATCACGTAACTGATGAACAGGTCTGCGGTGAGACCGTTGTCGCCGTTCATCACCAGCCATGAGCCAAACAGCAGTATTCCTATCACTATCACGCTGCCGAGGAATTCGCTTACCGGCGAAGCGGCGTCAATGCGGCGGTACATGGCGTTGCGTCTGCGTGTATAGTCGCGGTTGTAGCTGCGAAAACGGCGGTTGGAGAAGTCTATGGCGTTGTACGACTTTATGACCTTCAGCCCTCCCATCGTCTCGTCGGTCAGGGATATTAGCCGCGAGTTCATCTCCTGCACCACCTGTGAGTTGCGCTTCAGCCTGCGTGCTATGCCTGCCACCACCAGTGCCACCAGCGGCAGCATGAGCAGCACAAAGAGCGTCAGCTTCACGTTGAGGTACACCAGCATGGCCAGATACAGCACCATGCTGATGGTCGACGAGAGCAGCGACTGCAGCGACCCGAGGACGCTCTCCTCATACTCCACCATGTCGCTGCTGAAGCGGGCCATGACATCTCCCTTGCGGGCACGGTCGTAGTAGCTCAGCGGCAGGCGCATAGCCTTGCGGAACAGCTTGTTGCGCAGGTCACGCACCACGCCGGTGCGTATCATGGCTATCTGCACTGCCGACAGGTAGCCGAAGATGTTCTTCAGGCTGTAGAGCACAAAGATTATCACCGAGAAGAGTATCAGCGACTCTTTGCGCCCGAAGGTTATCAGCCATCGGTACAGGCCGTCGAGAGCCTGTGCCACAAGGTTTATGGATGGCACCGTATTCTCGCTTTCGCCGAAGAGTATCTTCAGGAAGTCAGCGACACTCAGTGCCGTAGACATGGTGAATACTACGCTCAGCACCACCAGCAGCGTGTACAGACCCATGCGGGCGCTGTAAGGCTTTAGGTTGTGGAGCGTGAAGTTCATAGGCTGTAGCCTATATAGTTGTGCGGGGTGAGTTTCTTGAGGCGTTCCTTGACGTCGTCAGCCACCTCAAGGGTCTCCACGAAGCTCTCTATGGTTGCCGACGTCACCTTCTCGTTGGTGCGCGTCAGCTGCTTCAGGGCCTCGTAGGGGTTGGGGTAGCCCACGCTGCGCAGTATTGTCTGTATGGCTTCGGCTACAACAGCCCAGTTGTTCTCCAGGTCGCGCTCCAGGGCCTGCTCGTTGAGCAGCAGCTTGTCGAGTCCCTTCTCCAGCGAGGCTATGGAAATCATGGTGTGTGCTATCGGCACGCCGATGTTGCGGCTCACCGTGCTGTCCGTAAGGTCGCGCTGCATGCGGCTTATCGGCAGTTTGTGGCTCAGGTGCTCAAAGATGGCGTTGGCAAGCCCCAGGTTGCCCTCGGCGTTCTCGAAGTCTATGGGGTTCACCTTGTGCGGCATGGCGCTGCTTCCCACCTCGCCGGCTTTTATCTTCTGCTTGAAGTACTCCATGGAGACGTATGTCCACACGTCGCGGCAGAGGTCTATGAGGATGACGTTGATGCGCTTGCAGGCATCGAACCAGGCGGCCATCATGTCGTAGTTCTCTATCTGGGTGGTAAGCTGCTGGCGCTCGAGGCCGAGGTGGTTGGCCACGAAGTCGTTGCCGAAGGCTCTCCAGTCCACTTCAGGGAAGGCTGCCAGGTGGGCGTTGAAGTTACCCGTGGCACCGCCGAATTTGGCGGTGAAGGGTATGCGCTCCAGCTCCTCAATCTGGCGGCGCAGGCGGTAGGCGAAGACACCCCACTCCTTGCCCAGCGTGGTAGGCGATGCCGGCTGGCCGTGGGTGTGGGCCAGCATGGGTATGTCCTTCCACTCCTCGGCGCGCTCGTCGAGCATGGCCTGCAGGCGTTTGTAGGCCGGCAGCAGCACCTCGTCGTGGCACTCCTTCATGCTCAGCGGCACGCTGGTGTTGTTGATGTCCTGCGACGTCAGGCCGAAGTGTATGAACTCCTTGAGTTCCGCGAGGCCCATCTCGTCAAACTTGCCCTTCAGGAAGTACTCCACAGCCTTCACGTCGTGATTGGTCACCTTCTCTATGTCCTTGATGGCCTGCGCATCCTCGTCGGTGAAGGTGCGGTATATGTCGCGCAGGGCCTCGGCCTTCGAGGCCACGATGGCCAGCTGCGGGCGCAGCGTCTTCAGCCTCTCGCTGAGGGCTATGAAGTACTCCACTTCCACGCGGACACGGTATTTTATCAGCGCCCCTTCGCTGAAGTATTTGGCCAGGGGCTCGCATTTGCTGCGGTAGCGCCCGTCGATGGGCGACACGGCATTCAGACTGTTCATTTTTCCTATCCTTTTAGTAACTCATTATTAACTCAAAAGCAGGTCTTTTATTGCCCAGAAGTCATAAAAAAATAGAGAGCCGCGCCATAAAGGCGTGACTCTCTGGTATATAAATAGAATAGTGCTAAGGGTGAACCGCTAACTCTCCTTGATGTTCAGCAAAGATACGAGGGTGTTGATATCATCGTCGTTCAGCCCCAACTCCTCGGCACGGGCATACTCTTCATCCGTCGAGGGGCTTACATTTAGGTACTTGCGGTCGAAATAGTCTTGTTTGATGTAGCCCAGCATCTGGCGATAGATGGGCTTCTCTTCAAGCTCGCAGGCTGTCTCGAGATAGCTCACCGCCTTGTTGATGTCGGCGCGCTGTGCGAGGAACGGCTTCTTGCCGCGCATCAGGGCGACGGCGGTCATAAAGTAGGTCTCGGCGTCGTCGAAGCTCTCGTCGAGGGCTTTGTCGAAGTGCTCAAGAGCCTTGTCGTACTGGTGCAGACGCAGGAAGCACATGGCGATGTAGCTCTCCATCTCGCCCGAGGTTCCTTTGCCGTCGGTGAGCATCTGGTTGTAGCTTTTTACGTACTTTTTCACCTGGTCGTCCTGCATCTTGACCAGAGAGCCACTGTCGACGATGACAGGCTGGTGGCAGTAGTCGCATTTCTTGGTGGTGCGTTCAAGGGTGCTGTCGCAGTTGGGGCAGACCAAAATTGTTGCTGTTGCCATAGGTATGGTTTTAATTGTTTGTGTTCAACATTCTGTTGCGGCGGTTCGCCAGTTTGACCATTTCGTCGCAGATGCGGAGCGTGTCTTCCTTGTCTGTGGCATCTTCGAGGTCGTTGAGCATCATGAGCACCTGACGCTCGAGGCTCTTGGCTGCCTCGTTGGAGCGCAAAGGGCTGCTGTTTATGGTGTAGTACAGTTTCTCCAGCTCTGCCTCCACTTTTTTATCTGTGGCGCCGTCCACCAGTGCCTTGAGACGGGGCGCTGCGGTCTTTACGTAGACCAATTCCTGCTCATGGCGTTCCTGCTTCTCGGCGGTGTCTTCGTTGACAAGGCCGTTGGCTATCAGGTAGATTGCCGCCAGACCTGCCAAGATGACATTAACAACCCATGCCGTGCCCGTCGAGATGGGGCTCCCCAGCAGATTGAGCAGCCAGGCTGCGGTGATGCCGTCGGCATTGACC
>ONJY01000046.1 GCA_900318275.1 uncultured Bacteroidales bacterium | reverse complement strand
CGGATATGGACGCACTCAGGCCTGAAGGTGCCGGCCAGCAGCAGACACCACGCAAAGAGCTGGCTGACAGCTGTGGCCAGCGAGGCACCGCTTACGCCCATGCCAAGGGTGAAGATGAACAGCGGGTCGAGGGCGATGTTGAGGATGGCACCACTGACGATGCCTATCATGCCGAAATGGGCGTTACCCTGCAGACGAAGCTGATTGTTAAGTGTCAAGGCCGACATCATGAAGGGTGTGGCCGCGACCACATAACTGAGGTAGTCGTTGGCGAAGGGCACCACACTCTCGGGTGCACCGAGCAGTCGGCTCAATGCCGAAAGATTTGGCAGACAAACGATTGCCGCCATCAGACCTATCAGGAAGGGGGTAATGAAGCCCACACTTGCCACCACCGAGGCCGAGGAGACCTTCTTGGCACCGAGTGCGCGTGACATATAGTTGCCTGAACCATGCCCGAAGAAGAAGCCAAGTGCCTGTATGAAAGTCATGTAGGCGAAAGAGATGCCGATGCCGGCAGTACCCTCGGTGGAGAGACGCCCGATGAACGCCGCGTCTACGACATTGTACAGCGCCGTAGTCACCATGGCGATGATTGTCGGCACCGCCATCTTGCACACCAGCAGCTTCACCGGCCGCTGGGTCATCTCATCATATTTATCCTCAAGTGTCACTTGCGGATAATATCGGTATTACCCTTTGAATTAAGTAGTTTCGCCTTGACTGTCTGAGTATGTCCGTCGCGCTCGAAATCCACCTCTACCTCGTCGCCGGGACTGAAGAGGCCGAGCTCCTCCATCATCTCGGCAAAGGTGTTGACATCCTTGCCCGCAACACGCAACACAATGTCGCCCTGACGAATACCGGCACGGTCGGCTGCACAGCAACTTGCAGACCGAGGTAGCCACGCTGCACATAGCCATAGCGCTGCAAGTCGCCTGCCACTTTGACAGCCAGGTTAGAGGGGATGGCAAACGAATAGCCAATGTAATTGCCGTTGCCCGATGCTATGGCAGTCACGATACCTATGAGCTCGGCCTGAGAGTTGACCAACGCACCTCCACTATTACCTGAATTGACAGCTGCATCGGTCTGTAGGAAAGATTCTAACGGCGTTTCGTTACTGCGCGGATTGTCTATGATATGCATGTTGCGCGCCTTGGCGCTGATGATGCCACTGGTGACCGTCGAGGTGAGATTGAAAGGGTTGCCGATTGCCAGCACAGGCTCACCGACCTTCACCAAGTCGCTGTTGCCAAAGGGAATGTATGTAAGTCCCTCGGCCTCGACCTTTATCACCGCCAGGTCGGTGGCGGGGTCGTTGCCCACTAAACGGGCCGGTAACTCGCGGCGATCGTTGAGTGTCACGGAGATACGCTCGGCATCCTGCACCACATGGTTGTTGGTCAGGATGTAGCCGTCGCTGGTGATGATGACACCCGAGCCATAGGCGCTGTACACCTGCCGCTGGACGCCCTGCGGGATGATGAAGCCGAAGAATGACTGGTAGAGAGGCGTCATCTGCGTCATCTCGGTCTTGATGTGCACCACGCCGTCTATCGTCGCCGCAGCAACATCAGTGAAATCGCTAATCTTAAGCCTATTGACAGCTGCTTGTTGAGGTATCACTTCAACAGCTTTTGCCGCCTCTTCCGGCTGCTGGGCACAGGCCTGCATCATCATGCTGACCCCTGCAAACAGCAAAAAAAACGTCTTTTTCATGTCCTTTTATTTATATACAATAACAAACAATTGTCAATTTTATTGCCCGACATCAGCAAATATCTCCCACACAAAACGTGCCACACCGGAGTTCCTACCCAAAACACACCAAAATCTGACGCCGACGATAGTGCCACGCAATAAAAAACAAAACGCCTCGTTATTCAATATATATGAAAGGACGACTGATACTTTTCCCCGTTCCCATTGGCGCAGAGGACATTGCCTCCTCCCTACCCGCCGCCAACGCCGAGTTGCTGGCCTCGTGCCACACCTTCATCGTCGAGGAGCTGCGCACGGCGCGCCGCTTCCTCAAGAAAGCTGGCTATCCGCACGCAATAGATGACACCGTGTTTCTGGAACTTAACGAGCACACGTCGCAGGAAGACATCGTGGGTTACCTCGACGCCATAGAGCGCGGCGAGAACATCGGCCTGTTGAGCGAGGCCGGCTTGCCCTGTGTTGCCGACCCTGGGGCGATGATCACCCGCGTGGCGCAACGACGTGGTATAGAGATCGTTCCTCTCATAGGTCCCTCGTCGCTCATGCTGGCGCTGATGGCCTCGGGCTTCAACGGACAGTCGTTCGCCTTCAACGGCTATCTGCCTGTGGACAAGTCGAAACGTGCCGCCGCCATCCGTCACCTCGAGGAGCGCCTGCACCGCGAGCACCAGACGCAGCTGTTCATAGAAGCCCCCTACCGCAACAACCAGATGCTTGAAGCCTTGAGCACTGTGCTCCAGCCCAATACCATGATCTGCGTGGCCTGCGACCTCACGCTGCCGACGCAGTACATCCGCTCCCTCTCCGCCGCCAAATGGCAGAAAGAGCGCGAGAAGGTGAACCTTCACAAGAGGAACACAGTGTTCCTTATTGGGGAATGAGCACCACCTCCACCTTGTCGCCGAAGGTCTTGCCTATCTTCTTGCGGATGGCCTGGGTGATGCCGATGATGTAGCACACCCTGCCGTCGGCATTCTTCACGCCCATGTTCACCACGCTGCCGATGTACGGCTCGCCGTCGAAGGTAGCCTGCACCTTCAGCCGTCCCTTGCCGTATTCTTTCTTTATATCTATAGGCACGCGCACGTAGGCGGCATCCATGTCGCCGCTACGCTCGATGGTGACTGTGAAACGGTGTGTCATATCGTTATCTGTTCTCCGAGGAAATGTGGGTCATGCATGAAGAGCAAGTCGAAGACCATCTTGGTGCGTGCCAGCCATTCGCGTACTGCCAGCCTCAGTTTGGTGGCACGGATGTCGATGTCGGCGGCATTGTAGGCCACAGCATCGACACCAATACGGTTGGCGATGTAGAGTGCACGTTTGTTGTGCCACTGCTGCGATATGACGGTGAGGCTGTCCTGCCCGAAAACCCGCTTGGCGCGCACCATGGAGTCATACGTGCGGAAGCCTGCGAAGTCAAGCACAATGCAGCTGTCGGGGATGCCAGCCTCAACCAGCGCCTGCCGCATGTCTTCCGGCTCGTTGTATCCATTGCGGCTGTTGTCGCCGCTCACCAGCACCTTGCCCACCTTGCCGGCACGGTACAGCTCGGCACAGGCGGTGATACGGTTGTTGAAATAGGGATTAGGGTTGCCCGTACGGCCAAGCCTCGTGGTGCCAAGCAGCAAGGCCACTCGGCGGTATGGCATATCGTCGGTACTGCTGTAACAGAGTCCTTCCGCGGAACGGTTCACCAGGACATTGGCGACAATAGAGACTGTCGCTCCAGACAGTAGCAACGATACCAATGTAATCAGCAGTATCCGCCTAATCCTCATATCATCTTCAGGAAGCCGACTTCCTTCTCTGTCAGTTCTCTCCAGCGGCCACGGGGGAGGTCTTTCTTGGTGAGGCCGGCGATGTTCAAACAATGGAGACCAAGGAGCATATACAAACCGCTACCCCTTACTGGTTTCATAATAATTCTCTATTGTACGCCATACCCTAAGGCTTTCCAACGAGCCAATAGGATCGTTGACACCATAGGTTCTACCATCTTTTGTGGCAATAGTACAGTTCGATGGATAAACATCCTTTATCTCCGTCCATTGAAACACTTTGTCGCCAATATTCTGCACTCCATCTTTTGTATGAAGCGTACAACAACCCTTGAATGTCAACGTCCCATCATCCAGTTCGATAGCTATTCCTTTCTTTGCCTTGAAATGATTAATAACGCTATTGGTCAACCAAATGACATCAATTATTCCGAGAATAAGATCAAAACCATTATTTTTAACCAATCCGCTATACAAGAAACCGATTACAAACACCAATGCAATCGCCGAATCAATCAGCCATCGGCCTGCCGTAGTAAATCTCTTATTTTCCATAGAATCATATCATTTTCAGGAAGCCCACCTCTTTCTCCGTTAACTCACGCCAGCGGCCACGGGGGAGGTCTTTCTTGGTGAGGCCGGCGAAGGTGGTGCGGTCGAGCTTGTGGACCTCGTAGCCGAGGGCTTCGAAGAGGCGGCGCACGATACGGTTGCGGCCGCTGTGCAGCTCGACGCCCACGATGCGCTTGTCGATGGTCTTGCCGACGGCGGCATACTGTATGTCATCAACATGCATAGGTCCGTCCTCGAGCTCGATGCCTTCGAGGAGGCGCTTCATGTCCTCCTTGGTGACGGGCTTGTTGAGCTCCACCTGGTATATCTTGTAGACCTGCGTGGAGGGGTGCGTGAGGCGCTTGGCCAGCTCGCCGTCGTTGGTGAAGAGCAGCAGGCCTGTGGTGGCGCGGTCGAGGCGGCCGACGGGATAGATGCGTTCGGCGCAGCAGCCGTCCATGAGCATCATCACCGTGCGGCGCTCCTGCGGGTCGTCGGTGGTGGTGATGAAACCTTTGGGCTTGTTGAGGAGGAAGTAGCGCAGGCGCTCGCTGCGGAGCTTCTCGCCGCCGTACTGCACCTCGTCGCCGGGCATCACCTGGTAGCCCATCTCGGTGACCACCTTGCCGTTGACCTTCACGCTGCCGGCGGCAATCAGCTCGTCGGCCTCGCGGCGCGAGCAGATGCCGGCATGGGCGATGTACTTGTTGAGGCGTATAGCGCCCTCGGCGTGCTTAGAGCTAGGCTTCGCTCCACTACGGTCGCGTTGCCCATCTCTGGGCTTCTGTGGAGCGGCAGGCTTACGGCCTGCCGGGCGGGTGCTTCTAGAAGCTCTAGTGTCACTAGGTCTACTAGTCCTACTAGGCTTCCCAGTTCTGCTAGTATAACTAGTCTTCTTCTCGTCTTTGTTCTCCTTACTCGGTCTACTGTTGTCTTTCTTCTGTATCATTGTTGTTGTCTTTTTGTTTCCATTCTTGTAACTCTTCGATGGCGCGGTGGTGGCCGCCGAAGTGCATGACATAGGGCCATGTGTATTCCTTGTCCTGGTAGTCGAGGAACTTCTCCGTCTCGCGGGCCAGCATGAGGAATATCTCGAGGCGGTGCGAGAGGAGCCACTTGACGGCGGGGATGTTGCGGCGCGCTGCGAGGGCGAACATCATGTTCACCTTGGTGAGGTTGCGCTGCACCCATTGCTGTGCCTTCTCGTCGCCGTCGCAGGCGTTGCTGAGGATGGCCAGCCAGGCGAAGTCATGCTTGAAGAGCCACACCATAGCATCGTCGTCGCCGCGTATGGCGTTGCTGAAAGCCGCCAGCTCGGGGTGCGGCCCCTCCACCAGCACCTTGAAGAAATCGGTCCTTCCCTCGACACTCTTCACCAGCGCCAGCAGCAGCTTCACGTCATATTGCTCCAAGCCTTGCATGCCTTACTTGAACGTTAATTGCCGTAAATGTACCGTTAATTATCGTAAATTATTCTCGTTAATTAACGTAAATTTCTGTTGGATATTGCTTCTTTCACACCCTCTGCGGAAAATAAATTTTGCCAGCTCGCAGAATTGCCGTATCTTTGCAGTCGATTTCAGAAGGAAATCGTGAAGCGTTATACGCGTTCTGTGCAAAGGAACCTGAGAAACTCCATTGAAAAGCAGAATCTGTGTAATAGCTCTTCGCATATATAGCGTGGGCTTATTGCATCTTCTCTTTTCAAGGTTATTCCTAGGACCTCTTTGCAGGAAGCGGCATACGGTGCCACGCTTCTTTTATTATTAATGCTCGACGGGGCGCGGGAGAGAGGAATAAAACATCGTAATAGATGGCACATTTTATTAATTGTTCTTCTTGTGGAAAACAGTACAATGACCAAGCGTTCGACAAATGCCCTCATTGTGGATTTAAACCTAACCCCTCCACCGGCACAGTTTTTTGCCCAAACAAACTATGCGGAAAAGAAGTAAGCGATCAGTTTGAAAAATGTCCATTTTGCGGGACACCCTTGCATAAAGGGAACAGCACAACAGCCGAATTATTAGAAACAAAAACTGAAACTCGTACAACCAAATACGTAGAGCGCAGTGGTTGGTACACATACGCCACAGTCATGCTTGTGTTAAGTTTTATTGGCCTTGCAATTTTAACAATTGCCAGCATTGCAACGGAAAACATCGTTTTCCTCATCGTTGGACTAGGGGAGTTTATTATGTTTTCGCTTTTCTGTGGTATTGTACAGCTACTTGCCGGAATAAAACATGGCATTGATAACATGAAATGAATGTCGCAAGGCCCAAACGATTTTGAAAACGGCTAAAATGAGTGTCGCAAGGGGCGTCCTGGGATGGTTAAGGGTTAAGGATTAAGGGTTCTTGGTTTAGGGGTTGCTCCGCAAGTCACGCCCCGGTGATGGGGAGCAGATGCCGTTTAGTAGCCGTCTTGTGGCCGTTTAGTAGCCGTTTAGTAGCCGTCTTGTAGCCGTTTAGTAGCCGTCTTGTAGCCGTTTAGTAGCCGTCTTGTAGCCGTTTAGTAGCCGTTTAGAGGGTGTTTTGTCAGTAGAAATGGAGTACGGATGGGTAGGCGTGTTTGGTAATGGCTATATTACAGGGGGTTACGGAATGATAACGCTGTGATATGTGGTTGAGGCGTAACAGCGTAACAGCGTAACAGTTCGAAATACGGTATTCCAAAAGTCAAAAATGAATTCTTATATCTATATATCTATATATATATAGATATATAGATATAAGGCCTGATTTTGGGTAGAGGAAATAGGGGAATGGGAACTGTTACGCTGTTACGCTGTTACGCTGGTTGGGAATGAGTGGCGCTTTGGACGTTGGATGTGATAGATATTCAATGACATAAAACCGACGGGCGAAGTCAGGAGGAGGGGCGCAACGGTATGGATTCAGGATGGGGACACCTTATTTTCGGCCACGAGGGTATTCATTTGGGCACAAAAACCCTCACCAATGAGGTATTGATGGCGTGATTCGGGAGCGTGCATGTGAGCGCTGGGGAGGGTGAAAGGTGCTGGAAGGAGGGGTGCGGAGGGTATTTTATGGCCTTTTAGAGGAGGATTTGGATGCCTTTTTGTCCCGTCTCAGAGGGTTGACAACATGGGAGCCGAGGGTTTTGTGATATCGTAATTCATTGTTTGTTTGCTTTTTAGACAAGAAAATAATTGTGAAAATTTTGGCATTTTGTTACAGTTACAGTTGTTACAGTTGTTTTTTGAGGGGTATGCTTGTTTATATTTCCTATCTATATATTTATATATTAATTAGTTATATATTATAAGAAGGGGATTGTATCACTCTTTTTTTAATTGTAACAACTGTAACTGTAACGCATGGATTCATTTACTCTATTTTTTTTCGAGCTTTTTTCCCTATGAGGTACAAGCGGTTATTTTAAAATGGAAACATGGTTTCGACACTTGCGTCGGCGACAATGAAAAATGAAGCGAGGCCCGCGACGGATGTCGCGGGCCCCATTCACTTTGTGTCGGCCTGTTAGCCGCGGATCTTCGCGCCCAGCTGGGTCTCGAGGGTCTTCTGGATCTTGGCCATAGTAGATTCAATCTGCTTGTCGTTGAGGGTCTTGTCCTTGTCCTGCAGGATGAAGCTGACGGCGTAGGACTTGAAGCCTTCGGTGATGCCTTTGCCCTCGTAGACGTCGAAGAGGCTGACGCTCTTGAGCAGCTTCTTCTCGCATTGCAGGGCGGCCTGCTCGACCTGGGCGAAGGTGACGTCCTTGCGCAGGACGAGGGCCAAGTCGCGCCGCACCTCGGGGAACTTGGCCACCTCCTGGTAGAGCACCTCCTTGGTGGGGTA
>ONJY01000017.1 GCA_900318275.1 uncultured Bacteroidales bacterium | reverse complement strand
ACGCCAAAATATTTTTTCAGAGAAATGCGTTTCGGCGTGCCGATATTGCTGTCTTACAGCGTCGTGCATCGGCAAAAAATTTTCGTCGCGTCCGGTTTCCGGCTCCGCAAAACGGTGCTGCACGGGGCAAAAAAGGAGGAAAATCCATTCCTGGCGGCCGGAATCGGCCATCAGAAGGGCAAAAGCGCGATATATCTCTATAGCTCAATCGGTTATCTGCATACTTTGGCGCCTCGCGGCGCGAGTTATCAACAATCAATCCCCCAGGGAGCCTCGACGGTGCTCCTTCGGCATTTCACGATAGTTCTTCAGTAGTATTTCAGTGGTCCACTGAAGAACTACTGAAGAACTGCCGTAGAGGCGTCGAAGGAACAGAGACGCAACTACGCGCTTGTGCCGTACCGGCTCCGTAGAGGGGCCGACGGGGCGACATGGGGTGTTGTAGCCGTTTAGGACGGGTTTAGGTGGGGGTTAGGACGGGGGAAAGATTTTTCCTATAGATATAATAATTCGCAAACATGCGCGTTATATGTAGCGATTGAAGAAAGTGGCCAAAATAGCAGGACGAGTGCTCTTGGGGCTGCTGCTGATAGTGTATATCGCTGTGGCAGTGGTCAATTACTCTGTTGTGCAGTCTTACATCGGGACCGCCGTCGGCAACCATTTCTCGAAGGAGTGGGGCGGAACGGTGAGGATTGGCTCGCTTGGGATGATGCCTTGGGACCACTTGATACTGCACGAGGTGCTGCTGGTGTCGCCCGACAACGATACGATTTTCGACTGCGAGACGTTGAGGCTGAGGTTCAAGCGGTTTCCTTTCCGTTCGGGCGATTTGAAGGATGGCGGCCACGATGCGGGCACGTTGAGTTTCGACCGCGTGTATCTGGGCAAGGCCTACTATCACTTGGCGATTAGCCCGAGCAAGAAGGAGCCCGGAAAGGCTGTCACTAACCTCGACTTTATCATAAGCCACTATCAGAAAAACGAGTCCACGCCATCGCGAGGCGGCCGGTTTACGGTGGAGGTGGGGATGCTGACGCTGAACCATGTGCACTACAAGATGGACTTGATTGACCACCGCAAGACGGTGTTCGAGCACGGCGTGGAGATACCGCACATGGAGTTTTACGACATCTGCGGACGCATCAAGGGTGTGCATGTGGTGAACGATGATGTGGAGGCGCACATACTGCATCTGAGCACCGAGGAGCGCAGCGGCTTCGTTGTGAAGGACATACGGGGCGATGCGTACATAAGTCCGCAGGGTATACATGCGCACAACATGGACATCACGACGGGCAACAGCCACATTATGCTTGAGGCTGATTTGGTGTACGATAGCTGGGATGTGATGAAGCATTACGAGCATACGGTATACCACCGGGCGGTGTTGCACGAGGGTACGACGGTGGCTCTGGGCGATGTGGCCTACTGGGCGCCGGTGCTGTGGGGCTACAACGCGCAGATTGACGCGGAGGGCATTATCACGGGGCCTGTCGACAGCCTGGTTATCGACGGGCTGCTGCTGTCGTTCGGACGCGATTCGCGTGTGGCTGTGGACGGCACGGTGCGCGGCCTGCCCGACGTGACGATTGCCGGAGGCGACCTTGAACGGCTTGACGTGAGGGTGGCCGACGGCGACGTGGAGCGCATACTGGCCAATATGCCGGTGAAGCTCTCCCCTGCCATGCGGCATATGGTGAGGCAGGTGCAGCACATCGACATGGCGGCCCGGCTGCATGGCAACGTGGCCGACGGCGGCACGCTCAACCTCGACATTGCCAGCGGGATGGGCAATCTGCGCGCCGATGTTGCCGCAAGGCCTGTGACCAAAGGCACGGACAAACGACTGGCGGATGCGTGGCACGTGGGTCTGGAGGCCAACAGCGACGGGCTCGGGCTGAGCCTGTTGGGCAGCGACTGGCTGACACACACGGGGTTGGCCATGAGCGTCGACGCCACCGTGGGAGCCTCGAAGGGTGACCATAGCCGCCTGGACGGCACGGTGGACCTGGGGCTGACGAACCCCGTGGTGCGCGGCAACAAGCTGGCACCCATAAGCATAAACGGAGAGATACACGACAACGATGCCACGGTGGAGGCTGTGTCGACCGACTCGCTGCTGCGTTTCGACCTGAAAGCCACCAGCCGGCTTGACAACAGCGAGCGGACATATGTGGCCGACCTGCACCTCAAGCGCCTCAACGCCGAGGCTTTCAGACTGACTAGCAAGGACTTCGCCGAAGTGAGCACACGTTTGCACGCCACCGCCGAAGGCAACACTCTGGACAGCCTGACGGGCAGCGTGGAGCTAATAAATACACGCGTGGGCGCCGTGCGGGTGAAGGATGTGCGCCTTGACGTGGAGAGCGCCGGAGAGAGAAAGGACATAGAACTGCTGAGCGATCCGCTGAGCGCCACAGTAACAGGTCGTTTCGACTACGCCGACCTGCCGGACATGGTGCGCTACATGCTGCACGAGATGGTTCCCGAGGATCTTGGCATCACACCCGCGGTGAGCGAAGAAAAACTTGCCGACCTGGAAGACAACAGCATGACATTCAACATACTGTGGAACGATGACGGACGGCTGCTCGAGTCGTTGGGCGACAAGGTGGCGGTGGCGCGCGGCACACGTCTAAGCGGCAGCTACAACAGTCGCGAACTGCTGAAGATGGCGCTACGCAGCGACTCGGTACGCATAGGCTCCCTGGTGCTCGACAACTTCGGAGCTGGCTGCCGGCCGTCGGCAGGTTCCTACGTGTTGAACGCCGAGGCTCAGGAACTTAAGCTAGGCAAGATGACGGTTTTCAACCGTTTCTCCGCCATCCTCAACAGCAACCGCTGGCGCAGCATCGCCGAGCTGTACTGGGGCGACGAGAGCTACGCCACACGCGGCGACCTGATGCTGAGGCTCGACAACGGCAATATCAGCGTGGCGAGGCCCGACTTCTACATCGGCGACACACGGTGGGCGCTGGGCATCGACAGCCTTGGGATAGCCTTGACCGACGGCTTCAAAGTGAAGGGCAACGGCATCAGCGCGGCAAGCGAAGAGCAACGCGTGGAGGCGGCGCTCGACCTGCAAGGCCGTCCGGGCGACAACGTGAACCTTGACCTCGACAACTTCGACCTCAGGAGGCTCTGCGACGTGCTGCTGCAAGGCACCAACATGGAGATTGGCGGCAACATAGGCGGCCACTTCGCCATGTACGGCATCACAGAGACACCATACTTCAACACCAACCTGCGGATAGACAGCTGCGTGGTGAACAACCAACCGCTGGGCGACGTGTCGGTGAAAAGCAACTGGAACGCCGAGCTTAACATACTGAACCTGATGCTTTCCGGCGACCAGATAAGAGCACGCGGATGGATGGGCTTGGGCAAGAAGGACCCCGACCTAAACTTCAGCGTGGCCTTTGACCGGCTGGAGCTGGCCCTTATAGCACCGCTGATGAGCAAGTTCTCGTCGCGCTTCGAGGGGCAGCTGCACGGCGTCTTCGACGTGAGCGGCACCACGGCCAAACCCGACATAATCGGCGAAGCCTTCGTGGAGAACGGGGCTCTGAAAGTGGACATCACCGGCGTGACCTACTTCTTCGACGACAGCCTACGCTTCCGCAACAAGCACATTATGCTTGACAACTTCATGCTGCACGACACGCGTGGCAATATGGCCGGAGTGGATGGCGACATACGATACAACAGCCTGCAGGACATAGTGCTCGACTTGAGCCTTCACACCGAAAATCTGCTGCTGCTTGACAAGAAGGACGGCGAGGAGTTCAGCGGCACCCTGCTGGCCAGCGCCGACGGCACGGTGCGCGGCAGCCTCGAGAAGCTCGACATGGCCGTCACGGCCCGCACCAATCCCGGCAGCACGCTGACGGTGCCGGTGAGCGGCCAACGCCACATGCAGGCGCAGAACTACATCACCTTCGTAGGCGACGAACAGGCCTCCACGGGCCACGTCAAGACAAAGAAACAGAAGACCCTGCCCTTCACCCTGGACGTCAATCTCAGCATCACGCCCAACTTGAAGCTCAACCTGCCCATGGACTTCTCTGAAGTGAAGGTAGGCGTTGGCGCCACCGGACAAGGCGACCTGCACATGAACCTTGACGAGAAGATGCATCCACAGGTGGTGGGAAGCTATGAGATTGTTGACGGCACCATGAAGTTGAGCATGATGTCGCTCTTTGAGAAGAACTTCACGCTCGAGAGAGGCAGTAACCTCGCATTCCAGGGAAGCCTGCCCGACGCACGGTTCGACCTGAAGGCTGTCTACTCGCAACGCGCCAACCTGAGCACGCTGACCGGCAACCTGTCGGCTGTGGACAACACACAGAAATACATACAAGTAGAGAACGTCATAGCCGTGGCCGGCACCCTGCAGGATCCCACCATCGGCTTCGACCTGCGCCTCCCCAACGCCGACGCCAGCGTGGAGGACGAAGTGTTCGCCTACATAGACCGCAACAGCGAGCGCGACATGATAAACCAGACCATGTCGCTGCTGCTGATGGGGCAATTCTACAACGTATCAGGCAACGATGCAGGCAACGGCAACGCCGTGAACAACGGTTTATCGAGCGGTTACTCCATGATGGCGTCGTCGGTGAGCAGCATAGTGAGCGACATGGTACAGTTTGTGGATGTTGATGTCAACTACAAGGCGGCAACAGAACTCACCAACCAGCAGCTTGACGTGAACATCAGCAAAGACTGGGGCCGCTGGTACCTTGAGAGCACCCTCGGCTATGGCGGTGAGAGCCGCGAGCTTGAGTCATCGACCAGAGGCGGCACCGTTGTCGACGCATTGCTGGGCTACCGCATCAACCCACTGGTGCACATCTTCGCCTACAACCGCACCAACACCAACGACTATACGCGTATGGACTTGCCCTACAAACAAGGCATCGGCCTTAAGCTTACCAAAGATTTCGACCGCTGGGATGAATTGCTGGGGATAAAACCGAAGAATGGCAAAAAGAACAAGACAAAATGACCGCGAAACGACTGATATTTGCTGTATTGCTTGTTGCAGGGCTTTGGCTGCCGACGGCGGCACAAGTAGACCATAGCGTGGACTCCATGCGCGTAGCTGGGGCCGAGTGGAGTATTGACACCATGGAAGGGTTCTACCTGAAACGGTATCACTTCGGCGAAGGTGCGCTGTTCTGCTCGGCACAGCACCTCTTTGTCATCGAGATACCGACACGCTCACATCGCCGTCTGGCCTTCGTCAGCGACAGCGCCCTCACCGAAGTCTCGACGCTCGCAGAGCGGTGCGGCGCCTATGCGGCTGTCAACGGAAGCTTTTTCGACATGGATGCCGGCAACCCGGTATGCTACCTGCGCATCGACGGCAAGCAAGTGGGCGAGAACACCCCCGCCGTCACAGACTCGGTGAACCGCAAATACTACCAGCATGCCACACTTGCCCTTCGCAACGGACGGCCCCGCTTGGCGGTGCCCGACAGCAACCGCCTATGGGAAGAAAGCCTGATAGACAGCAACATCATGACAGCCGGACCGATGCTGCTACGCCATGGGGCGTTGGTTCCGCAGCGCGACGACCGCACCTTCGTCACCCACCGTCATAACCGCACAGCCCTTGGCCTCAAGCCCGACGGCACGACGCTACTGGTGGTGGCCGACGGCCGCTTCAAGCACCAGGCCGAGGGACTCTCGCTCACAGAACTGGAACTGGTGATGCGCTGGCTGGGCTGCACCGAGGCGATAAACCTCGACGGCGGCGGCAGCAGCACGATGTATGTGCAAGGTAAACCCTATGGCGGGGTGGTCAACTATCCCTCCGACAACCGCACACACGACCATGAGGGACAGCGGCCTGTCTCCAACGCCATACTGGTACTTTAGTGCTTCTTGTATTCCTGGCCAATCTCGCTGGGGTTCATGCGCTCGTTGCTCTCCACGCAACCACGGCGTCCCGAACTGTAGGCGTTGCACTTAACGTCAGGGTTTACGTACAGAACCTCCTCGCGACCGTTGTCGTAGCAGTAGCAGGTCTTGCTGTCGCACGACGCGAAAGCCAGCGCGGCAACGATGGTCACCAGCGACAATATCAACTTCTTTTTCATAAAATTACTATTTCATCAACAAACAACCAGGCCTGCTCGCCGGCACTCATGTGCCAGTCGGGCAACTTGCCGTAGTTCTTAAGGGTTATCCTGAAGTATTTGGCGCGGACCTTCTTTGCCACAGCAAAGAGCTGCGTGTGGCTCTCGCCTTGGCGGGCCTGCGGTTTCTCACCGATGGCATCGACGACAGCCCCCTGTTCGCCATAGGGCAGCCACGTCTCGCCGTCAAGACTGTACTCCACCTTAAGGCCTTTGGGGTAGAATATCCACGAGCGCATATTCTCTAAGCAGTTCACTCCCACCATATTCACCTTCTGCTCATTTTCGAGCTCCACCACAGCCACAAAGTCCTCCTGCCAGCCCTGCCAGCCACCTATGCGGTAGTTTATGTTGCCGTAGATGTTGTCCACCATGCCCTCGGGACCGTTCTCGGTGTACTGCGGCGCAGGCTGCGTGAAGTATGTGACATGCTTGTCGGTGGACACCTTCACTTCCTTGTGGCTCACCTTCTGCGACGGCAGACGGCCCTCCCACTGCGCCGAGGTGTCGGTCACCTTGTCGCGGTCGCTCTGCATACGCCAGTCGGCAAAGACCGGGCAAGGGGTGATGCGAAGGTCCTCGTTGAATGGAGCCTCGACAAGTAAATCTCTTCCAGTAAACGTCAAATCATTTGGATCATCAGGGAGCGTGAAGATGGGTTTGGTCTTCACCCACTCGTAGCTGCCCGGACAAACCTTATATCTTCCCAACGACGCCAGCACATACCAAGCGCTCATCTGGCCACAATCCTCGTTGCCGCAGAGACCGTCGGGCTTGCTGGAATAAAGTTCGTTGAGAATCTTATGCACATACTTCTCCGTCTTTTCGGGTTGTCCAAGAAGGGTGTAGAGCCAGGCAGCATGGTGCGACGGCTCGTTGCCGTGGGCATACATGCCGATAAGGCCCGTGACGTCGGCCTGGTCGCGGCCACTCATCGTGTTGTGACCCTCGAAGAGGCTATCCAGGAAAGCGATGGCTTTGTCCTTGCCTCCTATATGCTTGACCCACGCATCGATGTCGTGCGGCACATAGGTGCTATACTGCCAGCTGTTGGCCTCGGTGAAGTGGTTGTTGACCTCCGTGGGCTCGAAGGGCGTCACCCATCCGCCGTTGCGCTTGGCGTGGGCGAAGCCATTGCTGTCTATGATGTTCTGCCAGCTCTGGCTGCGTATCCAGTAGGTGCGCGCGGTCTCCTTGTCGCCGGCAATCTCGGCCATCTGGGCTATGCACCAGTCGTCGTAGGCATATTCAAGGGTCTTCGAGACACTCTCGTTGTCAAGCTCAGAGCTCAGGTAGCCCTGCTCACCGTAGGCACGCTGCGCCTCGGTGCGGTTGCTGGTGGCCACCATGGCGTCGAGCAGCTGCCTGGGCGTATAGCCGGCAAGGGTGCCGTCTTCTTCGTGCAGGTAGTTGTAGGCCTCGAGCATCATGGGCACGGCGTGATAGCCTATCATGCAGTGCGTTTCATAACCGGCCAGCTCCCACATCGGCAGCTCGCCGCCTTGCTCGTAGTTCTTCATGGCGGTATAGACGAAGTCCACCGTGCGCTCGGGCTCTATCTGCGTCAGCAGCGGATGCAGGGCGCGGTAGGTGTCCCACAGCGAGAAGACGGTGTAGACTTCCCTACCCTTGTCGACCATGTGTATCTGCTGGTCGGTGCCTCGGTAGCGCCCGTCGGCGTCACTCCACAGGTAGGGCGACGTCATGCAGTGGTAGAGGGCGGTGTAGAAGCAGCGTTTCTGCTCCCGGGTGCCACCCTTGACTTTCAGCTTGCCGAGGGCGGCCTCCCACGTGCTGTCAGCACCCTGACGGGCACTCTCAAAGTCCTCGAACTCGGCGGTGTTGAGGTTGGCAATGGCACCGTCGATGTCCACACCGCTGATGGCTACCTGCAGCTCGTGCACCTTGTCGCCGTCGGGCAGACGCACGATGGCGCCGGTGGAGTCCTCGTTGAAGCATACCTCAAACTGGTCGTCATCGCTGCAGATGGCGAAGAACAGGTGCTGGTCGGGGTTCCAGGCCGAACTCTCGCGCCAGCCCACCAGCAGCCCGTCGCGAAACATTATCTTGCCGCTGAGCAGCACGTCGCGATGCCGCAGGTCGACGACAAAGGCGTTGCCGCTCTCCTGGGCATAGGTGTAGCGGTGGTAGGCCACACGCCGGTCGGCGGTGAGCTCGACGGTGGTGTTGTCGCGGCCGAGCACCACGCTGTAATAGCCCGCCTTGGCCACCTCGTTCTCATGGCTGAAGTGACTCTTATAACAGTCTCTCCACTCTCCGTTCTCCGCTCTCCACTCTCCACTCACCGGCATCAGTAGCACGTCACCGTAGTCCTCGCAGCCCGTGCCGCTGAGGTGCGTGTGGCTGAAGCCATAGACAGTGTCGTCGCTGTAGTGGTAGGCGCTGCAGCCGTCCCAGCCCTCCAAGCGCGTGTCGGGCGAGGGCTGTATCTGGCCGAAAGGCACTATGGCACCGGGGAACGTGTGGCCGTGACCATCGGTGCCCACCAAGGGGTTGACATACGAGGTCAGCGGCTGCTTGCCGCAGGCCACGAACAGCAACGCTGCTGCCATGAGGAGGACTGTCTTTTTCATAACTACGCTTTTATTTATTTGTGGGTTGAACTTTTCCTATTCCCTGGGCATCTTTATCAATGCCGCGGCGCCGAGTATGGCCACCTCGTTCGACTTCAGCTCGCTCATACGAATCTGGCAGCTGCCTTGATAGATGTTCAAGAGGTATTTCTCGAAGGCGGCACGCAAAGGCCTCAGCAGGGGCTCGCCCACCAGCGTGGGGCCGCCCATAAGGAAGATGGCCTCCGGGGCCGAGAAGGTGACGCTGTTGGCCATAGCCAGCCCCAGCTGGTCGCCGACAATCTCCCAGGTCCTAAGCGCCACAGGGTCGCCCTGGTGCGCCGCCTCGCCTATGAGCTTGCTGCTGATCTCCGCGTCGGGCACCTCCTTAAGCATACGCTCCTGGTCGGGGTTCTCGCGGCGCAACTCCAGATAGGTCTGCACGATGCCGCGTGCCGACGTGTAGGTCTCCAAGCAGCCCTCCCTTCCGCACGAGCACTTGCGCCCGTGAGGTATGAGGATGTTGTGGCCAAGCTCGCCGGCACCGCCGGTACTGCCGTGCACCAGCTTGCCGTCAATCACGATGCCGCTGCCCACACCGGTGCCCAGTGTGAACATAATGAAGTGCTTCAGGCCCTGGGCACCGCCGTAGATGTACTCGCCGTAGGCTGCGGCGTTAGCGTCGTTGCTCAGCACCACCGGCAGGTCGCGGTAGCGGTGTATCTCCTTGCCGAAGTCGAGCACACCCTTGATGGTGAGGTTCGGCGCATTGTCCACACAACCGGTGTAATAGTTGCCGTTAGGGGCGCCGATGCCTATGCCGTCAAGCTGCACGGCGATGCCGTCTATGGTCGTCTGCTCCTTCACCATGTCCTCCACCTCACGCATCATGTCGCGCACGTATGGCTCCAGCTCGGTGTAGGCGTTGGTCGGTATGGTGCGGCGCTGTATGATGTTGCCGTTCTCCGACACCAACCCGATATCGGTGTTGGTGCCACCCATGTCAACTCCAATGGAATATTTCATAGTCTTGTCGTTTAGAAGCAATAACGGACACCTGCGGCCACGCCCAGGTCAAAGAGCGAGCGGGGATTGGCAAGGTGGATGAAGTCAAGCATTGGGCGCACGTCAAGCGACACCTGCAAGGGGAAGTCGAACTTGTACTCCACGCCGCCCTGGGCGCCCACGGCCAAGCGCATGTAGAAGTCGCCGTCGTGGTTGGAACCCATGCCGAGCTGCGCAGCGGGACCCACAAACCAGCCAAAGCCCTTGACAATGTTGAAGGTCCACTGGTATGAGCCCGTGGCGGCGACCACATAGTAGGAGGGATTGCCGGTGTGGGTGTAACGGACGCCGTTTATGTTGAGGTCTTCATAGGTCTTGGTCATCACACCAAAGCTGGCGCCGAAATCGGCCTCGATGCGGTTGTTGCCACCCATGCCGTAGAGCAGCGACGCCTCAAAGCCCGAGGTGAGACCGCCATAGAAACGGCCGCCGAGACTTATCTGCGAGAATGCCATGCCGCCAAGCATGACGACCGCCACAAAAGTGAGGATTGCTTTCTTCATGATTGCATTGTGTTTTAGAGTTATCGTTTTTAAATTGTATTTTTTTCCGAAATGCAAAAATACACTTTTTTTCCGTTCCCTGCCAAAAAAAAATGTTTTGCCCCCTCTTCCCTGCCCTTCCGGCAGGGAGTTAGTCCGGCATTTCGACCATCGTTCGACCATCGTTCTTCAGTATTTCTTCAGTGGAACACTGAAATACTACTGAAGAACTACTGAAAAAATGCCATAGGGGTCCGTAGGGACTCCACACTGGGGCCGTAGGGGCACCAGCCAAAAAATAGTCATAATTATAAAAAAAACGCGCGTTTTGGAAAAAAATTGTATTTTTGCATTTTATAACAAAGACACCAAAAAAGTATGACAATCAAAAAAGTCATTGTCGCAGTGGCAACTATGACGTTAACCATTGCCTCGCAGGCCCAGGGTATCCTGGGCGGCCACGTGACCGGCAACGTGCAGATGGATGCCCAGATGAGCCGCGCCGACAGCACGATAGGCGCCTCGGACATGGAAGACAAGATGCGCCTCAACGCCCGCGCCGACATTATGTACACCAACGGCGACTTCAGCGGCGGCCTGCGCTTCGAGATGTACCAGAACCCCCTGCTGGGCTTCGACCCGCAGTGGCATGGCCAGGGGCTGGCCAACTACTTCGTGGCCTACAACGGCAAGCTACTGAGCGTCACCGCCGGCCACTTCTACGAGCAGTTCGGCTCTGGCCTCGTACTGCGCGCCTACGAGGACCGCTACCTGGGGCTTGACAACGCACTGCTGGGTTTGAACGTGACATTGCGCCCACTGGCAGGCATCACCATCAAGGCACTGACGGGCCGCCAGCGCTACTTCTGGGGCCTCGGCGACGGATTGGTGCGCGGCGTGGACGGCGAGGTGAATATCGTAGAGGCCGTCAAACCGCTGCAGGACACCAGGATGCGCGCCATCATAGGCGCAGGATTCGTGAGCCGCTACCAGGACGACGAGACTATCACGCTCGAAGACCCGGAGTACAAGCTTAAGCTCCCGCTGAACGTGGGTGCCTTTGCAGTACGCGCCACCCTCGGCTACGGCGGATGGAACCTCGACGCAGAGTATGCACGCAAGGGTCAGGACCCCAACGCCATCAACGAATACATCTACCGCGAGGGCGAGGCAATGCTGCTCAACTTCGGCTACTCGCAGCGCGGCTTCAGCGCTTCTCTGCAGGCCAAGCGCATAGACAACATGGGCTTCAAGTCGGAACGCAGCATGGGCGGCGAGATGCTGTACATCAACTACCTGCCGGCAATCACCAAGAACCACACCTACTCGCTCCTGACAGTATACCCATACGCCACTCAGGTGAACGGCGAGCAAGGCCTGCAGGGCGACGTGATGTGGAAGGTGAAGAAGGACACATGGCTCGGCGGCCAGTACGGCATGGACATCCATGTGAACAGTGCCGTGGTGGCCATCCTCGACACGGTGCACACGGGCGGTATGGGCACCGAGGGCTACACGGTGCGCAAAGGTTTTGGCCCGCTGTACTACGGCGACGCATCGCTGGAGGTAACGCGCAAACTCAGCAAGAGCGTCAAGCTGTCGGCCACCTACGCCTACCAGGTGTTCAACCCCGAGGTGGAGAACCACCCCGGCCGCGCACTGGTGCACAACAACATCGTCATCGCCGACCTATCGTGGAAGGTCAGCAAGAAGCACTCGCTGCGCTTCGAGGGTGAATGGATGGGCAGCGACAGCCGCTACGACGCCACCGACCCGCACCTGGCCGACCGTCGCTACGGCGACTGGCTGATGGGCCTCGTGGAGTGGAACATCGGCAGCAACTGGTTCGTCTCGCTGAGCGACCAGTGGCCTTACCACGACGGCATAGGCAACTACTACAACATCAGCGCCGGATACACCAGCGGCTCCACTCGCTTCCAGCTGGGCTACGGCAAACAGCGCGAGGGCATGATATGCATCGGCGGCGTATGCCGCCCGCAGCCCGCAGTCAACGGATTGACCATCAGTTTAACCACAAGCTTTTAAGCGATGAAGAAGTATATGATGACTTTGGCGGCAGCGGCATTGCTGTTCGCTGCATGCGACAAGATAGAACCCGACGCCGACGGGCGCTACGTGGAATATGCGGGCGCCGCAGCCATCTGGACCGAGACCGCCCCGCTGGCCGAGGCGGTACAGCGTGCCTTCGTGGAGAAATACACGGGCCCGCGATGCTCCAACTGCCCCAATGCCGACAATCTCCTCGACAACGCACACGAGGCACTGGGCGACAAACTGGTCATGGTGTCCATCACCCCGTCGTGGGGCGACGGCGTGCCCTTCAGCGGACAGCCCGACATGAGCACACCTGAAGGCGACCAGTGGGCCACTATCATCGGCGGCGGCACCAGCATGGCTCTGCCGTTCGGCAAGCTCAACCGCACAAAGGACTACAACGGAGCTCCGGCTTTCACGGCCGTGCAGACCGACGCACTGGAGGCCATGTCGGCAGGGACCAAGGTAGCCCTCAACGTGACGGCAACGGCTATGGGCAACACCGTGGGCATCGACGTGACGGTGGACTTCCGCCAAGATGTCAACAAAGACGTGTCGCTCACTCTCGTCCTCACCGAAGACTCGCTGAAATACAAACAGCACTGGGCCGGACACTCTCCGGCACTGGTGAACGACTACGCCCACAACCACATGCTGCGCGACATCATCACCGACGTGTGGGGCGTGGATGTTCCTGTCGAGGGGAAAACCGGTGAAACACTCAAGGGCCACTTCAACTACACACTGCCCGAAGAGGTGGTGAAGGCCAACTGCCACATAGTGGCCTTCATCTCCGAGAAGGAGAGCCGCAAGATAATCAACTGCGACGAGAGCGACATACAATGAACAAACGCATACTGGGGCTCGCCCTGCCCAACATAGTGACCAACATCACCGTGCCGCTGCTCGGCATGGTGGACATGGCCATCGTGGGACACCTGTCGGGCGACCACATAGGCGCCATAGCCATCGGCACACAGATATTCAACCTCATATATTGGAACTTCGGCTTCCTGCGCATGGGCACCAGCGGCTTCACAGCACAGGCCTTCGGCGCCGAACGGTGGGACGAGGCCGTGAAGATACTCATCCGCGCCTGCGCCATAGCACTGACCATCGCCCTCTTGCTCATAGCATTGCAGTGGCCCATATCGTTGGCGGTGCCCTACATCTTCGAGAGCAGCAACAACGTGTTGAAGCTGGCTCTCACCTACTTCTTCGTACGCATCTGGGCTGCTCCCGCCACCTTAGGGCTTTACGCCATCAAGGGTTGGTTCATAGGCATGCAGGACTCCAAGACCCCAATGTGGATAGCCATCGTGCTGAACTGCGTCAACATAGCCCTCTCATTGCTGTTCGTCATCGTACTCAAGTGGGACATCTTCGGTGTGGCACTGGGCACAGTGCTGGCCAACTACTCGGGCCTCACCCTCGGCATCCTCTTCCTCCGCAACAAATTCCGCCGCGACAACCTATCAACTTATCAACTTATCAACCTATCAACAATCAAAGACGCACTGCGCTGGGACGACATGCGACGATTCTTCAAAGTCAACGGCGACATTTTCCTGCGCACACTCTGCCTGTCAGGGGTCTTCACCTTCATCACCGCAGCTTCTTCACACATCAGCGACCAGATTCTGGCAGTCGACGCACTGCTACTGCAGTTCTTCACCCTCTTCAGCTACATCATGGACGGCTTCGCCTACGCCGGCGAAAGCCTCGTGGGACGCCACATAGGCGCCAAGCAGAAACGCCACCTGAAACTCGCCGTGCGTCTGCTCATCCTCTGGGGCATGGCTCTGACAGTGGTGTTCACAGGCCTCTACGCCGCCTTCGGCAACCAGTTCCTGCACATCTTCACCGACCAGCAAGAGGTCATCGCCGCAGCAGGCGACTACATGACATGGGTGCTCGTCATCCCGGTATGCGGCTTCGCAGCATTCCTCTTCGACGGCATCTTCATCGGCGCCACGGCAACACGCACCATGCGCAACGCCATGTTCGTGGCTACGGCAGCCTTCTTCGCCGTCTACTACGGACTGAAGGCTTACACCAACGCCGACAACGACGAACATACCTGGAACAACGTGCTGTGGCTGGCATTCATGGTATACCTCACCCTGCGCGGCCTCCTGCAGGCTCTGCGGGTGCACAAAGACATTTACCGACAAGCAGAATGAAGCGTATACTGACAATACTCGCCACACTGCTCCTAACTCTTGCTGTGGCAGCACAGCCACAGAAGGAACGCCCCACAGTGGCCGTGGTGCTCAGCGGCGGCGGCGCCAAAGGCATGGCACACATCAGCGCCCTGCGCGCCATCGAGGACGCCGGCATACCTATAGACATGGTGTGCGGCACCAGCATCGGCGCACTCATAGGGGCTCTGTACTGCACAGGCCACTCTACCGACTACATTGACTCACTCGTGCGCTCGCAAGACTGGACGTTCCTGCTCAGCGACCGCACCGACCAGACCTCCTTGACTCTGCGACAACGCGGGGAACAGAACACATACGCCATCATACGCGGCCTCAGCAGCAACAACCCGGAGAAAGGCGGCCTCATCAGAGGACGTAACCTCAACAGACTCTTCCGCAAACTCTGCGCCGGATACCTCGACAGCATAAGCTTCGACAGCCTGCCGATACCATTCGCCTGCGTGGCCACAGACATCGTGACAAACACCGAGGTAGTCTTCCGTAGCGGATACCTGGTACGCGCCATGCGCGCCTCAATGGCTATACCAGGCGTCTTCACACCAGTGCGCATGGGCGACATGGTGCTCATCGACGGCGGACTGCGCAACAACTACCCGGCCGACTTGGCACGCGACATGGGCGCCGACATCATCATCGGCGTCACCGTGCAGAGCACACCCCTCCGCGCCGAGGATATAGGCGACGCTATGACGGTGCTCAACCAGATTATCGACGTCAACTGCATGAACAAATATGTCGAAAACACCGAGATGAGCGACGTGCTGATGCGCGTCGATGTCAGCGGATACTCGGCGGCAAGCTTCTCTCACGCGGCAATCGACACTCTGATAAGACGTGGCGCCGAAGAGGCAGCTCGTCACCGTGACGACCTCCTGGCTCTCAAGGCTCTTATCGACGGCATGAGCACCACCACCATGCCATGCAGCATCGGCCGGCACAAGCCCGTAACTCACACTATGCCCTCCTTCAGGGCCGACAACGACACGACGGTGACAGTGCCCGACAAAAGACCGCAACGTACAGACACTCGCCCGGCCAACCCTATCGTCAGCGCCGGCTTCCGCTTCGACAGCGAGGAGATGGGCGCCATACAGCTCAACGGCAAGCTGCCAATAAAGACACGCATACCTATGACCCTGCAGGGCACCCTGCGCCTGGGACGCCGCATCGTGGGCCGCATCGAATACTCGGCATTCACGCGGCGCGTGTTCAGCCCTACCCTGGCCTACACTCTACGACATAACGACATAGACATCTACTCCTTCGGCACCCGCACATATAGCTTCCGCTACCGCCAACACCAAGGCGACTTCACACCCGTGGACTTCCAGTTCAAGAACTTCACCATTCAGGCCGGCATGCGGTGGGATTACTTCAACTACTACGGCAACGTGCTGTCACTCGGCACCGATACCGTAGGCACGGAAAACGGACACTACTTCTCCTACCGCGCTTCGGCAGACCTCAACACCGAGAACCAGTGGTACTTCCCTACACTTGGCACACGTATGCATGCAGCCTACAATTACCGCACCGACAACCTCATAGGCATAAAGGGCCAGATAGGTGTCAACGACATTCTGGTACACCTGCGCACAAATATCAGCCCTCTGCCTTACATCACACTCCAACCTATGTTCTACACTCGTATGCTGATAGGCGGCGACATACCCATGGGATACCGCAACGCCGTGGGCAGCGAATGGTTCGGCCAACAGATAGAGCAACAGCTCCCCTTCGCAGGCATAGGCAACCTTGAGTACATGAACCGCTACATCGCGGCGGCACAGCTGCAACTGCAGGTCAACATACTCAGAAACCACTACGTGATACTGCGCGCAGCAGCAGCAATGCACAGCGACGAACTGATGGAGATGGCCCTGCAGCCCGCCGTCACCGGCATGCAGATAGGCTACAGCTACAACACCCTCTTCGGACCTATAGACCTGCGGCTCGGCTACAGCAACCGCACAGAGAAAATAAATGTGTTCCTTAACATAGGCCACCGATTCTGACTATGCAGATACGCCACACCACAACCGACGACATCGACACCGTCCTAAGGATGTACGACCACTCGCGCACCATCATGCGCGCCAACGGCAACACCGTACAGTGGGTGGGCTACCCCACCCGCGATGACGTGGCCGCCGACGTTGCATGCGGCGCCTCTCGCATCATCGAGAGCAACGGCAGACCCGTGGGCACCTTCGCCGTGGTGCCAGGCGTGGAACCTACCTACGGACTGATAGAGCATGGACGCTGGATAGACACTTCAACAGCCTACGCTACAGTGCACCGCATGGCAAAGACCGCCGACGGACACAACATAGGCACGACAGCATTCGCCTACGCCAAGCAGCAGTGCGACCATCTGCGCCTCGACACCCATGCCAGCAACACAGCCATGCGCCACATGGCAGACATCGAGGGCTTCGTCTACTGCGGCATTGTCTACATGTCCGACGGCAGCCCGCGCGTAGCCTACGAATGGTGGCGCTACGACACCGTCCCCGCAAGCATCAAAGCATGGGTGGAGGAGTCCGTGATGCCACAATACGACACCTTCGACACCGCACACCGCCGCGACCACGCACGCCGCGTCATAGCACGCGCCATGCAAATGCAGCCTACACCTATGGTCTTCGCCGCCGCCGCAATGCACGACATCGGCCTCCGCGACGGCCGTGAGACACACCACATCTCCTCCGGACGTATGATTAGAGACTGCAAAGCCCTGCGTCAGTGGTTCTCCGACAACGAGGTGGAACAGATAGCACAGGCCGCCGAAGACCATCGCGCCTCTGCCAAGGAACCTCCCCGCTCCCTGCTGGGCGCCATCGTCGCCGAAGCCGACCGCGACGTGGAGCCCGAGACCATCGTGCGCCGCACCGTGGAGTACAGCCTGTCACACTACCCCGACTACGACAGCGAACAACACTGGCAGCGCTGCATCGACCACCTGCACGAGAAATACGCCGAAGGCGGTTACATAAAGCTGTGGCTGCCTGACTCGCCCAATGCCGCCCCACTGGCCGAACTCCGCACCCTGATAAAAGACGAAACAAAACTACGCCTCCTCTTCACCACCCTCCTCCCCTCCCCCAAAAAATAACCATTAACCGTCAACCACAATGTCCACCGTACTTATAATCCTCGCCTTCCTCTGCCTTGCCATAGGCATCGCCGGCGCCGTCATCCCGGGCCTGCCGGGACCTCCCGTCAGCTGGGTAGGCCTGCTCCTGGCAGCGCTGACACCCTATGTCTCCACGAGCGCCACGATGCTCATCGTCACCGCCGTAATCGCCGCCGTCATCACCGTGCTCGACTATGTAGTGCCGTCGCTCTCCACCAAGCGCCTCGGCGGCAGCAAATACGGCATCTGGGGCTGCAACATAGGGCTTGTCATCTCATTCATAGGCCTGCCCTTCGGCCCTCAAGGCCTCCTAGGAGTCATCTTCTGGCCCTTCGCCGGAGCACTCATTGGCGAATACATCAACCAGCACGAATGGCAGCCGGCCCTGCGAGCCGCTTGGGGAGCCTTCCTCGGCTTCCTCACAGGCACCCTACTCAAGCTGGTCTACTGCATAGCCCTGCTGGTAGTGGTAATAGCTAAACTACTGTAACTAAATACTGAAACTAAAAAACTAATACTGTCCTCTCTCCGTTCTCCACTCTCCACTCTCTACTCCACCCCTTCTAGGCTCATGAGCGAGCGCACCGGCGCTATGCCCTCAAGCACCTTGCGGCCCTTCAGTGCGGGCAGCTCCACAAGAAAGACGAACTCCTTGACCACCACGCGACGACCGCCAATTACCTCGCCGTTCAGCGCCTGCGCTATGCCCAGCGCCGTGCCGCCGGTGGCCAACAGGTCGTCGAGCAGCGTCAGTTCGATGGTTTCGCCCGCGACAGTGCACGCCGCCAGGTCGCTGCGACGGTAGAACACCTCGTCGCTGCCATACTCCTTCTCGATGCTAACCTTCACCAAGTCGCCATCGGCATGCGGCAGCTTGCCTTTCTTGCGTATGGGCACAATGGTGTCCACCTTCTGCGAGCAGCATAGCAGCGGAGCCGCAAACAGGAAGCCGCGGGCCTCCACGGTGGCCACGTTGGGCGCCGTGCAGCAGCGGTCAATCTCGGCAACAGCCTCGGCAAAGGCTTTCTTGTCCTGCAGGAACGGCAGCACATCGATGAAGTCTATCCCCGGCTTCGGGAAATCCGGATAGTGTTTTATAACGTCTTCAAACATATATATCTTAATTCTTAATCCATAACACAAAACTCCTAACTCTTCACATCGCCCACACCATCAGCCCACCGCAGATTATCACGCCAGTTATGAGCAAGTCTATCAGACAGTAGCCCATGATGTCCTTGGCATCGAGCTTAGCGATGGCCAGCGCCGGCAACGCCCAGAAGGGCTGTATGAGGTTGGTCCAGGCGTCGCCCCAGGCGATAGCCGTACCCGTAAGGCCGGCATCGACACCCAGCTCGGCACCGGCGGTGAACATGATGGGCGCCTGTATGGCCCAGTGGCCCCCGCCCGAGGGCACGAAGAGGTTGAGCAGCGCGGCGCAGAGGAAAGTCAGCAACGGGTAGGTCACAGGGTTGCTGATACGTATGCAGCCCTCGGCCAGCACGTTGCCGAGACTCACGCCACTGGCGCCCACTCCGGTGATGATGCCCATGATGCCCGCATAGAAGGGGAACTGCAGTATTATGCCCGCGGCACCCGTGGCAGCCTTGCCGAAGGCGCGCACATAGGCTATTGGCGTGCCGTGCAGCAGCAGACCCAGCGAGAGGAAGAGCATGATGACGGCGCCGAGGTCGACGCTGCCGCCGCGGAAAGCAAGGCGTAACACCAGATAGGCCAGCAGCAGCAAGCCCAGCAGCCACGACAGAACAGGACTGTACTCCATCCTCTGCGCAGGCGTGCGCTCACTAACCTCCTTATCCCTATTAACCCCATTGTCACCTTCCTCAAGCAAAGCCGGATCCACCGTAACAGCGCCCTGCCTTGGGTGCATCAGCGTGTTGGCAAGGGTGATGGCCACGATTACCAGCAGCACCATGACGAGGTTGTGCGGGTCGAGGATGGTCTGGCTCACCGGCACCGGCGCCGTCAGAGCGCCGTTGGTGGCCTTCACCAAGGCCTCGCCCGGTGTGGCCATAGTGAGGGGTATCGAGCCCGAGAGGCCCGCATGCCACACCACGAAGCCGCTGTAGGCCGACGCTATCAGCAGACGGTAGTCCACCCCCTGCAGCTGGCGCGCTATAGCCTTGGCGAAGATGACGCCCACGATGAGGCCGAAACCCCAGTTGAGCCAGCAGGCCAACGCCGAGACGACCGTCACCAGCGCTATCGCCGCCGCAGGACTCTTGGGCACACGCGCCAAGGCGTCGATGCCGCGCTTCACCGCCGGCGCCGCAGCCAGAGCGCTGCCACACACCAACACCAAGGCCATCTGCATGGCGAAGGCCAGCAGGTTCCACACTCCCCCGCCCCAGTGCTCCAGCACCTCGACGGGCGACTGGCTGCACACAGGCATGGCCACCACAGCGGCCACAAAGGTGAGCAGTATGGCGAAGATGAACGGCTCGGGCAGCCAGCGCTGCACTATGCGTACACAGAACTTAATCATTACCAACCCATCAATTCGCGTATCTTACGCGGGATATCCGTATTCTGCTGTATGCCGCTGAAACGCTCGGCGCCAGGGCCGTAGGCGAAGACCGGCACCATGCAGCCCGTATGGCTGCCCCAGAGGAAACGGAAGTCGTTGAGGCCATCCTCGATGTCGCCATCGGGCAGCGTGAGGCCGCCGGTCTCGTGGTCGGCGGTGACAACCACCAGCGTGTGGCCGTCCTTCTCGGCCCAGTCGAGCACGGCATGCAGCATCAGCTCGAAGTCGGCCAACTCGGCACGCAGGTAGGCCGAGTCGTTGTTGTGGCAGGCCCAGTCGATCTGCGAGCCCTCGATCATCATGGTGAAACCCTTGGGGTTGCGGCTGAGCATCTCGATGGCTTTCATCGAGGCGGGACGCAGCACGTCGCCGCGCTCGGGCTCCGTCAGCGGGTCGCCGTCGTAGAGCAGGCCCACCACGCGGTCGCCACCGAAAGCCTTGAGGCTGTCGAGCGTACGCACCACCGTGTAGCCGCGTGCGGCGAGGGTATCGAGGGGCGCGAGGCCGTCTTTGCGGTTCTCGGGCAGGAAATACCTGTACCCCCCACCGACCATCACACTATGCTGGCACTGAGCCAGCTGCAGGCTCAGGGTGTCGTACATCTTGCGGTAGGGCACATGGCCATAGGTCGAAGCAGGCGTGGCGTCCAAGCAGTCGCTGACGACCACGAATCCCGTCGACTTGCCGGCATCGATGGCATCGTCGAAGATTGTGCGGTGGCGCGACGAGTCAGGAGCCCAGTTCACGTGACGGTTCTCCACCTTCTCGCCCGTGGTGAGGGCCGTGCCGCCGGCAGCCGAGTCGGTGCGGTACTTGTTGAGCGAATAGGTGCGCGAAAAACCGCTGTAGGGGAAGCGCAGGAAGGCGCTGTTGTCGCCCTTCTCGGCCACTACCGAGGCATACACCTGGGCCACACCCATGCCGTCGCCCACAATCAGGATGACGTTGCGCGGCGATTCAACCTTCTTGTCGCAGCAGCCCGCAAAAAGCAACGCCGCCGCCGAAAGCACATAGAGAAAACGTTTCATCGGCTTATAAATCATTTTATTATATCAATCGTGCAGTTCCTTTTCCTCCTGCAAATATACAAAATATTTCCCAATTGCCGACCACCTGCTGCCGAATAATGTTTTTCACACCCCATCCCCACCCTCACGGCAGGTACTTGGAACGGCATTTCGACCATCGTTCAACCATCCTTCGACCATCCTTCTACCATATGTAATGGTTAAACGATGGTCGAAGGATGGTTGAACGATGATTGAACGACTGTACCAAATACGTGGGGAAAGCGGTATAAATATATATTATTTTGTTTCAATATTGTTTTTTTTTCGTATCTTTGCCGTGTGCACGCCGATATGCCGGCGGCACGTAACTGCATAATAATATGAGAAGAACGATATTCACAGGCCGCATGAAGATGGCCGACATGATAGCGACGAACTACGACTTGATACTGATGCTGCCCCGCTTCGGTATACCGCTGGGCTTCGGCGACAAGAGCGTGCGCGACGTGTGCCGCGAACGCGAGGTCGACGAGACGCTGTTCCTGGCGGTGTGCAACATTTACTCGTTCGACGACTACACGCCCGACGACGAGGAGCTGGGCCGCATCGACAGCCGCCTGGTGGCAGAACACCTGCAGGCGAGCCACCGCTACTACACCGAGGAGCGCCTGCCCCACCTGCAGCACCATCTGAACCACATAGTTGAGCATGTGGGCGAACAGTCGGCGGCGATACTGAAGAAATATTTCGCCGACTACTGCCGCGAGGTGCGCGACCACGTGCGCCACGAGGAGCGCAACCTGAACCAGATGCTTGAGGACATGCGCAGCGGCGAGCGCATAAGCGACCATTACATCAAGAGCCACGACAACATCAAGGACAAGCTCAACGACCTGACCCAGATTATCTACAAGTACATACCTGGCGAGCGCCTGAACGAGGAGATGATGGAGCTGGTGTTCGACATTATGCAGCTGAGCCGCGACCTGGAGAAACACGCCATGATCGAGGAGCTGCTGCTGCTGCCGCCTGAGGACTACCAGCTGAGCGACCGCGAGCAGGAGGTGCTGGAGTTGGTGGCGCAGGGTCTGAGCAGCAAGGAGATAGCCTCAAGGCTCAACATCGCTGTGAACACGGTGAACACCCACCGCAAGAGCATCACCCGCAAGACAGGCATCAAGAGTGTGGCCGGCTTGGCGGTGTATGCCATGCTGAAGAAATAAGATAACAGAAAAAAGCGATACAATATGCAGAAGTCGTTAAAAGTCATACGCATAATCCTTGGAGCCGTCATGCTGCTTGGCATCACGGCGCTGCTGCTTGGCGGCAACGCCATCGAGGGAGGCTGGCTGCGCCAGTGGTTCGGCTGGATGCCGAAGGTGCAGCTGCTGCCCGCCATCCTGGCGCTCAACGTGGTGGTTGTCGTCGCCATATTGGTGGTGACGCTTCTGATAGGCCGCGCCTACTGCTCGGTGGTGTGCCCGATGGGTGTGTTCCAGGACCTCTTCGTCTGGGCCCACCGACTCATCTACGGCAAGAAGCGCCCCTACCGCTATGCCAAAGCCGCCAACGCGATGCGCTACACGGTGCTGGTGCTCTTCGTGCTGGCAATGCTGGTGGGCATGGGCAGCATAGCCGCGCTGATAGCGCCCTACAGCGCCTATGCCCGCATGGTGACGGGCCTGCACGCAACGGGAGTGGCTCAATGGGTGGCGATAGTCACGCTGGTGGTCATCGGCCTGATGAGCTTCACGATGGGTCGCATCTGGTGCAACACCCTGTGCCCCGTGGGCACGCTGCTGGGCCTGATAAGCCGCCACAGCCTCTTCGGCATCCACATCGACGCCAACAAGTGCGCCGGCTGCCGCAAGTGTGAGCACCGCTGCAAGGCTATGTGCATAGACATCGACACCAAGAGCGTCGACCTGAGCCGCTGCGTTGACTGCATGGATTGCATCGGCGAGTGCAAGGCCGGCGCCATAAGCTTCGGCCGGAAAGCCACGAAGCCGACGGGTAAGGACGAGGTGGACGGCAGCCGCCGCAAGTTTGTGGCCGGCACGGTGGCCGTAGGCGCCGCGATGGCCGTGCAGGCCCAGGAGCAGAAACTCGACGGCGGCCTGGCGGCGATGATGGACAAGCAGGTGCCGCTGCGCAAGACTCCCGTCAAGCCTTTCGGCTCGAAGAGCCTCAAGAATTTCGGCACTCGCTGCACGTCTTGCCAGCTGTGTGTGAGCCAGTGCCCAGAGAAGGTGCTGCGCCCCTCCACCAAGCTGGAGAGCCTGATGCAGCCGGAGATGAACTACACCGACGGCTACTGCCGCATGGCCTGCACACGCTGCAGCGAGGTGTGCCCCTCGGGCGCAATAAAACCCATAAGCAAAGAGGAGAAGACGGCCATCAGCATCGGTGTGGCCGTGGTGCTGAAAGACAACTGCATAGGCTGCGGCACATGCGCGCGCCACTGCCCCTCGGCGGCCATCAGCATGGTGGACGGCAAGCCCGCCGTCAACGAGGCCCGCTGCCTCGGATGCGGAGCCTGCGAGTACTACTGCCCGGCACGCCCCATGACAGCCATCTACGTCGAAGGCCGTGAGATACACACAGAAATCTGAAAACAACAAAAATAACACAAACATGAGCTTCAACATCAAACAAACTCTGACTGATTTCGTCAAGTACATGGGTACTTGGAAATTCTGGAAAGAACTGATCATCATGACGCTGGGCATGGCCGTGACAGCAGCCGCCGTCTATTACTTCCTCGTGCCGAGCAAGCTTATCATCGGCACAATCAGCGGTCTCTCCATCGTTCTGACCAAGATATTCGAGGGCATGGGCATCTACATCTCGCTCGGCACCTTGATAATGGTCATCAACATAGTGCTGCTGATACTGGCTTTCCTGCTCATCAACAAGGAGTTCGGAGCCAAGACCGTCTACACGGCCCTCATCCTCGGCCCCTTGGCCGACCTGTGGGCCAAGATACTGCCGTGGGATGCCAAGAACGCCGCCGGCGAGTACATTCTGGCCAACCCCAACCCCATCACCGGCTCGGCCTCCATCATGGGCGACCCGTGGCTCGACCTCTGCTGCTTCGTGCTGCTGCTCAGCGCCGCACAGGCCCTGATGTTCAGCATCAACGCCTCGACGGGCGGCCTCGACATCCTGGCCAAGATTGTGAACAAGTATCTGCACTTCGACATCGGCGCCTCGGTGTCCATAGCCGGCGCCGTCATCTGCTGCACAGCCTTCGCCATCAACCCCTTCCGCATGGTCATCATCGGCCTCATCGGCACGTGGATCAACGGCCTGGTGGTCGACTACTTCACCGCCACACTCAACAACCACAAGCGACTCTGCATCGTCAGCAAAGACTACGAGCGCATACGCCAGTACATCATCAACGAACTGCACCGCGGCTGCACCCTCTATGAGGTCACCGGCGGCTACAGCGGCGAGAAGAGCATTGAGCTTGAGGTGCTGCTCAACAAGGACGAGTTCAGCAAGATACTGGCATGGATGAAGGACCAGAAGATCGAAGCCTTCTCCACCGCCGGCAACGTGAGCGAGGTCTACGGCCTCTGGGCGAGCGGCAAGAAGCGCAAACAGCTCAAGGAGCAAGTTGACAAGCGATAACCAAAATACAATGGAAAGACGAGCATTTCTCAAAGGATTGGCCGGAGCCGCCGTAGCGGGAGCCGCTATGGCGGCAGGCTGCGACCACCCCAACGCCACAAAGGCTGAAGGGTATGCGGCAGGCCCTGTGCCGGAAGGCAGCATGACCTACCGCAGCGACGCCCACGGCCAGCAGGTGAGCCTGCTGGGCTTCGGCATGATGCGACTGCCAGTAGAGGGCGGCGGCGACCTGCGCAAAGACCCCAACGCGGTGCTTGACCAGGAGCTTATCAACCGCATGGTGGACTATGCCATGGAGCATGGCGTGAACTACTACGACACAGCCCCTGTATACCTCAAGGGTATGTCAGAGACGGCCACAGGCATAGCCCTCAGCCGTCACCCGAGAGAGAAATGGCTCGTAGCCACCAAGCTGAGCAACTTCCGCAACTGGACACGCGAAGCCAGCATGGAGATGTACGAGAAGTCGTTCACCAACCTGCAAGTGGACCATATCGACTACTACCTGCTGCACTCCTTCGGCGGTGTGGACCCCGACGGCAAGAGCGACTTTGAGAAACGCTTTGTGGACAACGGTATGCTCGACTTCCTGATGGAAGAGCGCGAGAAAGGTCGCATACGTAACCTCGGGTGGTCGTTCCACGGCGAACAGAGCGAGTTCGACAAGGTGGTGGCGCTTCACGACAAGTACCACTGGGACTTTGCCCAGATTCAAATGAATTATGTCGACTGGCACTATGCCCACGAGATAGAGCCCGAGAACGTCAATGCAGAACACCTATACACAGAGCTCGACAAGCGCGAGATACCGATAGTCATTATGGAACCGCTGCTCGGCGGCCGACTGGCGACACTCAACGACGCCATGGCCAAACAGCTCAAGGCCAGCGAGCCTGACCGAAGCCTCGCGTCATGGGCGTTCCGCTACCTCGGCATGTTCCCACGCATCATGACGTCGCTCAGCGGCATGAGCGCCATGGAACACGTGGAAGACAACGTGCGCAGCCACTGCCCCGTACTGCCACTCAGCGAGACACAGATGCAGCTGCTGGAACGCGTGGCCGACGAGTTCGCCCACTACCCTGCCATTCCATGCACCTCGTGCCAGTATTGCATGCCGTGCCCCTACGGCCTGGATATACCCGGCATCTTTTCCTTCTACAACAAAAGCCTCATGGATGGCAACATCGCCACCGAAGGCACCGTGGAGCAGCGCGAATACCGCCGTGCCCGACGCGCATTCCTCACCACGTATGACAAAAGCATCGCGCGGCTGCGCCAGGCCGACCACTGCATCAACTGCGGCGAATGCCTTACGCACTGCCCACAACATATTGCCATCCCCGACAAGATGCGCATAATTGAAGATTATACAAACAAACTTAAAGATTCATTGGTATGAGACTATTAAATGTATTTCCTTGGGAGATTCTTATTATTGTTTTCGCCATCCTGCTACTCTTCGGTGGCAAGAAAATTCCCGAGCTGATGAAAGGCCTCGGCAAGGGCGTCAAAAGTTTCAAGGACGGTGTGAATGGCGTTCCCGACGATGAAAAGAAAGATGAAACGAAAACTGAAGACAAATAATCTTCAATTTTCAACTTTCAATTTTCAACTTCCTTGACTTTCTGGGAGCACCTTGACGAGTTGCGGCGGCGCATCTGGTATGTGCTGCTGGCGGCCGTGGTGGCGGCCGTGGGCTGCTTCTGCTTCAAGGACGCCCTCTTCTCCGTCATCCTACACCCAAAACCCGCCGACATGCAGCTCATCAACGTGGAGCTCACGCAGCAGTTTCTCACTCACATGCGCGTGGCCTTATGGGCTGGACTGCTCTTAGTCTCGCCATACATTATCTACCAGCTCTTCGCCTTTGTCGCTCCGGGGCTTTACAGCACCGAACGACATGTGGCCATAAGGGCTGTGGCGACAGGCTATCTGCTCTTTCTGGCAGGCATAGCCTTGAACTACTTCGTCATATTCCCTATCACCGTTCGCTTCCTCGGCGGCTACCAAGTGAGCGCCGATGTCGCCAACACCATCACGCTGTCGAGCTATATCTCCGTACTGGGAGTCATGAGCCTGGTGATGGGGGTGGTGTTCGAACTGCCGGTGCTCTGCTGGCTGCTGGCCAAAATCGGGGTGCTCAAGGCCGACTTCATGAAGAAATACCGCCGCCACGCCATAGTGGCCATCGTCATCATCGCGGCCGTCATCACCCCCACCGGCGACCCCTTCACGCTGGCGCTGGTGTCGGTGCCGATATACCTGCTGTGGGAATTAAGCATACTGATAGTAAAACATACAGAACAATGAAAAAGACAGCCACCGTCTTGTTTGCAGTCGTCATGCTTGTCTCTTGCCAGCAAAAGACACACGAGACAGCATGCAGCAGCTGCGCAGAAGCCCTTATTGCATACTCAGAGCAATACCCGGCAGCAGAACCCACAGACCTATACAAGATGGTCTTCCAAGACCTATACGGACCCGGACACCTGCTCACCGACTCCACCGCAGCCTTGCGCTACATCACCGCAGAGTTTGAAACAATGGACAGCCCAAGCGGCATGCCTCCCTACGAATACACTCTGTGCGACAGCAACTTCGTGCGCGTGAACCTAAGCCTTGTACAGCACGGCGCCATCACCGCCGAACAACTGGCCGACGCCATGGTGCGCAGCGCGGAAGGTCTGCCCACACCAGACCCCAGATACGTGGTCAGCCACAGCGCCGCCTTCAAGGCCGCCTATAACCCTCATTACCGCATCATACGTCGCGACATCTTTGAACAGGAAATATTGCCATCAATACCATGATAGATAAACTTTACAACGCATATCTTGCAAGCCGTCACGTAACTACAGACTCGAGGGAAATCACCCCGGGATGTATATTCTTCGCCTTCCGCGGCGCAAACTTCGACGGCAACGCTTTCGCACCGCAGGCACTTGAGCAGGGCGCCGCACTCTGCGTCATCAGCGACCCTCAGTACAAGGTCGACGACCGCTGCATCGTGGTGCCAGACGTGCTCGCCACACTGCAGGAGCTGGCACGCGAACACCGACGCCACTTGACAATACCCGTCATAGGCATAACCGGCACAAACGGCAAGACCACGACAAAGGAACTCGTACACGCCGTGCTGGCACGACGCTACAAAACCTCGGCGACAGCCGGCAACTTCAACAACCACCTCGGTGTGCCTTTAACGATACTCGCCATTCCCGCCGACACCCAGATAGCCATTGTAGAGATGGGGGCCAACCACCCAGGGGAGATTGCCGGTCTGTGCAGTATTGCTGACCCCGACTGCGGCCTCATCACCAACGTTGGACGCGCACACCTGGAAGGCTTCGGGAGCTTTGATGGGGTTATACGTACAAAAACAGAACTTTACCGCCACCTCGCGGCAAAAAACGGGCTTGTCTTTGTCAACGCCGACAACGAGCACCTGATGCCTATAGCAAAAAACATTGACCACCACCTGACATACGGCAGCTCGGCAGAAGCCGACACTCGTGGAACATACGTGGGCAGCGACCCCTACATGCATTTCTACTTCGAGGTGGGCGACAATGTCTATAACACCCACAGCCATCTCCTTGGCGCATACAACTTCGACAATGCAATGGCAGCTGTCGCCGTGGGTCTTCACTTCGGCGTAGAGCCTTGGGACATCAAGGAAGCCATCGAAGCTTACACTCCAGCCAACCAACGCTCGCAGTGGAAAGAGACCGCCAACAACAACTTATACCTCGACTGCTACAACGCCAACCCTTCATCAATGGCAGCAGCACTCAGGGCTTTCTCTGACATAAAAGCACCACACAAAGCAGCTATTATTGGCGCGATGCGTGAACTCGGCAGTACATCACTCGAAGAGCACCAACGCCTCGTCGATACTCTCGCCAAAAGCCACCTTGACTATTGCCTGCTCATAGGCCCCGAATTTGACGGCATCAGCCTGACAAACAATACAAAACACGTAAACACCACCGAAGAGGCCATCACTCTGCTGAAAGAATGGGGTCCAAAAGGCTATACAATACTCATCAAAGGCTCCAACTCCAACCGGCTTTGGACCCTCGAGGAGTTTCTTTGACTAAAAAATTAGCAGCACAACAAACTGTAAATCAACAAAAGATAAAAAAACCAAAGCATTGACGCAAAAAAAGATTTTGCCATATCGGAAAAAAGTAGTATTTTTGCACCCGATTTCAGCGAAAGGAAGCTGACAAAAAGTTCGGGGTGTGGCGCAGTTGGCTAGCGCACTTGCATGGGGTGCAAGGGGTCGAAAGTTCGAGTCTTTTCACCCCGACTTTTTTTTATTTACACAACACTCTCACAAACAAAAAAAACAGCACCTATACATAGATGCTGTTTTATTTTATAGCATAAACACGGCTCTTATTCTTTCGTCGCCGGGTCGTGAAGGACAACAACCAGACGCGAGAGACCCGTGGCTGATGAACAGCCTGAAGGCCCAGCACATGCATTGTCGAGCTTCAAACTGACAGTGGGAGGCAGGATGCTATAAAGATACCCTTGGAGGGTATGCAGACGGTGGTCGGTGAGGTGACGGTTGAAAGCGGCATCATCGGTGATGTCATTGGTAAGCGAGAGAGAGACCTCTATATCAGGATTGTCTGTCAGAAAACGGACAAGCGGCTCAAGCTGGGTCTTGCCATAATCGCTAAGCTCAAGGTCTACATTGGGGCCGAAAAGGTCTGAATAATAGATGCGCTGATCAAGAAGGAGCTTATCTATAGCAACATCCAGCCGCTGTTCGGCAATAAGGAACTCATCGTCTGACTTGGCGGTGTTTACCGATTCGTAAGACACAAAATAGCCGTGCAGGGCAAACGTAAGCTCATAATACTGCTCGCTTTGCAGATAGAGATGATAGAAGCCATCGGAATCCGTGACTGTTGTGCACAGCGGAACGCCATTCTGAGCAGCAACAACATTAACCCCTTGGAGCGGAGTGTCATACTTGTCAAGAACACGACCCCATAGAAGAACACCGTCAAGCCCCCCAGTAAATGAATAGAGCTGAGAGTCACTGTCACTCTCAACACGCTTTGACACCCAGTAACCATAGTTTCTAGCAGTGTCAACAACCATATCGAAGTCGTCGGCATCTGGACTATTAAGTGGCTCTGGGAGTTTTTGGACGCGGCAACGGCCAATCTGCAACATGCCGATTGTATCGCCAGTAACACGATCCGAGATCAGACGTGTAGAATAGATGTTAAGGTAAGCATGATCAGCATCTTGACCATTGGATGAAAAGAGCAGGCAGTCTCGATAAATTGATGGCGTAACCTCATCATACTCGGTATTGATACGATTGCCAAGGTTGGTCGGTCGCGACCAGCGCCCATCTTCGTAGACAGAATACCAGAGGTCATACCCACCAAAGGACCTACGACTGTCTTGTGAAGAAAAAATCATAATACGGCCGTCGGTGGTGAACGTTGGATGCTCAACAGACATCGACCCCATACGCACTTTCTTCACCCTACCTTTCTTGCCCTCCGGATGACGATAACAAAACAGATAAGACACTCCATGCTTATTGCGCTGTGTAAAATAAAGGTCTCCAGTACCAGGATGGCGCACTACGTACTCTATATTATCAGCGAGGCGAACAAATGTAGTATCTGCCCAGAAGCCAAGAAGCTGCTCACCACTACGCTGGGCAAGAAGCAGCACTTCAGAGGCATAACAATACAGATTACCGTCAACAATGGACACATTTCCTACTTCTCCCGGCAAGAGGGCCATTTTCTGCTGTGTGGCGCTAAATGCCGATTGCTGTGCTTTTAGTGGGCTTAGGAATGAGGCAAGCACAAACAACAATAGCAGAAGATTTTTTGCTGTTTTGCGTGCCGACGTCGTTGTCTTACGCTTGGCAACAGTTGTCTTTCCCCTTTTTGCATTGATAGCAAGAGGGATTGCCTGAGAGATAGTGTCTATATAGTGAAAATTCAGCCCTGAAATATATGAAGCATTTATCTCTTCGACATCTCGGCGATTATCAGAGCAAAGAATAATGTCCGTGATCCCGGCACGCTTGGCAGCGAGCACCTTCTCCTTGATACCACCTACAGGTGTAACATCACCGCGTAAGGTTATTTCTCCGGTCATAGCGACATTGGGACGAACCTCGCTATGGGTAAAGGCAGAAAGCATGGCGATAAAAATAGTTATACCAGCCGATGGGCCATCCTTGGGGGTCGCTCCCTCGGGGACATGGATATGTATATTGCTTGAAGAGATGGTGGATTCATTTACTCCGAGCTCCTTTGCGTTGGACTTCAGATACTCGAAAGCCAACGTTGTCGACTCCTTCATTACATCGCCAAGGTTTCCCGTCATCGTAAGAGTGCCTTTGCCTTTGCTAAGAGAACTCTCGATAAAGAGGATCTCGCCGCCCACAGGGGTCCAGGCAAGACCTGTGACCACGCCCTCACGCGGCATGCGCTGGGCGACGGAACTATTGTGAATAGGAAGACCGAGGACTTTTTTTATCTCATCAGGGGTCACTCCGCTCTTGGGACGCGCCCCTTGCTCTATCTCCACGATGCGGTGGCGTACAAGCTTAGAGAGTTGCTTCTCCAATTGCCTAACGCCCCCCTCACGGGTATAGTCATTGATGACTACATCGAGGTTGGCGTTGTCGAGCTTGAAAGAACGGCGGTCTAACGCATTCTCCTTCATTATGCGTGGCAGCAGGTGGCGCTGCGCAATCTGCTCTTTCTCCTCAAGAACATAGCCGCTGAAGTCAATGACCTCCATTCGGTCAAGCAGAGCCGGCTGAATATCAGAGATGTTATTTGCCGTAGCAATAAAGAACACACGCGACAGGTCGTAATCCACACCGAGATAATTATCATGGAAACGACAGTTCTGTTCGGGATCCAACACTTCAAGAAGTGCCGACGAAGGATCTCCGGTGAAGTTGTTTCGCTGCACTTTGTCCACCTCGTCAAGAACAAAGACAGGATTGGAAGCTCCAGCCTTTGCCAATTCTTGAATTATTCGGCCAGGCATAGCACCAATGTAAGTGCGGCGGTGGCCGCGTATCTCTGCCTCATCGTGAAGTCCACCAAGCGCAACACGTCGATAGGGACGGTGCATGGCGGCGGCAATGCTACGGCAGACAGACGTCTTGCCGGTACCCGGAGGGCCGACAAGGCACAGGACCTGAGCCTTTCTGGCAACTCCGCGCTCCTCCTGCCGTTTCATGACAGCAAGATACTCTATAATACGATCTTTAACCTTGTCTATACCATAGTGATCGGCATCAAGTATACCACGTGCAGCTTTAAGGTCATAACTTTCCTCAACGACCTTGTCCCACGGAAGGTCCAACAACATTTCAAGATAGTTAAGCTGCATCGAATAGTCTGGTGACATCTGCGGTATTCGGCTCATCTTGGCAAGCTCTTTGTCAAAAACCTCCTTAACAGACTTGCTCCATTGCATCTTCTCTGCACGCTTTGCAAGCTCGTCGTGATCTGATGTAGACATAACACCATCAGACGGTCCTCCAAGTTCTTCTTGAATGACATCCATCTGGTGACGTAGGTAGTACTCGCGCTGCTGCTTGCCAATAACATCACGTGTCTTATCGTCAATCTCTCGACGCAATTCCTCTAAACCCTTAAGAGTACCCATCTGCGCCAACATCTTGTCGACACGCTCTGTATAACTCTCACAAGCCAGAAACTCATATTTCTCATGCGCGTCAAGTTCCATGTGAGAAGCAGCAAAGTTAATGAATATCTTGTCGCTCCCAATGCCACTGACCATTGAGCCAATCTCGTCATCCGGCATACGGATGTGCAGAAGATCACTATATTGACTGCGAAGGCGTTTAACCTTACGCTTAAAGGCGGGAGTATGCATACCTGCATCTATCTCCGGTGCAAGCACTACATGACCCAGCATATAAGGGAATGCACGATGAATCACAAGCGAGTGACAGCGCATAACACCCTGCAATACCGCTATAGTGATATCTTTCTTGAATTCAAACACCTTAAGTACCTTGGCCACAACACCAACATGATACAAGTCATATTCCGTCGGATCTTCGGCCTTGTTACTCTGCGTGAATACGAGAATATGACGATTGGAACCTTTTATGTCATCAAGCAAATGGCGCGACTTCTCGCGACTGGCAGCAATAGGCAGTATAACACCAGGTAGGAGAACCTGATCCATCACAGGCAATACCGGCATTTCATCCTCAATAGTATTATCGTTGAGGAGCAAATCTTCATCACCTTCATCAATAACAGGCACTATATCTGCCCTAATATTCATTTCCTTGGCGAAAATTTCGCCCAAATCTTCAAGTGCAATCTTCTTCATAAAACAGTCTTATTAACGCAAAAAGACAGAAAAATGTTTCATTTTGCGTCGTCTATTCCTCATGATAGTACACACGTTTGACTCTTGGGGATACAGCAGTGAGCAGCTCATACGGTATTGTGCCTGCAGCTTCTGCATTGCGTTGCAACAGGTCGCCTTCTCCAAATATTATAACACGGTCCCCCTCTCGACAATCCACACCCGTTACATCAATAAAACACATATCCATGCATATAGTACCAACAATCGGAGCCTCTTTGCCATTGACTAAGACATTACCTCGTCCATGGCCTAGGCTACGATAAAGACCGTCAGCATAGCCTATGGTTATGATAGCTATACGGGACGGACGTGCAGCACGCCAGCGGCAACCATAGCCGACAGTGTCTCCTGCAGGAATATCTTTGACCTGCGAAATGAGTGTCACAAGGCGGCTGACCTGCTTGAGACTACTCTGTACATCAGGTTCCGGACTCACACCGTAAAGGCCAATACCCAGGCGAACCATATCCAGCTGTGCTTCCGGGAACCTGGTTATACCCGAGGAATTAAGAATATGCTTAATCCCTGGCAGTTTGATGCTCCACTCTTTGAACCGGGCAATTTGTGTTCGCGTAAAATCATCCTTCGATGGTTCATCGGCGCATGCCAAATGCGTGAAGACACTTGTCACCCTCAATACATCTTTCAGACTCTCAAGTTTTTCAAGCAACGACTCCACATCCTCACCACAAAAACCAAGACGGTGCATACCTGTGTCAAATTCAATATGCACCGGGTAGGGACTACCCAATGACAATAGTTGCAGACGACTGGCAAATAAATCCAATATACGGAACGAATAAATGTCTGGTTCGAGGCGATAATGAATAATATCGTCAAAAGATGCTTCCTCCGGATTCATGACCATAATAGGAAGATGTATGCCACCACGACGCAAATCTACACCCTCGTCAGCATAAGCCACAGTCAGATAATCCACACCGCAATACTGCAAGGCAGATGCCACCTCAACCCTACCCGCGCCATAGCTGGATGCTTTAACCATAGCCATAAGCTTCGTCGCTGGCTTTAGTCTGGCTCGATAATAGTTAAGGTTGTGTATCAAAGCGCCGATGTTTACTTCCAATACTGTCTCATGATTCTTTTTTTGAAGCAACTTGGCTATACGCTCAAAGCCGAAAACACGCGCTCCCTTCAGCAAAATCGTGCTGTCCTGCAGAAGGTCAACATTATATTTATCAATAAAATCTTGAGTCGTAGAATAAAACGTAGCCTCTATGCCGTCAAACAACGACTTACTGCGTCCCAAAGCCTCACCGATGGCTATAAGCTTTGTAATACCACGCTGTTGCACAAGCGATGCCACCTGGGAATATAGCTCAGCATCAGTCATACCAGTCTGCATAAAATCACTGATGATTAACACCTTGTTATTATGCTGATTAATATGTCCGAGATAATCTAAAGCAATATTAAGCGAGTTAATATCCAGCGAATAGCTATCATTGATGAGCGTACAATTGCCGGTAGCCTCATTCATCTCAAGGCGCATTTCAACAGGAGTTAACTTTGAACATCGCTCCACGATGGTGTTGGCCGAGCACCCAAGATACAACATCATAGCAATGCAATGCATAGCATTCTCCTGCGAAGCCCTGTCGACAAACGGAATGGATACTTGCATGCCGGTACCCTTATACTCCACATCAAGTACAGAACATCCCTGATTCACCTTCACTCCGAGAAGCTTCACGTCAGCTTCATCGCTATGCCCCCACGTGAAGAGGCGGACACGACGAAAGTTCTCTATACCACTTATGGCAGAATGTATATCCCGATGGTCCAAACAATAGATTAAGGTTTCACAATGGGTAAATAGCTGCAACTTCTCTGCAATCTTCTGTCCACGAGTTAGGAAATTCTCGTCATGTGCCTGACCGATATTGGTGAATATTCCCACCGTAGGCTTTATCACCTTTTGTAATCTCGGCATTTCACCAGCTTCTGATATACCTGCCTCAAAGACACCTATCTTGTCTTTATCGCACATTTGCCACACAGACAGCGGTACTCCTATCTGAGAATTATAACTCTTAGGACTTGACACCACCTGCCCGTCAGACACGAGCATCTGCACCAACCAGTCCTTTACTATCGTCTTGCCGTTACTACCCGTAATACCTATTACCGGAATATTGAACTGATCCCTATGTCTTGCTACAATAAGCTGCAAAGCCAGTACCACGTCATTGACACGCCAGATATTAGCATCGTCATACACGATGTTACAATCTCTTGGCACAACGAACGACCTCACCCCCTTCCGGTACAACTCATCTATGTATTTCACACCACTATTACGCCTTGTAACAATAGCAAAAAATAGCGTTCCCTGCGGTTCTGCGAGATGCCTGCTGTCGGTGAGCAGATGCATCACTTCACCTTCCGGCATAGCGACATGTTCATCCACGGGCTTTATAACCGTACCAATCTCTGATATTTTCATTTGTGCTTAAGTATTTGAAAGCCTATACCGCACTCTAAGCATTTGCGGTTTTTGCAATAGTTGTTTTCAAGCTGCAACAACGCTTGACTCTCGGCTGCGTTATTGGGTTTTATGCCATACTGGCACCATCTTCGCATCACTGCATTATCCTCAGCAGGCAGCTGATTCAGTAGTTCCACAGCCTGCTCCTTGTACTTTTCTTGTCCATGTACGATACCGTAAAGGAACAACAGCGGGACCCACGCATTGATAATGAGCAACTGCGCCTGCATCTTGCCAACGTGCTTCACCGTCTGTTTTTCTGTTGCAGTGTCAAAACGGTAATGATTGTTCCAATACTCGGCAGCGCTTTGGTCAAACATCTTCAACATTTCCTTGACATCGTGAATGTCGAGCAGCGTTGAGAAAAGACTGGAAGTTGTTGAAAGCATCTGCGCAAATTGGCTGATGCGGATTGTAGGAAAACTCGACGGGCGCAGACAATAGAACCGCCATAGGTATCCGCCCATGGAGTTCATACCGGTACCCACTTTCAACGCACCATAGTCTTTCTGCAGCAGACGTGGATATTCATCTTCGAAGTACCCTTCGAGCAAACCAGCCTGTCCCATAAGAACGGCTTCAACCCTGCGTTGGTTGTCCTTCCAACGAGCCAACAAACGCTGGTCGGTGGCCTTAGCCAACATCTCGAAAGGCAACGCATTGACCTTGCCGCCAAAATAGCGGGCCACAAGCCAATAACATGCCTGCTCCCAACCACCATGACTCTCTTCGAGCAGGCGGCGTGCCGTCTCTGTTTTTGCCATGATGCGTTCAGCCAAGAGCCTGTCGAGGAAAGACTTTATCATAAACTGCGGCACATCCCCTACTCTTTTCCCACACGGCACTGCATAATCACCGTCAGGGCTCATCAACGCCTCGTAGTTGGACACTACCGCAGGAGGTAGATAGTTCTTTAGCTCAACCGTCGGCGGCACTCGACCACTCTGAAGTTTTATCTCACAATCATGCTCATAAACAACATGAAGCACCACATTATTGTATGCTGCATCCTGCGCATGACGGTGCGCATCCCAATCTGACGTATGTATATGGACTTCCACGTTGCCAGCCCATTCCACGTCTCCGACACGCACTCTTGCATTGAAGAAATCCGGGCCCGCATCGCGATTTAGTTCACCAGCACGCAAGACGACAACAGGCTGGCCATCAACGGTGGTCAGCCCGTGGTCGAGCAACTGATGCTGCCACACGTACTGCAAGAACGCCTCAGTCATCAGTTGAACATCTCCTTCATCTTGTCAAAGAAACCTTTCTCCTGCTTTGTCGGGTTCGGCTGGAAATTATTATGTTTCTGCAAGTCCTCAAGTATTTTCTTCTCCTCTTTGTCAAGCGACTTCGGCACCCACACATTGAGGCACACCAGCAGATCTCCGCGACCGTAGCCGTTTAATATCGGCAATCCCTTGCCGCGCAGACGCACCACACGACCCGACGGCGTGCCGGGTTCCACCTTTATCTTCACCTTCCCGTTCAGTGTCGGTATCTCCACCGACGCACCCAAAGCAGCGTCGCTGAATGTTATGAATGCATTATAGTATAGGTTGGCATCCTGACGCTCAAAGGTTTCATGCTCCAGTTCCTCTACAAGCACAATCAAATCGCCTGCGATGCCGCCGCGCGGCGCGGCGTTGCCCTGTCCCTGCATGACCAGCTGCATTCCGTCCTGCACTCCCGCAGGTATCTTTATGGTGATTATCTCATCGCTCTTCACTATTCCATCACCGTGGCAGTCGTGACACTTGTCTTTCACAATACGACCTTCGCCACCGCACTGCGGGCAGGCACTCTGCGTCTGCATCATGCCCAGCATAGTGCGTTTTGTCTCTGTCACAACACCTGTACCGTGGCAATGCGGACAGGTCTCTGTATTGCCGTCGCGTGCACCGCTGCCGCCACAAGTCTTGCAGGGCACATACTTGCTCACCTTAATCTTCTTCTCACATCCGCGGTCAATCTCCTCAAGTGTCAGCTTGACCTTGATGCGCAAGTTGCTACCGCGCAAAACACGACGGGCGGCACCACCGCCACCGAAACCGGTGAAGCCGGTACGAAAGCCACCACCGAACAAGTCGCCGAAAATACTACCGAACTGAGAGAATATGTCGTCCATATTCATGCCCCCCTGACCATAGGCGCCATCCATGCCGGCCATACCGAACTGGTCATAACGGGCTTTCTTGTCAGGATTGCTAAGCACATCATAAGCCTCGGCAGCCTCTTTGAACTTCTCCTCGGCCTCCTTGTCGCCGGGGTTGCGGTCAGGGTGATACTGCAAGGCAAGCTTGCGGTAAGCCTTCTTCAATTCTTCAGGCGTGGCGTTCTTATCCACACCAAGCACTTCATAGTAATCTCTCTTTGCCATAACTCTATACTCCTAACTCTTAACTTTTAACTCTCAACTCTCAAAACGCCACCACCACCTTGGCATAGCGCAGCACCTTGTCGTTGAGGTAGTAGCCTTTCTCCACCACATCGACGACGGTACCCTTCTGCTCTTCTGCGGCAGCGGGTATACGCGTGATGGCCTCGTGCAGGTTCTCGTCAAACTTCTCCCCTTTCACATCCATGGCCTTAAGACCCTTTTGCTCGAGGATTTTCATCATCTTATTGTATATCAACTTCACACCCTCTTCGTTATCGGTAGCTGCCAACGCACGTTCAAAGTCGTCTATCACGGGCAACACAGCCTTCATCATCTCACGGCTGCCGTTGAGAAGCAAGTCGGCCTTTTCCTGATTGGTGCGTTTACGGTAGTTCTCATACTCGGAATACAGGCGCAGATATTTGTCGTTCAGTGCCGCCAACTTCTCGCCAAGCTCCTGGACTTTGTCGGCCTCAGTGGCTTCGGCAGCCTCAGCGGCCTGCTCTTCGACTTGCTCTTCAGCCTGTTCCACAGGATGTTCCACATCCTGTTCCTGTTTCTCTTCCGCCTCGGCGGTATTATGTTCTTTCTTACTCATGTCGTTTTGTTGGTTTTTATACCTATATAATACAAAAAGGCTGCCACGGCAGTCTTGACTGACATATTGTCACACAGTGACAAAATGACACTTAAACCAATGTCACCCATTCACCACCTGAATACATCTTCCGGCGACCGCGGCCTACGAGCCGTCAGCCATCGGAAGTCGGGCAGACGCTGCATCTCTTCTGGAAACTCCATGACCGGATATGTCTGCATATCAGGTTTGTCGTAGGTCACCACACGCGAAGCAGCATGCGTGGTGTCGAAATATATGCGCATATCCGTGCCCACTCCCACATTGGCGCCCACCAGTTGCGGATTGCCGTCAGGACCGTCGTCAGTGATGTAATACACCATCTGGGCGTTGCTAAGTATATCGGCGTACAGAGGTTCTCCGCTACGGAAGTACACCACACCTTGGCGTCCTTTCAACTGGTTGAACTTATTGAGGTCAACCTGCTCCACAGCGAAGCAATTGGTTCGCAGGTAGACAATCTTCACTCCCGATGTGTCATGGTGCAGTTCAATGGTGTCGGCCGTACACTGGTAGTGCTCGTACCACACAACAGGGTCTCTGTAGAGCGTAAGCATTGAGTCTGTGGCGTTGTAGAACGCTGAGTCGCACATAGCCTGGGCGTCACGGCGGTAGACCTTCACATGGTAGTTTGCCCTGACGGTAGAGAGGCGGTTGGCAGTGTCGGTGGTGAGGTATACTGTGTCGCCATGCAGGAACAATGAATCGCCGGCGTCGACGAATAGCACATGAGCACTGTCGGTGACATAGGAGTAGCGGCGCTTGCGGTGAGTCTCGCCATAGCGCCCCGAACAGGTGATGTCGTTGTCCATGTCCTTGATTTTCACATTGCCGTAGGCTCTGCCGAACCCTGCAACTTCGTCATAGTAAAGCGTGTCGCTGTCAATCATGTGTCCCTGGTTCTCGACATGCGAGGCATGGTACGAACTGGCAAAGCGTGTATCTGTGTTGTAATCGCCCAGCTCGCTGTAGATCAGCGACGAGTCGCTGTAGATATGCGTAGCGCTGCGGAAATGGGCTATCTGGTCGTCGGTGGTATACACCAGCGTGTCTGTCACTAACCGCATAGTGGAGTCGGTAAGCTGCACATCGTCATAGATATAGAACACCTTGATTGCCGAGTTGTACTGCCCCTTGCGGCTGTCGAGGGTGCGGTCGGCGCTGGTACCGTGTCCCCACTCGTCATAGTACGCTGTCGAGGTGTTGCGCTCGTAGGTCAGGTGGTTGGCCTTCAGCACATTCCCACCGTCAATGAGCACCACCGTGTCGGCCCAAATGTCAATCACACGCGTGTTGCCGTCATAGAATAACCTGTCGCCATAGATGGTGGTGGTGTCGCTAAGCTTGATGACGATGTCACGGAAAGCCGTAAAACTGTTGCGCTCAGTGTCATAGTGCGCCGAGTCGGCATAAAGGGTCATACCCTCGTGCGTAGCCACGACATCCTGGTACAATATCCACACCGAAGTCTGCTGCGGGTCGCGCGACCCCATGCCCGAAGTGTACTCTATGAGTTTCTGCGACCGGGCAACGGTAGCCACCCCCAACAGCGACAACAGCAGTATTATGACACCTTTTGTCTTCATCCACAAAAACGGACGGCTTCTAATAAAGCCTTAGAAGCCGCCCTTTTTATCTGCCAATAAGCATTGTACTCTTTTACTTGGTGCGCGAGCCAAGACGGTCCATGGCGCAACGGAAGCCAATCCATGCGGTTCCCTTGTCCTGGTCGTAGAAGCGACGCGTGCTCGACTGCAGGTAGTAGGCGCGGTCTTTCCAGCTGCCGCCCTTGACGACGCGAACCTTATTGTTCACCATCGACGAACTGGGCGACTCTTTCTGGTTGTCGGATTTGCGACGATACATGTTATTTGTCCACATATCGTCCTCGCTCTCGGCGCTGACGTTCTCCTCGTCTTCGCTTTCTTCTTCCGCATAGGCGGCCTCTTCGCCTTCCTCTTCATCGCCGTTGTCTACTTCGGCAGGCTGCCAACCGTCGGTGCCGAGGTTGGAGGCACGGTCACCGTCGAGGTAGTTCACATTGTTGGCCTGGCGGTAGTTGCGGCGGTTATAGTCGGCAGGAGCATCCTTGTAGGCTATCATGCCGTCCTCGCCGATGAGCACCTCACCGTCTTCGTCGACCTCATAAGTGCGGTAGATGTTACCACGGAACGGGTCGATGTCTTCGCCACCGCGGGGGTTTACAACCTTACGATAGACGTCCATGCACCACTCGCTGACATTGCCGGCCATGTTGTACAGACCGTAGTCGTTGGGGAAGTACCACTTCACGGGGCAGGTGTAGTCCCAACCGTCGTTCAGGTTGCCGGCAATACCCATGGCGTCGCCGCGCGAACGCTTGAAGTTGGCCAGGAACTGACCGTAGTATTTCTTGTTGGCCGAGCGTAGGCTCTGACCAGCCCAAGGATAGCTCTTGTGCTCCACGACACGCTCGTCGTAGGTGTTGCCAATCAGACCAATGGCGGCAAACTCCCACTCGGCCTCTGTCGGCAGTCGGTAATAGGGATACAGGATACCGTCGGTCCTACGCACCTGACGCTCCTCGCCACCAGCGGCGGGGTTCAGGTCTTCGAGACCCTCACGCACCTCACCTTCGTAACGTCCGGCGAGATAGACATCGGTCTGGAAAGCGTTTGAACCAATGTTCTCCTGGTCAAGCATCAGGATGCCACGGTCGACAAGAACCTTCTCGTTCAGACGGTCGGTACGCCAGGTGCAGAACTTGGTGGCCTGCTCCCAGCTGACGCCCACGACGGGATACTCGTCATAGGACGGACTCTGGAAGTAGTGCTCCACGAAGCTCTCACGCCAGGCCAGTTTGTCGCGCCAGGTTGCGGTGTCGGGATAGATGGCACGCACCTTCTCGCTGTATTCCTCGCCGTAGGCACGGTTCATCCAGTAGACGAACTCGCGGTACTGACGGTTGTTCACCTCGCACTCGTCGATGTAAAACGACGACACGGTGACGGTATGAGCAACATTGTCCCACTTGTAGCGGGTGTCCTCGGTGACGTGGCCCATGACAAACGAACCACCCTCGATGAACACCAAGCCGGGGGCTGTGCCCTGCTCGCCTTCACCGGAGACTTCGAAGCCGCCCCATTCGGGGTTGTTGTAGTCCCAACCAGTCGTGCTTGAACGGCCGGCTTTGTTGCCGCACGAGGCCAGCAGCATCAATGCTGCAACGGCCATGAATGAAAATCTGACAATCTTCATATTTTATTTTTTGTATTATTCGTTTCTATCACTTTGTAACGCAATAAGTGCGTTTTTGTTTCATCATTAATTTTATTTAACATTCCCCGTACCATTCATCCTCACCTTCCGCCTTAGAAGGACGGGCAGCGTATGGCACGAACTTTCTTCTTCTGCTCGGGCACGGGTAGCATCACACCAAGCGAAACCTCGTGCGCACCTGCCGTACTGTTAGCCAACTTGCTGACGGTCACATCGTAGCTGTATCCCACCTTGAAGTAATCCTGCTGCACGCCAACCTGGAAGATGAAGGCGTCAGCGTTCTCAATGCCGTTGCGGAACCACACACCCACCAGGAATGGCATCCAGTCGAGGTAGACACCGTAGTTGAAGTAGTGCATACCACCCTGCATCTGATAGACGATGTTGGGCGAGATGATGGGCGAGCCAAAGCCGAGCGACGACTGACGGCGCTCCTCTTCGGAGACATTGATGAGACCGCCGGCATGGACGGTAAACTTCATAGGCAGAGGCGATTCAGAGTAGAAAGCCACGTTAGGTTGCGTCAGATGGGCGGCAGCGACGCCGGCATACCACTTGCTGCCGTAAGCCACGGCACCGGCGCTGAAGTCGACAGACCACTTGCTGGTCTTGTCGGGCGGTTGCACAGTGTTCTGGAAGATAAAGCCGTATTCGGGGTGTATCTGTTCAGGGAAACGCAGGTTCTCGTCCCAGCGTAGATTGGTGTTCATCACCGACACCTGAAGGCCGGCGCTAATGTTCACCGTACGCGAGACACGGAAGTTGAAGGCATACATGGCTCCCAACGAGTTGGTGGAGAGCGCCCCATGGTCGCCCACACGGTCGGTCATAACGATGACGCCGAGGCCACCATGCAAGTCTGGGACATACTGGTCGTATGATGCTGACACAGTGGTAAAAGCACTAACCAATCCAGGCCACTGGCCGCGGTATGTGAGGGAGATGCGCGGAGCAACGGCGGTACCGGCGAAAGCTGGGTTCAGATAGAGTGGGTTGGCGTAGAACTGAGAGAAGCCAACGTCTTGTGCGCCAACACTTCCCGATGCCAGCAGCACCAGACCGAACAGCGCGCATTTTAGCTTCTTTTTCAACTTCATTTCAGTCATATTACATGCCTATAATTAATTTGCAATATTACGAATTATTTTCCATTCTCACGCATTTTTCCGAAAAATATTTTGCAACAAGCAGTCAACCAGACAATTATTTTTCACTCCCACAACATATCCGCCTTGCAAAAAAGCCTTGCAGGCACCCAGTTTCAGCAATTTTCACACCATTTTTCGGCGTTTTTCCACACATTTCCCCTACGGCCCATTCGGATCCCCTTCGGCCTTCCTACAGCCTCACACTGGGGGGGGGGGGGGGGGGGGGGGAAAAAAAAAGGCTTTTTTTCAGCGCACACCCCAAAAGTGAAAAATATTTCGTATATTTGCATTTTCGAACGATAAGGGCAAAACAATATAAAGTGCTGTGATTGGCTATCTTATAGTTTTCTTCGTGCTATTTGTAGTGTTCGTCGCCGTGCCTTTTGGCATTGTGCTGATATTTCTTTCGATGCACTACAACCGCCGCGAGCGCAACCTACGCAACGAGGCCGAGGCCCATCGCAAGATTCTCGAGAGCACCTACGACCACATCTGGCGCGAGATAAAACAGCACTGCGGCCTCAGCGAGGAGCACCGTCGCTCGTTCAACAACATCTACCCGAACCTCATCGACGAGTACATGGACGACGACACCATGCTCAACTGGATTCTGGACAACAACATTGAGTTCGACCCCTCTGAATACATGGTGATTATGGACAGTATCGCCGACGACCGCAAGCGCTTCGTGACGCACCAGAGGCGCATGATCACCATACTTCGCGAGCACAACAGCATCATAGAGAAGGGATGGCCCGTAAAATGGGTCATAAAGAACAAGGAGCGAATACACTACGAGCCAATTGCGACGAATTACGACCGTTGGGGCACACACCTTTAACCCTTCCCCGACGGAAATGCGCACACACCACATTACCAAATCATTAGTCACCTCCATGCTGCTCTTGGCGGCATGCAACTCGCCTGTGCCAGAGCCTTACGGACCTGTGCCTACCGGTGCGCAGCTGGCATGGCAGCGCATGGAGATAAACATGTTCTGCCATTTCGGTCCCAACACCTTCACGGGTGCCGAGTGGGGCTCCGGCGACGAGGCCGAGTCGCTGTTCAACCCCACGGCATTGGACTGCCGCCAGTGGGTCGACGTGGCCGAGCAGGCCGGCATGAAAGGCATCATCCTCACCGCCAAGCACCACGACGGTTTCTGCCTTTGGCCTTCGACATACAGCAGTCACACAGTGACTCAAAGTCCATGGAATGAAGGACATGGCGATGTGCTGCGAGAATTCACCGATGCATGCCGCGGACGGGTCAAAGCTGGCTTCTATCTCTCGCCTTGGGACCGCCACGACAGCACCTACGGCACGCCACAGTACAACGACCGCTTCGTGGCGACTCTCAAAGAGGTATTGTCTTCATACCATGACATATACGAGCAGTGGTTCGACGGCGCCAATGGAGAAGGACCCAACGGGAAACGGCAGAAATACGACTGGGATCGCTTCAACGCAACGGTGGCACGCCTGCAACCCAACGCCCTTGTCTTCAGCGACGTAGGTCCCGGATGCCGTTGGGTGGGCAACGAAGAGGGCAAAGCCGGCGAGACGTGCTGGAGCACGATAGATGTAGACGGCTGTGAACCAGGCACCGGCAACCCCTCAAGTGACTTGCTGATGCATGGCAGACAGGGTGGCAAGAGCTGGATACCGGCCGAGGCCGACATCAGCATTCGCCCCGGCTGGTTCTGGCATGCCGACGAGCATCCCAAGACAGTGGACGAGCTGATGGAGATATACTACAACAGCATCGGACGTAACGCGCTGTTACTATTGAATGTACCGCCCGACAGCCGAGGCCTTATCCCCGCCGAAGACAGCGCCGTGCTTGTGGCCTTCCGCGCCGAGCGCGACCGCATCTTCGCTCACGATATAGCCCAATGCGGTGTCGCCCACGGCGAACATCTGCGCGGACGCCGCTACCGTGCCGACAATGTCCTGGACACCGCCTACCACACCTACTGGGCAGCTGCCTCTAACGACGCCACCCTGACCATCGACCTCGACTCTGTCACAGAGTTCGACATCATCGTAATACAAGAGTACATACCTCTTGGGCAGCGCGTTACCATGGTCAACCTCGCCATCGACGAAGGCGACGGCATAAGCCTGCAGACATCACCGGAGCACCCACTCTGCACCACAGTGGGTTACAAGCGTATCATCCGCTGCGACAACGACAAACGCTGGCGTACCGACCATCTGGAGCTGCGCTTCAACGCTCTGGCACCACCCATAATCAACCGCATAGCACTCTATAACTCGAAAGCCCAATGAAATACCTGCTAAAAATATTGGTCTGCGCCTGCCTCGCTCTCCACTTTCCACTCTCTACTCTCCACACCCAAGAGCTTCCGCAGGGATACTTCGGCAGCCCGCTGAAGGGCGACCTGGGCCTCTCCGCCACATTCGCCGAGAGCCGCATAGGACACTTCCACTCCGGCCTCGACATCCGCACCGGCGGTGCCGTAGGGCTCCCCGTGCTGGCGGTGGCCGACGGCTATGTGAGCCGCGTGAGCGTATCGCCTTGGGGCGGCGGCAAGATATTGTATATCAAGCACCCTAACGGCTATACAAGCGTGTATATGCACCTCAGCGACTACGTCGGCCCGATAGGTCGCTGGGTGAAAGAACAGCAATATAAGGCGCAGTCGTACAGCATCGTGGAGGACGTGCCCGAGGGGTTGCTACCCGTGCGCAAAGGACAGATGGTGGCTCTCAGCGGCAACACCGGCGGCAGCGCAGGGCCGCACCTGCACTTCGAGCTCCGCGAGACGGGTACGGGCCGCACCATCAACCCGTTACTCTTCGGCATTCCATACCGCGACAGCATGAAACCAGCCATCCGCGGCTTGCGCATCTACCCAATGGTGGGAAACAGCATCGGACGTAGCTATGACGTTGGTAAAGAGAACACTGCCACCGTCGACGGCCCATTCTGCCTCGGCATATATGCCACCGACGCCGCCGAGGGGTCGACACCCAAGAACGGTCCCGAGCGCATTGAGGTGTATCTCGACGACGAGCTCTTCTTCATGTACACCATCGAGAGCTTCGTCCTCGAGAACAGTCGGGTTATCAACGCATTGGTCGACTATCCAGCCTTTGAGGCACAGCGTCAGGGATACATCCTCACGCGTGCGCTGCCGGGGGCCGAAGGCGACTGGATACCAGTGCGCCAAGGTGACGGCATCTTCCGTCTTGCACCCCGGAGCAGACACAAGATACAGGTGCGGGCATACGACATCCACGACAACGTCGACGAACGCACAATTACCGTAAACATCTCGACGTCAGCGTCAACCACACAAGAACATAGCGCCACCGACGGCAAGGCGGTGCGTTACAGCGAGGTCGCCAGCCTTAAACACCCGGCATTCAGCGCCGAGCTGCCGCCTTACTGCCTCTATGCAGATGACCGGCTGGCTACAACTTGCCGCATGGACGCCGGATACCTCTCTCCAGTATGCTCCATCGAGCCTGTAATCAACAAGATACCGCCACATATACATTATAAGATAAGCATCAAAGGGGCTGTGCCACAGGATATCGACCCCGCCAAAGTGACGGTGGTGCGCATCAACGGCAAGCGCGTCAACGCCTACAAGACTACCTGCGAAGGGGGCTACTACAGCGCCTCGGTGCGAGACTTCGGCACCTTTGCGCTGCTGGCCGACACCACGGCGCCCACGGTGCGCGCGGTGAACTTCAGCGAAGACAAGCGCCTGAAATCAAAGACACTGCGTATAAAGATAGGCGACAATCTGGCTGGCGTGGATACCTACAACTGCTACCTTAACGGCAAGTGGGTTCTGGCCGAATATGACGGCAAGAGCGCCACCTTGTTCATCGACACCACAGGAAAGCTACAGGGCGGTAAAAACGACCTGCGCGTCGAGGTTGTCGACGGATGCGGCAACCTGACGCGCAGGACGTTTACGATTATACGTTAGGCTTTATGCCCGACGGGCCTTCAGCTCCTCGTAGAACTTGGCGTGCGAAGCCTCAATGTAAGGCTGCAGCCAGAGGAGGCCAATACCCAGCGTGAAGATGCAGAGTATCGCCCAGCCTATGAAGCTCAGGTCCAAGCAGAAGAGTTTCCACTTGTAACCTTTCATCATCATGCGGCTCTCGTGGATGCAGTCGTCGGCATCCAGGTCGGGACGATCGTTCATCACGTAGGGCGTCATGGCGTAGGCATAGCTCTTCACGATGCCGGGAACGATGAACAACAGGCACCACAGCAGGATATAGAGCGCCATCAGCAACGACGTGCCGAGGACGCGGCCATACCTGTTGAACACGCTGAACTGGTCGCCAACCATCTCTGAACTGTCTTCACCACGCACGAGGCGCAGGAAGCAGATCATGAAACCGAACTGCAGCGGGCACACTACCAGCAGTCCCGCAAAGGGGATGGAGCCGGCTGCGGCAGTGATAAGCGAGAACACCAGCGTGGCCAGCACGGCCTGTGTCCAGTTGCCCTTCAGGGCATAACGGGCGGAGCGGCGTATCTCTGAGTTACGCGGCATCTCTGCCTTGTTGGGGTTGAAGGTCTGTTCTTCCATATTTTTAATGTATTAAGCTGTGAGCTGTAAGTTTTAAGTAGACTGACGCGGTCGGCACAGCCACTTAAAACTTACAGTTTAAAACTTACAGCTGATTATTCAAACGACTTGATGGCCTCCTTGATGAGCTCCATGGCGGCGCGCAGCTGCTCCTCGGTGATGACCAGCGGGGGAGCGAAGCGGATGATGTGCTGATGGGTCGGCTTGGCGAGGACGCCGAGGTCGCGCATCTTCAGGCACACATCCCATGCCTCTTTGCCGTTGTGGGGCTTGATGATGATGGCGTTGAGCAGGCCTTTGCCGCGCACCTTCTCGATCATCGGGCTCTTGAAGTTGCTCATCTCCTCGCGGAAGATCTTGCCGAGGCGCTCGGCGTTCTCCATGAGGTGCTCCTCCTTGATAACCTGCAGGGCGGCGATGGAGACCTTGGCGGCGATGGGGTTGCCACCGAAGGTAGAGCCATGCTCACCGGGCTTGATGTTCAGCATGATGTCGTCATCGGCCAGAACGGCGCTGACAGGCATCACGCCGCCACCGAGAGCCTTGCCGAGGATGAGCAGGTCGGGTCGCACGCCTTCGTGGTCGCAAGCGAGCATCTTGCCGGTACGGGCGATACCGCACTGCACCTCGTCGGCCATAAACAGGACGTTGTATTTCTTGCAGATGTCGTAGCACTTCTTGAGGTAACCCTCGTCAGGCACATAGACACCGGCCTCACCCTGGATGGGCTCCACGAGGAAGCCGGCAACCTTCTTGCCGTGTTCGGCCAGGCATTTCTCAAGGGCGTCGGGATCATTGTAGGGTATGCGCAGGAAGCCGGGAGTCATGGGGCCGTAGTTGGCGTAGCTCTCGGGGTCGTTGCTCATGGTGATGATGGTGATGGTGCGGCCGTGGAAGTTACCCTCGCAGCAGACAATCATCACTTCGTCGTTGGGAATGCCTTTCTTGACCACACCCCAGCGGCGGGCCAGCTTCAGGGCCGTCTCGTCGGCTTCGGCGCCGGTGTTCATAGGCAGCACCTTGTCGTAGCCGAAGTACTCGGTGACATATTTCTCCCACTCACCCAGGCAGTTGTTGTAGAAAGCGCGGCTGCTGAGGGTCAGCTCGTGGGCCTGGTCGCACATAGCCTTGACAATCTTCGGGTGGCAGTGCCCCTGGTTGACGGCGGAGTAGGCCGAGAGGAAGTCGTAGTACTTCTTGCCTTCGCAATCCCACACGAAAGCGCCCTCGCCTTTGGCAAGCACAACGGGCAGCGGATGATAGTTATGGGCGCCATACTTGGCTTCCATCTCCATGAATTGTTCTGATTTTGTCATAGTTGTATTGTTTTTAGTGTTAACATTCTCTTTTGTTAAGGCGGTGCAAATATACACATTTTTTTATGATTGGCAAAATTTTTAAGTCTGCATAGCGTTATATTCTTTGTGAATAAGAACAATACCATTCTTGAAGTAAAAGGGCTGACCGTCGCCTTCGACGGGCGGACGGTAGTGGACGATGTCAACTTCACGCTGCAGCGCGGACGTACGCTGGGCATCGTCGGCGAGAGCGGCAGCGGCAAGAGCGTGAGCACGTTGGCGCTCATGGGCCTGCTCCCTAAGACCGCCACGGTGAGCGGCAGCGCAAAGCTATCTGATGAAGAGCTGCTGACACTCGGCGACGACGAGATGCGCGGCATACGCGGCAAACGCATCAGCATGATATTCCAGGAGCCCATGACGAGCCTCAACCCCGTGCAGAAATGCGGCGAGCAGGTGCTGGAGATGATGCATGCCCACGATGGGAACGACGGAAGCGACAAGCAGACAGCCAAGGAGCGCGTTATCAAGCTCTTCGAAGAGGTGCTCTTTCCCCGCCCAGAAAAGATTTTCGAAAGCTACCCCCACGAGATCAGCGGCGGCCAGAAACAGCGCGTGATGATAGCCATGGCGCTGATCAACAACCCCGACATACTCATTGCCGACGAGCCCACCACGGCCCTCGACGTGACGGTGCAGAAGACCATCCTCAAGCTGCTCAGCCAGCTGCAGGAGAAACACGGCACCAGCATAATCTTCATCACCCACGACCTCGGCGTCATAGCCCAGGTGGCCGACGACATCATGGTGATGTACCGCGGCAAGGTGATGGAGCAAGGGCCTGCCGACCAGATACTTCACTCGCCCCATGAGCCCTACACCAAAGGTCTGCTGGCCTGCCGCCCACCCCTCGACAGCCGTCCACGCCGCCTGCCGACGGTAGAAGACTATCTGGCCGATTCCGAATCCATACAGACGGGGCCAGGAGAGCCCAATGCAAGCAATCCAACATCCAACACCCACAATTCCAAACTGTTAGAGGTCCGCAACCTCGACGTCACCTACACGCTGAAGCGCAGTCTCTTCGGCCGGCCGCTGCAGACTCTGAAGGGCGTCGACGGCATTACCTTCGACATCATGGAAGGTGAGACCCTCGGCCTTGTGGGCGAGAGCGGCTGCGGCAAGAGCACCCTGGGACGCGCCATGCTGCGCCTCATCGAGAGCTCGGCAGGCAGCGTGAGCTATCGCGGCACGCCCCTCAACCAGCTTAGCGCCAAGCAGCTACGCGCCATACGCCCCAAACTGCAGATCATCTTCCAAGACCCCTACTCCAGTCTCAACCCGCGCATAACCATCGGCGACGCCATACGCGAGCCGCTGACGGTACACGGCGACGGCGACCGCAGCAAGGTGCTGGAACTCATGGACCAAGTGGGACTGCGCGCCGAGTGGTACAGCCGTTACCCCCACGAGCTCAGCGGCGGCCAGCGGCAACGCGTGTGCATAGCCCGCGCTCTCATCCTACAGCCAGAGATGGTGGTGTGCGACGAGAGTGTCTCGGCCCTCGACGTCAGCGTGCAGGCCCAAGTGCTCAACCTGCTCAACGACCTCAAGGAGCAGTACCACTACACCTACCTCTTCATCACCCACGACCTCAGCGTGGTGCACTACATGGCCGACCGCATCATGGTGATGCAAAAAGGAAAGATCGTCGAGAGCGGCACCGCCGATGCCATCTTCAACAACCCGCAGACGGAATACACGCGCACTCTCATCGACGCCATCCCGCGAATCTGACCCATCCCTTTCTGAGTCATGTCAAAAAAGACGAGGGGAGCGACGCTGTGTCGCTCCCCTCGTCTTGTATCGGCGAATGCCTTAGAGCATGCCTTTGCGTTTGAGTAAAGCCTTGGGGCTGGGGTCTTTGCCGCGGAAGGCGCGGTAGAGTGCCATGGGCTCAACGGTGTTGCCGCTCTCGAGGAGGTGGCGGAACTTCTTGGCGAGCTCGGGGTTGAAGAGGTCGCCGCTCTCGGCGAAAGCCTCGAAGGCGTCGGCATCGAGGATGGCCGTCCACGTATAGCTGTAGTAGCCGGCATCATAGCCCGTGGTGAAGATATGCTGGAAGTAGGGGCTGCGGTAGCGGCTGATTATTTCGGGGATGAGGCCTATGCCGTTGAGGTATTCTTCCTCGAAGGCTATCGGGTCGATGTGCTGCTTCTCCTTGATGCTGTAGTAGTTCATGTCGAGCAGCGAGGCAGCGAGGAGCTCGGTGGTCATGAAGCCCTGGCCATAGGTCTGGGCGGCGGCGATCTTCTTGATGAGCTCGTCGGGAATGGCCTCGCCGGTGAGATAGTTATGGGCATACATCTTCATCACCTGCGGGTGGCGGCACCAGTTCTCCATCACTTGCGAGGGCAGCTCGACGAAGTCGCGCGGCACGTTGGTGCCTGCCAGCGAGGGGTAGGTGCACTTGCTGAGCAGGCCGTGAAGGGCGTGGCCGAACTCGTGGAAAAGGGTCTCGCTCTCGTCGAAGTTGAGGAGCGACGGCTTGTCAGCCGTAGGTTTGGTGAAGTTGCAGACCACCTGGATGATGGGGATGACGTTCTCGCCAGTCTTGCGGTCGATATGCTGGCCGCGGAACTCGGTCATCCAGGCGCCGCTGCGCTTGGAGGCGCGGGGATGGAAGTCCATATAAAGGATACCGATGGTCTGTTCGCCGTCCTTGACTTCGAAGCAGCGGGCCTCCTTGTCATAGGTGGGCAGGTCGGTACGCTCGGTGAAGGTGAGGCCGTAGAGGCGGTTGGCTACCATGAAGGCGCCCTCGCGCACGCTGTCGAGGCAGAAGTAGGGACGCACGACGGCGTCGTCGAGGCTGTACTTCTCAACGCGGTATTTCTCAGCATAGTAGCGCCAATCCCAAGGCTGGAGTTTGGCACCGGGCTCGTCCTTCTCAAGCATGCGCTGGTAGAGGTCGCGCTCCTGTTTGGCAACCTTGAGGGCGGGTCCCCAAATGGCGTTGAGGCAGTCGTAGACGGCGGCGGGCGTCTTGGCGAGGCAGTCGTCGAGCACCCAGTCGGCATGGGTGGGGAAGCCGAGGATGTTGGCGCGTTCGAGGCGCAGATTTACCAGGGTGTCAATGATCTTGGTGTTGTCGAACTCACCGTCCTTGCAGCGGTCGGTGAAGGCGTGCCACACCTCCTCGCGGAGCTTGCGGTCGGGGCAGGTCTGCATGAAGGGCTCCCATGTGGGCATGTCGAGGGTCACCTTGGTGCCGTCAGGCAGTTCTTTGACATAAGCGTTGGTGGCCTTCAAGACGTTCTGTGCGAAGCGCATAGTGAGCGAGGCAATCTGCTCGTTGAGCTCGCGGAAGCGTGCTTGCTGCTCTTCGGGCACATTGGCGCCACCGCGCACGAAGCCCTTGTAGGTCTCCTCAACGAGGCGCATCTGCTCGGGGTTGAGGTCGAGGCTTTCGCGCTGGTCGTAGACGGCCTTGATGCGAGCGAAGAGCTTGGCGTTGAGGGCAATGTCGTCTCCGTGAGCCGAGAGCAGGGGCGTCACCTCCTCCTCGATAGCCTCCATCTCGGGGCTATTCTCGCACTCGCTCAGATTGAAGAACACCGCACTCACGGTCTGCAGCAATTCGCCACTGTACTCGTACGGGATAATCGTATTTCCAAAGGTGGGTTCCTCGCTGTTGTTGGCGATGTTGTCTATCCATTCTTTCTGCTGCTTCATACCCTCCATGAAAGCAGGCATGTAGTGCTCGGTCTTGATGCGTGAGAAGTCTGGGATCTCATAGGGGGTGTCCCACTTGCTGAAGAACGGGTTGTCCATGTTTTTCTTGTCTTTGCAGCCGGCGAGCAGCATTGTTGCCGCAGCGGCGATGATTAATGTACGTTTCATATCATATTATTATTTTAGTGTCTTGCAAATCTCTGTGAAGAGCTGGGCGTTGAGCTTCTTGGCGAGGAAGCGGTGTTCCTTGTTGCCAATGAGGTAGACCTGCGGTGTGGTCTCGATGTCGTATACCTCACGCCAGTCAACGTTGGCTTCGGCACCGTTGAGGTTGACCCAGCGAGGGTTGGTGATGTCGTGGTCGGCGAGGAACTTCTTCCACTTGCCGAGCGTCACCTCATCGGGTTCTGTGAGGATGGCGAAGGCCGTCATGTCGAGCGAGTCGGCCACCTCGTTGAAGGCCTTGTAGAGGGCTGGGATGACCTCGCGGCAATGGCCGCAGGTGGGGCTCCAGAAAAGCAGCAGGGTGTAGCGGCCGGGCATGCGGTGCAGCGAATGGGCGCGGCGGAGGGTGTCGAAGAGTATCAGCTCGGGGGCCTCGCGGCCGACGAGCAGACGCTCCCACTTGGTGGCGCGTTCCACGTTCATGTCTATTGACGAGGGCGAGAGCCATGTGACCTTGCCTGTGGCAAAATAGCGCAGCACCAGGTGGACATAGACCTCGTCGTAAACCATAATATTTGACTGCAGATACTTCTCAGTGAGGTTGTTGATAAGCCAGCGGTAGACCTCGGGGGCGGGCTCGGCGCGGTCGATGATGGTGTCGAGCAGCGGGCAGATCCTGTCAGGAGGAAGGCCGCGCATGTACTTGTCGGTGTAGTCGTTGTAGCGGCGGTAGAATATCTCCTTGGGGGTGCGGATGATGAAGTCGTCGTCGAGTGGCATGTGGTCGAAATAGTGCGCCATAAGGTAGTCGTAACGCTCGCGCTGCGAGAGGGGTGTGCCGTCGGGGTGAGTGGTGGGCACCTCGTCCTCGACCACAGTGGTGGAGTGTATCATCTTGGCCACCATGGCGTCGGGGTGGTCGGCATAGAGGGCAAGCCTGAGGCTGTCCATGCCTGCGGTGATGCGCTGCATGCTGACGGCAAAGTCAGCGGAGTCCATGCTACTCTTGGCGGCAAGCATCTCCTGGTAGTATTTGTCGCTGGCACGCTGGTAATTGAAGAGCACCTCGTTCTGGCGCGAGCCTTTGACCGTCATGTTTGTCGTCCAGTTGCGGTGGTCGGTGCGGAAGGTGAAGTTGGGCTTCTCATGATAGACGGCAAACTCGACGAAGCGGTCCGTGTTGTTGGTGAAGAAATAGAGGCCCGGGAGGAGCTCATTGTCACCCTTGAAGACGAACTTGCCGCGACCGTTGTTGTAGGCGGTGTCTATCACATAGCGGTCCTGCGCCATATAGTAACCCATAAGGACGGCGCTATCCTTGCAGCCGTCCACCTGCAGGGTGATTTTGTAACCGGGTTTGGCCACAGCCAGAAGCGGGATTAACAGGAGTGGGATTATGGATATTCGTTTCATGACGATATATTATTTACCGATGCAAAAGCGTGAGAATATGTTGCCGAGGATGTCGTCAGGCACCACCTCGCCGGTTATGGAGCCGAGATGATAGAGGGCGTCGCGTAGGTCGACGGCGACGAGGTCGGCAGGGATACCCTGAGTGAGCGCGGCGGCCACTTGTCGCAGGGCGGCGTCGGCACGGCCAAGGGCGTCATAGTGGCGGGCGTTGGTTAGGAGAATATCGCTGGAGGCGGCTTTGTCGCAGCTAACGGCGTCGACCATCACCTGCCGGAGCCTGTCAAGACCGGTGCCCTGGGTGGCAGAGACGGCGATGCCGACGCCGGGTGTGGGGTTGACAGCATCTGGGAGGTCCATCTTGTTATTGACAATCCAAAGGTGCTTGCCCTCGAGGCTGACGCCGGCATCCTGCAGCGACTGCATGTCGGCGAGAGCATCGGAGAACGAACGTGTGGCGTCGTGGACATAGAGTATGATGTCGGCCTGGGCAGCGGCGGCGATGGATCGTTTTATGCCAAGATTCTCAAGCGGGTCGTCGGTCTGGTGCAGGCCGGCCGTGTCGATGAGGCGGAAGGTAAAGCCGCCGATGGAAAAGGTCTCCTCGACGGTATCGCGGGTGGTGCCGGCAATGGGGCTCACGATGGCTCGGTCGTCGGCCAGCAGGGCATTGAGCAGGGATGACTTGCCGGCATTGGGACGTCCTATGATGGCCGTAGGGATGCCACGTTTAAGGGCGTTGCCGAGACGGAATGAGTTGCGCAAACTATTGATGCGCAAACTGAGGCTTCCGACCAGATGTATGAGCTGCGAACGATTGGCGAACTCGACATCTTCCTGGCTGAAGTCGAGCTCCAGCTCGAGGAGCGAGGTGAGGTCAAGGAGTTGCTGCCGGAGGGCTTTCAATTCGTCGGCATATCCGCCACGGAGCTGGCTGACGGCCAACTGGTGTTGGGTTGGGGTGACGGCGTCGATGAGGTCGGCCACAGCCTCGGCCTGCGACAGGTTGAGGCGGCCGTTGCGGAAGGCACGCATAGTGAACTCGCCTGGCTCGGCCATACGTGCGCCATCATCGACGAGCGTCTGCAGCATGGCCTGCTGCACGTAGAGTGACCCGTGACATGAGATCTCAACGGTGGGCTCACCGGTATAGCCTTTGGGAAAATAGACGGCCACAACGTCGTCGAGGTCGTCGAAGCGGCAGTATGTGGCGTGGCGGTCCTCAAGAGTCGCTACAGAGAGGTGCCTGAGCACACAGGGCAGCGCGTCGGTACCGCTGACACGCACTACGGCGATACCACCGACACCGGCGGGGGTGGAAATGGCAGCTATGGTGTCACTCCTTGTCATTGTTCTCCTTGCCGTCAGGGATATATCTATCGCCGAAGAGCGTCCGCATCTCGTCGTCGCTGAGGCCGAGCTCCACCTTCATGCGGTAGATGTTGGGGTATGCCAGGAAGAGCATCAGCGTGGCCACCATTGCGAGCATGAGCAGCACGTTCTGTGCCGAGAGCACCATGAAGGCGCAGATGAGAAGCACAACAACCATCATCGACATATAGAGCGAGCGGATATGCTGTGCGTAGCCACTCAGCTTTGCTTCCAGGCTCTCGGCCTGCCGCAAGGCGGGTATCTGCTTGCGTATGACGAGCAGGGCCATACTCACTGCCAACACCGCCAGGATGCTGCCTGCAACAAGCATCCATCGGGTCGTGTGCTGCGACGCGTAGAAACGGTAATGGCTGACAAGTGTGTATAACGCCGACACAATGACCACACCAACAGAAACCCAGAGGCCCGTGTTGGCCGAACGGCGTATTGACTTGATGTATTTCTCCATGATGCTATTTCTTTTTCCCTTTGTTATCCAGTTTGAGACACCGTGCGGTGTAAGACTCCTTGCATTTGGCCAGTTCTTCCGGCTTGCCGGCGAAGACTATGTTGCCGCCGCCGTCGCCACCCTCGGGGCCAAGGTCAATGACCCAGTCGGCACACTTGATGATGTCGTGGTGGTGCTCAATGACAACGATGCTGTGGCCACGCTCGATGAGGCGGTCAAAGGCCGCCAGCAGCTTGCGTATATCGTGGAAGTGCAGACCTGTAGAGGGCTCGTCGAAGATGAACAGCATGGGCTTGTCCTCGGCATTACCCTTGACGAGGTAGGCCGCCAGTTTTATGCGTTGTGCTTCACCGCCGCTGAGCGAGCTACTCGACTGACCAAGCTTGAGATAGCCCAAGCCTACATCCTGCAGGGGTTTCAAGCGGCTGTATATGCTGCGCGTCTCGTCAGCGTCGAAGAAGTCGAGCGCCTGGTCGACAGTCATCTCAAGTATCTCGCTTATGTTCTTGCCTTTATACAGTACCTCAAGGGCTTCGTCCTTGTAGCGGCTCCCGTGACACTCCTCGCAGAGCAGGTGCACGTCGCTCATGAACTGCATGCTCACGGTGACGTAGCCCTCGCCCTCGCAGGCGTCGCAGCGGCCACCCTCGACGTTGAAAGAGAAGAAGCCGCTCTTGTAGCCGCGGGCCTTTGCCAACGGCTGCTGGGCATAGAGTGTGCGCACCTCGTCGAAGACCTTCATGTAGGTGGCGGGATTGCTGCGTGAGGAGCGCCCTATGGGGTTCTGGTCAACGAGCTCCACCGCCGAGACACGCCCCACGTCGCCGTCGAGGGCCACGCACGAGCCCACATAGTCGCTGTTGCCCTCCATGCGGCGCTGCATCACATCGTATAGCACCTGGCGTATCAGCGTGCTCTTGCCGCTGCCGCTCACGCCTGTGACCACCGTCAGCACGCCGAGCGGTATGTCCACATCCACGCGCTTGAGGTTGTTGGCGTAGGCACCGTGTATGCTTATCCTGTCGCGCCACTTGCGGCGTTCGGCGGGCACAGGGATGGTCTTGCGCCCAAGTATATAGTCGGCTGTGAGCGAGTTCTTGGCGTTCTTCAGGGCCGACGGTTCGCCGGCGAAGACCACCTCGCCGCCAAGGCGCCCGGCACCTGGTCCTATGTCTATGAGGTAGTCGGCCGACCGTATTATGTCTTCGTCATGCTCCACAACGATGACCGTGTTGCCGAGGTCGCGCAACTGCTTGAGCACCCCTATCAGGCGCTCGGTGTCGCGGCTGTGCAGACCTATCGACGGTTCGTCGAGTATGTACATCGAGCCCACCAGCGACGACCCCAGCGACGTAGCCAGGTTTATCCTCTGGCTCTCGCCACCGCTGAGGCTGCGGCTCTCGCGGTTCAGAGTGAGGTAGCCAAGGCCCACGTCGAGCAGGTATCCCACACGGTTGTGCAGCTCGGTGCGCAGGCGCTCGGTGGCCTTCAGCTCGGCAGGCGTCATCTGCGCGGCGAGACTCTCTATCCACTCTTTCACCTCGGTGACAGGCATCGCCACCACCTCGCTGATGCTGCGGCCGCCAACCTTCACATAGTCGGCGTCTTTGCGCAGCCGTCGTCCGTGACAATCGGGACACACCGTGCGGCCACGATAGCGCGACAGCATGACGCGGTATTGTATCTTGTAGGCCTGGCTCTCCACCCAGCGGAAGAAACCGTCGATGCCCTCCCACACGCCGTCGCCGTGCCAGAGGATGTCCTTCTGCTCGTCGCTCAGCTCGTAGTAGGGCTTGTGTATCGGAAAGTCTATCACCGCCGCATGGCGTATGAACTCACGCTTGACGTCCTGCATCTTGTCGCCGTTCCAGCACACGATGGCGTTGTCGTATACCGAACGGCTCTTGTTGGGCACCACGAGGTTCTCGTCGATGCCTATCACGCTGCCGTACCCTTGGCATGTGGGGCAGGCACCGTAGGGGTTGTTGAAGGAGAAGAAATTGGGGTTGGGCTTCTCGAAGGTGATGCCGTCGGCCTCGAAGCGGTTGCTGAAGGTGGCCTCGGCACCGTCGGCCGACACCACGCACTCGCCGCGACCTTCGAAGAAGGCACTCTGCACGCTCTCGGCCACACGGGCGGCCTGCGCGTCGTCGGCATGGCGTACCTCCACACGGTCAATCACCAGCCGCACGCTTCCTTCGAGCTTCACGGTGTCGAGGTCCTCGATGCGCACCACCGTGCCTTTGACCATTACGCGCTGGTAGCCTTCCTGGTGCAGTATCTTTATCTGGCTCTCCAGCGGGCGCTCCTTGCTGTCAGTCAGCGGCGACAGTATCATCACCCTCGTGCCGTCGGCGAAAGCCTGTATATAGTCGACCACGTCGCTCACCGAGTGGCGCTTCACCTCCACACCGCTCACCGGCGAGAAGGTGCGGCCCACACGGGCGTACATCAGCTTCAGGTACTCGTAAATCTCCGTCTGCGTGCCCACCGTCGAGCGCGGGTTGCCGGTGTTCACCTTCTGCTCTATGGCCACCGCCGGCGCCAACCCGTGTATGTAGTCGACATCGGGCTTCGTCATGCGACCCAGGAACTGGCGCGCGTAGGAGCTCATACTCTCCACGTAGCGGCGCTGCCCTTCGGCGAAGAGAGTGTCGAAGGCAAGACTCGACTTGCCGCTGCCGCTCAAACCCGTCACCACCACAAGCTTGCCTTGCGGCAGCGTGACGTCGACATTCTTCAGGTTATTGGCCCGCGCACCTTTGATTTCTATATCCATAACTCAACGCCACCTTGTCATTTCACCCTCAGTTCGACCACACGCGTGCGACTGCCGTCCTGCGTGTACAACGCCATCACACCGTCGGGGCGCACCAAGCTGCGCACCAGGCTGTAGGGAGTCTTGCGCTCTATGACGCTCTTCTCCACATCGCCCTCTCTGCCGATGCTGTAGAGCACCAGGTTGCCCTTAGAGCCGACCTTGAATTCCTTGGCCTCCTTGGCAATGTCGTATATGGCGGGATACTTTTTGTTCTCCGACTTCATGATATATGTGCGGCCATTGTTCTGCAGCAGCGACACATTGAGCATGTTGTCGTTTTTCTTCTGCATGTCGTTGCGCCTGATGTTGCGCGCCCACCGCACATGCCCCAGCGTGTCCACCGACACCAGGTGAAGACCCACGCGGTGGTAGGAGTAAGTCACGCTGCCGTTGTCCTCGATATTCTCGCGGCTGTAGTTGCGTCCAACGGCCACAACGGCACCCTCCTGGGTCATCACCGTACCCACGACCGACACCAGCTCCACCTCCTGCTCACGCTGCACCTTCTTGGTCTTCGTGTTGTACATTATGTTGATATCCTCGTTCTGGAAAGGCCTCATCGTGAAGCCCGTGAGTATGGCCGAATCCTTGTCGAACGACAGGCCCACGACACCGCCGCAGACATTACTGCCCGTGTGTGCCTCCCACGGGTTGAAGAGGCCCACAGCCATGATATGGCTGCCAAGCACTCCGGCGAGCTTCAGCTCACGTATCGGGTCGCACTTGATGACGGCGTCATAGGTGTCGCCACGCTTGGCGTCCATGATGTTGAACACAAAATGCGTCTCCTCGCCCTCTATCTCATAACCCAGGGTCACTATGGAACCGTCGTCGGTGACCTTCAGGTCGTTCATCGACCCCATAGCGTAGTCGTAGTGCCACACCTCCTTCATCTGCGCGTCGAAAAGCACAGCCTTGGCGGTATACTGCTTGCGGTCGGTAAACTCCACAATCATAACTATGCCGTTGTAGCGCGCGTTGGGCGACGTGCCTGCCCACACAAGGCAGCGGTCGTTGCGGCCAAAGGGTACAGAATCAAGCAATTCCAAACCCCTGCCGCCCTCGGCCGGACGCATGCTGTCCAAATCATAGCACCCCCTGAACACCAGAGCCTGCCCGCGCGGGTCGTTGTCAACCAGCAACATACTCACCGTGCTGCCGCTGATGCTGCTGGCCATCACGTCGCAGTTGGCGCTGCTCTCGGGCATCTCCATCACACGCAGCGGCTCCATATTGTGATCCACGAGCACAAGGCGCTTGCGATGCTTGTAGCCGTCGCCGACAAAGCAATAAAGCCCGTCATACTGGCCAAGGTATCTAGCCTCGCGCACAAAGGCGGCATCCAGCTTCTTGCCCTCAAGGTTCTTCTGCACCTCTATCCGCTGCTGGGCCTGCACGCCACACACGGCAACGCATATCATCGTGAACAACAATACACTCTTTCTCATATAGCATAATATTTTAAAATGCAAAGATACACATTTTTTCCGACCTGACAAAAAAAAATCGACACCACACTCCACCAAATCCATCCCGACCCGCCATCCAACCTCCACAAAAAAGACCAGCAGTTCCATCGCCTCACAATATCAACCCCACCTAAACCCGTCCTAAACGGCTACTAAACGGCTACTAAACGGCCACAACACCCCATGCAAAACCAACCCATAACACCTAAGTCCAAACTGCCGCCTTACGGGTCGGAACCACCACAAAAACACATTTCATCAAAAAAATTTCTCCAGTTTCGGAAAAAGTTGTATCTTTGCAATCTGTTAACAAAACAACAATTATCAACAAACAATTTAAAATCAAACAATTATGCCAGCAAGAATTAGACTTCAGCGCCATGGTAAAAAGAACCAGCCTTTCTACCATATCGTTGTTGCGGATGGTCGTGCACCTCGCGATGGTAAATTTATCGAGAAGCTTGGCACCTACAATCCGCTGACCAACCCCGCCACCATCGACCTCAACTTCGACCGCGCCGTCGAATGGGTCAAGAATGGCGCCCAACCCAGCGACACCGCACGTCGCATACTCTCCTACAAGGGTGTCCTCCTCCGCCGCCACCTCCAGATCGGCGTCGAGAAAGGTGCCATCAGCCAGGAGCAGGCCGACGTCCGCTTCAACGAGTGGATGCAGGCCAAAGAGGCCAAGATAAACAGCAAGCGCAGCGACATCGAGAACGATGCCCGCAACACCCGCAAGGCTCGTCTCGAGGCCGAGAAGAAAGCCAACGAGCAGAAGGCCGCCGCCGTCGCCGCCAAGCGTCAGGCTGCCGCCGAGGCTGAAGCCGCCGCCAAGGCCGCTGCCGAAGCCGCCGAGAACGCCGAGGGCGACGCCCCCGCCGCCGAAGAGGCTCCCGCCGAGGCTTAACACTTGATCAACCAAAGCACAAGGCTTCCCGCCACACGGCAGGAAGCCTTATTTTTTGCACGCCGACAATAAAAAAGAGACGCCGGCGTTAATGGGGCATGAATATCAATGAATGTTACTGCCTCGGACGCATCACCAAGCCCTGGGGCGTCAAAGGACAGCTCGTGCTCTTCCTCGACGTCGACAGCCCCGAAGACTACCTCGACCTCGACTCCGCCTTCGTCGAGATCAAAGGCCAGCTCGTGCCACACTTCTTCCGCATCGACAACATCAACGGCAACAAGGCCATAGCCACCTTCGAGGACCTCACCCCCGAGCAGGCCGGCGCCCTCGTGGGACACGACCTCTACCTGCCGCTCTCGCTCCTCCCGAAGCTTGACGGCAACCGCTTCTACTTCCACGAAGTGGTGGGATTCCGCGTCGTAGACAGCCAGCACGGCGACATAGGCACCATCGAGCAGGTCATCGAATACCCCGCACAGCCACTCTTCCAGGTGATGAAAAACGGCACCGAGATACTCATTCCGGTCATCGACGAGGTCATCGACAACGTCGACCGCACAAATAAAACCATCTACATCACAGCTCCTAACGGCCTGATTGACCTATACATCGGCGATACTAACAAATAGTGTTGATACTTTTCGCAACCCCATATCGGAAAATATATATACTTTTGCACAAAAGAAAGGAAAGATTATGGCAAAGAAAGTGGTACCTACAGTCGAGAAGAACCGTTACTCCGCCGAGGAGCTACAGGAGTTCAAAGAATTAATACTTGAGAAGATAGCCAAAGCCGAGAAAGATCTTGAGATGCTGCAGCAGGCCGTTGCCGGCAACGAAAACGAAGCCAGCGATACCGCCCCCACCTTCAAGACCCTCGAGGAGGGCAGCAACGTGCTGCTGAAAGAGGAGAACCAGAAGCTCGCCGCGCGCCAGCAGAAGTTCATCCGCGACCTCCGCGCCGCCCTCATACGCATCGAGAACGGCACCTACGGCATCTGCCAGGCAACGGGCAAACTCATCCCCAAAGAGCGCCTGCGCATCGTCCCCCACGCCACCATGACCGTCGAGGCCAAGGAGGCCAGCAAGAAACGTCGCTAAGAACCTTCAAATCTCTTAATAACGCAAAGGGAGCCGCATCATTGCAGCTCCCTTTAATCATTCTATCCAGCGGGGTTGGATCATATCTGCTCCATCACCTGACGGGCGAGCTCGTTGGCACGCTCCTCGGTGGCAGCCTCGCTGTAGATGCGTATGATGGGCTCGGTGTTGCTCTTGCGCAGGTGCACCCAGCCATCCTCAAAGTCGATCTTAACGCCGTCGACGGTACTCACCTCGCTGCCACTCTGGCTCTTGTACAGCGCCGCGACCTTGGCCAGCAGGGAGTCCACATCCATGTCGGGGGTGAGGTCCTTGCGGTTCTTCGAGATGACATACTCGGGGTAAGTGCGTCTCAACTCACTCACCTTCATGCCTTTCTTGGCAAGAAGCGTAAGGAAGAGGGCCACGCCGACGAGGGCGTCGCGCCCATAGTGCAACTCGGGATAGATGACACCGCCGTTGCCTTCACCGCCGATAATGGCGTTGGTGGCCTTCATGAGGGTGGTGACGTTGACTTCGCCCACCGCCGAAGCGGCATAGGAGCAGCCGGCATAGCGGCGTGTGACGTCGCGCAGGGCGCGGCTCGACGAGAGGTTGCTCACGGTGTTGCCGGGAGTGTGCTGCAGCACATAGTCGGCAACGCTGACCAGCGTGTACTCCTCACCGAACATCTCACCGGTTTCGCACACCAGCGCGAGGCGGTCGACATCGGGGTCAACGACAATGCCGAGGTCGCATTTCTCGTGCGCCACAGCATCAGCTATCTGGGTGAGGTTCTGCGGTATAGGCTCAGGATTGTGGGCGAAATGGCCTGTCGGCTCACAGTTGAGCTCCACGACACGCTTCACACCCAGGGCGCGCAGCAGTCGCGGTATAGCCAAACCGCCGGTCGAGTTGACGGCGTCAACGGCCACCTTGAAGTCGGCTTTGGCGATGGCCTCGCGGTCAACCTGCGGCAGAGCGAGGACACGCTGTATGTGACGGTCAATCCAATCCTCCTCGACTGTGACCTGCCCCAGGTCGTCGACCTCGGCGTAGCGCACTTCGCCGCTCTCGGCCAGGCGGAGAACCTCCTTGCCCTCGGCATCGTTGATAAATTCGCCCTTGGCGTTCAGCAGCTTAAGGGCGTTCCAATGCTTGGGATTGTGGCTGGCGGTGATGATGATGCCGCCGTCGCAATGGGCGTCGATGACAGTCATCTCGGTGGTCGGCGTGGTGCTCAGGCCTGTCTCAAGCACGTCGATACCCATACCCTGAAGGGTGCCGACAACGAGGCGGTCGACCATAGCGCCGCTGAGGCGTGCGTCGCGGCCCACAGCCAGACGCAGGCGCTTGGCGCCGTTCTGCTTCTGCAGGAAGGTGGCGAAAGCCGACGTGAACTTGACGACATCGATAGGGCTAAGGCCCTCACCTGCAACACCTCCGATGGTGCCACGGATACCGGAAATACTCTTTATAAGACTCATATTATTATTGTTTATTGATTTTTCGGACGCATGATGATGAACGGCACGAGCGTCTCCTCCATCGAGATGCCGCCGTGCTGGAACGTTGACGTATAGTATTTTACGTATTCATTGTAGTTGTTCGGATAGGCGAAGAAGTCGTTCTCGTGGCAGAAGATGTAGGGCGAGGTGACGTGCCGGCGCGGCAGGAAAATCGTCGCAGGGTCCTTAATCTCAAAGACTTCCTTCGGGTTGTAGTCGAGCAGGCGTCCTTGCTTGTAGCGCAGGTTGACGCTCACGCCTCGGTCGCCTTTGACGCGCACGGGGCGGTCGATGCGCACCGACCCGTGATCGGTGGTGATGATGACGTTGACGTCCTTCTCGGCCAGCGCCTGCAGCATCTCCATCAGCGGCGAATGCTCGAGCCACGAGAGCGTCAGCGAGCGGTAGGCCTTCTCGTCCTCGGCCAGCTCGCGCACGATGTCGCTGTCGGTACGCGCGTGGCTCAACATATCTATAAAGTTGTATATGATAACGTTAAGCGGCGCGCGCATCAATTCGGGCAGGCGGTCGACGAGGCGTTTGCCATACTGCGCGTTGAGCACCTTGTTGTAGGTGTGCTTGATGCCGAGCCCGTGGCGGCGCAGCTGCTCGTCGAGCAGTTCGTTCTCGTACTGGTTCTTGTAGCCTTCCTCGTCCTCGTTGACCCAATACTGTGGGTACTTGCGTTCTATCTCGCTGGGCATCAAGCCTGCGAACATAGCGTTGCGGGCAAACTGGGTAGTCGTGGGCAGGATGGTGTAGTAGATGTCGTCGCGCTCCACGCGGAAGTTCTGCTCCACGAGCGGCTGCACGTACTTCCATTGGTCGTAGCGGAAATTGTCGATGACAATGAGGAACGTGGGACGTTCATCCTTGAGCAGCGGGAAGAGCCTCTCTTTAAGCACCGTAGTGCTCATCACCGGCTTCTCTCCCACCCCGCCGAGCCAGTCGCGGTAGTGCTCCTCGTAGAAGCGGCAATACTGCCGGTTGGCCTCCTCCTTCTGCGACATGAATATCTCGTGTATTGACGGGTCGTCGGTGCCGGCAAGCTCTATCTCCCAGTATACAAGCTTCTTGTACATCTCCACCCACTCCTCGTGGCTCATCCGGCCGCCGAGCTGCATGCCAATCTCACGGAACTGCTGCTGGTAGTTCATCGTCGAGTGCTCGCTCTGCAGGCGCCGCATCTCGGTGTGTTTCTTCACCGTGAGCAGAATCTGGCTCGGATTGACGGGCTTGATGAGGTAGTCGGAAATCTTGCCGCCGAGGGCGTCCTCCATGATGTGCTCCTCCTCGCTCTTGGTAATCATCACCACCGGCAGCTGCGGCCAGCGCTCCTTGATAACCTTCAGAGTGTCAATGCCGCTGAGGCCGGGCATCTGCTCGTCGAGGAACACCAAGTCGGGCACCGAAGCCTCAATCTCGTCTATCGCGTCGCGCCCCGAGCATACGGGCACCACATCGTAGCCTTTATCCTTAAGAAACAGTATATGAGGCTTCAACAGCTCAATCTCGTCGTCGGCCCAAAGAATGGTGATGTTCATGGTTCTGGCAGTTTTTCCTTCTTATAACGACAAACCGCCGCTATTATTGTGCCGCGAAGCCATCATTTTTACCACCCTGCAGACAGACACTTATCGTCGAAATAAGGAGGAAACATCAGAGGAACAGAGGGGTGTCGGGGGTTCTGCTGATGGGTAAATATATAGGGAATACATATTTTCATACACGGCGTTTCGGTTTTTTTGCGTATCTTTGCAGGACGAAACCAACAGGCGGCAGCAGGCGTTGTCGCCTGATAATGCGTGCATTGAATGATACTGAACGAACTATATGCCGACAGCGCGCTTGTCGCCGCCCTTGCCGCCAAGCTTGACGGGCGCGGGGCGCGCCTGCATGTGGACGGCCTGACGGGGTCGTTGCCCGCTGTGGTTACGGCAGCCCTCGCCGTCAAGAAGCCCACTGTCAACCAGCTGGTTGTGGCGCCCACCAAGGACGACGCCTACTACATAGGCAACGACCTCGAAGCGCTGCTGCCCGACGGGCCGCAGGTGATGCTCTTCCCCACCTCCTACCGCAAGGCCTACAGCTATGACGCCGAGCAGACGGAGAATGCCAACGTGCTGATGCGCAGCGAGGTGCTGAAAGCCATGAGCGGCGGCGAGCCCGTGGTGGTGGTGAGCTACCCCGAGGCGCTGAGCGAGAAGGTCGTAGGCAGCAACACGCTGACGGCAAACACGTTGCACCTGCGTCGCGGCGAACACAGAGACATGTGGGAGGTGGTGGACCGGCTGCAGGAGATGGGCTTCGAGCGCGAGGACTTCGTGGTGGAACCCGGCCAGTACGCCGTGCGCGGCGGCATCGTGGACGTCTTCTCCTACGCCTCCGACCTGCCCTACCGCGTTGAGTTCTTCGACGACAGCGTCGACTCGCTGCGCACCTACGACGCTGCCACTCAGCTCTCTGTGAAGCAGCTTGACAAGGTGGACATCGTGCCGCGCATGGACAATATGACCGACGCGCAGAAGGTGCCCGAACGCCGCGTGACGCTGCTGGAGTACTTCAGCGGCAGCGACATCGTGTGGTGCCAGAGCCTGTTGCAGGTGGCGCAACGCGTCGACGCGCTTCACGACGAGACGCGCAAGGCCTACGACGCACGCCTGGCCGACACCGCACACCCCATAGCAGGCACCCTGCCCAAGCCCGACGAGATGAGCGCCACAGCCAACGAGTTCCTGCACAAGCTGCTGGAGCTGAACATCGTGGAATATGGCAACAGCCACTACTTCAGCAACGAGGAACGCCTGTCGACCGTCAGCGAACCGCAGCCGGTGTTCAACAAGCAGTTCGACATGCTGATAAAGAACCTGCGGCAGCGTGCCGACGAGGGTTACCGCCTGATTATCACGGTGAGCAACGAAAGTCAGGAGAAGCGCCTGCAGAAGGTGCTGAGCGAGCAGGGGTCGCTGCAGAGCGACGCCACACAAGACGGCAACCTACTGGATACCGGCCACTTAACACTCACCACCTTCAACCTCTCGCACGGCTTCGTCGACCACAGCGAGCGGGTGCTCTGCTACACCGACCACGAGATATTCGAGCGCTACCACAAGTACACCGTCAAGAACCTCAGCGCCGCCCACGAGGCGATGACCCTCAAGGAGCTCTTTGAGCTGAAGCCGGGCGACTTCGTGACGCACATCGACTACGGCGTCGGACGCTTCTCGGGTCTTGAGAAGGTGACCACCAACGGCAAGAGCCAGGAGCTTATACGCCTGGTATACAAGAACAACGACGTGCTGTACATCAGCATACACGGCCTGCACAAGATAAGCCGCTATGTGGGTCGCGAGGGCGAGACGCCGACACTCAACCGCCTGGGCAGCAACACCTGGCAGGTGCTCAAGCAGAAGACCAAGCGGCAGGTGAAGGACATCGCCAAAGACCTCATAGCCCTCTACGCCAAGCGCAAGGCCAGCCAGGGGTTCGCCTTCAGCGCCGACGGCTACCTGCAGGAGCAGCTGGAAGCCAGCTTCATATACGAAGACACCCCCGACCAGCTCAAGGCTACGTTGGCCGTGAAGCACGACATGGAAGAGCGCGCCCCGATGGACCGCCTGGTGTGCGGCGACGTAGGCTTCGGCAAGACCGAGGTGGCCATCCGCGCAGCCTTCAAGGCCTGCTGCGACTCGAAGCAAGTGGCTGTGCTCGTGCCATCTACGGTGCTCGCTTTCCAACACTACAACACCTTCAGCCAGCGCCTCAAGGACATGCCCGTGAGGGTCGACTACATCAACCGCTTCCGCACCACAAAGGAGCGCAACCAGATAATCAAAGACCTGGCCGACGGCAAGATAGACATACTCATAGGCACCCACGCCATACTCAACAAAGACCTGAAATTCAAGGACCTCGGACTCTTCATCATCGACGAGGAGCAGAAATTCGGCGTCAGCGCCAAAGAGAAACTGAAGCAGATGAAGGTGGGCGTCGACTGCCTGACGCTGACGGCGACGCCGATACCGCGAACGCTGCAGTTCTCGCTCATGGGGGCACGCGACCTGAGCGTCATACAGACGCCGCCACCCAACCGCCAACCCATTGAGACCGAGCTCTCCGACTTCAGCGAGGAGCTGATACGCGACGCCATCATGTACGAGATGAACCGCGGCGGACAGACCTTCTTCATCAGCAACCGCGTGGAGAACCTGCCGGAGATGGCGGGCCTCGTGCAGAGGCTGGTGCCCGACGCACGCGTGGCAATGGCCCACGGACGCATGGACGGCAAGGAAGCCGAGGAGACGCTGATGCACTTCCTCGAAGGCGACATCGACGTGCTGGTGGCCACCTCGATAGTGGAGAACGGTCTCGACATACCGAACGCCAACACCATGATTATCAACAACGCCCACCAGTTCGGCCTAAGCGACCTGCACCAGATGCGCGGGCGCGTGGGGCGTTCGAACCGCAAGGCTTTCTGCTACCTCCTCATACCTTCTTATATGACGCTTACGCCCGACGCACAGCGGCGTCTGAAGGCCATCGAGGAGTTCTCCACCATAGGCAGCGGCTTCAACATCGCCATGCGCGACCTCGACATACGCGGTGCAGGCAACATACTCGGCGCCGAGCAGTCAGGATTCATCAGCGAGGTGGGCTACGACATGTACCACAAGATACTCAACGAAGCCATCGAGGAGCTGAAGGAGAGCGACTTCCGCGAGCTCTTCGCCGCCGAAGCCGAGGAGAAGCAGGAGTATGTGCGCGAGTGCACCATAGAGACCGACCTCGAGGTGCTGCTGCCCGACGACTACGTCACTTCCGTCAGCGAGCGACTGCTGCTGTACAAGGAGCTGAATGACCTGCAGACAGAAGAGGAACTCGCCGCCTACCGCAGCCGCTTGGAGGACCGCTTCGGGCCTGTGCCTGCGTGCGTCGACGAGCTCATCAGCACCATCACCCTGCGCCGCACGGCCAAAGCCTTCGGCATAGAGAAGCTGATACTCAAGCAAGACCGCATGGTGTGCCATCTGGTGAGCAACCAGCAGAGCCCCTTCTACCAGAGCGGCAACTTCACGAAGCTGATAAACTACATACAGACCTACCCGCGCCGCGCCACGTTGAAAGAGAGCCCCGAGCGCCTGAGCCTCAGCATCGCCAACGTCAAGACCATCGCCGCCGCCTTGGAGCAGCTGCGGCTGCTGTCGGCGTGACCTATTTTAACGCGAATTGCCGCGAACTCTTTTTTACGTTAATTATCGTAAATAGCCGTTAATTATCGTCAATTTTTTCTCAATCAGATTGTAAAAGAAAAACCCCTGTGGGTCTCCGCAGGGGTCTTATCCTGTAGGGGTTATCGTTCAATAGCGCATCATCTTATCACCACCACCTTGCGGGCGGGATAGGCGCCAATCTTAATCATATAGGTGCCTGTGGCAGGCGCATCGAAACGCATCGGCGCGTAATCGTCTTGCTTTGCGGCCAGCACACGGCCGGAGACATCGTAGAGTGTCACCATGTTGCCATTAGCGCCCTCAACAACCACCTGACCGTTGCTGGAGTAAACCTTGGCATTTATGCCATCCACGTCACCAATACCCTGCTCGGTGATATAAATGGTGTCGTAGTGATGAGTGGTGATATAGACGGTGTCGTAGTAATGGTTGTTGACAATCAGCGTGTCGAAGTGGTAGGTATTGTAGATAGCGGTGTCGAAATGATAGACATTCACAATTGTGGTGTCGAACATCTGCGTGGTCATCCTGACGGTGTCGTGCACATAGTTGTTGATATAGGTTGTGTCGTGAATGTACTGGTTCACGAACTGTATCATCGTGTCGTGCACATAGTTGTTGACGAAAGTGGTGTCGTGGATATAGTGGTTGATGGTGTCGCGGAAAATAAGGGTGTCCGGCAGAGTGAAGTAGGCCTGCAGCGTTGTGTCGGAGTTGACGGTGAGCGTATATGGGTTGTCCGTCACACCGTTACTCCAGGTAAGGAAAATATTGCTACCCGAGGGGATGGCGGTAAGTGTAGTCGTGCTGTTTAAGGGCACCACGCCACCACCCATTACCGCACCTTTGAGGGGATTGGCTGGAGTGGCTCTGACCAATACGCTGTCTATAGCGAAGATAGCAGTGAGGGTAGTATTTCCCGTCAGTACAAGTGTGTAAGGGTTCTGCGTGCTGCCGTCGCTCCAGCCGACAAAGTGGTAGTTGCTGTCAGCGGTAGCGCTTACGGTAGCAGTATCGTTGCCGCAGGTAGGATGATTCTCCACAATAGCAGTGCCATGTTCGGCGTTTACTGTAATCTGCGGAGCACCAAGTTCGCTAATGTTTGTGAAATTACTCCATACAGGTGCTGATTGGTAAGCCGATAAAGTATTACATGGAACTATAATAGGGGTTCCATATCTAACTTCAATATCATCTAGACAGCCTATCATATGAATTGGAGGGGTATCTGTAAGGAACTGAATAGTATCCAAACTCCCCCAATACAACATAAACCAACTAATACATACTTGAGGTGAACTAATAACGAGTTTATGAACATGAACTCCAGAAAGGTTTATGTTTATTACAGAACTTGGCAGAACAAACGTCTCCCAGGTGCAGCCCGTAAATGCATCTTCTGCTAAACTAATAACGCCATCAGGTATAATTGTGCTACTACAACCCATTATTAACTCATCCATTTTATTGATTATAGCATTGCAATTGTTACGGCTATCATAATAAGGATTATTGGAATCGACGACAATAGATGTAAGTGCATTACTATGTCCGACATTTCCTCCAATATTATTAACTGAAGCAGGAATAAATAATGATGTAAATTGATTATCTGCCAAGCATTCTATCTCTAAGTTTTGAATGGAGTCATTCAAAGTAATATTAGTGATATACGAACCCATCAATGAACGATAATCTAACACGCGAACCGACGATGGTAGCACAACATCGCCCAACATACAATTACATAAAGCATACCAGCCAATGTATCGTAGGGAATTCGAGAAGGTGACACTTGTTAAATAAGAACAATCAAGAAAAGCACCAATATACAAACTATCTATTGTATTTGGCATCACAACAGAAATAATCGGACAATTCCAAAAAGCAAGAGGACCAACTGCACGAACAGTATAAGTCGTTGCATTGTATGATACAGTTTCTGGCAAAACCAAAGCGCCTGTCGGTTTAAAGTCGTGTTCCCATAGTGATATGCCAGAGAGTATGGTAGAATACGGATTATCTTGAATTAATGTATCTTTTTGGGGTGTAAGCATTACGTAATGATTAACCGAGTCAATAATTTTGTAATACAGCGTCTGCCCCGACGGAGCGACAGCCGAGAAATCGTAGGCAATAGCATTTTGCCCTATCGCCATTAAAGCGGCAATCAAAAGGAATAGTCTTTTCTTCATGTTGTTTATTGTTTTTAAAGGTTAATACTCCCGTTCAATAAACACATAAAAAAGAAGCGCGGACATCAACTTTCGTTACTTATCCCGCTCTATAAGGCTCTGGTGTGCCCATCATCCGAGGATAAGCAACGCCGAAGCCCACGCTGACGATATATACAAAACTGTATATACGCACCAATGGACGTTGACTGTTGCTTTATCGTGCGGATGATTACGAATTTACCAGATTCTATAGAGCCGCAGATAAAACGTCTACAACGTCTTATTTATATGTCTGTCATCCCTAACGAATGACGGTGCAAAGATACGAATAATTATCAAATCAACAAAAAAAATAATCTTTGAAACGCATTCCCGTCACCTCCACCGGTGAACGGTGAACAGTGAATTTCATCTATAAACAGCTCTATTTCTTAAAGAAGAAGAAAATTCGTACTACTTCTTTTATTAATTATAGTTCTATATATTCTCCCCAACACAGAAGTTCACCGTTCACCCGTCACAAATCACCCCTTTAAACGGATATCACTTCATAGGGTCTACTAGCCGTTTACTAGCCGTCTAGTAGCCGTTAAGGACCTGAAAAGTCAGTAAAATTGGGGCAAAGCGGATTTTTGCCTTTGGTAAATGCTGTATGACAACATGTTATAGATGGGGTGATGTGTGGCTGCTGTAGGGGCGTTACAGCGTTACAGCGTTACAGTTCTTTTTTAGGTAATCTATAATAGGAAAAAATCTATATATTTATATATAAATATATAATATATAATTAGTTACATAGATTTTACTCCAATTTTGCTATTTGAGGATACCCTTTTTTCGAACTGTAACGCTGTAACGCTGTAACGCTCGAGTTGGGCATTTGTCTTTTACTGATTTTGGTTGACATTTTTTTATCCTTTTCCTGATATGGTTGTCACTTGTTTTCTTGGACAAGTTGACAAATTCCTGACATCGTTGAC
>ONJY01000010.1 GCA_900318275.1 uncultured Bacteroidales bacterium | reverse complement strand
TTTGGTGAAGGAGTAATCGGTGCCGATGAAGTTGGGGTATATGCTGATTATATTCGATTGGCTATAATTCAGGCATTTCTTCTTTTTGCCGTCGAAGCCGGTGACGAAGAGGCTCTTGTTGATGGCACCGTGCTCACGGCTGGTGTAGTAGAGGCGCTGGTTCTTCACGTCTACGCCAGGGACATCACAGACCTCCCAATTGCCGCTGGTTACCTGCTTCACCAGCTTGCCCTGCATGTCGTAGAGGTAGATGTGGCGATAGCCATCCTTCTCGCTGGTGATGAGCATCTGCTGCTGCGCCTTCTTGCCCTTGCCCACGGTGATAAACTGCCAGGTGTCGGGCACGTCGACATAAGCGTCGTCCTGCTCGTCATAGAGGGTTGCGTCTGGCTCGCTGCCGTCCTTGTCGGTGTTGATGGTCAGTATCTGCATGTGGTTCTGCAAGCGGTTCATGCGCATGAAGGCCAGCGTGTTGGCATTGGCCCACTGGAAGCGGGGCAGGTATTCCCATTCACCACTCGACGGTGTCCCCACCGAGTTCTCTTTCCCGGCCAGTTGGGGAAATTGTGTCTTTCCGCTCTCCAGCTTGTAGACGCGCAGGCTCACCTTGCTGTTATCTTCACCGGCCTTGGGGTACTTGTAGCGGTAGTCCTCGGGATAGAGGGCTCCCCACATCTGCATGTTATACTCACGCACCTTGCTCTCGTCGAAGCGCAGGTAGGCAATCTTCTTCGAGTCGGGACTCCACTGGAAACCCTGTGTGATGGCGAACTCCTCCTCGTACACCCAGTCGGTGGTGCCGTTGATGATCTCGTTCACCTTGCCGTCGGTCGTGATGGCGTGCTCCTCCAGCGTGGCGAGGTCCATCCAGTAGAGGTTGTTGTCGCGCACAAAGGCCACCTTCGTACCGTCGGGACTCAGCGTCGTCAGGCGCTGCTTGCCCATCGTGCTTATCTTTGTGAAGGTCTTGGCCTGCACGTCGTAGACCCAGTAGTCGCTCACGCCGCTGTGACGGTAGAGGGGCTCGAAGCCGCTGCTGAGCAGTATCTTCTGCTCGTCGGCGCTGAAAGCGTAACTCTCCATGCGCGGCATCACGGCGGCCTTCTTCTTCATCCTCGGGTCCGCAGCCGGACCGCTGAAGAGGCACACGTCCTCCACCTTCTCGCCTGTGGCGTAGCTGTACTTGGCAATGCCCATGGCGTTCATGGTGCAGTAGTGCTCGCCGTCGGCCATCGAGCGCAGGGCGCCGATGCCGCGGGGGCTGAAGGTACGCTTCGTCCAGATGTCCTCAAGCGTGATATTGTGCTGCTGCGCCGCAGCTCCACCAGCGGCCAGCATCGTCGCAAACGTCATAAATACAAACAGTTTCTTCATATAGTGCAGTCCTCTTTTTGCTTATTTATAAAATGCAAATATACAAAATATTTTTGACTTTCCGCCTCCGGCGACAATTTTTTTGCCTCCACCTCGCTGCCCCTACGGCTCCCCCTCGGCCCCCCTACGGCCCCTCTACGGCCGCTCCGCTTGGGCACACATCCCCGTGCTTAGGATGCGAACGCATCCCCTCTGCGCATCCCCGCCCACACATGCCCACGCACGGCCGCAGGCGCTTGAAGAACGGCCGAAGGGACTCCGTAGAGGGGCCGAAGGGGCTCCGAACAACCCCAGCAACAGTAAGGGTTTGCGAAAATTCGGTATTGGTATATGTCTGTAATTTAGTGTGTTCTGCTGTTGTAAAAAAGTCGTTGCGCGGGTGTCTTTATTTTTTTGTATCTTTGCAGAATAAAAACTAAAGGAATATGAACTGCAAGATATTGACATACAGTCTTATGGTAGCTGCGTTGGTTTTCGCTGCCTGCAGCGACAAGGAGCACACCGTCAACCTGGGCGATGAAACCCAGCAGCAGCCGCGCACCCCTGCGCGTCCGCTGGTGGCGGACTTGGAGTCAATCAGCGTGCCTGGTACCGATGTGTCGTTCAACATGGTGCTGGTGCGCGCCGGCAGCTTCACTATGGGCGACGTCGACGCCGATGCCCCTGAGCATCAGGTTACTCTGACGCACAATTTCTACATCGGCCAGACCGAGGTGACGCAGGCCCTCTACCGCGCCGTGATGGACACTAGTGTCGCCGAGTTCAACTATGGCGACGACTACCCCGTAGACCATGTGAGCTACAGTGACGCTGTCGGTTTCTGTCAGAAACTGAAGGAGATGACCGGCTACAACTTCACGCTGCCCACCGAGGCGCAGTGGGAGTATGCCGCGCAGGGCGGCCACCGCGCGCCCTCGTCGCGCACCGCCTATGCCGGCAGCGACATCATAGGCAATGTGGCTTGGTATTGGGACAATTCGCCGCACTACCAGACCGAGAACCCTGTCACCCACGAGCCCCTCATCATCCGCCACACATGCGCCGTCAAGGGTCGTCAGCCTAACGCCTTGAACCTGTACGACATGACGGGCAATGTGCGCGAGTGGTGCTCCGACTGGTATGCTGCCCTCGGCAGCGGCGCCGTAACCGACCCCGAGGGGCAGACCTCGGCGGGACTCGGACGCGTCTATCGCGGAGGTAGCTGCAATGACTCGGCCCAGTATTGCCGCGTGGCGCACCGCGAAGGATTGAGCTCGAGCAGCACGAGCTATAATATAGGCTTCCGTGTGGCCGTCACCATGGACTGACGCTCGCCGCGTTACCTACGGATAGCAGAAACCCCTACGGAGCATCATTGCTGATATCCGTAGGGGTTTTCTTTTAATGCAGGTTGAGTCAGCAGCAGTCGTGGTCCTTGCAGTGGCTGCTGCGCGTCTCCAACTCCAGAGTGCTGTGGTGGATGCCGAGCCCGTCGAGGGTCTCTTTCACGCGGTCGGTGACCTCCTCGAGCATCGTGGCCTCGGGTATGACGATGTGGCACGTCAACGCCGTCTCCGTCGTCGAGATGGCCCAGATGTGCATGTGGTGCACGTTGAGCACGCCGTCGAGGCTTTCAATCTTGTGGCTGATATCGTCCACGTCGAAGCCTTCAGGCACAGCGTCGGTGCTCATGCGCAGGCTCTCGGAGAGCAGCTCCCAGGTGCTGACGAGGATTACGACGGCTATGACGAGGCCTATGATTGGGTCTACCACCGTCCAGCCCGTGTACTTGATGACCACGCCGCTTATCACCACACCGACGCTCACCAGTGTGTCGGCGAGCATGTGGAGGAAGGCGCCGCGTGTGTTGATGTCGTGCTTCTGTTGGCGGCTGAGGGCCCATGCCGTGAGGCCGTTGATGACGATGCCCACGGCGGCGGTCCAGATGATGAGGGTGCCGTTGACTTCCGTGGGGTTGAAGAACTTCTCGACGCTCTCCACGATGATGGCGCCCACGGCGACGAGGAGGATGATGGCGTTGAGCAGCGAGATGAGGACCGAGGCTTTGCGGTGGCCGTAGGTGAAGCGCTTGGTAGCGTGGCTCGAGGCCAGTTTCAGCGCTATCATGGCCAGCAGCAGCGAGAAGACGTCGCTGAGGTTGTGCCCGGCATCGCTGAGCAGGCCTATGCTGTTGCCCACGATGCCCGCCACGGCCTCGACAATGACGAAGGCCAGGTTGAGCGCTACCGCCACAATATATATTGTAGACAGCTTCTCTATGGCGTGTGTGTGGTGGTGATGGTGGCCATGATGTTCGTGCTCGTGCCCGTGGTGTTCGTGTTCATGGAGGTACTCATGGTGATGCTCATGACCATGGTTGTGTTGGTGTTCCATTTCTCTGTTTTTTTTAGTTTTGTTTGACCTTGTTTTTCAGTTTGCAAAATTACTAACTTTCCAGAACACGGCGTTATCACCAATAGTGGTGAAAGCAAGCCGGCACCACCGAGGGCTGCCGATGGTGCCGGATGCAGGCTGTTGCTGTATTTGCGCTTAGAGGCGTATGCGGTGGGTGAGGGTGATGTAGCCGACGCGGCGGTTCATACCCTCCCAGGGCTTGTAGGCGGTGCCGTTGTTTTCGATGGTGTAGCCGTCGTTGAAGAAGTTGTGCAGAGGCATGGAGAACATGAGGACGGTCTTGCTGCGGGCGTTCATGCTGTAGGTGATGCCGAAGTCGAGACCGAGGCCGTCGCTGAACATGGAGTTGTCACACTGCATCGGGTAGGGGAGGTTCATGTCTTCGCCGTTGTAGTTGCCGCCCCAGCCGACGACTTTGTCGTAGAAGATACCGCCCTCGATGGCTATGTCCTCGAAGGTGATGACAAGACCGCCGCGTGGCTGGAAGTAGAAGCTGCGGAGGCTCTGGTCGTTAGTCTTGAAGACCATCTCCTGGCTCTTGAAGAAAGCGCCGGCGTAGAGGCCTATGAATGTGGGCGTCCACGAGGCGTCGATACCGATGCAGAAGTCACCCATCTTCTTGAAGGGGGTGGCGAAAGCGCGGTGGTAAGGACCGTAGATGTCGTTAATCTCTGTGAAACCGCTCTTGGCCATACCTACGGGGAAAACGAGGTCGGCGCCGGGAAGCAGGGTTGCGAGGGCTACGGAGTCGACGTGGTTGTCGGCACCGAGCATGGTGACGGTGACGCCCTGGGCAATATTGTAGAGGATGGTGGTCCAATAGTTGGTTGTCCATGCGCGTGAGTTGATGGTCACGGTGCTCTGTGCTGTTGCGCTGGTGGCGAGCATGGCCACAGCGGCAAGGGTGATAATGACTTTTTTCATGGTGTATGTATTAAATAATTATTCGTTACGGTCGCGGCCGAACATCTGGCCTATCCAGCATCTATTGAGGCGAGCGATGTTCTGGCGCTTGATCTGCTTGGGACATTCGGCCTCGCAGGCGTAGGTGTTGGTGCATCCGCCGAAGCCCAGCTCGTCCATCTTGATGATCATGTTGCGCACGCGGTCCATTGCCTCGGGATAGCCTTGCGGTAGCAGGTTGAGGTGGCTTATCTTGGCGCCGACGAAGAGCATGGCGCTGGCGTTCTTGCATGCCGCCACGCAGGCTCCGCAACCTATGCAGGCGGCAGCATCCATCGCCTGGTCGGCGATATGTTTGGGCACAAGGATGTTGTTGGCGTCGGGCACGCCGCCGGTGGTGGCGCTGATATAGCCGCCGGCCTGGATTATCTTGTCGAAGGCCGTGCGGTCGACCACCAGATCCTTGATGATGGGGAAGGCTTTGGCACGCCAAGGTTCCACCCATATCTCGTCGCCGTCGTTGAAGTGGCGCATGTGGAGCTGGCAGGTGGTGACGCCGTCGTCGTTGCCGTGCGGACGACCGTTGATGTAGAGGCCGCACATGCCGCAGATGCCTTCGCGGCAGTCGTTGTCGAAGCAGACGGGGTGGGCTATCTTGTCGTTGATGAGCTTTTCGTTGAGCTGGTCGAGCATTTCGAGAAACGAGCAGTCGGCCGAGATGTTGTCAATCTCGTAGGTCTCAAAGTGCCCTTTGGCGCGTGCGTTCTCTTGGCGCCATATATGTAGTGTGAATTTCATGGCTTACTTGTAATTACGTTTGACAATCTGTATGTGCTCGTAGTTGAGTTCTTCCTTGTACATCACTTCGGGCTTGTCGTGTCCTTGGTACTCCCAGGCGGCTACAAACATGAAGTTGTCGTCGTCTCGGAGGGTCTCGCCGTCCTCTGTCTGGTGCTCCACGCGGAAGTGTCCGCCGCAGCTCTCCTCACGTTGGGTGGCGTCGGCGACGATGAGGCGTGCCAGCTCGAAGTAGTCGGCCAGGCGGTAGGCTTTCTCCAGCTCGGGGTTCATCTCTGCGGCCTTGCCGGGTATGAAGACGTGCTGGTAGAAGTCGGCTTCGAGCTCGGCGACCTTGGTGGCGGCGGTGGCGAGGCTTTCCTTGCTGCGGGCCATGCCACAGTATTCCCACATGACCTTGCCGAGGGCTTTGTGGTAGTGGTCGACGGAATGCTCGCCCTGTATGTTCATGAGGCCCTCCATGCGGGCGCGTACGTTGGCTTCGGCCTCGTCGAACTCGGGGCCTTCGGCCTTGATTTTGCCCACATAAATCTGGTCGGCCAGATAGTTTTGCATGGTGTAGGGCAGCACGAAGTAGCCGTCGGCAAGGCCCTGCATGAGGGCGCTGGCGCCGAGGCGGTTGGCGCCGTGGTCGCTGAAGTTGGCCTCGCCGGCGGCGAATAGGCCGGGGATTGTCGTCTGCAGCTCATAGTCGACCCAGAGGCCGCCCATGGTGTAATGTACGGCGGGGTATATCATCATCGGGTACTCGTAGGGGTCCACATCGACAATCTTCTGGTACATCTGGAAGAGGTTGCCGTACTTCTGCTCCACCACGTCGCGGCCGAGACGCTTGATGGCGTCGGCGAAGTCAAGGTACACGGCCAGGCCTGTGGAACCCACGCCGTAGCCGGCATCGCAGCGCTCTTTGGCTGCGCGGCTGGCGACGTCGCGCGGCACAAGGTTACCGAAGGCGGGATAGCGGCGTTCGAGGTAGTAGTCGCGGTCCTCTTCTGCTATGTCAAGGGCGTTCTTCTCACCGCGCCGTATGGCTTCGGCGTCCTCTTTCTTCTTGGGCACCCAGATGCGGCCGTCGTTGCGGAGGCTCTCGCTCATCAGGGTGAGCTTCGACTGGTAGTCGCCGTGCACGGGGATGCAGGTGGGGTGTATCTGCACGTAGCAGGGGTTGGCGAAGGCGGCGCCGCGACGGTGGCACACCCATGCTGCGCTTCCGTTGCTGTTCATGGCGTTGGTGCTGAGGTAGTAGACGTTGCCGTAGCCGCCTGTGGCCACCACGACGGCGTGTGCTGCATAGCGCTCGAGCTCGCCGGTGACGAGGTTGCGTACGATGATGCCGCGTGCACGGCCGTCCTTGACGACGAGGTCCATCATCTCGTGGCGCTCGTGCAGCACCACGGTGCCGCGTGCTATCTCGCGGCTGAGTGCGCCGTAGGCACCCAGCAGCAGCTGCTGGCCCGTCTGGCCGCGGGCGTAGAATGTTCTCGAGACCTGTGCACCGCCGAAGGATCGGTTGTCGAGCAGGCCGCTATAGTCGCGTGCGAAGGGCACACCCTGCGCCACACATTGGTCGATGATGTCGCCGCTGACCTCTGCCAGGCGGTATACGTTGGCCTCGCGTGCGCGGTAGTCGCCGCCCTTGATGGTGTCCTTGAAGAGGCGCTCCACGCTGTCGCCGTCGTTCTGGTAGTTCTTGGCGGCGTTGATACCGCCCTGGGCGGCAATGGAGTGCGCGCGGCGCGGCGAGTCCTGGATGCAGAAGATGTCCACATGGAATCCCAGGGCGCCGAGCGAGGCGGCTGCCGATGCGCCGGCGAGGCCGGTGCCGACGACGATGATGTCGAGCTTGCGCTTGTTGGCGGGGTTCACCAGCTTCTGCGCGGCTTTGTAGTTGGTCCATTTCTCGCAGAGAGGACCTTCAGGTATCTTGGAGTCTAATTTCATTGCGTTAGTGTGTTATTGCGTTAATGCGTAATGGGTTATAGGCCAAGGTAAACGAGTATCGGCACTATGGCGAACATCAGCACCACGAGCCACGTGTATATCTTGCCCAGCACTTCGATGATGTTGTTGTACTTGTAGTTGTTGAGGCCCAAGGTCTGGAAGGCCGAGGGGAAGGCGTGGCGGAGGTGCATGAAGATGACGAAGAAGAAGAAGAGGTAGCCGAGCACGATGTGCCAATGGCTGAACTTCTCGCGCACCATGTAGTAGAAGTCGGGCTCGGGGTCGCTCTCGGGCAGCACCTTGCGCAGGGTCTGCCGTTCGTCGTAGGTGAGGTGGCGTATCCACTCGCCGTCGCCGGTGATGTTGCCCTCCTCGCTGGCGCGCTGCACGATGTTGATGATACCCAGCTGGTCGCGCATCTTGCCGATGTACTCCTCCACCTCTGTTGCGTCGCCGTTCTCATCGGTGTACATGGCCGACTGGGCCTCCAGCTCGTCGATCATCTCTTCGGGTGTCAAGCCCATCTGCTGCGAGTACTGCACGAGTCCCATGATTTCTTGGCTCTGCAGCTTCTCGGTCTTCACCATATATTCGCCTTTCACCCAGCCGAGCTTGACGAAGTAGAAGTCGCAGAAGTGGATGATAAGGCACACGAAGATGAGGATGCCCGTCCACACCATCAGCTTCGATGTGGTGTGAGTCTTGCTGCGCGAGGCCTCGTGGTAGCGCACGGGGCGTGCCAGACGGTTGGTGAGGGCGAGCCAGAGCGTCAGCAGGATGTGCAGCGCTATGACACCCAGCAGCACTATCTCGAACGCTTTGACAATCCAGTTGGTGCCCATGAAGTGGCAGAAGGCTGAGTACCAAGCGCCTTCGTCGTGTCGCAGGACGAAGAGGTTGGCTGTGGCGTGGAACAGCAGGAACAGCAGCAGGAATGCGCCTACCAGAGCCACGAGGAGCTTCTTCGTGATGGAGTGAATTTTCAGTAAGTTCATATCGTTTAGAATGTTATTGTTAAGAATTATTAAATATCAAGAGGCAAAGATACGAAAAAAAACTCAATTGCAAGCCCTCGGCGTCAAAAAAGATGGCTCTCCGCCGTTGTCGCAAGAAGACCTCCCGCCGCGCAGGTGCCGCCATCCGGCGCCCCTTTCGTCGCATCAAAGTGAAAAAAGTTTGCCACCGTATTGAATTATTTGTATATTTGCAATATTGAAAAAAGGATGCAAAATAGTATAAACATCTAAAACATATCGCATTATGATTAAAAAAGTTATCGCATTGGCCCTTGCCGCATTCATCGGCACGAGCCTAATGGCACAGAGCGTACAGGAAACCACAGCGATGGTCGGCGAGAAGACCGTCACCGCCTACACCGTCAGCCTCCAGAAGGATGTCAAGATGGTGCAGGAGGCCATGAACCAGCGCCTCAAGGACGCCAAGCTGAAGACCAAGAAGAGTGAGGGTTACGTCGCCGCTCTCGACCAGATGTATGCCGAAATCTCCAATGCCACGATGAGCCTTTACACTAAAGTCGAGGAGCAAGGCAAGCGCAAGGACAAGGTGACCGTCGTCACCGTCTGCGCCATCAGCAACGACCTCACCATCAGCCAGAACGTCATCAACGGCAACGTGCGCAATTTCGTCGAAGGCTTCGCCCAGTATGTCAGCAAGTTTGAAGCCGGCCAGCAGATGGAAGCCGAGCAGGCCAACCTGAAGAAAGCCGAGAAGGCCGCCGGCAAGGCTGCCGCCGTCGTCACCGGCTTGGAGAGCGACATCACAAAGGCCCAGAAGAAAATCGAGGACCGTCGCAAAGACATCGAGAAGTACCAGCAGAAGATTGCCGACTGCGAGAAGGAGATTGCCGACCTGCAGAAGAGCATAGAGAAGAACACCGGCAAGAAAGCCGAAGCCGAGCGCAAAGCCGAAGAGGCCAACCAGAACGTCAAAGCCGTCGAAGGCGAAGTGGAGAAATACCGCCAGATGAGCGAATAACCGCCACCAGCTGGCGAATAGTCGCCACCAGTCGTGCGAATAACCGCCATCGGCAGCAACAAAGTAAAAGAGGCTCAGTCGAGCCTCTTTTTTTTGCCCTTCAATCACAGATAATTATTTGTCAGTCATTACTTACCACTTACTATCTCTTACCTTTGTAAGCGCAAGTAAGGAGTAATATAAGAGCAATATAAGACCAATATAAGAGATGATACTGTTATAGTGCATGTTTCCAGCCTGTTACAAACATGCAAAAAAGCTGCTTTTTCAGGGTGGAGTAGGTGTCGCTACGGTGGGGAATCCGCTAACAGTAGACAAACAGGTGGGCAAAAGTGCTTTTGCCCACCTGTTTATGTGTTGAATAAAGAGGCTTTATTTCTTCGGGGCGCCGCCTTTTGGCGTCATTCGCTCCGCGTTCAACGCTTCGGGGCACCGCCTTTTGGCGTCATTCGCTCCGCGTTCAACGCTTCGGGGCGCCGCCTCCAAAGTCGTCATAGGCGATGTTCTCTGGCTGGACGCCGAGGTTGTCGAGCATGGCGACGACGGCGCTGCTCATGGGTCCGGGGCCGCACATGTAGTACTCGATGTCCTCGGGGGCGGGGTGGTCCTTGAGGTAGGTGTCGTACATGACCTGGTGGATGAAGCCGGGGGTGTAAGGCACTCCGGCGGCATCGGCAGCCGGGTCGGGACGGTCGAGGGCCAGGTGGAAGTGGAAGTTGGGGAAATCCTTCTCCAGCTGGTGGAAGTCGTTGAGGTAAAACACCTCGTTGAGGGCGCGGGCGCCGTAGAAGTAGTGCATGGGGCGGTGGGTGCAGTTGAGGGTGCGGGTGAGGTGCATGATCTGTGCGCGGAGGGGAGCCATACCGGCGCCGCCGCCCACCCATATCATCTCGTTACCCTGCGGGTCGTCGCTCCAAGTGCCGTCCTCGGTGCCGCGGACGCGGAACTCGCCGTAGGGGCCGCTCATGATGACCTTGTCGCCTGGCTTCAGCGAGAAGATGTAACTTGAGGCTATGCCCGGGTTGACATTCTGGAAGCCGCTGCGGTCGGCCGTGAAGGGCGGTGTGGCGATACGAACGGTGAGCATGAATACATCACCCTCGGCGGGGTAGTTGGCCATGGAGTAGGCACGGACGGTGGGCTCGGTGTTGACGCAGACGAGGTCGAACATCTTGAACTTCTCCCAGGCGGGCAGGTATTCGTCGCCGATAAGGCTGCGGTCGAAGTCGCTGTACTTGATGCGGAAGGTGGGTATCTTGATCTGTGCGTAGGAGCCTGGCACGAAGTCCATGTGTTCGCCGGCGGGCAGCTGCACTTTGAACTCCTTGATGAAGGTGGCCACATTGCGGTTCGAGACCACGGTGCACTCGTATTCCTTGATGCTGAGAATGCTCTCGGGGAGCTTCAGGCTCATATCCTCTTTGACCTTCACTTGGCAGCCGAGTCGCCAGCCTTCCTGTATCTGCTTGCGGCTGAAGTGGGGTGTCTCGGTAGGCAGGATGCTGCCGCCACCCTTGACGACGCGACACTTGCACTGGCCGCACGAACCCTTGCCGCCGCAGGCCGAGGGCAGGTGGACGCCCTGTTCGCTGAGGGTGCTGATGAGTGTTCCGCCCGTGGGAACGGTCATTTCTTTGTCGTCGTTGATGGTTATCTTCACGTTGCCCTGCGGTATGAGTTTGGCGCGCAGTACAAGCAGCGCCGCCACCAGCAGCAGGATGACGACCAATATGATAATGATAGCGGTGAGTAATGTCTGTGTCATAGCTTAAATCCCATAAAAGACATGAAGGCCATTCCCATGAGGCCGGTGATGATGAAGGTGATGCCCACGCCGCGGAGTGCCGGGGGAATGTGGCTGTAGCGCAGCTTCTCGCGGATGGCGGCGATGGCCACGATGGCCAGGAACCAGCCGATGCCACTGCCGAGGGCGAAGACGGTGGCCTCGCCGATGTTGGCATAGCCGCGCTCCTGCATGAAGAGCGAGCCCGACATGACGGCGCAGTTCACGGCGATGAGCGGCAGGAAGATGCCCAGCGAGTTGTAGAGCGCGGGGCTGAACTTCTCCACCACCATCTCCACCATCTGCACGATGGCCGCGATGACGGCGATGAACATGATGAGGCTCAGGAAGCTGAGGTCCACCTCGGCCAGCGAGGGCGATATCCACGCCAGCGCTCCGGGGGCGAGGAAGAATTTGTTGAGCAGGTAGTTGATGGGCACGGTGATGAGCAGCACGAAGGTGACCGCTATGCCCAAGCCCGCCGAGGTCTTCACCGTCTTGCTCACGGCAAGGTAGGAGCACATGCCGAGGAAGAAGGCGAAGATCATGTTGTCGACGAATATCGACTTGATGAATATGTTAATGTAGTCCATAATTTTGAATGTGGGAATGTGTTAATGCGTTAGTGTATAGTTATCGGTTTTGAAGCATCTTCTTCAGTTGTTCTTCTAATGTCTTTTCCAGTGCTGTCGAGAAACCATATTGCGTTTTTACAATATTGCCCTCGCGATTAAGGAAGATTAATGTCGGATAACCGCTCACGTGGTAGGTCTTCGGCAGTTCGCGGTCGGAGAAAAGCACCGTGTAGGTGACGCCGCGTTTGGCAAGGAAGGCGGACATCTCGCCTTTCACGGGGTCGTCGTAGGGGTCGATGCCAATCATCACGAAACCGTTGTCCTTATATTTCTCGTGGAGGCTCTGCAAAAAGGGCAGGGCGGCGCAACAGGGGGCGCACGATTTGTAGAAGAAGTCAATCAGCACCACCTTGCCCTTGAGGTTGGCGAGGCGGACGGTGTCGCCTGCCAGCGTGGGCAACGACCAGTCGGGTGCAGGTGTACCCTCGGTAAGGGGCTCAGGAACTTCATATGGCACATAGTCGCTCAGCGTTACGCTGGCAGGTATGGACTCCATTGTCAAGCGGGATTCGTCAACCTTCGCATCGAAGGTCAGCAACTTGAATAGGTCGTATTGGCACATGGTATCCTGCCGCTGCACGAGGTCGTAGGCAATGGTGTATTGGACAGGCAGGAGACTTTCCTTGTTAATCCATAGCTCCACCTCGTAGCGGATGCATTGCATGCCGGGACCAGCTGGCTCGGGTTCCGTTTTGATGTAATCAACCTTGTAGCAGCTTGATGTCTCCGAGAGGGAATAGGTGTAGGCGTTGTCGGCCATCCGTTCCTCGTCGGGGAGCGGATAGCTGCTTTTATGTGTCAAGGCATCGTAAAATATGAAATTGTGACAAATACCTTTTATCTTTTCAGTCCAGAGTTCGCACGACATAATGTCGCCCACGGTGTCATCGTAAGTGACAAGTTCGTTTCCCGTGTAGAGCGCGTGGTCGTTCCATTCCTCATGGCCAGGAAACTCCGTGAACATATTGAATGCTTTGCCGAACAAGGTGTCTGCTGGCAGTTTCTTGAAGTCGCAAGTATAGCGTGTTACTGTCGTGTCCTTGTTCATCATGTTTTTGTTCCAGTGCTCCATAACATAGTGCCCTTGCTGTATGGACTGGCATTTCTCATGCGAGAGACGGAGAATACGTATGGTCTCGTTGCTGTTTTGCGCATGGGCGGCGAGGGTGCTCATCGCGAGGAAGGCGAGGAGCAGGATTCGCCGAAGGACCGCCGAAGGACCGCCGAAGGATCGTAGAAGGATCAAAGAAGGCAGAGGGTGTTTTTTGGTCGTTTTCATTGCTCGCAGAGGTCTTTGTTGCGGGAGCGGTGCCACCAGATGATGAGGCCGACAAGGATGAGGGCCATGGGGGGCATGATCATCAGGCCGTTGTTCTCATAGCCCATCTCGTAGAGGCCGAGCTTCTCCATGACGGGGTAGCCCCAGAGGGTGCCGCTGCCGAAGAGCTCGCGGACGAATCCCAACACGATGAGGATGACGCTGTAGCCGAGTCCGTTGCCGAGTCCGTCGAGGAACGAGGCCCACGGCTTCTGCACCATGGCGAAGGCCTCGAGGCGGCCCATGACGATGCAGTTGGTGATGATAAGGCCCACGAAGACGGAGAGCTGCTTACTGACGTCGTAGACGTAGGCTTTCAGCACCTGGTCGACGAGCACCACGAGGGTGGAGACGACGACGAGCTGCACAATGATGCGGATGCGCGGCGGGATGGTGTTGCGCAGCAGCGAGATGATGACGTTGGCCAGCACCACCACCACGGTGACGCTCAGGGCCATCACCACGGCAGGCTTCAGCTGCGCCGTCACCGCCAGGCAGGAGCAGACGCCCAGCACCTGTACCAGGATGGGGTTGTTCTTGCTGAAAGGCAGTTTGATAAGGTCAAAGTTCTTCATTCGGTAGCCTCCTTTCTAAGATTGCTGTAGTCGTCATAGGCTTTGGCCAGCATGGCGGTCACGCCGTTGCTGGTCATGGTGCCGCCGCTGATGGCGTCCACCTCGTAGGGGTTGCTGTGGTCGGCGTTCTTGGCCAGTTGGATAGCTTGAGTGTCCATACGTTTGCCGATGAAGCGCTGGGCGAACTTGTCGGTGGCAATCTCGCCGCCGAGGCCGGGCGTCTCGCCCTTGTGGTCGAAGACGGCGCCCACGACGGTGCTGGTGCTGTCGAGCGCCAGGTAGCCCCAGATGGGTCCCCAAAGGCCGGTGCCCTTGAGGGGCAGGACGATGCCGCCGTCAAAGCGGTAGTAGCCGTCGGCCTCGGTGATATGCTTAGCGTAGAGCTCCGCGGCGTTGTCGCGTGTAGCCTCCACACCGATGGTCTTCAGGATCATCTGCTTGGTCTCGGCCTGCTGGTTCTTAGTTTGCAGGGGCTTGAGGCTCACGCTGACAACGGTGAGTATCAGGGCTGCCACCACGACGAGTGCGGCCGAGTAGATGAAGATATAGGTGTTAGAGAATGTCTTTTTCATCGGGCAATCCTCCTTTCTCTGCGCTTGATGTTGCGGCTGACGACGCAATGGTCAATCAGCGGCGCCATGCAGTTCATGAAGAGTATGCTGAGCATCATGCCCTCGGGGTAGGCGGGGTTGCAGACGCGCAGCAGCACGGCGAAGGCACCGATGAGCAGGCCATAGATCCACTTGCCGGTGTTGGTCTGTGCGGCGGTGACGGGGTCGGTGGCCATGAAGACAGCACCGAAGGCGAAGCCGCCCATAAGGAAGTGGTAGTAGAACGGCAGCTGCATATAGTCGTTGTATCCGATAGCATTGAACAGCAGTCCCATAGCGCCGCCGCCGAGGAAGACACTCAGCATGATGCGCCACGAGGCGATGCCCGTGAAGAGCAACAATATAGCACCGAGGGCTATGGCAATGACAGAGGTCTCGCAAGTGGAGCCGGGAATGGTGCCTATCAGCATGTCGAGTGCCGAAGCCGATGGTCGCATGCCTGCCGCCAACTCGCCCATAGGCGTGGCACCGGCGATGGCGTCTGAGCCCCAGAGGTCGTTGGCAATCCACACCTTGTCGCCACTCATGTGTGTCGGATAGGCGAAGAAGAGGAATGCGCGTGCCACGAGGGCGGGATTGAGGAAGTTCATGCCGCTGCCGCCGAAGACCTCCTTGCCGATGATGACGGCAAAGGCCACAGCCAGCGCCACCTGCCACAGTGGTGTGGTGACGGGCACAATCATAGGTATCAGCAGGCCTGTAGCTAGGAAGCCTTCATTGACCTCATGGTGGCGGTATTGCGCAAAGGCAAACTCAATGGAGAGGCCTACTACATAGCTCACCACGATGAGTGGCAGCATTCTTAAGAAGCCAAACCACCACATATAGAGCCAATGCCAATCGGCTCCGGTGCTCATGGCGGTCTGGTAGCCGATGTTCCACATGCCGAAGAGCAGGGCGGGGATGAGGGCAATCACCACGATGATTATGCTACGCTTCATGTCCACCGCGTCGCGTATGTGGCTGCCACTCTTGGTAACAGTCTTGGGTGTGAAGGCGAAGGTGTGGAACGCCTCGTAGGTGCTCCCCAGCCAGCTCCACTTACCCTTGGGTTCTATCTTGTCGAACCAGTCTTCGAGCCATTTCATATTCATGAGACAGCCTCCTTTCTAAGCACCTCGAGTGCTTCTCTGATAATCGTCTGTATCTCCGTCTTCGAGGGGTCGATGAACTCGCACAGGGCGAAGTCCTCGGGTTCCACCTCGTAGATGCCCAGCTTCTCCTGCAGCTCTACGTCGCCCACGATGCAAGCCTTGATGAGCTGTAGCGGGTAGATATCGAAGGGGAACACGCGCTCGAAGCTGCCCGTGAAGAGGAATGGGCGCACCGAGCCGTGCATGTTGGTGTTGAACGAATAGGTGGGCTTTATGGGCATCAAAGGCTCAAGCGCCTTAAACGGCCTCAACAGGCCGCTGAGGAAAGTGTAGCTGAAGCTGTACTTCTTGAAGCCCGGCATGAGCCAACCCATGAAGTCGTACTTGTCGCCCTCCTCGATGAAGCACACCTGCTGGTCGTACATGCCCAGGAAGCCGTCGGCCTCAATGGTCGTGCCCGAGAGAGCGCTGCCGCTGACGATGCGGGTGCCCGTTGTCTGGTGTTCGGCGTTGAGAGTCGGGTAGTTTATATCCATCATCTGCACGGCGCTGATGCGTTGCATGCTGGCGCCGCAGAGCACGCGGTAGTGCTTGGGGGCCTTTGCTGCGGGGCCACCGACGCTGATGACGCGCTCCGGCTGGTATTCGCCTGTCATGACCCAGCGGCCTATGTTGGCCACATCCTGCGCGTTCACGCTCCAGATGTATTCGCCTTTGTTGATGGGGCTTATGGCTGCCACTATGGTGCCGATGTTGCCGGCAGGGTGGGGGCCTTCGGCCTTGACGCAATGCACGTCGGCGTATGCCGAGAGAGCCTTCACGCCGGCCTCGAACTCGTGCTCGCGGCCTTTCAGCGCAAAGTCTATATCGGGTGCCAGCGGGTTTGTGTCGCGCATGCTCACGAAGATGCCTTTGGGCTTGTGGTCGGGGTTGGCGATGGCGCCGAAGGGGCGTTCCTTGATCATCCACCAGCATGGTGAATTGAGAATTGAGAATTGAGAATTGAGAGTTTTTGACGCGTCGTCAGCCGAATTTTCAATTCTCAATTTTAAATTTTCAATTTTAACCACCACCTCCAGAAGCTTGCGTTTCTCGCCACGCACTATGGTTTCCACCACGCCGTCCACCGGCGAGGGGAGCGTCAGGCGAGGGTCGTTCTTGTCGGCCACCAGGGGCTGTCCGGCGCTTACGCTGTCGCCCTCGGCGACTAGCAGGCGCGGCGTGAAGCCCACCACGTCGGGCGGCTTCACGCCGTAGCGCTCTATGCTGCGGGCATCGACAATGTGCCGTTCAGGCGTGCCGCCGAGCGGTATGTCGAGCCCTTTCTTTATCTTTATTGTTTCTATCATCATTTATTAGCGGTCAGGTCAACAGGCTGCAGCATGTTCTCGGGCTTCAGTATCTCGTCGAGCTGCTTCTTGGTGAGCAGTTTGTGCTCGAGCACCAGCTCGTAGACGCCGCGACCCGTCTCCGAGGCCTCTTTGGCAATCTTGGTCGAGGTCTTGTAGCCGATGATGGGGTTGAGCATGGTGACGATGCCGATGCTGTGCTCCACGAGCTGGCGGCAGCGCTCCTCGTTGGCGCGGATGCCGTCGATGCAGAAGCGGCGCAGGGTGTCGTAGCCGTTCTCCAGCAGGTGGATGCTCTCGAAGAGGGTGTAGGCGATGACGGGCTCCATGACGTTGAGCTCCAGCTGGCCGTTGTCGCTGGCCAGGCTGATGGTCATGTCGTTGCCGATGACGCGGTAGCACACCTGGTTCATCACCTCGGGGATGACGGGGTTCACTTTGCCGGGCATGATGCTGCTGCCGGGCTGGCGCTCAGGCAGATGTATCTCGTTGAGGCCGCAGCGCGGGCCGCTGGAGAGCAGGCGCAGGTCGTTGCATATCTTGTTGGTCTTGATGGCCAGACGCTTCATTGCGGCGCTGTAGGCAATCATGCAAGTGGTCGCCGAGGTGGCCTCTATCAGGTTGTCGGCCAGCGTGATGTTCCAACCCGTAATCTTGCGCAGGGCCTTGATGCAGGCCTCGCTGTAGCCGGGCTTCGAGCAGATGCCCGTGCCGATAGCTGTGGCGCCCATGTTGACAATCAGGAACTCGTCGGCCGTAGCGCGCAGGTTCTTGTATTCGCCGCGCAGCGAGTCGGCGAAGGCGAACTCCTTGCTCTTATAGTCGAGGGCGGCGATAATCTGCTCCAGATGAGGCATGAAGGCAAGGTGCTCGAGGGCTAAGGCCATGTGGATGGCGCAGGGATAGGCGTCGTTGGTGCTCTGCGAGGCGTTGACGACGTCGTTGGGCGAGCAGTACTGGTATTCGCCCTTTTGGTGACCCATGCGCTCCAGCGCCAGGTTGGCAATCACCTCGTTGGCGGCCATGTTGGTGCTCGTGCCGGCACCGCCCTGTATCATATCTATGGGGAACTGGTCGTGGTATTTGCCCTCGATGAGCTGGTCGCAGGCCCACATGATGGCCTCGCCCTGCTCGGGGGTGATCATGCCGACTTCGATGTTGGCCATTGCGGCAGCCTTCTTGGTGATGGCCATACCGCGAATGAAGTTGGAGTAGTCGCACAGCAGATGACCGCTGATATGGAAGTTCTCGATTGCGCGGCTTGTCTGTACGCCGTAGTAAGCTTCGGCAGGCACCTCACGCTGACCCAGCAGGTCGCTCTCGGTGCGGTATTTTTGTTTTTCCATAGTAAGGTTTTTTTATTTATTGTATTGTATTTTAATTTGTTGACTGTATAAACACTCTTTTGAGAGAGACAGCAAATGTACAAAATAAAAATTATTTTGCCAAAAAATAATCTTCCCCTTGCTGCAATATTTTTTTTGATAGAAACACCCTCGAATTCCCCCACCTAAACCCGTCCTAAACGGCTACAACACCCCATGTAACCCCCTACAGCTCCTCTACGGCTCCTTAGGGGAGTCGGCGAAAATGGGAGTTTTTTTTATGTCATTATACAATAAAAGCGATGACGCATCGTTCATAATGGTATTATGAGGCGTTTGGCTTTTATAATCATTGCATTGACGGCGTGGATGTGCGCCGCTGCGCAGACCAACGTGCTGATTAGCGGCACGTCGGCCAACGCCGTAGGCAAGCGGATGGCGCTCTACGGCTACAGCGACATGCTGTCGATGCGCGAAGTGCTGCTCGACGAGGCTGTTGTGGACAGCGCCGGACGGTTCGAGCTGCGCTGCTTCGCCGACTATCCCCGTCTGGTGTACGTCGAGGTGGAGTGCTACAACCAGTCGTTCTACGTGGAGCCGGGCCGCACCTACACAGTATGGCTGCCTACTTTTGACTGGAGCCTCGACGAGCGCCGCAATGTCTACCTCGACCCCGAGCCGCTGCCGCTGGAGTTCCTTGGCCTGCCGGCCGACGAGCTGAACCTGCGCATAGGGCGCTTCGAGGCCTTGGTGGACAGCTTCGTCGTGGCCAACCGGGTCTTCTTCGACCCACGCTACAAGCCCGACCCGCGCCGCATGGACACCCTGCGCCGCGAGGTGCTCAAGGCCGTGGGACCGCTGGAGGACGATTTCTTCGGGCGTTATGTGAACTACTCGCTGGCGGAGATGTCTCTGGCCATGCATGCCGTGAGCCGCACCAAGCTGATTGACCGCTATGTCAAGAACCAGCCCGTGCGCTACTACGACGAGCAGTACATGAGGCTCTTCCTGGCGCTGTATGCCGGCAGCATCTCGCACGGCACACGCCGCATAGGGCAGGACCGCCTGGCGGCATGGGTGGAGAGCGGCGACGCGATGCGCTACGCCGACTCGATAGGCCTCGACCCCCTGTTGCGCAACGAGCAGGTGCGCGAGCTGGCCATGCTGCAGGCGCTGAAAGAGAGCTGGTACGACCGCGCCTACAGCCGCGATGCCGTGCTGCGCATGGTGGAGAGTGTGGGCAACGGCAGCAAGTTCCCCGAGCACCGCAAGCTGGCCTCCTCGCTGGCGCAATGCCTCAAGGGCGATGCGGCGGCAGAGAACGAAACGACCGACTTTACCCTTCCCGATGTCGACCGCAACCCCGTGAGTATCGGCAGCTTCGCCGGCAAGTGGGTGTACATGGGCTTTGTGCGCGTCGGCGAGCCCGCCTCGCTGTCCGAGATAGAGACAATGGCGCATTTCCGCGACAGCGTCTACGCCCGTCACCCCGATGTGGTGTTCGTCTGCGTGTCGTGCGACCGCGAGTTCCAGCGCATGTACCACTTCCTGAAGAACAACCGCCGCGGGCACCGCTACAACTGGACGTGGCTGCACTACGACGGCAACTACCGTCTGCTGGAGCGCTACGGGGTGGTGAGCTACCCCACATTCATACTGCTGAAGCCCGACGGCACGCCATACAGCGAGCTGACGCCCCCGCCGGCAAGCGGCATACTGCTGCGCGGGCCGTGGGACAGGTGAGCCGCCGCGAGAAGCGATAACCAAGAAACGAATAACATACAACAATATGAACAAGCACAAAACAATGAAAGCACTTATGTCGGCTATGGTGGCCGCCATGCTGCTGCTGCCAGCCGCCGTGTCGGCGCAGCGCGTGGGCGGCGACGAGCGGCAGGACGACCTTTACCGTCAGGCCATGGACCTGTACCAGAAGCAGAAGTACGCCGCAGCGCAGCAGATCTTCGACGAGGTGGCCGCCGGCAGCCAGCAGACCGGTGCCAGCATGCTGCTGAAAGCCGACGCCTGCTACTATGCCGGCGTATGCTCGGAGAAGCTGGACAACGACGACGCCTACTTCCGCCTCGAGGAGTTCTTGCGCCTCTACCCGCAGAGCGCTCGCCAGAACATGGCGCGCTTCTACCTAGGCAACTTCTACTATGCACGCGGCGACTACGACCGTGCGTTGGGCTACTACAAGGCTGTCGACCCCAAGGAGGTGGAGTACGACCATCGTAGCGAGTACAACTTCAAGCGCGGCTACTGCCACTTCCAGAAAGGCGACACGCGGAAGGCCGCCGACTACTTCTCGCAGCAGGTGGGGGGACAGAGCAAATACCGCAACTCAAGCCTCTACTACTACGCCCACATACAGTATATGGACGGGCAGTACGACCTGGCGTTGCGTAACTTCCGCGAATTGCAGAACGACCGCAAGTTCGCCAAGATAGCACCCAGCTACATCGCCCGCATCTACTACTATCTTGGCAAGGACGACGAGCTGCTGCAGATGGCGCCGGCGTTGCTCAAGGACAAGGATGCCTTCAAGCGCAGCGAGATAGAGCAGATGGTGGGGGAGGTGTACTTCAACCGCGGCGAGTATGCCAACGCTTTGCAGCACTACGGCGCCGCCCGCCGCGAGCTGTCGCACGAGCAGCAGGTGAGCTGCACGCCGCAGGACAACGACTATCAGGTTGGCTACAGCCATTACATGCTTGGCCGCTACGACTCGGCGGCCGCCTATCTGGTGCGCAAGACGCAATGCAACGACAGCGTGGCGCAGAACGCCCTCTACACGCTGGGCGACACCTACGTGCGCCTCGGGCGCAAGATGGATGCCCGCAGCATGTTCCTGCAGGCCAGCAAGCTCGACTTTGACAAGCAGATAAAGGAGGACGCCCTCTTCAACTACGCCAAGCTGAGCTGCGAGCTGAACCAGAACGCCATGGGCGAGAGCATCAAGTCGTTCGAGAGTTACCTGAAGAAATACCCCAAAGGTCGCCACAAGACCGAGGCGGAGGAGATTCTCACCGAACTCTATTGCTCCACCAACAACTACAAGGAGGCCATACGCCTGCTGGAGCAGGTGCCGCAGCGCAATGCAGCCCTCGAGCAGGCTTACCAGCGAGCCGTCCTCAATCGAGGCATCGAGCTGTGCAACAGCGGCAAAGAGGACGAGGGTGTGAAACTCTACGAGAAAGCCGTCAGGATTAACGCTGTGCCGCGTATCACCGCCGACGCCAACTATCTGCTCGGCGAATGGCAGTACCGTCAAGGACAGACCTCGGCGGCAGAGAAGAGCTTCAACAAGCTGCTGCTCTCCTCGTTCGCCAACAGTTCGCCCTATGCGCTGCCGGCACGCTACACCTATGCCTACCTGCTCATGCGCCAGAAACGCTACGACGAGGCCTACGACGCCTTCGCCGACCTCGACAGCCGTATTGCGCAGCCGAAAGACAAGCAGCAGCGCATGATGAAGGACGACGCCCACAACCGTCTGGGTGACTGCCTATATGTGCAGAGCCGCTTCGCCGAGAGCATCGTGCAGTACGACAAGGTCATCGCCGCCAACGGTCGCGACGCCGACTATGCCACCTACCAGAAGGCCCTCGCCTATGGTGCACAGGGCAAGAACAGCGAGAAACTCACATACCTTAACTACATATTTGAGAAGTACGACAACTCGCCGTTGAAGTCGAAGGCCATGCTTGAGATTGCCAACACCTACATGATGTGCGACAACAACGAGATGGCTATGACCTACTACAACAACTTCATCAAGCAGTATCCGCAGAGCGTCTACGTCAAGACCGCGCTGCTCAACCAAGGCCTGATTTACTACAACACCGAGCGTCCAGACCAGGCTCTCAAAACCTTCGACCGCCTGCTGACGCAGTATCCCGGCACCGACGAGGCCCGCGATGCCTTGAGCACGGTGAAGAACATATATATTGCGCAGAATAGAGTGGATGACTATTTCACCTATGTGAAGCGTACCACCAAGGTGACCGTCTCCACTGTGGAGCAGGACAGCACCACCTTCCTCGCCGTCGAGGGCCGCTACCAGGAAGGCGACTATGAGAATGCCGCCGCCGGCTTGGAGGGATACCTCAGCAAGTTCCCCAACGGCCTCTTCGCCGTCAAGGCCCATTATCTGCTTGCCGACAGCTACTTCCGTCAGGGGCAGAACGACAAGGCGCTGCCGCACTATGTGGCTGTCGCCTCGGCAGGCACCAACCAGTACAGCGAACGCTCGCTCTACAATGCCGCCAACATAGCCTATAGCCTTGGCGACTACAACAAGGCCGCCACCCTTTACCAGCGTCTCACCGACAACGCCGAAAGCGACAACAGCCTGCTCCAGGGCGAGGTCGGCGGTCTGCGCTGCGCCGTAGCCCTAAAGCAGCACACGGGTATCATGGAGGCCGGACAGCGCCTCGTGGCCGAGAACAAAGCCACCGCGGAACTGAAGGAGGAGGCTTGGCTGGCGATGGCACGCAGCTGCTTTGACAACAGTCAGCGCGACAGCGCCTACACCTGCTACGGTCACATCGTGCGTTCCGCCAACGGCGAATACAGCGGCGAGGCTCGTTGCCGTCAGGCCGAGATACTGATGCTCGACGGTAAGTTGCAGCAGGCCGAGAAGATGATCGAGGGCATCGTCAGCGACGCCTCCAGCGACTACTGGCTCGCATACAGCTTCATCCTCTGGGCCGACATCTACTACGCCCGCGGCAATAACCTTCAGGCCAAGCAGACGCTGCAGAGCATCATCGACAACTACGACGGTGAGGACCTCGTCGGAGTGGCTCGCCAGAAGCTTGACGCCATAGTCGCCGCCGAGCAGCCGGCACCGCAGCAGGAAGAGGAGGAAATAGTTATTGACATTAACGACTGATTACCATGAAAAAGATATTCACTATAGCCGCCTTGCTTGTTTTTACCGCCACGCTGAGCGCACAGCAGGAGGGCACCTATAACGAGAGTGTTGTCGTCAAAGGCAGCTACCGCCCAACCATAGAGCAGGCGGAAAAGATCAACTTCCCAGCGCAGATCACCGACACCATTGGCCGCATGGAGCATGACTTCCGCTACAGCATAACCCCAACAAGCCTCAGAGCGCTCTATGAGCCCAGCCGCATCAAGGCCGCACGCATCGTCGGCGAGCCTGCCACCAAGCTCTACAACAACTACCTGCGCCTCGGCGTTGGCAACTATTGGACGCCGCTTGCGGACCTCTACTGGAGTTCTACGCGCGACAAAAAGAAGACCTACGGCGTGCGTCTCAACCACCTTTCGTCGTGGGACCGCCTGCCCGGCTATGGCCGCAACCATTTCGGCAACACCGGTGTCACTCTCTTCGGCAAATACATCGTCGGCGAGAAGCTGCAGCTATCCACCGACCTCGGCTATGAGCACGACCACAACCTGTACTACGGCTTCCACGACAGCACGCTTACAGCCGTCTATCCCACCTATACGCGCGACAGCATATCCATCAAGGACTACCGTGCCTCGTATAACGTGGCTACGTGGAACTTCGGCGTCAAGAACATGCAGCTCGACCCCAACAAGTTTGGCTTCGCTGCCAATGTGCATCTCAGCGACCTGTGGGCCACATGGGGGCAGAACGAGCTTAACCTTAACCTCAGCGGCGACGTGCGTTACGGCTTCGAGATGATGCGCCAGTACAAGGGTGTGGCCTATCTGCACATGGAGTGGGATGCCTACACCAATGGCCTGCGTCTGGGCGACAAGATGCCCCTTGGCTGCGTCCTGCCTGCCGTGAATGACACCATGCGCCTGTGGAGCAACATCGTGAAGGCCAACCCGTATGTCGACTTTATCTTCAGCGGCCTGCAGTTCCACGCTGGTCTTACCGCCGCCTGGGATGCCTACACCACAGACAGCGCCACCATCTTCCGCCTCTTCCCCGACGTTGTGGTCAGCAAGAAGCTGCTTGCCGACCGTCTGGCCTTGAGTGTCGGCGCCACCGGCGGCATGGAGGCCAACAGCCTCAACGCCATGCGCATGGTGAACCCCTATATCGCCCCCGGTAGCGAGATGCGCGCCACACGCCACTACGACTTCTTCGGCACAGCGCGCTGGAGCATCAGCCGCAAGCTTGAGGCCGACGCCGAAATCAAATACCAACTGCTGCGCGACGACCTCACCTTCACGCTCGACCCGCTCTATATGCTGAACAACGTCTACAGCCCGCTGTATGTCGACGACAACCGACTCACCATCGGCGCCAGCGTCACCTTCGTCAACGACGAGATGCTCACCCTCCGTGCCGGTGGCCACTACTATGCCTATGGTGCCGTCGACTACAACGACTCCGTCATCAACACCGCTCTCGCCAAGCTCAGCTCGCCCCTCTACCGCCCCGACTGGGACGCCCTCGTCAGCGCCGACGTCAACTACCACGACCGCTGGCTCTTCCACCTTGAGGGACGCCTCCTCGGCAGCATGCATGCCGACGCCGAGCTGACGCTGCCCATGCGCTACGGCATCGCCGCCGAAGTGGAGTACCGCCACAACCGCGCCCTCAGCTTCTTCCTGCGCATGGACAACTTGGCCTTCCAACGCTACTACCTCTGGGCCAACTACCCTTCGCAGCGCGCCCTCTTCATTGTCGGTCTGACTTACACCATCCCGCACAAATGACCTATCAGGAAACCATAGACTTCATGTTCTCGCAGCTGCCGATGTATCACCGCATCGGCGCTGCCGCTTATAAGGCCGACATACAGCCCACCGTCGACATGATGGCCGCCCTCGGCAACCCGGAAAAGCGCTTCCGCAGCATACATGTGGCAGGCACCAACGGCAAAGGCTCCGTCTCCCACTTCCTCGCATCGATACTGCAGGAGGCTGGCTACAAGGTGGGCCTCTACACCTCGCCCCACCTTGTCGACTTCCGCGAGCGCATACGCATCAATGGCGACATGATTCCGGAGCAGGCCGTCACGGACTTCGTCGAGAGTCACCGCTTGATGTTCAACGACCTCGGCCTCTCATTCTTCGAGATGACCGTAGGCCTCGCCTTCGACTATTTCGCACGCGAGAAGGTAGACATCGCCGTCGTCGAAGTTGGCATGGGCGGCAGGCTTGACAGCACCAACGTCATCACGCCGCTGCTCTCCATCATCACCAACATAGGCCTGGACCACACGCAGTTCCTCGGCGACACGCTGGAGAAGATTGCCGGCGAGAAGGCCGGCATCATCAAGGATGGCGTGCCGGTGGTGATAGGGGAGACGCAGCCCGAGACCACGCCGGTGTTCCTCGCCGCTGCCGCCGCAAACCATGCGCCCATCACCTTTGCCGACCAGCACTACGTTGTGGACGACATCAGTCGCTACACCGAAGAGCTTACGGGCGAATACCAGAAGCACAACATAGCCACCGTGCTCGAGGCTGTCGAGGTGCTTAAAAAGACTTCAGACTTCAGTATTCAGACTTCAGATTTGCAACGCGGGTTGGCCCGAGTGGTCACCAACACGCACCTCCACGGCCGCTGGCAGACGATAGGGGAGGCCCCCCTCACCATCTGTGAGACAGCCCACAACGCCCCGGGCATCGACTCCATGCTCGGCAAGCTGGCCACAATGCCGTTCCGCAGCCTGCATGTCATCTACGGCTGTGTTAACGACAAGGATTACAGTAAGATACTGTCGCACCTGCATACCGAGTTCACACGACTCGGCAAGCCTTTCGACTGGCGCTTCTCGCAGCCCTCTGTGCCGCGCGGACTGCCCGTGGCCGACCTGCAGGCCGCTGCCGCCACCCTCGGCATCGAGGGCGAGGTCTACGCCAACGTCAAGGATGCCATAGCCGCCGCCCGTAGTGTCGCCGACCCAGCCGACCTCGTCCTCGTCACCGGCAGCATCTTCCTCGTCGCCGACGCTCTGGCATAGCCGCCGACAGCAGCAAAAAAAAGCCACCCACATGCATGGGTGGCTTTTTATTATGCGACTTTTCGCTTATTTGCGCATCATCATCTTTTTGCTCCCTTGGTCATCCCAGCCGATGGTGGCGACGGGGAAGTTGTTGAAGGTGACGCTGAGTGTGTGCTGTGCGGGGGTTGCTACACCAGTGCGCTCGTCATACACGCTCTTGTACACAATGTTGGCACTGCCGGACACGGTCTTGTTCTGTGAGTTGTATGTGAAGTTGGCGTTGGAGTGGCTGACATAGACGTAGTCTGGTTCCGTGAAGGTGTAGAAGTCACCGCTCGGGTCGAGCTCGGTGAACATTGCCTGATGCTGGGCATCGCTGTTAATCTCCTCGCTGTAAGCAGTGCAGAAGTCTCCGTATACGTTCATGCTTCCGCCCTGAGGCTGATAGAGGAATAAGCAATAGTGGGGAAGCTCGACAAATGTGTTGTCACCCTCTATACGACGGCTACCGAAGAGGTCGATCTGAAGAGTTGTGGTGGTACCCTGTACCCTATTCATTACAATGTAGTTGCCCATTGTCTTGGTGACGTTGTCCCACTTTACGGTGATGGTTCCCTGAGGCACGGAGGGGTTAGGATCGCTGGGATCAGGATTGGGGTTGGGGTTAGGATTAGGGTTGGGATTAGGATTCGGGTTAGGATTGGGATTCGGGTTGGGATTGGGGGTGCCGCCATTGTTGTTGCTGCCACCGTTGTTGGTGGTGGTAGTGGTGGTGGTGTCCTCGTCCTTGCTGCAGGCCACGGTCAGCAGGCTGCATGCCAGCAGCGCGATGCCGAACATTTTGAACATTTTCTTCATAATGATACTATGTATATGTTTTGTTAATGTGGGTTCTGTGGTTTAATAATCAGCCGCTTGGACAGGGCAGAACCCGTGTCACCAGCCCTGCGGCTTATGCGTTTTGCGGCGCAAAAGTACATACATTTGTGCACATGGCAAAATTTTTTTCGTTTTTGCCCCCTTGTTTTCATGCCTCCGGTACGGAGTTAGTACGGCAGTTCTTCAGTACATCAACGATACTTCTTCAGTTGAACACTGAAATACTACGGAAGAAATGCCGAAGGGACTCCGTAGGGGTGGCAGTAGATGCGTCGGAGGAATGACGCCGCAACTACACCACTTTGACGTAGGGACTCCGAAGGGGGACCGTACCGGTTGGGTGAAAAAAAATATGTCGCTGCAGGACAGTTTTTTTGTGCCGAAAACAAAATAATGTGTATCTTTGCAGCGTGAAAAATTATGCTATATATATTAATTAGTTGTCATTTAATCCAAAAGAACGATGAAGAGGTTTGTCGCCAATAAATTGAGCCTGGGAATGTGTCTCGCTCTCTTGGCGCTGGTGCTGATGGCAGCATGCAGTAAAGCCGACGGGACGGGAGAGTCGGTTGCGCCTCGGCCGGTTGAATCCGGCAGGTCAGCGGTAGTTACGGCTAATCGCAACGAGTTGGTTGTCAACGACACCGTGTATCCGCTGCTGGGCAGTGCCTTCAAGGCTCCAAACGATCGCTACACCGTTATGGGCCGTTGTCCGGAGGGCGATGTGCTGTATCTCTTTACGGCCGATGCGTTGCCCTTCTCCATGGGCAAAAACTATGACCTTACCGACGCTACGCCCGACGGTGGCTATGATTTCGCCGTCTCGGGCGAGCGTGTCCTGAACTTCAGCCTGAGTAATGTCGGTGGCTATTTCTACGGCACCTTGCAGGGGAATATTCACGATGGAAGCACGGTCTTCGCCAGTGGTACATTGGATGTTACCCTCAGCCATGAGGCATTGGAATACAAGATTGACGGGGTGCTGATAGACGGGACCACCGTCAGCCTCTACGTCTATGTGCCTGAAAACGAGATTGACGATAACGGCTACTGCGGTGGAAGTGTGGAATAAGGAATTTAGTATGATGACTTTTGATTTTTTTTCGTATCTTTGCATTTAAAAATTATTGTAGGTAGAAATGGAAAACTTCGTTGTATCAGCACGTAAGTACCGCCCGGCGACGTTCGCCACCGTTGTTGGGCAGCAGCATATCACGCAGACGCTGAAGAATGCCATCCGCACCGGCCAGCTGCCGCAGGCGTTCCTCTTCTGCGGTCCGCGCGGCGTGGGCAAGACCACCTGCGCCCGCATCCTGGCCAAGACTATCAACTGCGAGCATCTGACGGCCGACGGCGAGGCCTGCAACGAGTGCGAGAGCTGCCGCGCCTTCAACGATGGTGCGTCGATGAGCATCTTCGAGCTCGACGCGGCCAGCAACAACTCCGTCGATGACATACGCGAGTTGGTGAAGCAGGTCTATATACCGCCGCAGACGGGCCGTTACAAGGTCTACATCATCGACGAGGTGCACATGCTGAGCCAGGCGGCCTTCAACGCTTTCCTGAAGACCCTTGAGGAACCGCCGGCATACGCCAAGTTCATCCTTGCCACCACCGAGAAGCACAAGATTATACCCACTATATTGAGCCGTTGCCAGGTGTTCGACTTCAAGCGCATAGAGGTTGCCGACATTGTGGAACACCTGCGCTATGTGGCCGACAGCGAGGGGGTGAAGTACGAGGACGGCGCTTTGGAGCTTATAGCCCGCAAGGCCGAAGGCGGCATGCGCGACGCGCTGAGCACCTTCGACCAGCTGGTGAACTTCACCGGCGCCAACCTGACGCGCCAAGGCTGTCTGGAAAACCTCAACCTGCTGGACGAAGAGTACTATTTCCGTCTGGTTGACTTCATGCGTTCGGGCAACATCAGCGGCGCCTTGCTGCTCTACCGCGAGGTGATTGCCAAGGGTTTCGGCGGTCAGCATTTCCTCACGGGGCTGTGCGAGCACTTGCGCAACCTGATGGTGAGCCTCGACCCGCAGACGCTGCAGTTGATAGAGGGCGGCGACGCCCTGCGCCAGCGCTACGGCCAGCAGGCCCAGCAGTGCGGGCTGCCGTTGCTGCTCGGGTGGCTCGGCACGGCAAGCGACTACGAGTTCCGCTTCCGCGAGGCCAACAACAAGAATCTGTTTGTAGAGATATGCCTGATGCGGCTGGCGTCGGTGACGCTGCCGCAGACATAGATTGCAAGGGGCTCTAAGGCAGACATAGAACCCCCGCAGCAGCCGCAGGTATCTAAGCCTGCAGCGCCTGCCGTCGAGCCGGCACAGCCTGTCGCGCCCGTTGCGCCGCAGGCACAACCTGCCGTTGCCCAGGCCCAACGGCCCGTAGCATCCCCTGCCGCAAAGGCGGCTCCGGCGCCGACGGCACCGCCGCCACAGGGCAAGTCGCTGCTTGCAGGCTCCATATCGATAGCCGCAGCGGCACCCGTGAAGGCTACCATGCCGAAGCTGAAGGCCGAGGTCAAGCAGTTGACGCAGGAGGACCTGGAGCGCTATTGGAACGAGGTGGCCATGGAGCTGCAGTTGACCGAACTGATGAAGGACGCCACAGTGAAGCTCGGCGAGCAGCACGGCACGATAGAGATTGACGCCCAGACCACCTATTTCCACGAGGACTTCAAGCCCCACAAGACAGATGTGCTCGAGGCGTTGCGCGCCAAGACGGGCATGAGGATGCTCGACTGCAAGGTGAACCAGCTCTTTGTGGGCAAGGACGAGGTGATTTATTCGCCCGACGAGAAGTATAAGGCCATGCTGCAGGAAAATCCCTCGATGCTGGCCATGCGCAAATTGTTTCCTAACATAGACTTTTGACGGTTATGCATTTCTTTAAGTTCGACGGCGCAGGCAACGACTTTGTGGTTGTCGACAACCGCAAGGGTGAGTGCCGGCTTGGCGAGGAGGAAATAGCGCGTATATGCCACCGCCGCTTCGGCGTAGGTGCCGACGGGCTGATGCTGCTCAATGCTGCCCCTGCAGGCTATGACTTCGAGATGGTGTACTGCAACAGCGACGGCCGCGTGGGCTCAATGTGTGGCAACGGCGGACGCTGCATAGCGGCGTTCGCTCACATGCTTGGGCTGGGGAGCAACCTGCGTTTCCTCGGCTACGACGGCCCGCACGATGCCGAGATAATCGCATGGGATAAGGCACGGAGGCAGGGCGTGGTGAAACTCGGCATGCGCAGCGTGGATAAGGCGAGTGTGCAGCGGGTGCTCGACGGCTGGTTCCTCGATACCGGCTCGCCACACTATGTGCAGCGTGTCGATGATCTGGAACACTACGACGTTGTGGGTGAAGGCCGCCGTATACGCAACATCGCCGAGGTTTTCCCCAAGGGTACGAACGTGGATTTCATAGAAGACCTGTCTGACGGACGGCTGGCGGTGCGCACCTACGAGCGTGGCGTCGAGGACGAGACCTGGGCCTGCGGCACGGGTGTTACGGCCTGCGCCATTGTGAGTGGCAACCACAGTCTTGTGGCTCGTGGCGGCGACTTCCGCGTGGACTTCGACAACGACGACACGGAATACGGCAATGTATACCTCATAGGACCGGTATCACTGAATTTTGAAGGAACATGGACCTCTTCAGCGCAATAGACACAGAGCCTGTGCGCAAGCACATGGAAGAGCTGGCGACAGAACTCGACAGACTCAACCACGAGTACTATATGAACGACCGCTCGTTGGTGAGCGACGAGGAGTTCGACCGCATGATGCGGGAGCTGCAGGACTTGGAACGGCAGTATCCAGAACTGGCGTCGCCGCTGTCGCCGACAAAACGAGTTGGCGGCGAGGTCAACAAGAGCTTCCGCCAGGTGGCACACAGGCTGCCTATGCTCTCGCTGGGCAACACCTACAGCATTGAAGAGATAGAGGAGTTTGAGGCGCGTACCCGCAAGCTGCTCGACGGCGAGCAGTTCACCTACACCTGTGAGCTTAAATACGACGGCGTGGCCATAGGCCTTACCTACCGCCACGGGCTGTTGGTGCAAGCTGTGACGCGTGGCAACGGCAGTGTGGGCGACGACATAACGACAAACGCCAAGACCATTCCCACCATACCGCTGCGCCTGCATGGCGACTTCCCCGACGACTTCGAGGCGAGGGGCGAGGTGGTGTACCCGTTTGACGCTTTTGAGGCCATGAACCGACAGCGCGAGGCCGACGGCTACGAGCCCTTTGCCAATCCGCGCAATGCCGCCAGCGGCTCGCTTAAGCTGCAGGACTCGGCCGAGTGCGCCAAGCGCAAGTTGATGTTCTGCATGTACTTCATGATGGCTCCCGACGGGGTTGAGCTGAAGCCGACGCACTTCGGACGCCTGGAATGGGCGCGGCAGATGGGCTTCAAGGTGCAGCCTTACATCAAGGAATGCAAGGACATAGACGAGATAAAGGCATTCATAGATTACTGGGATCAGGCACGCTGGGAGCTGCCCTACGGCATCGACGGCATAGTCATAAAGGTTAACCAGACGGCTTTGTGGGACAAACTGGGCTTGACGGCCAAGTCGCCGAGGTGGGCAATAGCCTACAAGTTCAAGGCCGAACGGGTGAGTACGCCGCTGGAGAGCATCAGCTACCAGGTGGGACGCACGGGTGTGATTACGCCTGTGGCCAACCTCTCGCCCGTGTGGCTGGGCGGCACCACAGTGCGTAGGGCCACATTGGTCAATGCCGATTTTATCGCCAAGATGGGTATCTGCAAGGGCGACAACCTGCTGATAGAGAAAGGTGGAGAGATAATACCCAAGGTGGTGGGCGTGGATATGGAGAAACGCGTTGAGGGAGCGATGCCGATACAGTATATAACACGCTGTCCTGAATGTGGGACGGAGCTGGTGCGCATCGAGGGTGAGGCAGGCCACTACTGCCCCAACAGTGACGGCTGCCACCCGCAGATCATAGGACGCTTGGAGCATTTCGTCAGCCGCAAGGCTATGGCTATAGACACCCTCGGGCCAGAACGGCTCGAACTGCTGTATGGCGCCGGCTTGGTGCGCAATGTCGCCGACATTTACGACTTGCGGCGCGAGCAGCTGATAGGTCTTGGCGCCGACGCTGCTGCGTCGATACAGGACAAGGGTGCCGACAATATGTTGGCAGCCATAGAGGCGTCGAAGCAGGTGCCTTTTGAACGCGTGGTGTATGCGTTGGGAATAAGATATGTGGGTGAGGTCGGCGCCAAGAAGCTGGCGCGCTATTTTAAGAACATAGATGCCTTGATGAACGCTCCCGAAGAGGAGCTTGCGCAGGTGGAGGATGTAGGCGAAGTGACGGCACATGCCATAAGCGAATGGTTTGCCAAAGCCGAACACAGAACTGTGGTGGAACGGCTGCGGTCTGCAGGCCTGCAGATGGAGGCGACGGTACATCAGGGCGATGACAAGCTTGCAGGTCTGACAATAGTCGTCAGCGGTGTGTTTGACCGCTTCTCGCGCGACGAGATAAAGGCCGACATCGAGAAGCATGGCGGCAAGGTGTCGGGGTCGATAAGCGGCAAAACAAACTATCTGTTGGCTGGAGACAAGATGGGGCCGGAGAAGCTGAAAAAGGCGGAAAAACTTGGTGTCAAGATAATCTCGGAAGAAGATTATCTAAAAATGGTGGAATAAAGTGGGGGAGAAAAGGGACGTCAGATTGTTGTGCAGGGTGGCGGTAGTCGTCATGCTGGCTGCAGCACCTCAGGTTTTGCGCGCACAGACCTTATGGGAGGTGTCGCTGACCGGAGGATATATGACCCCCAATAACTTCAATATGCCGGAGTATTCGGCGTGGACAGTAGGTGGCGATGTGGCATTGTTCCATCGTCGTGACGAGAATCTGTGGTGGATACAGCGTAGACGCAACCCCTTGATGGGGGTGAAGTTGTCGTTTGCCTATATTCCACAGAGCATGTCGGGACACCGGATTGGCTTGGAATATCTTGTGAGGGGACCTTTTAATAGGAAGCTCGACTATCACTTTGGCTTTGGCTTCTCGTATTATACTAAGTCGAAGTATTTTACACATGACGAGGACAATATATTCATAACGACTCTGCTGAGCTGCCTTATAAATCTGGGTGTCGACTACCATTTCACCGACCGCCTTACAGCAAATTTCTCATTCATCCACTCAAGCAATGGCCTACTGAATAGGCCGAACAAGGGTCTTAATTATCTGCAATTCGGGGTAGGGTACCTTATCGGCAAAATGGGCAAGGAGAGCATCGGCGAAGACCTACTGCCCAGGCCGGAGTTCAATCGCAATGAGTTTAATATCGCCTTCCAGGGAGGTTTCGCCATGTCGCGCGACATGCTTGTCGAAGGACTTCACCCATGCTATGATCTGTCGCTGAACTATCAGTATTACCTTGACCCGGTGGTGGCCGTAGGTGGCACACTCGACTTTTGGTATAATGGCACGCATACCGATTTTATGAAAGAGTATAAGATTGACTATGCTATACCATGCTATGTGAGTGCGCTGGCTTATCTCGAAGGCTTCTGGGGGGCTTTGAGCCTAAAAGGAGGAATAGGCCCTGTGCTGCTGGCATCTCCATGCGTATATATCAACTTCTATGAGCGCTTGGGAGTGTATTACAACTTCGGCAACAACTATGTGGGGGTTGCCCTCAACGCACACGCAGGGATGGTCGAGTTCATCGAGTTGTGCTACGGTATCAGGATAAAAGGGGATTGACGCCCGGTTATTTCTCGGCGTTTTTCAGTATGTCTTCCACAAAAGCCCGCTTCCATGGTGTGCTCATGTCAAATATCTCTTCGAGTGGTTTGTTGAGCATTTCCACAAGCAAGTGGGTGTTGTCCTGGTGTTCCATACGCTCAAGGGCATAGGAGATAAGCTCCCAGTTGCGGTTGGCGTAAAGGAGAGGTATAAAGTTGCTTAAGTCGAAGTTGCGTAGCACCATGTTGTCGATGCCTTCGGTCTCGATGCGACTATGTGCACGTGCCAGTTTTATCTCTCCTACTTCCTGAAGCACCTGTTGATATTTCTCGTATAGCACGTATTCGTTGAGCAGGAAGGCGATGACGTCGTCTTCAAGGGTCTCCCACATCTTAAGGGGCAACGGCCTTGCTGTGAAGCGTCCAATCATGAAACTGCCTGCGGTGAGTCCGGATATTCCCTTTGCGACGCAGGCCTTGTGTATACGACGGAAGAAGTCTGTCTTGCGCTCAGTTGTCAGTAGGTTGAACAGACGGCTCTGGTCGTTATGGTCGCCCATGCGGCTCTGCAGCACACCGTCGATATAGTCGTCGGGACGTGCTTCATACCAGCTGTTCACTATGTCGGCAGCCTTCTTGGGCTTGTCCTGCAGGTCGCAGCGTATAAGTCTGGCAAGCTTGTTGATGTCGGTGATATATAGTGCCTGTTGTGAGTTGACGATGCGCTGATACTGAAGGTATGCCACCTTCATCTCTTCAAAGAATTCTTTCTCTTCGGGCGACAGCTCGACGGGCGCTCCTTGCAGGTATTTGGTGAAGCGGGCGGGTCTATAGTCGGCCTCGCCTTTGTATAGGCTCTGTCTCCGCGAGCTGACAGTCAGCGTGTCACCTTCCTCGATGCTGGCACCGTTCTGGTTGACAATGGCGTTGCCTTCAATCCTGATGCCGTAGGCGTGCAGGTCCATGAATGCTGGTATGCCGTATCCGCGGCATGCTGTTACAACGTGGATGGCGGCGGGCATCATGCTCAATATGGCATCGACTTCGTTGAGGGTTATTGTGTCTTCCGGCACGAAGTGCTCTTGGCAGAGACAGACATTATGTCCTTTGGCTTTGAGCTCTCGGGCTTTGCCTATAGAGAAGCATAGCCGGGCCGAGATGGCGGTGCGAGGCAGCACGCTGAGGCCGTGACCGAAAAACTGCAGCTTGGTGAGGGATTTGTCGTCGATGGATGCCGATACAATCTGTCTTAGATGATAAGGCTTTATAAGGTCCATGACGTGGATGTCGTCAATATGCCCTTCGTTTTTAAGGTTTATGGCCGACACCAATGCTGCACGTCCGGTCATTTCCGAGGCGTTGAGCTGTAATACTGAGAAAAGGCTCAACTGGTGAGGTCTTGTCTCTACGGCAAACTCAATGGTCACAGGCGTTTTATAGCGGGCTTCAAGCTTCTTGAGCAAGGGGTCGAAATGATATACGGCGGGGAACTGGTTCCTTATCTCGTTGCGGTCGTGGTAAGCCAGGTCTTCTGTGGTGACGTCGCCGGTCATGATTTCTTCGCCGAAGATGTTGCGATAACTTTCAATCTGTTTACCGCTGCCGGTACGTGAATGGCGGCTGTAAAGCACTCCGGGGTAACTTCCGTTGTTGCCGATGGTCCACACCATTCGTTGCAATATGAAGCTTGGGAAGGCCTGCTTTCCCTGCATGAAGGTGAGTATGAGGTCGGAGTTTTCCTCATAGAAGTTGCGCACATGCAGTATCAGCTTCAGGGCTTGGTAGTGAGCGTCAATAAGCAGTCGCTGGTCCATGCTGTTGATGCGGTGTTCCAGGTCTGATATTCGCTCCTCTTGTTCCTTTGTGCTTAGGCTTATGTCCGAGCGTTGGTAGCGGTGTTCTATGCCGAGCATCTCGGCGATGGAGTGCAGCGTGCTTAGGTATACGCGGTTGGCCATGCTGTCGTCATACATGTTGAGCAGCGCTTCGTACGCCGTCCGTGTAACGCCGATGTTCAGCAGCGTAGGCATCAGGCCGGGAATGTACTGGGGCATAGCGCAACGTATGGCGAAGACAAGGGGTGTATGGCTGTCGCCAAGACGGCAGTTGGTCATGGTCTCCAGGTTGCTCATGGCGTCTTCTACCAGAGTCGGCATCATCTCGGGGTGATTGAATGCCTTGGAGGTAAGGATGCAGAAGTCGGGTACTGGATAGCAGTTGCGGGTCAGGTCGAGCAGCATGCGCCCCTTGTAGCTTATGCCGTCGTCGGTAAACTCGCCTTTGGAGAGGGTGGTTATTAGGTATTCGTTCTCTATAAGAGGATGTCGTTCCACATAGCGCTGGCATTCGTTGCGAAACTCGTCGCGCATCATCTTCAGGGCCGTCGGCTCCACACTTGACTCATGCTCCTCAAGCAGCATCTCAAGGTATCTTTTGCGCTCGCGTCCTGACAAGCGCAAAAGGCGGTACATGTCGTACCATCTGGGCGGCAGTTCCCGCACACTTTCCGGCTCTCCGGCAGGGTGGTATATCACCGTGCCGGGTTTGTTGCCCTCCAGCTTGTTGTCTGGTTCTTCGTTGTCATGGTTGAATATCTCACGCCCCTCTTTGGCGTAGAGGTTGACCATGTAGTAGTTAGGGTAGCTGGCTCTTATGCGGAACGACTCTACTTTCATTCTTGTGCCAGGTTCTGGTCGGTGGCGTTGGCCATGATGGCGTCAAACATCTCTTCGGGGTTCATGCCTATATAGTTGAGCATGACCTTCGTGTCTGCTGCCAGGTAGTGTTCGGGATAGTTCTCCACGAAGTATGTGTAAGCCTCTTTGGCTTCTTCATAGTGTTCTGCATTTTCGTAGGCATATCCCTTCAGGAAGTAGCATCCGGCGATGTCATCGTAGCCTGGGTAGAGGTTTATGACGCTGTCGAGCAACGCTACAGCCTCATCGCTCTTGCCAAGGTTTATGCAGAGGTCTGCCGCTTTGGTCATGTAGGCAGGTGCCAGGCTGTCTTCGGGGAAGTCGGCGGCGAACTTGCGGTAGAGACCAAGCAGTTCTATGGCTGCGTCGTCGTCGCTGCTTACGTCTATGGCCGAAAGCATCTGTTCGTGTTCTGCAATGTTGCTGAGCTCTTTTTCTCTGTCGGGGGTGCTGCAGGCAGCCAGAAGCATAATCCCGGCGACAAGTGTCAGTATCTTTTTCATGGTTTCGTTATTTTCTGTTGTTCATTTTCATCTTGTAGCGAGTGCGTATCTTGCCTGCCGCTATGTCGTTGAGCTTGCGCTTCAACAATGTTTTGCGTAGGCTGCTCAGACGGTCGGTGAACACTTTGCCGTCGAGGTGGTCAAGCTCATGCTGTATCACTCTTGCATAAAGACCTGTGGCATCGTCGGTATGCTCCTCCCAGTTCTCGTCCCAGTAGTGCACTCTCACCGTTGTGGGGCGTAGCACGTCTTCGTGAATGTCAGGCACGCTGAGGCAACCTTCGTTGAAGTAGTCTTTCTCGTCGCCGAAGGCCAGAATCTCCGGGTTTATCAGCGTGTGCTGCTCTGTCACATCCCCGTAGCTGTCGGTCTTCTCGTCATAGGGGCGGAAGCCTATCACCACAACGCGTATCGACAGGTCTACCTGCGGGGCGGCCAATCCAACGCCGTCGGCACCGTACATTGTTTCGTACATGTTCGCCACCAGCTCTTTCAGGTTCGGGTATTCTTTGGTTATCGGCTGGGCCACTTTGCGCAATGTCGGGTGGCCGTAACCTACTATGGGTAGTATCATATCTTTTTTTTGTTGTTTATTGTTCTCATATAGTCTTGCAGCATGATTGTAGCGGCAATCTGGTCTATCGTTCCCTTGTTTCTGCGGTCTTTCTTTTTCAGACCGCTGTCTATCATCGTCTGGAAGGCTATCTTCGAGGTGAAGCGTTCGTCTATTCGCACCACCTCTTTCTCCGGGAACATCTTCTTGAGCTCTTCGACGAACGGCTCGATGTACTGCATCGACTCGCTCGGCCTGCCGTCCATGTGCATGGCCTTGCCCACCACGAAGATATCCACCTGCTCCCGCGCGCAATAATCCTTTAGGAACTGCAGCAGGGTAGGGGTTGCCACCGTCGTCAGGGCTGTGGCAATAATGCGAACGGGGTCGGTAACTGCCAACCCCGTGCGTTTTTCTCCATAGTCTATGGCCAAAATGCGTCCCATAAAACTTCTCACATCTTACATCCCACTTCTTACATCTCTCGTGGCCCCTCTCGGGTTCGAACCAAGGACCCGCTGATTATGAGTCAGCTGCTCTAACCAACTGAGCTAAGGGGCCAATGCACGACTTCATGGTGCGAACTGCCATCCGTCGGCCGATTTCTCGCTGATTTACGGCACTTTCGTGCTTTCTGCCTATCTCTGAAATCGGCTGCAAAATTACATACTTTTTCTGATATGGCAAAATTTTTTTTCTCATTTCACATTTTTTTTATATCTTTGCCTCTACGTTAATTCATTAAGTTTATAACATAATAAATTAAAACACATGAATATAGATTGGCAAAACCTTCCGTTTGGTTACGTAAAAACGGATTACAATGTACGCTGCTGGTATCGCAACGGTCAGTGGGGTGAAATCGAGGTTTCCTCCTCCGAACACATAGAAATGCACATGGCCGCTTCTAGCCTCCACTACGGCCAGGAAGCTTTCGAGGGCCTGAAAGCCTACCGCTGCAAAGACGGTAAGATCCGCATCTTCCGCCCCGAAGCCAACGCCGAACGTCTGCAGAGCACCTGTCGCGGCATCATGATGCCAGAGCTCTCCACCGAGAAGTTTGTCGAGATGTGCAAGCGCGTCATCAAACTCAACGAGCGCTTCATCCCGCCTTACGGCACCGGCGCCAGCCTCTACCTGCGCCCCCTGCTCATCGGTACCGGCATCACCGTGGGCGTCAAGCCCGCCGACGAATACCTGTTCTTGATCTTCGTCACACCCGTCGGACCTTACTTCAAGGGCGGCTTCAAGGCCAACCCCTATGTCATCACCCGCAAGTACGACCGTTCCGCCCCTCTCGGCACCGGTGTCTACAAGGTCGGTGGTAACTATGCCGCTTCCCTCAAAGCCCACGTCGAAGCCTGTCACGGCGGCCAGTACGCCTGCGAGTTCTATCTCGACGCCAAGGAGAAAAAGTATGTCGACGAGGCCGGCGCTGCCAACTTCTTCGGCATCAAGGACGGTGCCTACATCACCCCGAAGAGCACCAGCATCCTGCCCTCCATCACCAACAAGAGCCTCATGCAGCTCGCCGAGGATATGGGCATGAAGGTCGAGCGTCGTCCTATCGACGTTGAGGAGCTGAGCACCTTCCAGGAGGCCGGCGCCTGCGGCACCGCAGCCGTCATCAGCCCCATCGAGCGTCTTGACGACCCCGAGACCGGCAAGAGCTACGTCTTTGGCAAAGAGCCCGGCCCCTACAGCACCAAGCTCTACAACGCCCTCCGCGCCATCCAGCTCGGCGAGGCCGAAGACAAGCACAACTGGAACACTGTCATGGATTAATCTCCATAGTCAACAACAGGACAGGCCGCTCATCGAGTGGCCTGTCTCTTTTTTGCATAAACAAAAAAAGGAGCCAAATTTGGCTCCTTTTCTTACTCCTTGATTCCTATCAGTTAGGCACCAATCTTGGCCTTGTAAGCCTCGGCGTCCATCAGGGCGTCGATGTCGGCCATGTTCTCGGGCTTCACCTTGATGATCCAGCCATTGCCGTAAGGATCAGCGTTGATGGCGCTGGCATCCTCAAGGGCGGTGTTGAACTCCACCACCTCACCCTTCACGGGCATCAGCAGGTCGGCCACAGTCTTCACGGCTTCCACGCTGCCAAAGGCCTCGCCGGCCTCGACGGTGTCACCCTCGCAGGTCACGTCGACAAACACAATGTCGCCGAGCTCGTGCTGAGCGTAGTCGGTGATACCAACGAAAGCAAATTCGCCTTCAATACGCACCCATTCGTCGTCCTGGGTGTACTTCAGATTTGCAGGAATGTTCATGTTATTACGTTATTTAAGTGAATATTTACTCTTATACTTCAAAATGCAAAAATACACCTTTTTTTTTAATTGCATAATTTTTTTTTATAATAACGGCGAATTATACGAATTAAACGAATTAATCTGCATCAACAATTACAAGCTAATTACTCTAATTTCGACAACATTATTTCGAGTAATTAGTAGATTATTGAGTTGCGTAGCCATTCGCTAAATTAGCATAATTCGCCGTTTTGTCTCAATAAATTCGAGTAAATAGTAAATTATTGAGTTGCGTAGCCATTCGCTAAATTAGCGTAATTCGCCGTTTTGTCTCAATAAATTCGAGTAATTAGTAGATTATTGAGTTGCGTAGCCATTCGCTAAATTAGCGTAATTCGCCGTTTTATCTTTTTTTTTCTGCAGTTACAATAAAAATGTGTATCTTTGCATCGTCGACAATTAAGGGCAATATGGCGTAACATATTGTGTCTGTGTTGACAATCAATCAGAACTTTTTATTAAAAACTTATAATGTACAGTAAAGCAGAACTGGAGGCAAAAGCCCAAATCGACCTTATCGGTATAGCCGAACAACTTGGCATTTCACGCCTGAAAGCCGTCAACCTTGACACACGCGACCTTATCTATCGCATCCTTGACCGCCAGGCCTCGGCGCCTGCCGACGGCCAGCAGCAGCCCGAAGGCGGCGAAGCCCCACGGGCTCGCCGGCAGCACCTCAAGCCGCAACTCCTCGCCGAGTCGGCAATGAACAACCCCGAGGTGCACCGCCGCAACGACCGCCGCACCAAAGACCAACAGGCCAAGCAGCAGCCCAAAGAGCAGCAACCACGTGAGCAACAACCCCGTCAGCCCGAGCGCATAGAGCCTCAGGCCCCTTCGTTCAACATCAGCGACCTCGAGATGCCCACCGTCCCCACGGTGCCCGACATACTGAGCCCCGACGGCCGTTTCCTGCGTCCTGTGGCGCAGCCTGCACGTGCCGCCGAAGAACCCAAGGCAGCCGTAGAAGAACCTGCCACCACCGCCGCCGAGGTCCCTGCCGCCGACGCCCAGCAGGCCCCCGAGCAGCCCGCCAAGCGCAAGCGCGGCCGTCCCCGCAAGAATGCCGACGCCGCCCAGCTCGCTGAGGCCCCCAAGGCCGAACCCGCACCCGCACAGGAACCCGCACCCTCACAAGAACCCAAACAGGAGTCCAAGAAGCAGGACAAGAAACAAGATAAGAAGCAAGGGAAGAGCCCCGAAGCCAAGCAGGAGCCTGCCCAGCAGCCTGCCGACAGCCAGCCCGCTGCCGACGCCGCTGCCCAGCAGCCCGCCAAGCAGGACAAACACCGCCGCTACGCCTTTGAGTATGAGGGCGTCATCGAGGCCGAAGGCGTCCTCGAAATGGTCCCCGACGGCTACGGCTTCCTCCGCTCGTCCGACTTCAACTACCTCACCTCGCCCGACGACATCTACATCTCTCCCCAGCAGATTCGCAACTACGGCCTCAAGAGTGGCGACACCATTCGCGGCACAGTCCGTCCGCCGCGCGAGGGCGACAAGTTCTTCCCTATGGTGAAGTTCCTTGAGATCAACGGCCTCGCCCCCGACCGCATCCGCGACCGCATTCCCTTCGAGTCAATGACCCCGCTCTTCCCCGACCAGAAGTTCAAACTCACAGGCCATCCCCAGGAGACTCTCTCCACACGCATCATCGACCTCTTCACACCTATCGGAAAAGGCCAGCGCGGCCTCATCGTGGCTCAGCCCAAGACCGGTAAGACCACACTCCTCAAGGAGATTGCCAACGCCATAGCTTTCAACCACCCCGAGGTCTACCTCATGGTGCTCCTCATCGACGAGCGCCCCGAGGAGGTCACCGACATGCAGCGCTCCGTCAAAGCCGAGGTCATTGCCTCCACCTTCGACGAGCCCGCCGACCGCCACGTGCGCATCGCCAACATCGTCCTCGAGAAGGCTAAACGCCTCACCGAGTGCGGCCACGACGTGATGATTGTCCTCGACTCCATCACCCGTCTGGCACGTGCCTACAACACCGTCCAGCCCGCCTCCGGCAAGGTGCTCAGCGGCGGCGTCGAGGCCAACGCACTCCAGAAACCCAAGCGCTTCTTCGGCGCAGCACGCAACATCGAGGGCGGAGGCTCCCTCACCATCATAGCTACAGCCCTCACCGACACCGGCTCCAAGATGGACGACGTCATCTTCGAGGAGTTCAAGGGCACAGGCAACATGGAGCTACAGCTCGACCGCAAACTCGCCAACAAACGCATCTATCCCGCCATCGACATCAATGCCTCCAGCACTCGCCGCGACGACCTCCTCGTCAAGCCCGACCTGCTGGCACGCAGCGTCGTCCTCCGCAACCACCTCACCGACCTCACACCCATCGAGGCTATGGAATTCCTCCAGAAACAGATGGCGCACACCCGCAACAACGAGGAGTTCCTCTACACCATGGACAAATAGCCCCTACCTACCATTCGTTGCCCTCACTCCTATGTCATACTTTCTCATAACTCCAACACTTCCAACGCTCCCAGGCACCTCGGTGGCGTACTCGCCGCCGTCCATCCTCATCCACCGTAACACCGTAACAGCGTAACAGTTCATATTCTCCTTTTCCACTTACCTAAAATAAGGCCTTATATCTATATATCTATATATCTATATATATATAGATATAAGAATTTTTTTTTGACTTTTGGAATACCGTATTTCGAACTGTTACGCTGTTACGCTGTTACGCCTCAATTACATTTTTACCGGTTGTCATCAGTAACACTCTGTCATACAGCCGTTACCAGACACGCCCACCCTTCCTTCCCCCATTTTTACTGACTAAACACCCTCTAAACGGCTACTAAACGGCTACTAAACGGCTACAAGACGGCTACTAAACGGCTACTAAACGGCTACAAGACGGCTACTAAACGGCTACAAGACGGCCATAAGACCCCATCACCCCGCCCCCTATCCACTAGTCACTATCCACTGACCACTATCCACATTTCGAGTAATTCGCCATAAATTGACCAGCCCAATTCGTAAAATTCGCAAAATTCGCCGTTCCACCATCCACTGACCACTGACCCCTATCCACCTTTCGAGTAATTCGCCATAAATTGACCAGCCCAATTCGTAAAATTCGCAAAATTCGCCGTTCCACCATCCACTGACCACTGACCCCTATCCACTAGTCACTATCCACTGACCACTGACCACTATCCTCAATTCTCAATTTTCAATTCTCAATTTTCTAAGTCCGCCGTTCGGGGGCGGTTGATAGCGTGTTTATATTTATTTATTTATTTATTTTTAACTTTTACGTCAGTTTTTTTTGCTATCTTTGCACGTAAAAGATTGTGCCCAATACAGTATGGCATTGTGCTGTAATGTGTTATGGTACAATTGGTTATGGAAATTTAGTAAGAAAAAAAAAGACAATTACAAGATATGAAAAAAGAAAAAAACACTTACATCACGCCAATTTTGACGGTTGTAGAGTTCAAAACCGAACGAGGCTACGCTCAATCGGGCTATGTTATGGAAGCCTCGCAGGCTATCAATGACTATTTGGTGTTCCATGAGAGCCAAATCTTGGTTGCTAACCAGGAGTCTCATGGCGAGGTGGTTGCATCTGATTTTGGAGCAAACGTGGATCAGGCAACAGGAGGAAGCAGCTGGCAATATAGTAATGGCAGTTGGTTCTAACAATTTATTGTCTAATTGAAAAAAGAAAAGAAGATGAAAATCAATCGTATAGCATTATTGGTTTGTTTGGTTAGCCTGTTGGCTGTATCCTGCAAAAAGGATGAGTCTTCTATGGTGTACACTTCAGGTCGTTTCCTGTTGCAGATGGAGCCTTTCTCGGACGGTAATGATGCCAAAACTTATCTGCAGTATGGAGCAGATGCCTCTCGTATTGTCTATGAAGAGGGAGATGAGGTTATGGTTAATGGAAAGCCTTTCACCATAACTAGAGACGGAAGTCAGTGGTTTGCCGTTGGAAGTGAAATTACCGCCACGAAGTTTTATGCTGCCTATGTTGATGGAACGTGTGATAACTGGAATGAATCTGCCGGTACCTATGGTGTTAATATAAATCCGCATATGGATGAAAATGACCACAACAAGGTTATTCTGGCAGGTACTTCTGATAATGGTACGGTCTTGACATTGAAACCTGCTTGTGCAATTATTCGTGTGAATACAGGTGCTGCCGGTTCTAGTTGGACAAATGTTAAAGTGGGTTTTGATGAAAATAAAATTCCTAAACGAGGAACAATAAATACTGAAACAAGAGCGATTTCCCCTGTTGGTTATATGGATGCCTGTGCGCAGGATCAGATGGGTGAAATGCTGGCTATGCGATGGAGTAAACAAGGTGCAGCAGGACAACATGTGACTGATGAAGATGGATATTGGTATGTTGCAGTTCCTATTGCCGGTTCAAGTGTGACAACCACACTGTATTTCATGTGGACAAACGGTGGTACAACAACTTATTTCAAAACAAATAACGCTGTGACCTTAAATAAGGGTTATGTATATACGGTTGGTACTGAGCGCCAGTCTCCATTTACTGATAAGGGAATTGGAAAATACTTCTTTACTGTAAGTGCGGGTGGTAGCCAGGTGGCATTTACTGCAGGAAATCTTCAGTGTCAACGTTATTATGATTTTGGTAGTTATTCCTATAAGTTTAAGTGGAGATTTGCTGAATCACAAGCATCGATAGCAGGCAAGAGTAATAATGACTCCATAGGTAATACTGATGTATGGTTCGATTTGTTTGGATATGGTACTAGCAATTGGAGCAGCGGCGCAACGGCATACGTTCCCTCGTCTACCTCGACAACAAATAGTGATTATTATGCCTCTGATTTAAGCTCCACAAACGCAGATTGGGGAAAGTATAATGGGAATACTCCTGGAATTTATTATGGTTCTTCTTTGAGCCAACTCCCTATTTTCCGCACATTAACTAGCAATGAATGGAGCTATCTTATCAATCGCTCTGGAAAAGCAGGATTAGTAAGAATTGCAGGTAGCGTTTTCGGATTAATGCTTCTTCCAAATACTGGATTAAATGGCGCTGGTACTTGGTCAAATACTACGGATGTTAGCCTTGCAGGTTTAAGTCTTACATCAACATTATCTCTTTCTGAAACTGATTGGAACAAGTTGGAAGCTATTGGCGCTATTTTCCTACCTGCGGCAGGTTCCCGAGAGGGTACTACTACTACTAGTGTAAATAGTATTGGTCAATATTGGTCTGCAACTCAGTATAATGGCAGCAACGGTAAGATATTATATTTTGATACACAAGATGGTGGATTTGTGTCGGCAAATGAAGCAGATGATATTGCCCAGAAAAAAGTTGGATGTGCGGTACGATTAGTCATTTCAATTGGATAATTGAATAGAAATAATTCGAAACTATAAATAATAAGGATATGAAAAAACATCTATCATTCTCAAAAACATCAAAAGTGGTTAGGTTTTTCATTACTTTTGTTATGTTGATGTCTTTCTCGATGGCAGAGGCTCAATATTCGGTTACAACTCATATTACACCAAGAAGATCGGGTACAATAACTGGATTAGAAAATAGTTATTCATCCGGTTCTCAGGTTGTACTAACAGCAACAGCCAATTCCGGATATCGATTTGTTCGTTGGCAAGACGAAAATGAACAACCTTTCGGTGATGATCCGACAAATCCAACTCTTAGTTTCAATATTACCCACGATGTTGATTTGTATGCAATATTTGAGATTCATGAAACTACATGGAATCTTTCTGCTGTAATCAGTCCTTCTTGGGCTGACTCCGCCTGTTCTGTGTCTGGTACGGGACCACAGTCCCAAGGTTCTAATCCTATCTTGCACGCCAATTATTCCAGATATTTTGCTTTGAATCATTGGGAAATAAATGGACTTGATATGGGCAATGGTGACGATTTAACCGTTACTAATATCCAATCGGATGTGACTGCTACTGTTTTCTTCGACTATATCCCCCAGGAGCGTACCATCAGCGTGGCCTCCAACGACCCGACGCATGGCTCGGTGACTTTGAAAAATAGCTCGTCTGAAACTGGCTCCTCCTTTAATATTTTTGAGCGCGACACACTCACACTTATCGCCACAGAGCTTGACCCCACTAACTATACCTTCACAGGCTGGTTCCTTGGCGATGTGCTTGTGAGCACTAACCTCACCTATGGCTTCCGCCTCCCCGAGGGCTCGGGCAACAACACCTACACAGCTCACTTCGAGAATGCCAACAACACCTACACCATGACGGCTCATGCCAACCCCGCAGCTGGCGCCGCCTCCATAAGCCCCAACCCCACGTCTAACCCCCGCGTGAACACCTCGTTCACCTTCAGCACCACAGCAGCTGCCGGTTACGACTTCCTCGGCTGGTACGACGAGAACGACCACCAGCTCACCACCGAGCTCTCCTATACCGTCAACCCCGTGATGCGCGACCGTACGCTGACGGCTAAGTTCCGCCACGAGCCCTGGACCGTCACCGCCAACGTCAACCCCACCGGCGCCGGCTCCGTGAGCCCAGCCTCCACAACCGTGGAGGACGGTGGCAGCATCACCCTCACGGCTACCGCCAACGGCCACTACTATTTCACCGGATGGAGCGGCACGGGCCTGAGCGGCAACACCAACCCTTATACTATTTATAATGTACGCCGCAACTACACCGACATAGTGGCTAACTTCGTGGCTACCCACACCATCACACTCACCAACGCCACCCTCAGCTACACCAACACTACGGCCCACGCCGGCCGCTACGAGCACGGCACCTACTACCGTGTCACCCCCAACGACCGCTCCGGCTACGTGTTCTCGCACTGGAGCATCGACGGTGTCGAAGACCCCGCCAACACAGCCAACCCCTATGAGGGCACCCTCAACGACGACGTGACCATAGAGGCTATGTACAAGCCTATCTACAACGTCAGCCTTATCTTTAGCCCCGGCGAAGCCACGGGTGTCACCTTCACCGGTGCCGGTCAGCATGTCGAGGGCGAATCCTTCGACATCGAGGTCAACTACGACCACGCCGCCTACACCTTCGAGAAGTGGATTAACACCACAACGAGCGCCGACGTCAGCACCGACAACCCCTACCATGTCGACGCCATCAGCGCCCATATGAACCTCACCGCCGTGCTGCAGCGCATGGCCCAGTACTTCGACGTGACCATCGAGCAGGAAGGCACAGGCCTCGTGAGCTCGAGCCTCCCCATCTGCCCAGGCTTCAACCAGAACGTGCTTGAGAACCGCACCGTGACCTTCGATGCCGAAGGCACAGGCGACTGGACCTTCCAGAAGTGGGTCATCACCACCAGCGCAGGCACCGTTGAACGCACCGACACTCACCTGGAGTGGGTCGTCACTTCCAACACCACCGTGAAGGCCGTCTTCCGCGAGCAGGGTAACGTGACCGTCACCATCGTGAAACACCCCAACAACACCGTCGGCGAGGTGTCGCCTATCGACAACATCGGCGAGTGGCCTGCTGGCACACCGCTGACCCTCACCGCCTCGGTGACTAACACCAACTACCAGTTCTGGGGCTGGATTATCGACGGCGCTCCCATGGGTGCTATGGGCCAGACCAACCTGACATTCACCCCGACGGCCAACGTCACCGTCCACGCTTGGTTCTACGCTCCCGCCATCGACGGCAACGTCGACTACCTCGAGTATAACACCGACAGCACCATTGTCACCGGCGTGAAGGAAGACTACCGCCGCCGCGTGACCTCCATCAGTATCCCCGTGCTCCACAACGGCGCTGTCCAGGAGATCGCACCCGCCGCCTTCCAGGGCTGCACAAGCCTCGAGACACTCAACCTGGTGCCCACAGTCACTACCATCGGCGACTATGCCTTCGCAGGCTGCACCTCGCTGGCTAACATCGACGTCTCCAATGTCACCTCCTTCGGCGCCGACGCCTTCTACGGCTGCACAGCCCTCCAGGGTGTGACTCTCTCGAACAGCCTCACGGCTATCCCAAACGAGATGTTCTACAACTGCAGCTCGCTGCAGAGCATCAATATCCCCGCCACGGTGCAGACCATCGGCAACAGCGCCTTCTACGGCTGCCGCAACCTCTATAGCGTGGAGCTCCCCGCTGCCCTCACCACCGTCGGCAACCAGGCCTTCATGGGCAACAGCAACCTCCGCGTGGTCACCATCAACGGCGGCGTCACCAGCTTCGGCACCGACTGCTTCCGCAGCAGCAGCAACATAGCTCAGGTGAACTTCAACGGCACGATTGACCAGTGGATGAACATCGAGTTCGCCAACATGCTGGCCAACCCCGCCGCACGTTCGCACAGCCTCGCCGTGAACGGCAATCTGCTCACCAACCTGGTTATCCCCAGCGGCGTCACCACCGTCCACGCCTTTGCCTTCTACCAGAACACCAACATTGAGTCCATCACCATCCCCGCCACCGTCACCACCATCGACAGCGCCGCCTTCGGCCGCATGAGCAGCCTGCGCCGCATCGTCCTCGAGGGTGACCCCAGCGCCATCACCGTCGACGAGGATGCCTTCATCAATGTCACCAAGGATAACGTTGTGGTCGAGGTGCCTTGCGCCTACACCGCCACCACCAACTGGAACGGCTTCACCAACATCGTCGGCGCCGGTGTGCCCGTGCTGACCCTCGTGCAGCGCGTCGGCGGCACTGTGGCTATCACCAGCACCCCCGACTGCGGCAGCACCGAATACACCTACCACATCACCGCCCAGGCCACTGCCGGTATCTACCAGTTCGTGAGCTGGAGCGACGGCGCTATGTCGCCCGACCGCGACATCACCATCACCGAGGACATGACCCTCAGCGCCATCTTCAACCGCAGCTACGCCACCGAGCCTGTCACCGACAAGACCTACAGCTTCGAGGCCGGCAACGCCGCCCTTGAGTGGTTCAACATCGGCGAGGGCGACAACGAGTGGGTAGTCGGCGACGCTGTTGCACATACCAGCTACGGTACCCACAGCCTCTATGTCACCAAGGACGACGGCGCCAACTGCAACTATAACCTCGGCAGCGAGCCTTACGTCTACACCGAGATGAAGCTCCACGACGGCGTCTACCGCTTCAGCTTCAACTACCTCATCAACGACATCGAGGACCACAACGTGACCATCGCCCTTATCCCCATCGAGGATGGCGAGGCCGACGATGCCTATATGCACCTCGACCCCCACGCCGGTGCCTATCCGCTGGTGATTGACGAACTCAACGGCAACGGCGCCTGGAAGGACGCCTACCGCCTCTTCGAGATCCCCGCCGAGAAGTGGTACCGTCTGGCTATCTTCTGGAACCTCAACTCCGACGATACCCCCGCCGCTGTGGCAGCCGCCCTCGACAACCTGACCTTCAACTGGATGACCCCGAAGCCCTCTGAGCTGAACAACCTCACCGCCACCGTCAGCGTAGCTACCGACGATGCCGCCATGGGTAAAGCCTACACCTGGACAGGCGACGAGAGCCACTTGACGATGGGCTCCATGACGATACCTGTGACCCAGGAGGCCGTACACGCCAATACGCTGTTCAACCTCTTCACCATCAACGACGAGGTGTGGATACATGCTCTGCCTGAGACCGGCTACCGCTTCGTGCGCTGGAACGACGGCAACACCGACCAGGACCGTCAGCTGAACTTCTTCAGCGTCTACGGCAACGCTCCGCATTATACCGCTTACTTCGAGCCGATACCCGTCGACTGGACCATCACCGTACTGCTTGAGAACGGTGCCGAAGAAGCCGGCGTCCCCGCCTCTGGCGAATACGGCGTTGTCTACAAAGTGGGCGAGGCTACTATCTCCGGCCACACTTATGATGTCACCGAGGTGCGCCAGATAGCCTCTGTCGACGACAATCCCACCAGCCAGGCTACCCTCGTGGTCAACCAGCCTCTCGCCGAATGGGCCTTCATGGGTTGGGCCGACGAGAACGGCGACACTATCTCGCGCGAGAACCCCTATACCATCACCTACGGCGACTGGAACCGCGACGTGGTTATCACCGCCCTGATGAGCAAGCGCGTGGAGTGCTCCAACGATGACGACTACAGCTATTACAGCCGTCCCTACGCTGCCGACACAGCATCCAACCGCTGGATGCCTGAACTCCGCGATGTCATAGTTTCCAACATCAAGGTGTCTGTGGAGAACGACCAGATTGTTGTCGAGAACACCGGCGACTACACCGTGACGCTCTACGATGTTGCCGGCCGCGCTCTCGAGAGCCGCATCAGCCCCGACCAGAAGATTTACTTCAGCGTGCCGCTCTCCGGCTCCTACCTCGTCCGCGTGGGCAACGTGATGACCCAGCGCGTGGTCGTGGTTCGCTAAACAGACGAACATCACACATTATAATGCTCCGGGGCAGCCATCTGGCTGCCCCGGAGCATTTGTAAGATGACATGAACTAGGTGACATTTAGCGCTTCTGAAGGTACCGTATATCATTAAGCTGTCAGGGTGACGGTGCTATGGTGGGTCGCCCTTATGTGTAGGAAAGTTTCATATAATCAACATGTAAGCAGGTATACAATAGCGTTGGAGATATATTTTATGTTCTATATGAAAAAAAAGTAGTATTTTTGCAGTCGAAACGTTGCCTTTTATTAATGAGAAACATAAAGCAATGCAAATGAAACGATATATCAGGTTATACTGCTGTCTGTTTGCTGTCATGATGCCGACGGTGTGCTTCGGTAGTTCTGTGGATAAGACCTTCAGCGCTGTCAATGGCATCGTCAGCCTCAGCGAGGCTACGGACATCGCTGACAATTATACGGTCACCGTCCAGGTCAACGACACGACGATGGGTTATGTGACCGGTGCTGGCGTCTACGACAACGGTGACACGGTGACACTACGCGCCTATGCCAATGCACACTGTGAGTTTGTTGGCTTCAACGGCACCAATGACAATGTCGACAGCGTCTCGTTTGTCGTCACCAATGACACCACCATCACCGCCACCTTCATCCATAGATTCCTCGACCTCTTCACTTCGGTGACTAACGGTACCGTGACTGTGGACATCGAAGGCAATCCGGGCGACGTGCAGGTGCAGCCCGTGCAGGTTGAATATAATGACAGCATCACGCTCACCGTTACGCCTGACAGCCACCATCACCTGGTCTACTGGGTTGTGAATACCTACAGATTCGACACTATTGTTAATTCTATATTTGTCCTCGACAGCACTTGGATTGCCTCAACATACGTTGATATCGACGGTATAGAGCATGAGGTGTGGGATTCTGCTTATCACTATGATGAAGAGGTTATCATCAACCGTGTGAATGTCGAGTCGGGAAACTACCAAGACAACCCCTTGGGTATGCGTATCACTAACCACACTGAGGTACATGCCGAGTGTATCATGGACTATTACAATGTCACCGTTGAGGGCGACTATGTGTATGTATACGGTGATGGCCCATACCACTATGGCGACAGCGTGACGCTCAGAGCTACGGGGCTGGAGTTCCACCACTTTGTGGCGTGGCTCAATGCCGACGGCGATACCCTCAGCACACAGAACCCATGGTCGTTCCGCGTCGAAGGCGATATGACCATCTATGTGGCCACCGCCCTTGACATGATGCACCTTAGTGTCTCCGCTTCACAAGGTGGCTCAGCCTATGGCTCCGGCGATTATGAGTACGGTTCGCCGGCAACGATTACTGCCGTACCCAACAGCGGCTATAACTTCATCCGCTGGGATGACGGCAATGCCGATTCTGTCCGTGTGGTCTATCTCTACGAGAACCTGCACTTCCATGCCATCTTCTCCCGTCTCGGTATTGACGATGCAGATATGGGCGACATTCAGGTTTATGCCGCAGAACGAACTATCGTCGTCAAGGGAGCCGCCAGGAAGATCATCAGTGTCTTTGATGCCGTCGGCCGTCAGGTGGTCAGCACCAAGGCTGACGACGACACGGTACGTCTGACAATGGAAGAAGCAGGCGTCTACATGGTACAGGTCGGCGACGGCCGAGCCTATCGTGTGATGCTCATGCAGTAGGTTTTGACAAAAACGATACAAAAAAGGTCCCCCGACCCAAAGTCGGGGGATTTCTATAAAGAAGAGAAGCAAAGAACAACAGAAATAAGACCATGCAGAAAATAACCCTTGGCAGAAGTGGACTTGTGGTGCCACGCAACGGTTTCGGCGCATTGCCGATACAACGAATCAGTCAGGCTGAAGCTGTGAATTTGGTGCGCCGTGCATTGGATGGAGGCATGTATTATTTCGATACAGCCCGTTTCTATACCGACAGTGAGGAGAAACTTGGTGTGGCTCTTGATGGCCGCCGTAGCGAAGTTGTAATAAGCACCAAGACCGGTGCCACCACCGTAGAAGGGTTCTGGAGTGACCTTGAGACAAGTCTCACCCTGTTGCGCACAGATTATGTGGACCTCTACCAGTTTCATAATCCGGCTTTCTGCCCTAAGCCTGGTGACGGCAGTGGATTGTATGAAGCCATGCAGGAAGCTGTGCGGCAGGGCAAGGTGCGACATATAGGCATCACCAACCATAGGCAGAAAGTGGCCATAGAGGCTATAGAGAGTGGTCTTTATGAGACTCTGCAATATCCGTTCAGCTATCTCGCCTCAGAGGAGGATTTGCGTATTGTCCGTCTAACCCGTGAGCATAATATGGGCTTTATCGCCATGAAAGGCCTTAGTGGCGGCCTCATCAGCGATTCGGCGACGGCCTATGCGTGGTTGGCCCAATATGACCATGTGGCCCCCATCTGGGGTATCCAGCGCGAAAGTGAACTCGACGAATGGCTCTCCTATCAAGACAATCCGCCTGTGCTCACGGACGAGATGCGTACACGTATTGAAAAAGACCGTCGCGAACTTAGTGGCAACTTCTGTCGTGGTTGCGGCTATTGCCAGCCGTGCCCTGCAGGCATCCAGATACAGGATTGCAACCGCATGTCACTCTTCCTCCGCCGTGCACCCTACAGCGTCTATCTCACCGAGGAATGGCATGAGAAGATGGAGCAAATAGAGGGCTGTCTGCATTGCAACCATTGTGTGCAGCATTGTCCATACGGTCTTGATACCCCCAATCTACTCAGGCATAATCTCGCCGATTTCCGCGATTTCTGGGCAAGAAAACAATCTGGCGAGATTGGCCTATGAAACAGATTGCTCATATAGAGTCTGTCTATAAAAGCAAGTTCGGCGTGCCGCGTCAGGCCGGTCTTGTCGATATAGAAGCCCAAATAGTCTTCGAGAAGGAGTATCGTGTTGTGGAAGCAGTACGTGGTCTCGAAGAGTTTGACTATGTTTGGCTGATATGGGGCTTCCACCTTGTCGAGCGTGATGGGTGGAGTCCTACGGTAAGACCGCCACGCCTTGGAGGTAACAAGCGTATGGGTGTATTTGCCACAAGAAGTCCATTCCGCCCCAATCCTTTGGGATTGTCGTCGGTGCGACTGCTTCGTGTGGATGTGGAGTCAGATAATGCCCCGGTGCTATATATTACTGGCGCAGACCTTGTCGACGGTACACCGATATATGATATAAAGCCGTATATCCCCTATGCCGACAGCCATCCTGATGCTCGTGGTGGCTTTGCGCAGCAGGCACCGGAGAAAGTTTTGAGCGTAGTGATACCAGATTCTCTGCGGCAACAATTGCCAGATACTATGCAAGCAACATTACAGGAAACAATTTCCTTGGATCCTCGCCCTCATTATCAAGATGACCCGCAACGTATATACTCAATGTCTTTTGACCGATGGGAGGTCAAGTTCCGTGTTGCCGATGGGGTTGCTGTAATTGAGGATTGTGTGTTAAATAGTGTTAATGCCGGTAACAAAAGCTAACCTAAAGCGTCTATATGCCGATGAGCATGAACTACGCACAGATGGTAGAGGGGTGTCGTCATCGCAATGCCAACGCCCAACGGGCACTCTATGAAGAGCTTGCTCCGATGGCGATGGGTGTTTGTTACAGATACACAGCAGACCGTGACGAGGCACAAGACTTGTTGCAGGATGGATTTATCAAAATCTTTGAGCGAATTGGTACGTTGCGTGACCCACAGAAGCTTCGCTCATGGACATACAACATAATGGTAAATACCTGCATACAGCACTATCGCCGTTCCCGCCACACCATTCTGCAACCGATGGACGATATTGTGGACGATGACGGTAGTGAAATGCCCTATACGATGGATGACATCGTGAAAGCCATGTCCACCATCTCGCCGGCACAGCGCATGGCCTTCAACCTATGCTGTATAGAAGAGCTACCTATGGACGAGGTTGCCAATAGGATGAATTGTAATGAGTTGGCTGTCCGTGTCGCTTTATGCAAGGCACGTAAAAGGATGCGCCAATATTTGGAGAATAAAAAAGAGGAATGATGGATAACAACTGGAAAAACTATGAAGTGAAGCCCGACGAGGGTTTGTTTGATGCGGTACATCGCCATTTGCGTTTACGTCGAGCATTGCGCATTGGCGGAGTCGCTGTTGCTGTAATTGCCGTTGCTGTGGTCGCTATATGGTCGCTGAATAGGGGAACGGCAAATGATGCTGTAGAGACACAGCAAGTCGCCATTGTGCCTGTCGTCAACCAGCCTGTCGCTGATGAAACAATAACTGATGCTATTGTCGCAGACTCTCCAGCAAATGTCACTGCAAAAGCCGATAGCAAACTTATGGCCGATGGGCTTTATATTTTACCGGAGACACAGTCGGCTTTGCCAAAGGTCAACGAACCAGTATACGACAATCTTTTTGATGAAAGCCTGTTCGCCGAGCTGACAGCAACGCCTGTCAACCCAATACCAGAAACCCCGAAAACAACCGCCGAACCTGACAGTATGATTACAGGTCAGCTTCAGGCGGATAGCCACGAGAGCGTATCGTCGACAAAGGTGGGCGGACCCGCCCCCGTTCCCTATCAGGTCGACAACATACTATGGGCCCCCAATATCATCACACCCAATGGCGATGTGGCGGAAAACCGCGTCTTCAAGGTAGTTGCAACCTCCGATGTCAGCGACTTCCGCATCCATATCTACAACCGAGGAGGCCGTCTCCTCTTCAAGAGTAGCGACATCAATGAAGTCTGGGATGCTACACATAACGGCACTTCTGTGCCACAGGGCGCCTATGTGTGGGTCGCCACATTTCGCGGTACCGATGGCTCTTCACACCGCGAAGCGGGCACCGTCACCGTCGTCTGGTAGCCGGTGCTGACATCAGCGGAAATTACATATACTCAACGAATAAGCCGACAAAATATATTGTCGGCTCTATTTATTTACCACATTTTGCGCCCTATATGAAAAAAAAATAGTAATTTTGCAGTTTGAAATAATGGCAGGGACTGTTCTATCGCTGGGCCCTTGGGCCGAGAGGAAAGTCCGGGCAGCACGAGCCACCATGCTTCCTAACGGGAAGGGGTCATTAGGGTAACCGAATGGCTACAGAAAGCGCCACAGAAAAGAAACCGCTCCATGTGCGGGTGCCTACATTCGTCGGCCTCTGTACATGAAGCAAGGGTGAAAACGCGGGGTAAGAGCCCACGACGTGTTCCGGCAACGGGCACGATGGCAAGCCTCATGGGCTGAAAGACCAAATATACCGATAGGCCGCAAAGCAGCGGGCTGGCTCGCCTGCATTATCGGGGGGTAGGTTGATAGAGGCCGTCGGCGACGGCGGCAGTAGATTGATGATAGAACACGACAGAACCCGGCTTATAGGTCCTTGCCATTTTTTGTTATTGAGAAGCACATAACAATGCACAGGAAACGACATATCAGGTTCTATAGCTGCATGCTTGCAGCCTTAGTGCTGACGGCATGTTCCGGGCGCTTTGTCGGCACACCACGCGCCGCCATGCTCGACTACCAGACAAACAGCACATACGGCTCGCTCTACTCCCTCGCCTGCGCCCATGCTGAAAACCTCAATGCCGCCGTCAAAGCCGATACCCTGCATCCCGGCATGTATGCCGAATACGGTGTGACGTTGGCGCTCATGGGACACGACGGTGAAGCCTGCCGCATGCTCAACGCCGAAGCCAAAGCATTCCCTGAAAGCCGTCTTCTCGTGCGCCGCATCAAGGAACGTCTTCTGCCCAACATGGTCGACGATACTCTTGCCGGAAAGAACGACACTGCCGACCTCGTCAAGCTGCAAGGCTGGTCATACGACAGCCTCACCGCTCTGCGACCCCTCCCGCAAATAGCATCTGTCATAGACAGCACCGACAGCATCCGCGTCTTGATGCAGACTCCTGTCGACTCGGTTGAATACCCTATACGCCTCACAGCAAACCAGAAACGTGAGTTGTTGGTGCAGGAACAGCAGCAGGCCGAGCTGCAGCGTAAGGCTGCTGCCGACTCCGTGGCTGCTGCCAAGCAGGCCAAGATAGACGCCCGCAAGCAGGCTAAAGCCGACAAGAAGAAAGCCAAGAAGGAAAAGGAGAAGGCCAAGAAAGAAGCCGAGAAGGAGAAGAAGCGTCTGGCCAAGGAAAAAGCCAAACAACGTGATGCCGAGAAGCAGCGTCGTGCTGAAGAACGTAAGGCTCAAAAACAGAAAGGAAAGGAGGCTGAATGATGAAGTACGTGCGTCTGTTCTTGATACTGTTGCTCCCTATGACGCTCTTTTCCTGCAAGGGTGAGAAGAAGCTGGCACGCTACAATGAACTCTATCAGCAGGAGCCTTCGGTCGTCTATGTCGCACCCCTCAACGATGTCTCCATGCGCCGTGCTGTGCGTGAGACATACGACTCCATATACAACGCCTCGCTCAACATCGCTTCGCGACAACTCTACCTCACAGCCACCGACCCGCTGACGAGCCATGGATACTATGTCCTCGGTCCTCTGGCATCGGCTCAGATAGCAGCCACCGAAACACGCACTGGCAAGCAGTTGCGCAACGATAATATCACAGACCTGTATACCGATTTGGGTATTGATGCCGTACTCTTTATAGACCTTCTCAACTGGTCGCACACCTCTAATTCATGGAGCGTAGAGGTTGAGTATGTGTTGCGTTCTACCCACAACGGCATGGAAATGCTGCACGTGCATGTCAATGCCACCAAGATGCTCCCCACCGACTTTAAAGGCACCCCTAAGCCCCTCAAGGCAGACCTTGAGTTCGCCGAGCAGTATGGCTGCGACCTTGAGACGGCACAGCGTTGCCGTCTGGTGGAGATACTCAACAAGTACGTCCTCAAGGACCTGCCGGCAGGCAAACGTTCCCGCCGTCAGGAGGCAGAGCAATATGCCAAGCCGCATCCTGAATATTTCAACCTCCGCATCCGTCGCGACGGCAGCGTGGAACAGCTAAAAGACGAGGAACTATGAGGATAGAGGTCTCCCTGTCTCCAGCATTGTACCCCTACCGCGCTATTAAGGAGCACAACGTCACCGTGGCTATAGACCTTCTGCGTGCCACCACCGCCGTCTGTGCGGCCTTTCAGGCAGGCTGTTCGTCTGTACTTCCTCTCGACACTCTTGAGGGCATCGGCCGTTTCCGCGAGCATGGGTTTCTTGTGGCCGCAGAGCGTGGTGGCCGCAAGGTTGGCGACGCTGAGTACGGCAATTCGCCGACGGAGTATCTGCGCAGCGATATGACAGGCGTCAAATTGGCCTACAGCACCACCAACGGCACCGTCTCCATACTTCGTGGCGCCGATGCCGACCTCACCCTTGTGGCTTCCTTCGCCAACCTTTCGGCCGTATGCGACCGCCTCGCCAACGGGGGCATGGACACCGTCCTCCTCTGTTCGGGTTGGCAGAATGACTTTTGCATTGAAGATACCCTTGTGGCCGGTGCTATAATCCAGAAACTCTTGACTCTTGACTCTGAACTCATAATCGCCAATGATGCCGCCAACATGGCTCTCGCCTTGTGGCAGGTGGCGAAGAGCGATCCATATGACTACTGTCAGCGTTGCACCCATGTACACCGTCTCTACGGTCTCGGAGCTGCTGCCGACGTGAGCTTCGCTTTCCGGCAGGACACATGCCCTGTGGTGCCAATCCTTAAAGACGGTCTGCTTACCCTATGAAACAACTGTTGACCATACTGCTGCTTGTCGCCTCTCTCGGTGCCTACTGCCAATGGGACACCGCAGGTCTGCGTCTGCCGCGTTTTGAACTGACTCCGGCCTTGTCGGCAACAGCGCTGATGGCCACCGGCGCCGTCCTTACCTACAACCCCACCGCCAATGGCGTCAATCTCTCGTTGCGCGACAAGGTGGTCTCTTCGCATAACCCCAAGCTGCACTTCGACGACTACATACAGTACCTGCCGGCATCGGCACCGTTGGTCCTCAACCTCTGTGGTCTCAAGGGCAAGCACTCCTTCAACCGTCTCCTCCTGCTCGAGGGCGGCTCCTATCTGCTTGGTGCAGGCTGGCTCAATGCCTTCAAGTACGCTCTCGCTGTCGAGCGCCCCGACGGCTCACGGCTCAACAGCTTCCCCTCGGGACATACCTTCACGGCCTTCACGGGTGCCGAGATACTGCGCCGCGAATATGGCGAGGAGTACCCATGGATAGCTGTTGCGGGCTACGCTGTGGCTGTCACCGTGGCCGCTATGCGCATCTACAACAACCGCCACTGGCTCGGCGACGTCTGTGCCGGTGCCGGTCTGGGAATACTCAGTGTCACACTCGTTTACTGGGCGCTGGATTAGTTAAGAGTTAAGGATTAAGAATTAGTAATTTATAAGATATATGAAACTGTTTAGCAACGTTAAAGGCGACCTCTTCGGCGGCATCACCGCCGGCATCGTCGCACTTCCTCTCGCTCTCGCTTTCGGCATACAAGCCTTCAGCGGTGTCACCGACCCGTCGGCGGCTTCTCTCGGTGCCTATGTCGGTCTCACCGGCGCTATGCTCCTAGGCTTCTTCGCCGCCCTCTTCGGTGGCACCCACAGCCAGATCAGTGGCCCCACTGGCCCTATGACCGTCGTCACAGCCACCCTCGTCACCGGCGCCTGGACGGCTTCCAACGGCAGCATCTCCGAAGTGATGCTATCCATGGCTCTCGCCGCCATCTTCTGCGGCATCTTCCAGATTCTCTTCGGCCTCATCAAGATAGGCAAGTATGTGCGCTACATACCTTACCCCGTCCTCAGCGGCTTCATGAGCGGCATCGGCGTCATCATCATCCTGCAGCAGATCTATCCTCTCCTGGGGCAGAGCAAAGGCGGATCGATGATTGAACTCCTTGTCGGGCTCCCCGGAGCGGTGGCTTCCACCAGCATCACAGCCCTGCTGCTCGGCGTGGCCACGGTGGCCATCATCTACCTCTTCCCGCTGCTCACCAAGAAGGTACCCTCCACGCTCGTCGCCCTCGTAGTGATGACCGTCGTCTCGCTCTTCATCGACATGGATGGTGTCGCCACCATCGGCAAGATTCCTTCGGGCATACCCATGCCCTTCTTCGCCAAGGAGGGTGTCAGCCTCGCCGGCATCAACTGGGGCGCTGTCCTGATGGCTGCCATCGTTCCGGGCCTCACCCTCGCAGGCCTTGGTTCCATCGACACGCTGCTCACCTCGGTGGTGGCCGACAATATCACCAAGACCAAGCACAACAGCAACCGCGAGCTGATAGGGCAGGGTATAGGCAACGCCATCGCCGGTCTCTTCTGCGGTCTGCCCGGTGCCGGTGCCACCATGCGCACCGTGGTCAACGTCAAGAGCGGCGGCCGCACGCAGCTCAGCGGCATGGTGCATGCCCTGCTGCTACTGGCCATCATGCTGGGCCTCGGTTCTGTGGTGCAGTATGTGCCGCTGTCGGTCCTCGCCGGCATTCTCATCACTGTGGGTGTGGGCATCATTGACTTCCGCGGCTTCAAGGATCTGCCCAAGATACCGCGTGCCGACGCTGTGGTGCTCATCGTCGTCTTCCTCGTCACCGTCTTCGTCGACCTGCTCACCGCTGTGGGCATCGGCATGGTGATAGCCTGCGTGCTCTTCATGAAGCGCGCTTCCGACCTCGTCGAGGGTGGCTACAGCAGTCAGGAGATGACCAACTTCGACAAGGAGAGCCCCTGGGCTGACGAGGGCGGCATGCCCGACACCGTGGCCCACCAGATCTACGTGCAGCGCCTCAACGGTCCCATCTTCTTCGGCACCATCAACAAGTTCAAGGAGGTGATGCAGACGGTGCCCGACAGTGCCAAGATTGTCATCATCCGCATGCGTCTGGTGAGTTTCATGGATCAGAGCGGCCTCTACGCCATGGAGGAGGCCATCAAAGACCTGCAGGCACGTGGCGTGCAGGTGCTTATGACCATCATCCAGCCTCAGCCTATGTACATGCTCACCACGCACAAGGTCATCCCTGCCGTCGTCCCCGAGGATCACACCTTCAAGACCTTCGAGGAATGCACGGAATACCTCAAAAAACAATTGAATCAATAACATAAAACATCAATACTATGGGTCGCGCATTTGAATACCGCAAAGCAAGAAAACTGAAACGTTGGGGCCACATGGCCCGCACCTTCACCAAGATTGGTAAGGAAATTGAACTGGCCGTCCTTGCCGGTGGCCCCGATCCCTCGTCCAACCTGCGTCTGCGCCTGCTGATGCAGACCGCCAAGAGTGAGTCGATGCCCAAGGAGAATGTGGAACGCGCCATCAAGCGCGCCACCGAGAAGGACAAGTCGGCCTACAAAGAGGTCGTCTACGACGGCAAAGGCCCCCACGGCACCGCCATCGTCGTGGAGACTGCCACCGATAACCCCACGCGCACCGTCGCTAACCTCCGCGCCGCCTTCGTGCGCGGCAAGGGCGAACTGGGCACCATGGGCATGAATGACTTCCTCTTCGAGCGCAAGTGCTCCTTTGTCGTCGCCTGGCACGACGGCATCGACATGGACGAGCTGGAGCTCGAACTCATCGACTGCGACATCGACGAAGTCTTCCGCGACGAGGACGAGATACTCATCTACGCAGACTTCAAGAACTATGGCCCCATCTCCAAGTTTCTGGAAGACAAGGGTCTGGAGATAAAGAGTTTCAAGTTCGAGCGTATACCGCTCACGATGCGCGAGCTCACGCCCGAGCAGCAGGAAGACGTCAACGGCTTGCTGGAACGCCTTGAAAATGACGACGATGTCGTCAATGTGTTCCATAATATGGCCTGATAGACAGTTTTTTAGATAGAGCCCCTTCGGCTCCCCTTCGACCCCTCCTCGGCCTTGCTTCGGCCGTGGAGGGGTGTTGGATGGAGCGGATGCGATAGGAAGGTCGAAGAGGGGAGGTAGGGGAGGCGAAGGGGTTCTGTACGGGAGGTTATCCACGGGTGTGTCTATGTCTGTGGATATTTTTTTTATGTTTATTGTTATATATTGGATTTTTCTTCGTATATTTGCATTCTCTATTGTATGCCGCCTGCCGATGGTGGTTGGCGGTTAGTGTAATGATTGATAGAACTATATGGAAAGAAATAGACTAAAAGCGTGCAGGGTGAATGTGGCGTCGGAGACGGGGCGTCTGCGAGCTGTGCTGCTGCACCGTCCGGGTGTTGAGATTGAGCGTATGACGCCGCTGAATGCAGCACATGCGCTGTACAGCGATATTTTGAACAAGCCGATAGTGGACGTGGAGTACAGCAATTTCTGCGGTGTGCTGGAGAAGTGGACGGATGTGTACTATGTGGAGGATATACTGGAGGAGTTGCTGGAGGACAGCGAGTTGCGCCGCCACTTGGTGGAGGGGAGCTGCGATATGGACAATTGCGACGACGACCTGGCCGAGAGGCTTATGGGTCTGCCGTCGGCCGAGCTTGCAGCTGCACTGATTGAGGGATATGAGGACCCGGAGTGGAGGAGTGGAGAGTGGAGAGTGGAGAGTGGGGATCTGGAGTCGCGTTATCTGCTGAAGCCGCTGTACAACTTGTTTTTCACGAGGGATGCGAGCAGCACGGTGTACGACAGGGTGCTGGTGAACTCGATGAGTTTCGAGGTGAGGGAGCGTGAGACGCTGATCTACGAGGCCATCTTCAAGCATTTCTTCAAGGTGGAGACGCTGAACGCTATGGCGTGGGACCGCGACGCGAGGACGGAGGGCGGCGACGTGCAGATTGCCGCTCCCGACTTGCTGTGCATCGGTCAGGGTATACGGACGAATGTGAAGGGTATCAAGTATCTGGCGCAGACTTTTGCGCAGGAGCGCGAGAGGTTCAACATACTGGTGCAGGAGCTGCCCAAGAGTCCTGAGAGTTTCATCCATCTGGACATGGTGTTCACGTTCCTTGGGAAGCACGAGTGCATGGTGTTCGAGCCGATGCTGAAGAAGACTGGCTTGTTTGCCGGCAAGGACACAACGCTGATCACCATCGAGGGTGGCAATATCAGATACACGAAGGTGCCCGACATGGTGAAGGGTCTGCAGGGTCTCGGATGGGATATAGAGCCGGTGACTGGAGGCGGGAGCGACCCATGGGTGCAGCTGCGCGAGCAGTGGCATTCGGGGTGCAATTTCTTCTCGCTGGGCGACGGCAAGGTGATAGGCTACCGCCGCAACGCGAAGACTATAGAGGCGCTGGACAGGGCGGGCTTTGCGGTGCTCAACGCCGAGGATATCGTGAGCGGGAGGGTGGACATGAACAGCTACGAGAAGTTCGTGGCAGCATTCCCGGGAAGCGAGTTGCCGAGGGCCGGTGGCGGTGCGAGGTGCATGACGATGCCGATTCTGAGGGATGCGGACTAATTGAGAAGACAAAGTAAAAGGAAAGAAACAACAAACAATATCTAAACGATGAAACAGTATCATCTGGCAAACAACATCATTGGCTGGGTCATAGGACTCATTGCCTGTGCTGTGTACATCATGACGGCGGAGGCTACGGCGTCGTGGTGGGATTGCGGTGAGTATATAAGCACCGCCGTGAAACTTCAAGTGGGTCACCCTCCGGGAGCACCGACGTTCCAGCTTGTGGGCCGTCTGTTCTCGCTGTTCAGCAGCCCGGCGACGGCGGCGCACGCTGTGAATGTGATGTCGGCTGTGTGCAGCGGATTGACGATACTGTTCCTGTTCTGGGCGATAACGCTGCTGGGCAAGCACTTGCTGCCCGACCCGAAGAATCCGAGCCTGAAGGACTGGAGGACGTGGGGTGTCTTTGCCGCCGGTGTGGTGGGAAGCTTGGCCTACTGTTTCAGCGACACGTTCTGGTTCTCGGCAGTGGAGGGTGAGGTGTACGCTATGAGCTCGTTCTTCACAGCACTGGTGTTCTGGGCCATACTGAAGTGGGAGGAGCAGAGCGAGGATGCCCACGCCATGCGGTGGCTGATACTGATCAGTCTGCTGGTGGGTGTGGCCATCGGAGTGCACCTGCTGAACCTGCTGACGGTGCCTGCGATTTTCTATGTTGTGTATTTCAAGAAGTGGCCGAAGACTACCTGGAAAGGTTTCATCGTGACGGGTGTGCTGAGCGTGATAACGCTGGGCGTCATCCTGTGGGGCATCATTCCGGGCATTGTGAATGTGGACTCGGCGGTGGATGTGTTCTTTGTCAACACGCTCGGTCTGCCGTTCAATAGCGGCACGATATTCTTCTTCACACTGCTGGCCGCGCTGGTAGTGTGGGGACTGTGGTTCACACAGAAGAAGCATAAGCCGATACTGAATGCCGCAATACTGAGCTTCGCCATGCTTGTGATCGGCTACTCGACGTTCTTTGTGCTGGTGATACGTGCCAACACGAACACGCCGCTGAACGAGAATGCGCCGAAGGATGCTGTTGCGATGCGTGCCTATCTTGGTCGCGAGCAGTATGGCGACACGCCGTTGTTCACGGGTCAGTTCTACACCGCCGGTGCGCCGACGGGTGTGAAGGACGGCTATACTAAGTATGTGCGCGGCAAGAGCGAGAACGGCAAGGACCGCTATATCGTTGCCGCCCATGCGCAGAAGTACATATACAACGAGAAACACACTGGCGTGTTCCCGAGGATGTGGAGCGACGACACGAAACGTGACCATCCGCGCTTCTACGAGTACTGGGCCGGCAAGGTGTACGGCGACCAGCGCCCCTCGGGCAGCCAGAACCTGAAGTTCTTCAACCGTTACCAGCTCGGCTGGATGTACTGGCGCTACTTCATGTGGAATTTTGCCGGAAGGCAGAACGACATACAGGGCCATTACTTCAACGACGACGGTACGCGTGACTACCTGAGCGGCAACTGGATAAGCGGCATCAAGTTTATCGACGAGAGCCGTCTGGGGCCGCAGGACAACCTGCCGGAGACGATGGAGAACAACAAGGCGCGCAACAAGTACTACATGCTGCCGTTGCTGCTGGGTATCATCGGCCTGATATATCACATACGTAAGCACCCGAAGGATGCGTTCATCGTGTTCATCATGTTCTTCATGACGGGATTGGCCATTGCCATCTACCTGAACATGCCGCCCAAGCAGCCGCGTGAGCGTGACTATGCCTTCGTGGGCTCGTTCAGCTTCTATGCCATCTGGATAGGCTTCGGAGTGCTGGCACTGGCGGAGTGGATAAGCGGCCTGTTCAAGAAGCGGGGTGTCCCCGCAGACAAAGAGGCTGGCGCTCCCCGAGCCTACAAGGTGGTGATGCCTGTGGTGTTTGTGGTGTGTATGGCTGCGGTACCGTGCCTGATGGCCGCCGAGAACTGGGACGACCACGACCGCTCGCAGAAGACGGCGGCACGCGATTTTGCGCAGAACTACCTGAAGAGCATCAACAAGAACGGCATACTGATAACCTTCGGCGACAACGACACCTTCCCGCTGTGGTACGCACAGGAGGTAGAAGGCACTCGCACCGATGTGCGCATACTGAACTATACGCTCAGCGGCATGTACTGGTATGTGGAGCAGCTGTTCAACAAGCTCTACGAAGGCGATGCGCTGCCCTTCACGCTACCTAAAGAATACTACGGCTTGGGTCAGGATGTGTTCTATGTGATGGACCGTTCGGCCGACTACCTTGAGGTGACCGACGTGCTCGGTATGCTGCGCGACCATCCGGACCGCTTCACGATTCGTGACCAGCGCAGTGGTCAGGAGTTCATGTATGTACCCACCAAGCGCTTCAAGATAACACTCGACATACCCGCCCTGGTGCAGGCCGGCGTCATCCCTGCCGATATGGCCGACAGCGTCAACCCTGTCATCCGTTGGGAGATTGGCAAGCAGGCCCTCTACCGCCATGAGATGATGATACTCGACATTCTGGGTACCAACCGCTTCATGCGCGACATCAACATCATGAACCCAGGCTACATCAAGGATGTGTTCCCGTTGATATATAGCTACACCGTGCAGGACGGTATGAATCACAAGATTCTGCCTTATCCGCGCCGTGGGTCGCGCTACACTCTCCGCTCGGCCGACTACTTCCTCAAGGGTGTCGACGGCGAGCCGCTGAAGTGGGGCAACTTGAACAGCGACATCTATGTGGACCCGATAAGCCTCAACATGGGCACCGTGCAGCGCCAGTCGCTGATGCTGCTCGCCAACGACGAGTATCAGTCGGGCAATGTGGACAAAGCCAAAGGACTGCTCGATCTCAGCCAGCATTTCTTCCCGGCCCCCAACTTCCCGATAGACGTATATGCCGTGTATATCGTCACCGGCAGCACGCGTGTCGATGTTGTGGACCTATACAAGAAGGTGTATGGCATAGAGAAAGCTCAGGAACTCTGGGATGCCGCCTTCAAGTACTACAACGATGAGCTGGGCTATCTGGCTACCTTCCGTGGCGACAAGGCTGCCGGTGTGCGCGGTACGCTGCAGAGCGACCTGCAGATTATGTCGCTTCTCTCCGATGTGGCCCGTCGTACGATGGGCGACAACGAACGTGCTGCCAAAGCCGACGACGTCCTCGGACGTTTCAACAGTTAAGAGTAACCCGTTAAGAGTAAGGTAAAGGTGAAAAAGCCCGAAAAGCCCAAGCTGAAGAGGTACGTAGTGACGCTCAACGAGTGCGAGATGCGCCGTCTGTCTGTCTATGCCGCCCAGAGTGGTGTCGACAGACCTACGGCGCTGGCCCGTCTGGTGCGTCACGGTCTCAAAGATGCTGCCGCAGGGGTCCACATCGACAACACCGATGAGAAGCAGCTGAGGCTGTTCGACTCTGTCCAGATAGACATTTTCAACAACACCGCAAAGGTTAATACCAAGGAGTAGATATGAAGAATCTGTTTCATATTCTTGTGGCGGCGCTGCTGTTGGCGGCTCCCGTCGCTACTCATGCCGAAGAAGAGTCCTTCGACCCGGGTTCGATGATCATCGGACACGTCACCGACGCCCATTCGTGGCACATGTTCGACTACAAGACGAGCGACGGTGCAGAGCATGCTGTCGCCATCCCGCTGCCGGTAATACTCTGGAACGACGGCCGGCTCGATGTCTTCATGTCCTCACGCTTCCATCACGGCCACGCCGACTACAACGGCTATCGTCTCGTCGGTGGCGGCGCCGAGAAGGAGGAGATAGTGTGTGTCGACGAAGCCGGCAACCTCACAGGGCGGAAGCCACTCGACCTGAGCATCACCAAGACGGCGGCGGCCATCATCATTGCCGTCATCCTGCTGCTGGTCATCGTGTTCATAGCCCGTGCCGGCTACAAGAAGCGTCCTAACCAGGCCCCCCACGGTCTGCAGAGCCTCGTGGAGATGCTTGTCGTCTTTGTGCGCGACAGCATCGCCAAGCCGATGATAGGGGAGAAGCGCTACGAACGCTACCTGCCTTATCTGCTGACGCTCTTCTTCTTCATCTTTTTCTGCAACATCCTCGGCCTCATACCTTTCTTCCCCGCAGGTGCCAACATCACAGGCAATATCGCTGTCACCGCCACCCTCGCCGTTATCACCTTCCTCATCACCAACATCAGCGGCAACCGCCATTACTGGACAGACATCTTCAACACCCCCGGCGTGCCCGCCTGGCTCAAGGTCTTCCCGTTGATGCCCGTAGTCGAGCTGGTGGGTGTCTTCACCAAGCCCATAGTGCTGATGATACGACTATTCGCCAACATGACGGCCGGCCATATCGTCATCCTCGGCTTCATTGTCATCATCTTCATCCTCAGCAACCTCTTCGGTATGGCCGTCGGCGGCGCCGTCAGCGTGGTAAGCGTCCTCTTCAGCGTCTTCATCTCGCTGCTTGAGTGCCTGGTGGCCTACATCCAGGCCTTCGTCTTCACCATGCTCACAGCCCTCTACATTGGTATGGCCGTCGCCGAACCCCGGCACGGGGACGTGAACACAGACAAATAAAAAGCAATGAAGTGAACAGCCTCATCATGCAGAATAACCCAATAAATCATCATACCCATGAAAAGTATCAAAGATATCAATTTCGCAGGCCGTAAGGTACTGCTGCGCGTTGACTTCAACGTTCCTATGAACGACCAGAAGCAGATCACCGACGACACCCGCATGCGCGAGTCGATGCCCACCATCGAGAAACTCCTCCGCGACGGCGCCGCCATCATCATCATGGCCCACTTCGGCCGTCCCAAGAAAGGCGGCTTCGAGCCCGAACTGACCCTCGAACCCGTGGCCAAATACCTTGAGACCCTCGTCAACCGTCCCGTGAAGTTCACCCAGGAACTCCTCGGCAGCGGCAAACCCGAGCAGATGGCCAAAGAACTGAAGGGTGGCGAGGTGATGCTCCTCGAGAACATCCGCTTCTACCCCGAAGAGACCAAAGGCGGCGAAGACCTCGCCCGCCAGCTCGCCGCCCTCGGCGACTGCTACATCAACGACGCCTTCGGCGCCGCCCACCGCGAGCACTCCTCCACCGCCGTCATCGCCCGCTTCTTCCCCAACGACAAATACTTCGGCTTCCTCATGGAGAACGAGGTACGCAACCTCGAGAAGCTCATGCAGAACCCGCCGCGTCCCTTCACCGCCATCATCGGCGGCTCCAAGGTCAGCAGCAAGATAGGCATCCTCGAGAACCTCCTCGACAAAGTCGACAACATGGTCATCATCGGCGGCATGCGCTACACCTTCACCAAGGCCCTCGGCGGCCGCATTGGCAACTCCATCTGCGAGGACGACAAGCTCGACCTGGCTCGCGAACTCATGCACCGCATGGACGAGAAGGGCGTCAAGTATTACCTGCCCGTCGATTCCGTCATCGGCGACAAGTTCGGCAACGACGCCAACACCAAGATTGTCCCCTCCGGCGAGGTTCCCGACGGCTGGGAGAGCATGGACTGCGGCCCCGAGAGCTGCAAGGCCATCCACGACATCATTATGGCCTCCAAGACCATTCTCTGGAATGGTCCTGCAGGCGTCTTCGAGCTTGAGACCTTCGCCAAGGGCACCAACCACATCGCCAAGAGCGTCGCCGAAGCCTGCAAGCAGGGCTGCTTCGCTGCTGTCGGCGGTGGCGACTCCGTGGCTGCCGTCAAGCAGATGCACCTCGCCGACCAGATGAGCTACGTCTCCACCGGTGGCGGTGCCATGCTCGAATACCTCGAAGGCAAGGTCCTCCCCGGCATCAAAGCCATCCAGGACTAATCGCTACCCCCCAAGGTGCGGTATGATTATAGGTCTGCCGCACCTTTTTTGTATATTGTATTTTGCAATGAAGAAGTACAGGACAGCCGTATTGTTGTTTGCAGTTTTTGCTGTTATCGCCTTTGTTCTATATCTTTCCTCAGGCAACCTCTTTTTCCTGTTGAACTTTGGTTATATAGGCCTTTGTCTTGGTATCGGGGCGGCTTTGACGGCATCGGGCTGGCGTCATGCAAGGCTATTCGTGCAATTCACAGTAGGATTATATATCCTAGTGTTCTTGGGTCTTATCTGCCACGAGAACATGCAGATAGAGGGCTTCTGGTACTACCTCTTATCCGGCGTCGTTGGGGCTGGCACCCTGCATTATGCCATCGCCAAGATATTCGGCCCCCTGTTTTTCGGCCGAGGCTGGTGCGGCTATGCCTGCTGGACGGCCATGGTGCTTGACCTCCTGCCCTACAAACGTCCGCAAGGTCCCCGCAAACGCATTGGGTTCATCCGCTATATCGTCTTTGGACTCTCGCTGGCGCTTGTCGGATTGCTATTCCTGCTGGGCAAAGCCACCCCGTCGGTGATGTTCCGCCTGTTCATCTTTGGCAACATCGTCTATTATGTTGTGGGTATCGCACTGGCCGTAGCCTTCTGCGACAACCGCGCCTTCTGCAAGTACATCTGTCCGGTGACGGTATTCCTCAAACCCTTGACGCGCTATTCGTTGCTTCGCATCCGCTTCGACGAAGACAGGTGCATCCACTGCGGCAAGTGCCGTGAGGTCTGCCCCATGGACGTGGAGGTGAACAGCGATTCGCGCAAGCGCAAGAACGCCACCGAGTGCATCCTCTGCCACAACTGCACCCGCGAATGTCCTGTAAAAGCCTTGAAATGATATGCCGCATTTTTTGCCGATAACGTTGGACGAGGTCAAGCGCCTCGGGTGGGAGCAGGTCGACGTTGTGCTCGTAACGGGCGATGCCTACATCGACCACCCCTCGTTCGGCACTGCTGTCATCGGGAGGACGCTGGAGGCGGCGGGGTACAAAGTGGCCATCATCCCACAGCCCAACTGGCGCGACGACCTGCGCGACTTCCGCAAGTTCGGCGCCCCCAGACTCTTCTTCGGCGTCACCTCCGGCGCTATGGACAGTATGGTGAACCACTACACAGCCGCACGCCGTCTGCGTCACGACGACGCCTACACCCCCGGCGGACAGGCAGGATTCCGCCCCGACAGGGCGACATACGTATACACGCGAATACTGAAACAACTCTACCCCGACGTGCCCGTCATCATGGCCGGCATCGAGGCCTCCATGCGCCGCCTGGCGCATTACGACTACTGGGACGACCGCCTCTTCCCCAGCATCTTGATAGACACCCCTGCCGACCTCCTCAACTACGGCATGGGCGAGCGCACCACCCTCAAGATTGCACGCCTCCTCGACGAAGGCAAAGGCATCGAGGCCTGCTACAGTTTGCCGCAGGTGGCTTATGCAGTTAAGAGTTATGAGTTAAAAGTTAAGAGTGACTTCATAGAACTTCATTCCTTTGAAGAGTGTCAGAAAAGCAAGTGCGCCGAGGCCGAGAATTACTATATCATAGACGAGGAAAGCAACAAGATTGAATGTGTCACCCTCGTCCAGCGTCACGCCGACCGATACGTCGTCGTCAACCCGCCCGAGCCCCCCATGACCACAGACGAAGTCGATGCCTCCTTCGACATGCCCTACATGAGGCTGCCGCACCCCAAGTACCGCAAGCGCGGACCCATACCAGCCTTCGAGATGATTCGCTGGAGCGTCAACACCCACCGCGGATGCTTTGGCGGCTGCTCCTTCTGCACCATCAGCGCCCACCAGGGCAAGCAGATAGCCAGCCGCAGCGAGATGTCGATACTCAATGAGGTAAACCTCATCACACAAGATCCTGATTTCCACGGTGTGCTCACTGACCTCGGCGGCCCCTCCGCCAACATGTGGCGCATGCGTGGCAAGAACCCTGAGCTATGCCGCCGTTGCAGCCGCTACAGCTGCTCCATGCCCACAATGTGCAAAAACCTCGACAGCGACCACCGGCCCATGATAGAACTGCTTCGCAAGGTGGCTGCCAACCCCAAGGTGAAGCATCTCTACGTCGGCAGCGGCATCCGGTGCGACCTCTTCACCGACGACAACGGTGGATGGCAATACTTCCGCCAAGTGGTCGTCAACCACACCTCCGGCCGCCTCAAGGTGGCACCGGAACACACCTCCGACCACGTCCTCGCTCTCATGCGCAAGCCCCCATTTGAGCTCTTCCGCGAGACAAAACGCCGATTCACAGAGATATGCCGTCAGGCTGGGCTGAAGTACCAGCTCATCCCTTACTTCATCAGCTCTCACCCCGGCTGCAGGCTGCAGGACATGGCGGAGCTGGCGTTGGAAATGAAGCAGATGGGCTACCGCCTCGAGCAGATACAGGACTTCACACCCACACCCATGACCCTCAGCACTGAGATGTACTACACCGGCATCGACCCCGCCACCCTCAAGCCCGTCTATGTGGCCACCACCCCTGCCGACAAGGCCGACCAGCGTCGTCTCTTCTTCTTCTACAAGCCCGAGGAGCAGCGCGAAATCATCGCCTCGCTCCGCCGCAAAGGCCTCTCAGAGTATGTTTCTAAACTCTTGGGTAACAGTGGATTAGGGAAAGGTGTTCGTCGAAAGTAGCTGATAGCCATCTTTTTAATAGAACCCCTTCGGCCTTCCTTCGGTCGTGGGTGGGCGATGGATGGACCGGATGCGATAGGAGGGGTGTAGAAAATGCGAAGAGGGGCCGACGGAGGGGCGCAGAGGGGGGTCTGTTATATGATGTTTGGGTTTAGAATCAGTGTGTTATAGTTTGATTTGCATTGTTTGGGAAAAAATATTATCTTTGCACCGTAGTTCTTGTTATGTCGAGGTTGTTGCTGAAGATAAGTGTTTTGGCTCTGTTTTTGGCCATGGGCACCGCTGCCGCCGGGCAGAAGGCGGTGACGGTGCTGTCCGGACGAGTGACCTGCGGCGGTCGCGCTGTGCCTTACGCTACGCTGCAGCTCAAAGGCACATCTATCGGTGTGGCCTGCAACGACGACGGCGAGTACAGGCTCAAGGTGCCAGCGGGACACGAGGACGACACGGTAGTGGTGCGCTCGGTAGGCTACGTGGCTGTTAAGCGCACTGTGGCACAGCTCCTTGAGAAGGGCGATGTGAAGCTGCGTGAGCAGAGTGTGTCGCTGCGTGAGGTGAAGGTGGAGAGCTATCGCACGCCGCAGCAACTGCTTGAGGCCGCCAAGGAGCGCTTCAACGAGAACTACTGCCAGCAGACAGCCTGGAGCACTTTCTTCTACCGCGACTGGCGCGCCGTGGACGGCGAGCTGTACCTCTTCGACGAAGCCGTGATGTGTATTCGCCGCGCTGGCTATGGGTGCACCGCCGACAAGGAGTCTTACCGCTTCGCCAGCAATCGGCGCGAGTTGAAGTCGAACTACAAGAGCGTGTTGCGCCATCGTCTGGTGGTGCACGACCGTGTGCTGCTCGACGACAAGGTCGGCGACCCGCAGGGCGAGGACGAGTTGCTGCAGTATGCCGACAACGAGGAGTTCTATGACCCGGTAGCTACGCCCAAGGCCAGTTTCGCGCTGTCGCATGCCACCTTGGCGATGCATAGGTTCGAGCCTATTCAGGAGTTTCTGGACGACGACGAGGTGTATTACTTGCTGCGCAGCGTGGGGCCCGGTCGTATGGCCAAGATCAAGGTGCGCTATACCTACACTGTGCGGAAGAGCGACCTGGCCATTGTGGCCATCACGGCGGCGGTGGACAGCGCCAACGTGGAGGCCGGCACCGACTCGTGGATTAACATTAAGTACGACCGTATGGCGCTGACCACCGACAGCTCATCGTGGCGATATGATGTGCGCGACGGGCGTTACACGCTGACGCACTACTACAACGAGCGGCGCCTGGTGTTGGGTTACGGCGACCGGTTCCGTTTCGTCGGCGACCAGGAGTGGCGCCAGTGTGTGGACTGGACGCTGACGGACTTCACTACCATCGAGCCCACGGAGCCCGGCGACACCATCTATGTGCGGCAGCAGACGCTGGCGGAGGCCTTCGGTGCGAGCGACTACGACGGCGACTACTGGGGACGCTACAACAGTGTGCCCGTGGATATGCTGCCTCTGCGACTGCTGCGTGAGAAGTTGATGAAAATCAAGAATAAGACAAAACATTAGCGGCTATGAAGACTAAGATATTGTTTTTGGCGGCGGCCTTTGTGCTCACGGTGCAGGGTGTCGGTGCCCAAGAGGCTACTGCGGAGGTGGACAGCGTGATGCTGGCCGGCAAGGTGGTGAATCACCACAGCCACCGTATATACCGCAACTGCTACATGCGCTTTGTGCAGGAGGGGCGCACGGTGGCTGAGACGACGACCGACGCGGAGGGCGGGTTCGTGGTGGCGGCGTTGCCCGTGGGCAGGGTGGAGCTGCATGTGAGGCTGAAGGGACTGCTGTTCCATCAGGCCGACCTCGACCTGCATGAGAACGCCTATCTCACGGTGGCTGTGGATACTATCAAGCTCATCACCCTGAAGGCGATCACCGTGGTGGCTACCAAGCACATGCTTGGCAGCATGCAGATTACGTCAATCCATGACCGGCGTCTGTGGGGCTTCAATGGCGGCTACCGCGACGCCAACGCCAGTGTGGCGCTGCCGCCCGACGCACATGGCAATTCGGATGCCGGTCCCGAGGGGGATGAGAGGCTCGGATTGCCGGATGCACCGCTGTTTCCGGCAAGTATGCCGTGGCAGATTCAGGTGGCATATATGTCGGGGATGCTGGGTCACAGGATGATGACGCCGCCGATATGGGAGGTGGTGCCTGACCGTGTCGTAAAGGCCGACAGCACAAGGGCTGGCACTGCTGTGTCGGAATAGTGTGTGTTTGGCTGATGGGTACGGGTTGGGAGTTCCTTAGAAGGCGAAGGTGAGGCCTGCCGAGGTGGGGCCGATGTTGAGACAGAGGCTCCAGTCGGGCTGCATGTCACTGTAGTCGGGCATGAGTTCTGCGTGTCTGGGGTTGCTTCTGGCGGGGCCTTTGCGTTTGACGCGGTGTGGTTTGGAGCTCTTGCCGCGGGAGTAGCCACCGCCACTGTCGGACGTCAGCAGGACGATGCCGGTGCCTACCAGGACGGCACCTGCCGCGGTGCCGATGATGCCGGCGGTTTTAACGCCTTTGCCTACGTTGTTTGCTTGCTTCAGATGGGGGTCTTGCGAAGCGTTTTCCATTCTGGCTGCCATGTCGGCTGCTGTGGTGGGGTCCATGTTGGCAGCCATGTCGGCTGTCATGTTGGCATCCATGGTTGCCACTTTGTCGGTGGCGGTGGAGAAGAGGGCGCCCCACAGCCACAGGGTTGCGCCGGTCAACATGATGACGCCGCCGGAGATGACGGTGGCGATGCCCCATCCTTTTTTCGATGCGTATTGCTGGGTGTTGAATTGGTTGGCGGTGGCTAAATCGGTGGTGGGCATGGGGAGCGAGTATATGCTACCTGGGGTTGGCTGCTGCTGCTCGGTGAGGCTGAGTTGGAAGGAGTTGTCGGTTTTGAAGTCGCAGGCGAGGTCCTGTGCTTTCGTTGCGGTGCAGAGAAGCATGGCGACAGCGATGAGGAGGAGTGTTTTTTTCATTGTTTTATGTTTGTTTGCTGTGATTCGAATTGCGGTGCAAAATTACTGTTTTTTTCCGAGGTGGCAAAATGTTTTTGAGATTGAGGTGGAATTCAGTTGATGATTTCGTCGAGTTCGAGCCAGCGCAGTTCTTTTTCGTCGAGTATGGCTATAAGTTCGCCGATGTGAGTGCTGGCCTTGGTGATTGCGGCGGAGTCGGTGAGGGTGCCGCTGCTGAGTTGCTGTTCGAGGGTGGTTTTCTCGGCGGTGAGTGTTTCTATTTCGGCTGAGAGCGCCTCATATTCTTTCTGTTCCTTGTAGGAGGCTTTGCGTTTGTCGCTTTTGTTGCGTTCGTACTTGGGTTTTTCGGTGCGCTGCTGCAGGGTGTTCTGTCGCTGCTGTGCGGCGCGTTGCATGCGGTAGAGGGTGTAGTTGGAGTGGTAGTCGCGTATTTTGCCGTTGCCTTCGAAGACGAGAAGGTGGTCGACGATGTGGTCCATGAAGGAGCGGTCGTGGCTGACGATGATGAGACAGCCTTTGTAGGTCTGGAGGAACTGTTCGAGGATCTGGAGTGTGTAGATGTCGAGGTCGTTGGTGGGTTCGTCGAGGATGAGGAAGTTTGGGTTTGCCATTAGTACCTGGAGCAGGTAGAGGCGGCGTTTTTCGCCGCCGCTGAGGTTGCCGAAGTAGTTGTACTGCGTGGTGCCGTCGAAGCCGAAGTAGGTGAGAAACTGGTGGGCTGACATGGTTTTGCCGCCCTCAATCTCTATTTCTTCGGCGATGTCTTTGACGAGGTCGATGACGCGGCGGTCGTCTGGGGCGTTCATGCCTGCCTGAGTGTAGTAGCCGAACTGGATGGTCTGACCGACGACGACGCGGCCTGACGTGGGTTTCAGTCGCTCGGTGATGATGTTGAGGAAGGTGCTTTTGCCCACGCCGTTAGGTCCGACGATACCGATCTTCTCTCCTTTTTTAAAGACATAAGAATAGTCATCAATCACTTTTATCTTTTCACTCCCTTTCACTTCCTCCTCACTTCCTTTCACTCCAAAGGAATAGCAGACGTTGTAGAGTTCCAGAATTTTGCCGCCGATGCGTTCGGTCTTGACGGTGAGTTGTGGGCGTGAGTCGTCAAAGCGTGTGTGGGCTTTTGCTTCGAGTTGGTAGAAGGCGTCGATGCGAGCTTGTGCTTTGGTGCCGCGTGCCTGTGGCATGCGTCGCATCCATTCGAGTTCTGTGCGGTAGAGGCTGCGTGCTTTTGCCACTTCGGCGCGTTCGATGGCTTCGCGTTCGGCTTTTTTCTGGAGGTAGTAGTCGTAGCGGCCTCGGTAGTGATATAGGCGTGAGTTGTCGAGTTCGTAGATGTTGTCGCAGACGTTGTCGAGGAAGTAGCGGTCGTGGGTGACCATGAGGATGGCGAGACGCTGACGGGAGAGGAATTCTTCGAGCCATTCTATCATGTCGATGTCGAGGTGGTTGGTGGGCTCGTCGAGTATGAGTAGGTTGCAGTCGTCCATGAGTAGGCGGCAGAGTGCTGCTTTTTTCTGCTCGCCGCCGCTGAGGGTTTCCATGGGACGGTCGAGGAGTGTGTCAACGCGCATGCGGCTGAGGATTTCTTCGATGCGCTGTTCGAAGGTCCAGGGGTCTTCGGTCTCGGGGCGCTGGATGTTGTAGACGAAGTCGCGCACGAGCTGCTTGGGGTAGGCTTCGGGGCTTTGAGGGAGGTAGGCGAGCCTGAGGTCGGAGCGGAATGTTATGGCGCCGGAGTCGTGGAGTGTGTTATAGCCGCGGTGGCCGTATGCTGTCATGATTATGTTGAGCAGTGTTGACTTGCCGTAGCCGTTGCGTGCTATGAGTGCGGATTTTTGTCCGGCGTTGATGCCGAAGGAGATGTCTTCGAAGAGGAGCTTGTCGCCGAAGCTCTTGGTGAGGTGTTCGACGGTGAGAAGTGCGTCAGCCATTGATGATGGTGTTGTGGAGGAGGCCGTGCTGGATGGCGCCGGTGTTGGAGAGTATGTGTGCGGGGATGCCGCCGACGGTGCAGTTGTCGGGGACGGAGGTGTTGACGACGGCGTTGGCGGCGACGGCCACGTTGCTGCCGATGGCTATGGGGCCGTAGAGTTTGGCCCCTGGGCCGATGTAGACGTTGTCGCCGATGGTGGGTGCGCCGTTGTAGTCGCCGATGGAGGTGGATGGGTGGATGCGGCAGTTGGCGCCCACGTGTGCCAGAGGGCTTACGACGACGGTGCCGCGGTGGACGAGACAGAGTCCGGGGCCGAAGACGTTCTTGGGGATGGTGACGCCGAGCCGGACGGCGAGGTTGTGGTTGAGGAGTTCGAGGATAGCGCGCGAGAGGAAGCGCCAGGGGCGGCAGTTGGCGAGGTATTCGAGTCGGCGCAGCCTGAGCTGGAAGCGTAGCTGGTCGATGCGCAGCCAGTTGTAGAGGCTGAGTCGCCGCAGGCCGTGTGCGGCGATGTCGGCGCGGACGTACTGCCGGTATGTGGTGTAGGAGGTTATCATCGTGAGAGTTTTTTGTATTCGCGGCGTGCTTTCTTCATGAGCTTGAGGAAACGCCTGTCGGCATGGAGGCGAGCCACTGCGGCGCTGGCGACGAGGCGTGCGGCGTCGATGTCGCTCTGCCAGTGGTAGCCTGCTATCACACGGCTCTGGCCGTAGATGTAGCCGCGTGCGAGGATAGTGTCAGCCTTGTCGGGCGCCATCTCACAGAGCAGCAGCGCGGCGCTCCATCCAAGGATGGTGTGGCCGGAAGGGTAGGAACCGTTGGTGCGGAGCCAGGCTTCGTCGGAGGGGTAGATAGTGGGCTCGCCATAGTAGACATAGGGGCGTGTGCGCATGTAGTGGTTCTTGGGCAGTTTGCCAGCCTGGTCGGTAGTGAGGAGGCCCAAGGTGAGCATGCGGTAGATGACTGGTGCGTTCTGCTCCGATATCTCGAAGCCGAGCACACCGCTGTAGATCTTGCAGATGTTGTCGATGCTCCAGATGGCGTCGTTCACGGCGATGGCCAGCCTTGTGCTGTCTTTGCGTTGCTCCTTGCCCCAGCGGTACTGCGCTTTGTCGTACTGGAAGGCGGCGCTGGCGGTGTCGGGTGGTGCAGGTAGGAAGTGGACGGCATTTGGCATCTGCATCGAATCGAGCAGGGGCTTCTGTGCCAAGCCTATCAGTGGCATGAGGGCTATTAGGATGAGAGTCTTTTTCATTGTTTAAGTAGATTGTCGGTATGTTCTTTTGCTTTCTGGTTTATCTCAGGTGTAAGATATTTGTTCAGCGTATGCAAGGCCAACATGAGGGCTGTGAGGTCGTCTGTGAAGCCTAGGGCTGGTATGAAGTCGGGCATGACGTCAACCGGCAGTATTAGGTAGCCCAGTGCGCCGATAATGATGGTTTTGGCTTTCGCCGGAACGTCCTTGGCCTGCAACAGGAAATAGAGCTGCAGGGCAGGGTAGAGCACCTTGCGCCCTACCTGCGCGGCGATGTGGCGAATCTTCTTCCAGAAGCCGTCATCGTTGTAGTGCCGCTGGAAGCGCGGGGCGTTGTCGACGGTGAATCGTTCCATGGTTAATAATTATCCCAGCACCTCCATGATTGCTTTGGCGGCTTTGCGGCCGGCTCCCATGGCGAGGATGACGGTGGCGGCGCCGCTCACGGCGTCGCCGCCGGCGAAGATGTATTTGCGGGAGGTCTGTCCGTTCTCGTCGGCTTTGATACCGCCCCACACCTCGCAGTCCAAGCCCGGTGTGCTGGTGCGTATGAGTGGGTTGGGGCTGGTGCCGAGGGCGGCTACTATGGTATCGGCTTCCACATCGCACTCGCTGCCCTCAATGGGACTGAACTTGCGGCGGCCTTTCTCGTCGGGCTCGCCCATCTCCATCTTCACACAGCGCAGAGCACGGACATATCCGTCCTCGGTGCCGAGTATTTCGAGCGGGGCGGTCTGGAACATGAACTGCACGCCCTCCTCCATGGCGTGGTGCACCTCTTCGCGACGGGCGGGCATGTCCATCTCGCCGCGTCGGTAGACGACGGTGACCTCGCTGCCGAGCCTGAGTGCTGTGCGAGCGGCGTCCATGGCCACATTGCCGCCGCCGACCACTATGACCTTGCGGCCGAGGTAGATGGGTGTGTCGTAGTGTTCGTCGTAGCCGTGCATGAGGTTGGTGCGGGTGAGGAGCTCGTTGGCGGAGATGACGCCTATGAGAGTTTCGCCTTTGATGCCCATGAACTTGGGCAGGCCGGCGCCGGAGGCTATGTAGACGGCGTCGTATTCCATGTCGTTCATCAGCTGGTCGATGGTGATGCTCTTGCCGATGATGACGTTGGTGCGAATCTCGACACCGAGGCGGCGGAGGTTGTCGATCTCGGGCTCGACGACGCGCTGCTTGGGGAGACGGAACTCGGGGATGCCGTAGACGAGCACGCCGCCGGCATGATGGAGAGCCTCGAAGACGGTGACCTGATAGCCCTGTTTGGCGAGGTCGCCTGCACAGGTGAGGCCGCTGGGGCCGCTGCCGATGACCGCCACCTTGCGGCCTGCGGGGTGGCAGGGGCTCTGCGGCTTGGACTGCGCGCGGTGGTTGTCGGCCACGAAGCGCTCCAGCGCGCCGATGGCTATAGGCTCACCCTTCACGCCCATCACGCAGCTGCCCTCGCACTGTGTCTCCTGCGGGCAGACGCGTCCGCAGACAGCCGGCAGCGCCGAGTCGTGGCTGATGGTTATATAAGCCTGGTTGAAGTTCTCTTCCTTGATGTTCTGTATGAAATGCGGTATGTTGATACCCACGGGGCAGGCTTCGACGCAACGGGGCTTCTTGCACTGCAGGCAACGGCTGGCTTCAACAAGGGCTTGGTGCTCGGTGAGGCCGAAGGAGACCTCGTCGAAGTTCTTGGCGCGAACCTTGGGGTCTTGCTCGCGAGGTTTCTGGCGTTTCTTGGCTTCTGTCATTGCGGCTTCGACGGCGGGCGCCAGATTGCAGTTGTGTCCGCTTTCGGCGGTGGCTATGCGGTAGCGGCGTGCGTCGGGGGTCTTGAGCTTGCGGGCGGCCTCGTCGAAGTCCACCAGATGGCCGTCGAACTCGGGGCCGTCGACGCAGCAGAACTTCACCTCGTCGCCGACACGTACGCGGCAGGCGCCGCACATGCCGGTGCCGTCGACCATCATGCAGTTGAGGCTCACGATGGTGGCCAGGTCGTACTTTTTGGTGGTGAGCGCGACGAACTTCATCATCGGCAGAGGTCCGATGGCCACACAGTGGCTGTAGTCGACACCGCTCTGGCAGAGCTGGTCGACCTTGGCTGTTACCAGCCCCTGCTCGCCGTAGCTGCCGTCGTCGGTCATGATGTGCAGGTTGTGGCACACGGCGCGCAGCTCGTCCTCGTAGAAGAGCAGGTCTTTGGAGCGAGCGCCGATGATGACGTCGGTGGGGATACCTTGTCGGAAGGCCCATTTCACCTGTGGGAACACGGGAGCGATGCCCACGCCGCCGGCCACGAAGAGCAGTCGTTTGAGCTCGCCCTTCGCGTGTTTCTCTATCAGCTCGCTCGGCCGCCCCAGCGGACCCACGATGGTGTAGAGGTCGTCGCCCTCGTTCATCGCCGCAAGCTGGCGTGTTGTCTCGCCGACAACCTGGAAGACGATGACCACCGACTGGCGCTGGTATACGATGTCGCTGATGGTCAAGGGTATGCGTTCGCCGTTCTCGTGGGGTATGACGATGACGAACTGGCCCGGCTTGCCGCTGAGCGATATCCACGGAGCGTGAATCTCCATCCTGTAAATCTCATGGCTGTTGAGCAGCCGCTTGCTGATAATCTCGTACATAAAAGCTGAGGTTTATGTGTGGTGTTTGTCTATTCAAATGTTTTGGCGAGGAGTGTGAGGTATTCGTGGTAGGGTGCGGTGTCCTTCAGGTCGGAGAGTGCCGATGCCAGTCCGCGGTAGTACCAGGCAATGTCTGTGCGGCCATCGGGGGCGTTGAAGCGCTTCCACAGAGCTTCGCCGTGTTTCTCGTGGTCTATTGTTATGGCGCGGAGGTTGGACAGCTTGTCGCCCAGCGCCACCATCTTCTCGTCGTAGGAGGCTGCCGACAGGCGTTCGATGGCTGCCTGTTTGCGTTCATGCCAGGTGTTTTCCTTGTCCTTCCGTGTGTTGGTGTCGGCGGTGACCAATGCCGCCACGCGGTCGCCAAATTCGCGGCGCACATCGTCGGTGGTGACGGCGGTGTCCTCCACCACATCGTGGAGCACCGCTGCAGCCAGCATCTCGGGGTCGTCGGTCATGGTGGCCACGATGGCGAGTGCTTCCATGGGGTGCACGATGTAGGGCAGGTTGGTGCCTTTGCGCATTTGGCCGGCATGGGCTTTGGTGGCGTATATTATAGCGCGGTTCAATAAGTCGGCGTTCATATCAGGTTTATTTTTTGTGCCTGGCTGAAAATGCGTTCGGCGCGCATGTGGTTGGCCTGTGCGTTGCCGCCGAAGGCGTTGAAGACCTGTTCCAGCCCCGGGAGCCCCAGGCCGTTGCGCAGCACATAGACGCAGCAGAGGTTCTGCAGCGTCACCGACAGCGCGATGATGTCGAGGTCGGTGCCGCTTATCTGGTGCAGCGCCAGCTGGTAGGCGTCGGCGCTGTAGTTGTGCACCAGCCGCTCTATGTCGCCCAGAGTTTTGAAGCCCAGAGTCAGCAACACCTGGAGGTAGGGCATCAGGTTGTCGTTGTAGATTTCAGCCTGGTTTATCGAGGCAATCTTGCTTGCCAGCTTGTCGAAGGGTTTCAGTTCGAGGTAGCTGCGGAAGGTGTCGCCGTCCAGCGGCACGCTGTCGAAGTCGCCGTCGGCCACCAGAGCCTGCACATGGCGCCGGTAGTTGGTAATCTCCATGCGTATGCGGCTCAACTCAGCGTCGGCCAGCTCCATCATGCCGGCAATGCGGTGCATGTTGCGCAGGGTCTCACGCGGTATCTCTATGTCGTACTTGTAGCCCAGGTCGTGGTATGCCGTTGCCCACACATGCTGCAGCGCCGTACGCATCTGCACCTCGAAGCGGTACTCGCGCATCTCCGGGCAGTCGCACAGCCGTTCGGGCAGGCGGCAGATATAGTGCAGCGAGAGGTAGCCGAAACGGTCGAGGTCGAGCAGCTTGCGTTTGTCCACCGAGTTCTCCCAGTCAACATCGAAGTTCTTCTCCACGAGGGCGGCGATTTTGTCCACCTCGTCGGTGTAGAAGGTTATGATGCGGTAGCCCACGATGTCGGTGATGTCGCTCAGCGTGGCGTACTTGTGACCCTTGAGCTCCAGCTTTCCCGTCAGGCTTTTTTCGGTCTTCACGCGACCTTCCATGCCGGTGACGTCCAGGTTGTGCTCCTTCATTATACTGCCCATCTCGGCGCTTACCACGTCTTTCATGCGCTCGAACATCGGGCGCAGCGCGCGGTACTCGTCGAGTATCATCTCGCAGTGCAGGTCAAGGTTCATAGTATGGTGATGATGTTGGAAAATCCGGTGATGTCGAACACTTCGCGCACCTGCGGCTTCATGTTCTTGAGCACCAGCTTGCCTTTGCGGCTGCCTACGCTCTTCTGCAGCATCAGGAACAGGCGCAGCCCTTGGCTGGAGGTGTAGTCCATCCCCGAGCAGTCCATCTCGATGTCGGGGGTGTCGCCCTGCATCAGGGGGGCTATGTCTTTCTGGAATTGGTCGGCGTTGGAGGTGTCTATGCGCCCGTTGAGTTCCACAAATGTCTTGCTGCCTTCGGCATTGATCTTTACGTCCATATCTTTACAGTCTCTTTGTCATAGTTAATATGTTGCAACCGTCCTCATAACGGTACTCAATGTTGTCCATCATCTGCTTGCAGAGGAATATGCCGAGTCCGCCAATCTCGCGGTCTTCGGCGGCAGCCGTCACGTCGGGGTCCTCGCGCTCCAGCGGGTTGAAGGGAGTGCCTGCATCGCGCAGCACAATCATCAGCTCCAGGCCGTCGTCGCTCAGCTGTGTGCCGACTTCGAGCCAGCCTATGCCTCCCTCGTAGGAGTAGCGCACCACGTTCTCAACGGCCTCCTCCACCGAGAGGCGTATCTTGAACAGCAGAGTCTCGTCGGCAGGTATGTCGGGCGACGACATGACGTACTCGATTATCTCCGCACTCTTGTCTTTTATTGGGTTGAATTTCTTCTTCATATAGTAGTCTTTCTAGTTCTATGCTAATATTTCAGCGACATGATGGTGATGTCGTCGTTCTGCGGGTTGCCGTCGGTGTATTCTTTGACGCTCTGGTACAGGGCCTCCACCTCTTCCTGCTCGGTGCCTGCGGTGCCTCGGTTGCCTGCCCAGGCCAACAGACGCCCTTCGCCGTACTGCTCCTTGTCGGCGCGTTCGGCCTCGGTCACACCGTCGGTGTATAGCAGCAGGCGTGTGCCACGCTCTATCTGCAGGCTCTCGCCCTCATAGGGGTAGTTCTCTATGACGCCCAGCGCCAGGTTGGGCTTGGCGTTGAGGTAGCGCACACGCCCGTCGGGACGCACCACGATGATCGGGTTGTGGCCGCCGTTGCAGTATTCCAGCACTCCGGTCTTGGTGTTCAGGCGCCCGATGAAGAGGGTGACGAACATGTCGCCCGAGTTGGCGTCGAAGACGCTGTTGTTCACCAGGCTCATCACCTCCTCCATGGTCAGCGCCATGCCGGCCACGAAATGCAGCGCGGCGCGGGTTATCGACATCATCAGCGCCGCGGGGGCTCCCTTGCCGCTCACGTCGCCGATGGCGAAGTATACCATGTCGTTGTCGCCCACCACAAAGTCGTACAGGTCGCCGCCCACCTCCTTGGCGGGCACCAGCTTGGCGTGCAGCATCGGCGGAAAGTCGCTGCTAAGCATGCCCATCTGTATGTCGCTGGCCACGCTCAACTCGCCCTCCATGCGGTTGTTGGCCGCCGTGGTGGTCTTGAGCTCTTGTATGTAGTCGGTGAGCGATTGCTGCATGTGGGCGAACGAGTCGCGCAAGGCGAGCACCTCGTCGTGGCTCTTCACCTCGGGCAACGGCACATTGAGGTTGCCGCCGCTCATGCTCTGCGCCGCCGCCGTCAGGTCGGTGATGGGGCGCATCACGCGGCGCACTATCAGGTAGCACAGCACAAAGAGTATCAGCAGGCCGGCCAGACCTATGAAGAACAGCAGGTTGAGCACGCGGTTGGTGTCCTTCAGCACGTCGGAGTAGAGGCACACTATCACCGCCGCCCAGCCGGTACGCATGGGCTCGTAGGTCATGTACATGGTGCTGCGCCCTTTGCCCAAGCGCTCCATGCTGTCGTTGCCGCGCAGCACACGGTCGAGCCAGTTGCGCGACACCGTGTCGGTCTTCATGCGCTCCTGCACGTCGAGGGCCACAAGACTGTCGGTGGCCGCCAGCGTGCTGCCGTCGGGACACAGGATGGTGATGAACGACCGCTCGTAGGGCTTCATCTTCTTGGAGATGTCGTTCAGCCATTGCACCGGCACATCGGCCGTCACTACGGCGAACACACCCCCCGCGCTGTCCTTCAGCGGGTAGCTGTAGGTCGTCATCTGCAGGTTGCCGCCGCCCTCGTCGTAGTAGGGGTTGCTCCAGTGGGGCTGGCCGGTCTCGTAGGGCACGCGGAACCACTCCATGTCGTAGTAGTCGTAGTTCTCGTTGCCTAGCTGCTTGCTCTTGACGCTGCCGTCGGGGGCCTCATAGCTGTAGGGCGCAAACCATGTGTCGTCGCCGTGGTACCCTTTGGCGAAGGCTATGGCGCTGCCGCATACCAGGGGCTGCTGCATCACCATTTGCTGCGTGATGCGGTAGAGCATCTCGTCGTTCTTCTTAAGCGTGGCGGCGAACTTGCCGGCACTCGACGCTGCCGACTCCACCTCCACCAGCGGCAACTCTATCTCCTTCACCATGGCGTGAAGGCGGCTCTTCGTGGCGCTCTCGGCCTCGGCGGCCACCAGCTTGTAGTTGGCAGCAGTCATCACTGCCAGCGCCCCGATGAACAACACCGAGACGAACAACAGGATGTTGATGCTGAGCCTCAGCGACAGCGAACGTATCCTTCTCATAATTTATCCAATAAACATTAATTCAATAACCTATAACCCATAACCCATAACCTATAACCCATAACCCATAACCTATAACCTATAACCCATAACCCTTACTCCGCAAAGTACTTGTAGAACAGCGGTATGGTCTCTATGCCGCGCAGGAACTGCTGCAGGGGGTAGTTCTCGTTGGGGGCGTGGATGTCGTCGCTGGCCAGGCCGAAGCCCATCAGTATGCTCTTCAGACCCAGTATCTTCTCGAAGCCTGCCACGATGGGGATGCTTCCGCCGCTGCGCGTGGGGATGGGACGCTTGCCGAAGGTGTCGGTCATTGCCTTCTCGGCAGCCTTGTAGGCCTTCAGCTCCAGCGGGCTTACGTAGGCCGCGCCACCGTGACACGGCGTCACCTTGACGGTCACGTAGTCGGGAGCGGCAGCCTCGAAGTAGTTCTTGAACATCTCGCTGATCTTCTCGAAGTCCTGGTTGGCAACCAGACGGGTGCTGATCTTGGCGTAGGCCTTGCTGGGCAGCACGGTCTTCGTGCCCTCGCCGGTGTGGCCGCCCCAGATGCCGCACACATCCAGGCAGGGACGTATGCCCGTGCGCTCCTTGGTGGTGTAGCCCTTCTCACCCTTCAAGGCGCGGACACCGAGGTCTTTCATGTACTGCTGCTCGTCGAACGGGGCCTGCGCCATCAGCGCGCGCTCCTCGTCGCTCAGCACCAGCACGTCGTCGTAGAAGCCCGGTATGGTGATGTGGCCGTCAGCGTCGTGCAGGTCGGCAATCATCTTGCACAGCACATTGATGGGGTTGGCCACAGCGCCGCCGAAGATGCCGCTGTGCAGGTCGTGGTTCGCACCGGTCACCTCCACCTCCCAGTAGCACAGGCCGCGCAGGCCGCTGGTGATGCTCGGCACATCGGGGGCTATCATCGAGGTGTCGCTCACCAGTATGACGTCGGCCTTCAGCAGCTCCTTGTTCTTCTCGCAGAAGCCGTAGAGCGAGCCGCTGCCTATCTCCTCCTCGCCCTCGAGCATGAACTTCACGTTGCAGGGCAGGTTGCCCGTCTTCACCATCCACTCGAAGGCTTTGGCGTGCATGAAGCTCTGCCCCTTGTCGTCGTCGGCACCGCGGGCCCAGATGTAGCCGTCCTTAACCACAGGCTCGAACGGCTCTGTGCGCCACAGCTCCAGCGGCGCCACGGGCATCACGTCATAGTGGCCGTAGACAAGCACCGTAGGCTTCTTCGGGTCAATGATTTTCTCTCCATAGACAACGGGGTTGCCGTCGGTGGGCATCACCTCGGCGCGGTCGGCGCCGGCCTCGAGCAGCAGCTCTTTCCAGCGCTCGGCGCAGCGCACCATGTCGGGTTTGTGCTCCTGCTCGCTGCTGATTGACGGAATGCGGATAAGACTGAAGAGTTCTTCCAGGAAACGATCCTTGTTGGCTTCGATGTATTGTTTCATATTCAGAGTATTTTATATTATTTCAATAAAAATATACAAAATTTTCCGATACGCGCCACACTTTTTTTTCAACACCGCCCCAAAACCCCTTCTGTAACCCTGCAAGACCCGACCCCAAGCCCTACACCTACGTCGTCGTAAGCCAGAAGGTGCGCGGCGTCGGCAAGAAGTTCACCCGCATGGAGTTCAACAGCAGCGGCCAGTTCACAGGCCTCATCGCACAACCCCTCGACGAAAAAGACGTGCAGTAAAGGAACTTTATCTTGAATTATATAAAGTAAAGCACTTGCCTTGGATGAAAGGTAAAGAAATAATCTACTACTTTGATTCCAAACCAAACAAAATCTATCGCATATAAAATGGGGAAGCCTGGATTTCTCCAGGCTTGACTTGTGGCATGAACCTTGCGGCACACGCCTATTTTGGATTGCAAAATTACAACATTTTTTCAAACTGACAAAATAATTCTTGAAAATTTTTCAAAAACTATCAAATATTTACCCCATTAACCCCATCAAACCCATCAACCCCATTATGCCCAAACAAACCCCCATCGACATCTCCCTCGACCGCTTCGCCGACGCCCTCGAACAGGCCGCACGCAAGGATATCCCCCACATCCTCGGTCAGGCTGCCGTCGACGCCTTCAAGCAGAACTTCCAGGACGAGGGCTTCTTCGGCTCCGGATGGAAGGAGGTCAAGCGACGCCAAGGCCACGCCAAGGGCGCCGCAGCATCACGACCCATCCTCACCGGACCAACCGGCAACCTCGGCCGCTCTATCGACTACGAGACTTCCGACCATGAGGCCGTCGTCTTCTCCGACCTCCCTTACGCCGCCGCACACAACGAAGGCACTACCACCGCCGGCCGCAACCACAACGTCACAATCCCCAAACGCCAGTTCACCCTTTCATATGAGATGAAAGGGTGTTTTTTTTGCGACGATGATATGAGCGCCAAGTAGGGGAGGAAAGTGTCGGAACGAGGGGCTTCTTGTCAATTTTGGGGCGAAAAAGAGCCGTTTGGGGGCAGAAAAGAGGCGTTTTTTGATGCAAACTGAGACGGGTTGTATTTGCCAATCCACTACAAGGTCTTGGCTTTTAACGTTATAAGTTGACAAAGCGTCTCAGTCTCAGTCGTCTCAGTTGTTTTTTGAGGGTATCCATCTTTCCTGT
>ONJY01000009.1 GCA_900318275.1 uncultured Bacteroidales bacterium | reverse complement strand
AACTGTCCCAACTGTCCTACTGTCCCTGTCAGACAACAATATTGCTGATTCAGAAATCAAGGTTTATGGTTCAAGGTTCAAGGTTCATGGTTTATGGTTCAAGGTTCAAGGTTCATGGTTCATGGTTCAGGGTTCAAGGTTTATGGTTCAAGGTTCAAGGTTCAAGGTTCAAGGTTTATGGTTCAAGGTTCATGGTTCAAGGTTCAAGGTTCAAGGTTCAAGGTTCATGGTTCAAGGTTCAGGGTTCAAGGTTCAAGGTTCATGGTTCAAGGTTCATGGTTCAAGGTTCATGATTCATGGTTCAAGGTTCAAGGTTCAAGGTTGTCGGCAGAGCCGACGGCATACCACAAGGTTTGCTCATCAGGCTGACTCGCTACATTTAACTTTTTCAGCGGTGCTGACTCACTCCAGCTGTTTTTATTCTAAAGTGTTCGCGACCTTCGGTTCGCGGGCATACCACGCTGGCCGTGACCATAGGTCAGGCAGCAGGGTTCAAGGGGACACATCATTTTTGGCGGGGAGAATGGTCGGTTGGGCACAAAGAGGCTCCGGAATGAGGGGTGCGGGGTGAGTTTCGGGAGCGCGCATGTGAGCGCTGGGGAGGGTGAAAAGTGCTGGAAGGAGGGGTGCGGAGGGTGTTTTATGGCCTTTTAGAGGAGGATTTGGATGCCTTTTGTCCCGTTTCCGAGGGTTGGCATCTTGGGTGCCGAGGTTTTGCCGATGTCGTATTTTCCAACGTTCCAACGTTCCAGTTGTTTTTTGGGGAGGTTCCATTTCCCATATTCTTATATATATATCTATATATTAATTAATTATGTAATATTAAGAAGGGATGTTTGTCCTCTTTTTTTAGTTGGAACGTTGGAACGCTGAACATACATGTTTTGGTGACTTACTTTTTTGAGTTTTTTTCTCTATGAGGCACAATCTGTTATGGAATGTATGATGCCGACGAAGGCCGTCCGACAGTCTCAGTCTCAGAGTCTCAGTTGTTTTTAAAGTCATCCCGCACATCCATCCTGTACTCTTCTTTTCTTATATATACCTTATTATTAATTAGTTATAATAGTTATAAGAAGGGGGGTGTGAGTTGAATGGTGACTTTTTTTGCAACTGAGATTTGTGATTTGAGACTGACGGAGAGGTGCTCTTCGCGCAGCATGCTCACTATGAGGATTTTGCCGAAACGCTTATGGAACCGAAACTGTAAGATGATGCTTTCGCGGATTACAATAACGCATTGACGCATTTAATTGAATTTTGCCATTCAAGAAAAAATGGGTATCTTTGCAATCTAAAAATATTGCCATGCTTTTTCAAAAGAACATAATCAAGAAATACCTTGCGTTGTTGGAACCCGAATGCCTGCAACGTGCATGGACACAATATAAAAGTTGTTTTCTCAACACCGAGGTGCAGCAAAACATACTCCAATCCAAGGAGGAACAGTTCCAGGAAGGTTTCCTGCGCGAGCTTTTTGTCAGAGTATTATGCTACACTCTCAATCCATCGCCCGAATACAACCTCATCACCGAATAGAAAAACGAGACTCCGGGGCAAAAAGAAGGCCTTGCCAAGGGCATATACATAGTGCGCATCACCACGCCGCGAGGCATCGCTGCGAAGAAGCTGGCGGTGGAGTAAGTGAGCAGGGCGCAAATGTTATAAGGCTGAAAACACAAGGCTTGTCAAAGCGGCAGGCCTTGTGTTGCTTTTTGCACTAACGGTAGGCCACGGCCAGCAGACGGTCGGCGCGGTCGGCGGGGCTGCGGAGGTAGACGTATACGGTGTAGCGGTTGGGGGTCTCGCGGTGGTCGCCCTCGAGGCGTGCGGTCTTGCTGTCGAGGGGTGAGGGTTGTGGTGTATGGGTGGGGACGGCGAGGAGCTGGTAGGCGTAGTAGCCTTGCTTGAGCTGCAGGCGCTTGGTGTAGGCACGGCGCTGGGGGTTGTACTCCATGAGCGAGAGGGAGTCGAGACGCCAGTCGGTGAGGGCGCCGACGACATAGATGTTGGCGTCGAGGTAGGGTTGCTCGACGGGGAGGCTGAAGTTTACCCAGATGTAGTCGGCCTCGACACGCGGGTTGTTGCGATCCCATACATTTACTTTGTAGCCACCGAGGAGTTGGGTCTCGGTGAGGTAGTGCTTGGCTGAGCGGTCGTCATCGGGGCGCAGGAGGGCGAGGTATTCGCCGCCGTATTCGCTGACGCGAAGCACGTTGTACATGGGTGTGCGGAGGTTGCTGCAGTCGAAGTAGCGGAAGGTGTTGCCGCCATGGAAGATGTTGGGCTGGCGGTGGCGGTAGGCGAGGGACGGGCCGTCGTAGCCGCTGAACTGGAGCCATCGTCGGCTGTCGAGGCGGCCGTTCTGCTGGGCTTCCACGCTGAGGTAGAGCTGGTTGAGGGCTACGGTCTGCGAGCTGACGGTGACGTCGAGCTCCTGGCGCCGGTCGAGGTCGACGCCGTCGTAGGGGCGTGCCAGATCGAGGCGCAGGGTGGCGCTCTCCTCGCTGACGCAGAAGCGGCGCGTGAGGATGGTGTCGCCGTTGTCGTCGGTGACGGCAACAACGTAGTTGCCTGAATGGGAGAACGTGGCGTAGCGGTCGGGCAGGGTGGTGCGGTAGTGTATGTAGTCGGTGAGGGTGGTGAAGGAGGGGTCGTAGGCATCGATGTAGCCTTCGTGGAAGCCGATGATGAAGTCTTGCACGGCGAGGCTGTCGGGACGCCAGTGGCGCGAGCAGTGGCCTATGCTCCAGCGCAGGTGCTCGGGCTCGGTGCCGAGGATGTCGAACTCGAGTACCAGCAGGCCGCCGCCGTCGAGGGTGAGCACGGGGGTGGCCTGTTCGTTGCGCAAGGTCTGCGAACCGCCCTCGACATAGAGCTCCACGCTTTTGACATCGGCGCGCCACGCCGAGTCGGCCAGCGGTGCGGCCAGGGCGTTCAGGGTTGTGAACAAGAGCGTTACGGCCAGTGGTACAATGTTTTTCATGCTGCAAAGATACAAAAATTTTGCCATGTGGAAATAAATGCGTAAATTTGCACTCGGAAACAATTAATAATATATACCTCACAAATAATAATATATACCTCACAAAACTATGACTTTACAAGCTATTGTGGATAAACTTGGCGCCTCGGTGGGTCTTGGTGCCGACAAGCTTGACATGGAGGTGGAGCATTGCTTTGCTTCCGACCTGATGAGCGATGTGCTGACGCTCAAGGATACCCCGGTGCTGATCACGGGTCTGTGCAACGTGCAGACCATACGCACCTGCGACATGGCCAACCTCGACGTGGTCATCTTCGTGCGCGGCAAGCGCCCCACGGAGGACATGGTGGAGCTGGCCGACGAGAACGGCATGGTGCTCATCTGCACGCAGTACTCCATGTTCAAGACCTGCGGTATACTCTACCAGGCAGGCATGAAACCGCTTTATTAATTAAGAGTTAAGAATTAAGAGTTCTCCAGGTGCGGCAGCTTTTAACTCATAACTCATAACTCATAATTGGAAAGATGCATCAGGAATATACTGTTATAGAGGGCGATTTCGTCAACGCTGGCAAGGCAAGCAGTTCGGTGAAGAAGACGTTGAAGCAGCTCAATGTAGACCCGCAGATAGTGAAGCGCGTCGTCGTGGCGCTCTACGAGGCCGAGGTGAACGCCATAGCCCACGCCTATGGTGGCAAGGTGCTGGTGGACATCGACCCCGACAAGATAAAGATGGTGGTGGCCGACAAGGGCCCCGGCATCCCTGACATAGCCTTGGCCATGCAGGAGGGTTACAGCACCGCACGCCCCGAGGTGCGCGATATGGGCTTCGGCGCCGGCATGGGCCTGCCCAACATGCAGAAGAATGTCGACAAGATGAATGTCACCAGCGAGGTGGGCGTAGGCACCACCGTGGAGATGGAAGTGTTTTTCGCATAGCGAATAAAAGGTTATAGGTTATGGGTTATAGGTTATAGAGAGATGGACGAAAAGAAGTTTTCTTTTGAAGATTTGGAAGTATATAAAATGGCTAAAATATTGGTAAGGGATATCTATTCTTTGCAGCATATTTTCCCCAAATACGAGACGTATGCCTTGGGAGACCAGGTCAGACGCTCGGCATCTTCTGTCACCTCGAATATTGCCGAAGGTAGCGGACGTAGTTCCTTCAAGGAGAAAGCCCATTTCATTGAAATAGCCTAGGGTTCTCTTATGGAAGCATTCAGCCAACTTCAGATCGCCCAGGAATTGGGGTATTTGACACAGGTGCAAATTGATGTGATACGACCGCAGTTTATCGAGGTGGCAAAGATGCTCTCGGGACTAAAGAACTACTTTGATAGCAAGCAGATATCCCCCCAACCCTATAACCCCTAACCTATAACCTATAACCTATAACCTTTAAAGAAAGATGTTCTATCACGCATTACAGGTTGAGGAACAGCGCTGCATAGGCTGCTCGCGCTGCATGAAGATATGCCCTACCGAGGCTATACGCATACATGGCGGCAAGGCATCCATACAGGAGCACCGCTGCATCGACTGCGGCAAGTGCTATGAGGTGTGCCCGGCGCAGTCTATCAGCATCAAGGACGATGACTTCGAGATGTTCCGCCGCTATCCCCATTCTGTGGCGTTGCTGCCTGCGGTGTTTATGGGCCAGTTCCCCGACGAGATAAGTGTCTCGAAGGTCTATGCCACGCTCTATGAGTTGGGCTTCGCCCATGTGATGGAGGTGGAGGCCGCAGCCTCTATCTACCGCGACGTGAAGGAGAAATACGCCCGCGAGCACCCCGACATAAGACCGCTGATATCGTCGTTCTGTCCGGCTATCGTGCGCCTGATACAGATTAAGTACCCGTCGCTGGCGGAGAACATCATGCCCATCAAGGTGCCGCTGGATATCAGCGCCATGTATGCCCTGCAGGAGCTGCTGAGCCGCGGCATACCGCGCGAGCAGATAGGCCTGTTCTACATCACGCCGTGCGCCGCCAAGGTGTCGGCTGTGAAGGCCCCTGTGGGCGAGGAGAAGAGCATCATCGACGGCGTGATTAACATGAACTCGCTGTTCAACCGCGTATACAAGCAGATAAAAGACAACGGCAAGAACCACCAATACCCGCCGCTGACGCGTCAGCGTCTGAGTGCCGACGCCATCCTCTCGACCCTCACCAACGGTGAGCGCCGCATCTGCACGGCCAAGCGCAGCTACTCGATAGACGGCATAGAGAACGTCATGGATTTCCTCGACAAGCTGGAGAACGACGAGGTGGAGGGCGTGGAGTTCCTCGAGCTGAGGGCTTGCGACCAGAGCTGTGCCGGTGCGCTGCTGAGCTGCGACAACCGTTTCCTCTGCGGCGAGCGCATGTACGCCCGTGCCCGCAAGGCCGCCGAGCGTGAGCGCAACGGCGAGATGCCGCGCGACCGCGAGATGGAGAAGTACAAAGAATATCTGGTTGAGAACGCTTTTGTCGACGAGGTGCAGCCTCGCTCCATGCTCATCCTCGACGAGGACCGCAAGAAGGCCTTCGAGAAGATGGAGAAGATAGAGAAGATGAAGGTGCATCTGCCGCAGATTGACTGCGGTGTGTGTGGCGCTCCCACCTGTGAGGCTTTCGCCACCGACGTGGTGTGCGGCCAGGCCGACCTGCACCAGTGCGTCTTCTATCGCCTGCACCTCGAGGCCAAGGGCAAGATGACCCTCCACGAGGGCCGTACCAACATGTACTCCGTGTGGGGCGACGACCGCATCAGCGGCGAGATAGAGGTGTGATTAAATCCCCGACAGGGGTTCGTAGGTGTTGCGTATTGTGACGGTGCGCTCGACGGCGATGGTGTATGAGCTGTCGCCCACATACATTGTGCGCACGCTGTCGGCATGTTCTACTGTGTCGATGGCTATCCATTGCTTCTCTTCCATCAGGCGAACGGGGCGTGTGTAGTCGCGGCAACCGCCGAGCATCACCACCGTTATCTCTGCCTTGGGGTAATCCGACCACTCGTAGTCGCATTGCGTCGTGGAGCCGTTCATGTGTGCTATGGAGTTAAGAGTCTGGGCTATGTTGCCAGGGGTGCCGATGTCGGTGTAGGTGCTGTCGTCAAGCCATCCCTGCACATAGGTGTCTTTGTCGGCACTCTTCGTCAGTACCGGCCGCAGGGTGATGCGGCAGTCCTTGTTCTCGGCGGTGGTAACGGTGTCGGCGGCCATGCCGACGCCCACGCCGAAGATGACGGCCAGCACGCCGTTGTTCAGTATGTGCAGCCCCATAGACCAAAGTATGTTATGGTTGATGACCAAATAGGATGCCGCCAGGCCCATGCCGAATTTGTGGAGCACGGCAACGAGGAACATGGTCAGGCTGCCGCTGGGGTTATAGTTGCCTATGTGGGCCGCAGCGAAGAGCAGTGACGAGAGCAGCATGAGCGCGAAGAGCCGCCGTGTTCTGTCGTTGTGGTAGACAATCATGACGGCTATGCCGGCACCAAGGGCTATGGCGGCAGCCAGCCAGCCCAGAGAGAGCATCCACAGCGCCATCAGCGCCACGGAGGTGTAGCCCGTCCACTGTTTGCCGTTGCCCCACAGGCGGAAACACAGCTCCTCGACGACGGGCCCGACGAGGCCTATGTACAGCACTATGGGCCAGATGCCAAAGTTGTAGATGAGTTTGTAGAAAGCGCCCATTATCGGGGTGCTCATTTCGTCGGCGCCTGTTTTGTCCATGTTCATGATGGCGTCGATGACAATCACCGCCAGGCATGCTATCACAATGCCCAGGCCCCACCACAGGGCCCAGCGGAAGAGTTTAGGCTTTTTCATCGGTATCGGGTTTTATCTCTATGAATTCTCCGTGTTCCTTTATGTGTTCTGCCAGCTCGCGGTAGAAGCGGTGGCGGCTCAGCGTCGCGGCGTTGCCGACGATGATGAGCTTCATGCGGGCGCGTGTCATGGCCACGTTCATGCGGCGCAGGTCGCGCAGGAAGCCTATCTGTCCGTCGGCGTTGCTTCGCACGAGGCTGATGACTATCACGTCGCGCTCCTGCCCCTGGAAGCCATCCACGGTGCCCACGGTGATGTGGCGCCTGAGCTTGCGGAAGTAGTGTTGCATCTTCAGCAGGCGTCGCAGCAGGCGTGCCTGGCCGCGGTAGGGGGTGATGATGCCGAAGTCCACGCGCTCGCTCTCCACCTTCTGCGGCGAGAGCATGTCTATGTAGTCGCGCAGGGTGTGTATGACCAGCCGCGCCTCGTCGGCGTTGCTGCGGCTGCTTCCGCGCACCTCGTGCTCGGCGGTGTCGAGCAGCGCTGTGTCTATCCACATCAGCGGCGTGTCGAGCTGGCTTATCTGGCGATGTGCCACATCGGGTGCTGCATGCAGCTGGCCGTGGTAGAACCAACGCGAGGGGAAGGCCATGATGTCCTCGTTCATGCGGTACTGCACGGTGAGTAGGTTGACACATTGAGGCCACAGCTTCACCAAGCGCTGCATCAGCGTGTCGGCAAGGCCTCCTTTGGCTGCCGCCATGCTCTTCACCGTCGGCGGCAGCTGCTGGTGGTCGCCACCCATCACCACGCGGTCGGCCCTCAGTATGGCGGCCCAGCAAGCAGGCTCCAGCGCCTGTGCTGCCTCATCGATGAAGAGGGTGCTGAAGCGGCGCCGCTCCATGATGCGGTAGGCGCTGCCTATCAGCGTGCAGCTCACCACACGGGCCTGCTCGAAGAGGTCGGCGTTTATCTTTATCTCAAGCTCTGTCTCACGCAGGCGCAGGCGGTGCGCCTGTTCGCCTTTGGCGCCGTCGCGCAGCGTCTTGCGTATGTTCCACAGCTCGTGGTAGTCGGGGTGCGAAGCATAGCGACGCTCGTAGCTGCAGTCGAGCATCTCGTCGCTCATGCGCAAAGGGTTGCCCACGCGCAGCACATGTATGCCGCGCCGCATCAGCTGCTCGCTGATCCAGTCGACGGCGGCGTTGCTCGGCGCACAGACGAGCACCTGCGTCTCGCGTTGCAGGGTCTCTATGATGGCTTCCACCAGCGTGGTGGTCTTGCCGGTACCCGGAGGACCGTGCACTATGGCCACCTCCTGAGCCTCCACGACGCGCTGTATGGCATCTTGCTGGCTGCGGTTGAGCCAAGGGAACGACAACTGCGGCAGCGAGCGGAACGACGGCGCCTTGTTGCCCACAAGCACGTCGCGCAGTCGCACGAAGCGCTCGTCTTCCTTCCTCTCGGCCTCACGCAGGGCCTCGGTCATCACACGGTAGCTGGTGTTGTCCACACCCAGCTGCAAGCCCAACAGCTGCCGCTGTGCGGTGTTGCGGATGCTCTGCTCCGCCGCCTTGTTGGGCAGACTTATGGTGATGTTGCCGTCGACCACATGCTCAACGTAGCACAGGTGCGGCAGCTCCTTGATGTCGTCGCCGGCCTTGTAGAACAGCGCCACCGGCTTGCCGGGCTCAAACTCCTGTTCCACCTCGTCCTCGTCGACTTCGTAGCGCACATCCAGCGTCAGCTGACCAAGCGGGTTGTAGGCTGTGTTGCCGAGATTCACCGGGTAACGCTGCGGCCTCTCGCCACGCTTCTCCTCCTCAAGTTCGAGGGCTACAAGCTCGCGCAGCCGTGCAAAGTATGTGCCGGTGTTCACCAATGCCGTTACAGTTTGACGTGCAGGAAGCGCATGCCGCAGCGGCGTGCCGTCTCGCCGTCGGTGTCGTCGCGGTCGCCCACCATGAGTGTTGCCTTGGGGTCGACACCAAGCATCGAGCAGAGCTTCATGGCAGCCTCGCGGCTGGGCTTCAGGCCGCCGAGGTTAGGCGCATCGGCCACCACGTCGACCCAGGCGCAGTCGAACCCCAGCGCCTCGAGGCGCTCGCGAAGACAGCCGTAGTCAGAGTAGACGGCAGTTTTGACGCCTCTCTGACGCAGGTCGGCCAACATGCCTTCCACCCAAGGCTCCACGCGGTAGTGGCGGCGCAGTATGCGTTGCATGTTGGGCATGTAGTGACGCTCATACCAATGGCGGGCTTTCTCCGGCGTGCTGTGGCTCAGCTCCGCCACACGGGCGAACAACTTGCAGTAGTATGTAGCTTCCTCGCCAAACCATTGTCCCATCAGCTCCTTGCGGGCCTTGCGCTCGTTGCCGAGCATCATCATGTGGGGCACGTCGGCGGCGATGAGCCTCAACGGCAGGCCCTTTTTGTTGTAGAGCGTGCCGTCGAGGTCGAATATCACGGCGCGGATGCCGTCCAATGGCAGCTGCGGTGCCATCATTTCTTCACCAGTTCGTTGAACTTGGCGTGGCGCACCTCGTCCTGCAGCAGCAGGTTGAGCTTGAACTGGCCGTCGCGGGCACCTTCCTTGATGCAGCGTTCCTTGAACTGCTCAAACGACTCCTTCACCAGGCGGTAGGTCACGGCGTCCTTCAGGCGCAGCGACTCGCGCTTGGCCTTGTACTCCATGTTGATGCTCTGCAGGGCTTTGTCGACAGCCACCGTGAACTGCTCGGCCTGCTCCTGCGTGGTCGCCTGGTCGGCAAACTCGTAGTAGAAGTTGTATCGGCTCTCCGCCAGTTCGGCGAAGCCTATGAAGAAGCGCGTGGCCAACCCGGTCTCTTGCTCAGCCTTGTGCACAGCCTCTATGAACTGGCGCTCGTAGAGCTTCTCGCCCGTCATGGTGACGATGCCGTGAGTCTTCTGTATCATGTGCACCGTCGGTGTGGCGTTGTAGTTGGGGCCGACCTCGAGCAGGTCGTTCATGTTGTAGCGGTAGAGGCCGGCGAATGTGGTCACGTAGGGGCAGTAGCGCTGGCCCTCCACGAGCTCGTGCAGCTGGTAGAAGGTCGGGTTGGGGTTGTCCATGTCCTCCTCCTTGATGAACTCGTAGTAGTGCATGTGGGGGAACATGACGCTGTTGAGCGTGTCGTCCATCACAAGGCCGAAGCGGCACTCCGAAGCGAAGTAGCCGAACTCCTGGTGCAGCATGGTCTTGGGGAACGAGTCCTTGAACTTGTCGAGGTACACTTTCGTGTTGCCGCACTTCCAGGTGTTCAGTATCTGTATGTTGGGCCAGTAGTGCTTGGGCAGCACGTCGCCGTATTTGGCCTTCAGGGCGCGCAACTCGGCGGCACGCTTGGGGTTGGGCTTGAGGCAGGCCTCCAGCTCGGCGCGTATCTCGGCAGGTATCTTGAGGTCGGCCTTCAGGGTGCCGTGCTCTATGTCGTTCACATAGTCGTCGTAGTAGCGGTTCACGTTGTTCTGCAGCTCCACGATGGTCGACGGGTTGGCGGTGACTATCAGCGTGATGTCCTGCTCTATGCCCATGCGCATCAGCACGTAGTAGCGCGACGTGTAGTCGGCTATCGAGTAGACACATTGCGGGTTGCTGTAGAGCTTCTTGACGAAGCCGGGACAGTCGCGCTGCGTCACACCGCTCACCGAGCCGTACACCGTGCCGTCGGGTGCATAGCCCTCGACCACCTTGCCCACGATAGAGAGTATCTTGCCGGCGAAGACCTTGTGGCGGTTCTGTATGAAGTTGTAGAGCCACACCTTGGTCATCTTGCCGTAGATGGTCTTCAGGTAGCGCTCGGTGATAGGTATCCACTTGGGCTCTGCCGTCGAGCCGCTGGTGGTGGCGTAGAGCACCGGCTTGCCCGGGAACAGGACGTCGGCCTCGCCGTTCTTGTGGCGTTCCACGTAGGGGCGAAAGTCCTCATACTCGTTGGGCTTCACCTGCTCGCGGTAGCGCTTGTACAGCTCCGTGTCGTCGGCAGCCTCGAGGATGTAGTCGAACTTGTGCTCCTTGCCGTAGACGGTGTCCTTGGCGTAGGTCAATATCTCGCGCAGGGTCTTCTCGCTGGCCTTGCGGGGGTTCTTGGTGGCGCGCTGCAGGGCGCGATACTGTATGCCGCCTGCCATTCCGAGGAGCAGGTTGGGCACAATCATGTTGCTTGTCTTCATTGTCGTATAGTTGTTATTTCAGTTTCTTTCTTTAGCGTTCACCCCTCACCTCGTCGTCGGGCACAGCCTCCCAGGGGTTGTGCCTGATGCCGGCCAGGCGCACCATCGCCGCATGCGCCTCGCGGCGCAGCCGTTCGGTCTCCTCCTTGCGCGGCTTCGTGGTGTCGGGTATCAAGGGCTCGCCGACGCGTATGGTCATCACAGGCATATCCTTGGGCCCGAAGAGGCGGTACAGCCCTTTGCGCTTGCGGTAGCTGATGGCCAGCGGCACCACCGGGCAGCCGTATTTGTAGGCCATAGTGAAGGCTCCCTTGCGGAAGGGACGTATCGGCTCGTACCAATCCCACCGCACCTCCTCGGGGAACACCAGTATGTGCTCGCCGCGACTGTGGTAGTAGTCGAAAGCCTCGTCGAACTTGCGCATGCCGCTGCGCGCCTCGGGCACCGGAATGCCGCCCACATAGCGCACAAACCAGTACTGGCCGCCGTTGAAATGCTTGGCGTACATCGGTATCCAGATGTGCCGCCACCAGCTCAGGGCCTGCTTCACGGCTACGGCGTCGAACTGGTAAACGTGGTTGCACACCGCCACAGCGCCGCCCTTCAGCTCCTTGCGCCATCGACGCAGGTTGCTCCGGCCCTCGATGCGCAGGCCGTACTTGAGCATGTTTATCGGGTATATCACGAACCACAGGAACAGAGGCCCCGCAATCTCGTGCTGGAACCGGTAGCTGAACGAACGGTCTATGTAGGGGTAGCTGTCGTCGAAGGTGAATTGGCGTGCACCCTCCTTCGGAGGCTTCACCTCCACAAGGTGTCTCTGCGCGTTGTCCTGCGGATAACTCGCTGGGTCACATGGTATATATACGCCCTCTTCTACTTCTAAATGGCTGTACATGTCCTTCTTTGTTTAGGCTGCAAAAATACAAAATAATATTATATTTACGCGCATTGTTGATAAATTCCTTGCTTTTGTTAATACCGACACCCGCCAATCCGCCGCCGAACCCCCGTCCTAACGCCGCCATTCCATCGCACTTCCATCGTCATTTCGACCATCGTTCGACCATACTTCAACCATCGTTTAACCATTCTATATGGTCGAACGATGGTCGAACTACGGTCGAAGTATGGTTGAACGATTGGGGGAAGGACGGCTCTATCCCCATGCGACGAGGCAAAAAAGCGAAAGTTATTTGTCGCGGTTAGGATATTTTTCGTAAATTTGCATCTTGTTATTGTGAACGAAAACAGACGTAATTATGTATAGGACTAATACTTGCGGCGAGCTCCGCCTCGCCAATGTGGGACAGACAGTCACCCTCGCCGGATGGGTGCAGCGCTCGCGCGACCTCGGCGGCATGACTTTCATCGACCTGCGCGACCGCTACGGCATCACGCAGCTGGCTTTCAACATGGAGACCAACGCCCCCCTCTGCGAGCAGGCTCGCAAGCTGGGGCGCGAATACGTGATACAGGTTACCGGCAAGGTTATCGAGCGCAGCTCGAAGAACACCAAAATACCTACCGGAGAGATTGAGATTGAGGTTGCTGCCCTCAACATCCTCAACGAGGCCAAAGTGCCGCCCTTCACCATCGAGGACCAAAGCGACGGCGGCGACGACCTCCGCATGAAGTACCGCTACCTCGACATCCGCCGCAACCCCGTGCGCCGCAACCTCGAGATGCGCCACCGCATGGCTATGCTGGTGCGCAACTACCTCTCCGACCGCGACTTCCTGGAGATTGAGACCCCTATGCTCATCAAGTCCACCCCCGAGGGCGCACGCGACTTCGTGGTGCCCAGCCGCATGAATCCCGGCGAGTTCTACGCCCTGCCGCAATCGCCACAGCAGTACAAGCAGCTGCTCATGGTGGCCGGCATGGACCGCTACTTCCAGATTGTGCGCTGCTTCCGCGACGAGGACCTGCGCGCCGACCGCCAGCCGGAGTTCACGCAGATCGACTGCGAGATGAGCTTCGTGGAGCAGGAGGACGTGCTCGACATGTTCGAGGGCCTCGCCAAGCACCTCTTCAAGGAGATGAAGGGCATTGAGTTCGACCGCTTCCCCCGCATGACTTGGCACGACGCCATGCGCCTCTACGGCTCCGACAAGCCCGACATCCGCTTCGGCATGGAGTTCAAGGAGGTGACCGATGTGGTCAAGGGTCACGGCTTCAGCCTCTTCGACGGCGCCGAGCTGGTGGTGGGCATCGTTGCCGAAGGCTGCGCTGAATATACCCGCAAGCAGCTCGACGCGCTGACCGACTTCGTCAAGCGTCCGCAGGTGGGCGCCGGCGGTATGGTGTACATCAAGTATAACGCCGACGGCTCGTTCAAGAGCTCGGTCGACAAGTTCTACGACGCCGAGGCCCTGAAGGCTGTCGCCGACAAGATGGGTGCCAAACCCGGCGACCTGATGCTGCTGCTCTGCGGCCCCGCCATGAAGACTCGCACGCAGCTCTGCGCCTTGCGTCTGGAGATGGGTCAGCAGCTCGGCCTGCGCGACCCGCAGAAGTTCGCACCCCTCTGGGTTATCGACTTCCCGCTGCTGGAGTGGGACGACGAGACGCAGCGCTACTACGCTATGCATCACCCCTTCACGGCTCCCAAGCCAGAGGACGAGGCGCTGCTCGACGACCCCAGCCGCTGGGGCGACATACGCGCCAATGCATACGACATAGTGATGAACGGCACCGAGGTGGGTGGCGGCAGCATCCGTATCCACGACCGTGTGCTGCAGAACAAGATGTTCCACACCCTCGGCTTCACCGACGAGAGCGCTGCCGCTCAGTTCGGTTTTCTGATGGATGCATTCACCTACGGCGCTCCACCGCACGCAGGTCTGGCCTTCGGCTTCGACCGCCTCTGCTCCATCTTCGCCGGCGCCGACTCGATACGCGACTTCATAGCCTTCCCGAAGAATAACTCGGGCCGCGACGTGATGAGCCAGTCGCCCTCGCCCATCAGTCAGGAACAGCTCGACGAGCTGTGCATCAAGGTGGATGTGAAATAGTGGTAAGGGCATCGATCCTTTCCATACCCGCACATTGCCTCTGCTATGCCGCCTCTATACGGCGCAGAAAAACAAAGAGGACGCTCGTTGAGCGTCCTCTAAGTCATTAATCCTAAAACAAAAATGGGCTTTCTAAAGGTTGCCTGTCTCTCCATTTTCTGAGTGCAAAGGTACAACCTTCCGCAAGACCCCACAATAACTATAATTGGTGATTTTCAAATTCACCTGGTTCATTGTCGGTTAGCTCCTCTTTTACGGGCGCGCGGAGCTCGCTTCGTTTTATATGAACCACAAATGACATGTTGAGTACGCTGATCTCCACACAGAAATTGCCGTCCTTGCATTCTTTGACGAGCCGTCCTTGCATTCCGGCAAATTCGCCACTCATTATTGTTGCCTGTGCACCCTTGACCAGCTGGGCCGTCTCATGCACATGGAATGCCCTCTGGGTGGCCTCGAAGCGACGTATGGCTTCTATCTCCTTGTCGGGTACCTGGATAATGCTGTGCTGGCTGCTGACAATGTATTTGACTCCCTTCGTGGTGCGTGTCTGGTATATCTGCTTGTTGTTTATGCGCACAAAGATATAGCAGGGGAACATCGGCTTCTCGGGCAATTCCTTGCTCTTGATGCGCTTGTCGCGGACGGCCAGCATGGGCAGGTAGTACTCTATGGGAGGCTCGGCCTCTTCAAAGCGCTTGGCCACCAGCATCTCGGCGTTGTGGCGGGTCAGGACTGCGGCCCATGAGTATTGGGAGGTCAACATAGTCTTGGCGTTTTTGTCTCAATAACGCGATTGCCGTCGTAATATTGTGCAGCAGCGCATGTTTGTTGCGCTATCGGCAGCTGTCGAAGCTTAGGTAGGGCAAAAGCCTGGCCAGCGTGCTGTCGGCCATCGAGGGCACAGCGCGCAGGTCGTCGGCAGAACTGAAGCGCACACCTCTGTTCCTGAGGTTTACGATGTCGCGGGCCTGGTAGTATTCTATGTACGGGTGCTGTATCAGTTGTTTCAGACCTATGCTGTTGATGTCGATGCGACGTATCGATGAAGTGTCAAGTGTCAGCGAGGGAGCTATATGTGCCAGCAGCTCAGGTGTGAAGCCATAAACCTCCAGCAGCTGTCCGACGTCGATGAAACCACCGAGCCTCTCGCGATAGCGTACTATGCGGCGTGCGTATGCAGGACCGATGCCGTGCAACAGCTGCAATGTCGTTGTGTCAGCATTATTGAGCTCAACGACAAGGGGTTGCCGTCTTACTGCAGGCGTTTGGTTGCCATACATCGTGCTGTCCGTTCTGAGGTCGTGCCGGTTTCTATGTGCGGCTATGTCTCTGTGGCTGCGGGTCTTGTATCGCTGGTGGTATGCCGAGTCTTCCTTCGATGTCAATATTTTGATGTTTTCGGTGCCGACGGTATCGTTTTGTCCGGCGGTATCTTTTCGGTGCGACGAAAAAATGCCGATAGCTACGATGATAATCAATGATACTGATACCCAGATAATACCGACGGTTTGTGATTTATAGAACAGCCTTTTTTTATTGCCCATTGAAAGATTTATTTTGCCATGTGAAAAAAATAGTGTACTTTTGCAACCGCTTTTGAGAGAAAAAGCACCCTTATCGGTCTGTTAGCTCAGTTGGTTCAGAGCGCTTCCTTCACACGGAAGAGGTCGAGAGTTCGAATCTCCCACAGACCACTCGGAAGCCCCTCTTGAGGGGCTTTTCTTTTTTCTGTCTTTCAGTCGGTTCGGTTCCTTGTGCATAGTGGGTCAGAGCAGCGTTACAGCCTGTTCGAGCCAGCGGGCGTCGGTGTCGTCGAAGGTGTTGAGTTCGCGGCTGTCGATGTCGAGTACGCCGATGATGTCGCCGCCCTTCGTTACCGGCACCACTATCTCGCTGCGGCTCTCCGACGAGCATGCTATGTGGCCGGGAAATTCCTCCACGTCGGGCACCACGACGGTGCGGCGTTCCTTCCATGCGGTGCCGCAAACACCTCGCCCGTAGGCTATGTGTACACATGCTATCGGTCCCTGGAACGGCCCCAGCAGCAGCTCGTTGTTCACGACGCGGTAGAAGCCTGTCCACCAGAAGCCAAACTCCGTGTGCAGCAGCGCCGCCACGTTGGCCATCTTGGCAATCATGTCCTCTTCGCCCTCGCAGAGGGCTTTCACCTGCGGCAGCAGGCTTTTGTAACGTTCTTCCTTTGTCATTTGCGTGCCTTTCCTTTAAGTTCTTTTACTATGGCGTAGGGCGCCTCGTCGGTGAGGGTTATGGCATACTGGTGCTTGCCGTCCTTGCTCTGCGTGTAGCGTATGCGGCCCTCGCAGTAGGGGTATAGCGGCCGTGTGCCGTAAATGGCGTGGCCGTTCTTCTGCAGCCAGCGTCCTATCGCTTCCATGCGCTGCAACGCCTCGGGCGGCAGGTTGCCGTCGGCATCGGGCCCCACGTTGAGCAGCAGGTTGCCGCCTTTGGCCACAACGTCACACAGCATGTGTATCAGCTCCTTGGCGCTCTTGTAGTTGTCGCTGGGCACATAGCTCCAGCTGTCGCCCATCGTCATGCAGGTCTCCCAAGGGTAGGGGAGCAGCGTGTCGGGCACCTGCTTCTCGGGTGTGCGGTAGTTCTCGTAGCGGCCGCCGACGCTGCGGTCGACGATGATTGTCTGCGGGTTGCGCTCACGTGCTATGCCCGCGAGGCGGTGCATGTCGAGTTCCTGCACCTGGCCGCTGCATCCGAGCCAAGGGCGCGTCTCGTCGTTGACGCTCCACGCCGGCCGCACCCATCCGCCGTCGAGCCACAGTATGTCTATCTTGCCGTAGTTGTGCGTGAGCTCGCGTATCTGGTTGTATGTGAAGTCGCAGTAGCGCTGCCAGCGGTCGGGATGGTCGGCGATGGAGTAGTTGACGTTGCGGTCGGGGGTAGCCCACTCGTGCGCCCAGTAGTCGTCGTTGTGCCAGTCGGGCTTGCTGAAGTAGAGACCCGTCCAGAAGCCCTGCGCCCGGAAGGCCTCCACCACGCCGCGCGTGAAGTCGGTCTTCGCCGGACACTCGCTGCCGGTACTGTTGTAGTCGGTCAGCTTGCTGTCGAACATGCAGAAGCCGTCGTGGTGCTTGGTGGTGAAGACGACATACTTCATGCCGGCCCCTTTTGCCGCCGCCGCCCACCGTTCGGGCGCGAAGTGCTGCGGGTTGAAGGTCTTGTTCAGCGCCCAGTAGGCACGCTTGTAGTCCTCGTAGTTGGCCCCGTTACGGTTGATCCACGGCTCGTTACAGATGTTCCAGCTCTCCACAATGCCCCATTGCGCGTAGATGCCCCAATGCATCATGAAGCCGAACTTCAGGTCCTGCCACTCGCCGATGCGTTGCACAATCAGCGGGTCGCTCTCCGCGATGCTGTCGTGCTGTGCCTGGCTGACGCCGAAAATGGCTAAAAGAACTATCGTCAGTAGCGTCCTTTTCATGTCGTTCCTCGTGTTTTTATTGTTTCTGAATATAAACGCCGTATGCCGCGAATTATTGTGACTCCCCGCCCGTCGGAGGTGCAAAAAAAGCGCCGCTCCCGCCGCCGTATGGATATTATTTCGTATCTTTGCACCCGAAATCGGACACCGATATGAAGCATCACCTCAGAGCATCCCTCGCCGCCCTCGCCGCCGTGCTGGCCTTGGCCTTTGCCGCCTGCGACGACGAAGTCGCCGACCATCGTAGCAGCAGCGCCGACAACGGCTATCGGGCCATCCCCGACGGCTGGGTCGAGCTCGGCCTGCCCAGCGGCCTGCTGTGGGCCGAATGCAACGTGGGCGCCGCTGCCGGCAGCGAGTGTGGCGACTACATCGCCTGGGGCGAGACCTCTCCCAAGAACGTATATGGCTGGAACTCCTACCGTTACTGCACCGCAAGCGCCGATGGACACCTCGACACGTTGACCCGCTACAACACCCTGCCGTCCTTCGGCCCGGTCGACAACCTGACGGCCCTCGTCGCCGCCGACGATGCCGCCGCCCTCCGGCTCGGCAACGGTGCCCGCACCCCCTCCTTCGACGACTGGCTGGAACTCATCGAGCACACCGCCGCCGTGTGGACGACCATCGACGGCGTCAGCGGCTGCCGCTTCATGGGCGCCAACGGCAACAGTATCTTCCTGCCCGCCGCAGGATGCGTTACGGGTGCAGATACTTCATACACAGGCGCGCTGGGCTTCTACTGGTCCTCCTCGCTCGCCGACGACCCCGACGGCGCGTGGAGCCTCTACTTCGGCGAGGAGCACGGTGTATTGTCTTGTGGCTTGGACGCTTACGACCGCTACAGGGGGCAACCCATGCGCGCCGTGCGTCCCCGATAGAACTATCCTTCTTTTTTCTGCTGCCGCCTGGCGGCATAGCGCTGCCCGTTGGCGGCACGCTATCCCCGTTGCTGCCGTCCAGGCTTTGCTGTCATAGGGGTGTTCCAGCGCTTGAACAGCTTGATTTTCACTATATATAACATATATATCACCTTACTATCACTTACATTTGTAAGCCTAATTAAAGACATACTAAAGACTAACTAAAGACCAATATAAGAGATGATGCGGTAAAAGGCTGATGTTCAGATATGAAAAAATGCCTCTTCCGGGCGTCGGAAAATGGTGGTGCGGGGATGTAAAAACCGATGGTTCGGGCGGAGGTGCGCTACTTGCGGTTGTGATAGATGAAGGGGTAGTCGAAGAGGTCGCGGTCGTCGCTGCTGAAGCCCACCTGGAGGGTGAAGCGGGTGCCGTCCTTGGGCTCTTCCATCATGCCGGTTTCGGGGTTGTATTGGCGGAACCAGAAGGGGTCGAGCCTGATGCTGAATGGTTTGCGGGTGGGTTCGCCTTTGAGGAAGACTGTTGGGCAGAGTCCTACGAGCTGTTTGACTGGGGCGTCGGGGTCGGAGTCGTTCTTCAGGTAGACTTGGATGGCGGCGCTGTGGCTCGCGGCGCCGGGGACGTCGGTGTTGCATTGGCTTATGATGCCGCTGACGGTGAAATCGGCTTCGCTGACGGTGGTTTCGTAGAGCTGGTAGAAGCTGTAGCTAAGGCCGTAGCCGAAGGGGAAGAGTGGCTCGGAGGCGGGGTAGCGGTAGGTGCGGCCCTGCATGCTGTAGTCGCTGAAGTCGGGCAGCTGGTCGGTGCTGCGGTAGAAGGTGACGGGCAGGTGTCCGAAGGTGTCCTCTTCGCCGAAGAGCAGCCGGCGGACGGCGGTGCCCATATCTTGCCCGCCGTACCAGGCGACGAGTACGGCGTCGCAGTCGTCGATGACGTTCTCAAGGGCGATGGCGCTGCCCGTGCAGAGCACCAGCACGATGCGGTAGTCCTGCTGCCTGAAGGCTTTGATTTCAGCAACCTGCTCTCTCGGCAGCTCAATCAGCGTACGGTCGCCTTTGTAGAACCCCTCCTTCTCCACAGGCAACTCCTCGCCCTCGAGTTGTGGGTTGAGGCCGCCGACATAGACGAGTGTCTTGCCGTCGCCGGCGCTGAGTGCCTGGTAGCGGCTGAGGGCTTCGCCGATGGTGACGGTGTGGCGCGGAGTGCCGTTGTAGTTGCCCAGCGGCATGAGGCTGTCCCAAGCGTTGGGGCCTTCGAGGCGTAGGTTTTCGCCCTCCTTGAGCGGCAGCACGCCGTCGTTCTTTAACAGCACCATGCTTTCGGCGGCTATGCTTGCCGCATCGGTGTTGACCGCATTGGCTGTCTTTGGATTATAGCCAGTTACCGCCAGACGTACCTTCAGCAGACGCCGTACATGCTCGTCGACCTTGCTCTCGGGCACCAATCCCTGCTGCACGGCTTCGCGGAGTGCCGGCAGGCCGCTGCCGCATTCGAGGTCCACCTCGCGGCCGAAGGCGTCGCCGTAGGCAAGGGCGGCGGTGGCGTGGGTGCGGTGGCGCGGAATGACGGTGTCGCGCTCGTAGGCGTCGTTAAGCGCCCAGCAGTCGGTGACGAGGATGCCGTCGTACAGCCACTCGTTGCGCAGTATGTCGAAGAGGCGCCGGTTTGTGCAGCAGGGCTCGCCGTTGAGGCGGTTGTAGCCACACATCACCTGCGCCACGCCGCTATGCTTGATGATGTATTCGAAGGCCGGGAGGTAGGTGGTGCGCAGGTCGCGCTCGCTGACGCGACTGTCGAACTCATGGCGCACGCCTTCGGGACCGCTATGCACGGCGAAGTGCTTGAGGCAGGCGGCAGTATGTCCGCCTTGCAGCCCTTCCACGCAGGCCATACCCATCATTGCGGTGAGGTAGGGGTCCTCGCCGTAGGTCTCCATGCCGCGCCCCCAGCGTGGGTCGCGGAAGATGTTGATATTGGGGGTGAAGAAGGTGAGGCCGGTGTAGTCGCCGGTGCCGCCGGTATCCTGCGCAGCACGATATTTCATGTGCGCCTCTTTTGCTATGTCGCTAAAGACGTTGTGAATCAGGGTGGGATTGAATGTGGCCGCGAGGGCTATGGGCATGGGGTAGACGGTGGCGTAGCCGGCGCGGCCCACGCCATGCAAAGCTTCGTTCCACCAGCTGTAGGGCTTCAGCCCCACGCGAGGGATGGCGGGATTCTGGTGCACCATGAGGCTCAGTTTCTCGTCGAGGGTGAGGTTCTGTATGAGCCACTCCACACGCTGGTCGAGGGGTTTCTGGGTATCCTGCCAAGGGAAGGTCTGTGCCACAGCAATGCGGCACAGCGCGGCAATCAGCATGATTGCCATCATGAGGTGTTTCTTCATGCCAACAAGTCTTTGTTAGTGCTGTATTTGCGCCAGCGCTCGAGGAGTGCCTGCATGTCGTCGGGCAGGGGGCTTTCGAAGTGCATGTGTTTGCCGGTGCGCGGGTGTTCGAAGCCGAGGATGCGGGCGTGCAGGGCCTGGCGCGGACAGGCCTCGAAGCAGTTCTCCACGAACTGCTTGTAGCGGCTGAAGGTGGTGCCTTTGAGGATGGTGTCGCCGCCGTAGGAGGCGTCGCTGAACAGCGGATGCCCTATGTGCTTCATGTGGGCGCGTATCTGGTGGGTGCGGCCGGTCTCGAGGACGCACTCGACGAGGGTGACGTAGCCGAAGCGCTCCAGCACATGCCAATGGGTGACGGCGTGTTTGCCATGCTCCTCGTCGCAGACGGCCATGATGCGGCGGTCTTTAGGCGAGCGTGCCAGGTTGCCTACGATGGTGCCGTCGTCTTCGTCGAAGTCGCCCCACACCAAGGCGTTGTACTTACGCTCTATGGTGTGGTCGAAGAACTGCTTGGCGAGGACCACCTGCGCCTCCTCGGTCTTGGCTACGAGCAGCAGGCCCGAGGTGTCCTTGTCGATGCGGTGCACGAGGTAGGGGGATGCTTTGTCTCCGAGATAGTAGAGCAAGCCGTTGACCAGCGTGCCTGTCCAGTTTCCCACACCGGGGTGCACCACCAAGCCAGCGGGCTTGTCGATGACAAGCACTTCGTCGTCTTCATAGACGATGGGGAAGTCTATCTTCTCGGGTGTCAGCTCGAACTCGTGTGGCGGCTCAGGCAGCAGCACGCTGATGACGTCCTGTGGCTTAACCTTGTAGCTCGGCTTGGCGGCTTTGTCGTTCACCTGTATGCAGCCGGCTTTTGCGGCGGCCTGTATCTTGGTGCGCGAGACGCCGCTGAGGCGCATCTGCAGGTATATGTCGAGACGCAGAGCCTCCTGCCCGCGGTCGACGGCGAAGCGGTGGTGCTCGTAGAGCTCCTGCTCCTGTTGTTCTATCTCAAAGGGTTCCTCGTCCATGACGTCAATGTCTGATGATGAGCTTCTTGGTGTGCAGCGCGCCGGCACGTGTGACTATCTTCACGATATACATGCCGTCGGGCAGGTCGTCGGTGGCGACGGTGTTGCCCTTGGTGTCCAGCATACGTCGGCCCTGCATGTCGTATAGTGTCACGAGACTTGCGGCGTCGATGCCACCGAGAGTCACCTGCCGGTCGGCCGGGTTGGGGTAGAGCGTCATCTGCGAAGTGGGGGGCTCCAGGGTCTCGATGCCTATTGTGGCCGCCTGACCGAAGCAGGGGCGCAACATCAGCGAGCCGCTGAGGATGCTCTGCTCCCATTCCATGGCGGTGCGGTGGTAGATGCGGTCGGCGCTGTTGAAGCTGCGGTCGAAGCCTATGTTGATAAACTCGTTGCCTACCTGCTTGATGCCCACGAAGATGCTGCCGCTGACCACCACGCTGTGGTCGAGCACATAGCGGTGGAAGGCCCCTCCCTCGTCGTCGAGGGCTGCGCTGTCGGGCAGCAGCGGGAGGCGTGTGTCGCTGTCGCGGTAGATGATGGTGCCGGGTTTGCCGTTCTCGGCCTGCCACACGGTAAGGTAGAAGAGTATACTCTCGTTGGCGCCCTCGAAGGTGCGGTTGAAGGCCAGGTCTATGGCGCTTAGGGTGTCGCTGACGTTGAGGTCGAAGCGGTAGGCAAGCGACACGGTGTCGGCCGTCGAGGTGAGGCCGTAGCCGTTCTCCGCCGTGCCGTCGTCATAGGCGTAGTAGTCGCTGAACACCTGCTGGTAGCGCACGGTGTCGTTGCAGGGGTGTTCGTCGCCGGTGGCGCCCTCGCGGGCGTTGTGCACTATGGTGTAGGCTCTCTTGTTGTCGCTAACCTCGAAGGCGTAGCCCACTGGCGGCGCGGCATGCATGGCCTCTATCTGGTAGCCTTGTGCGGGAGCGTTCTGATAGCCTCCGTCATAGGTGTAGAGTACTGTCCCGTTGCTGTCCAGTATGTTGTAACTGTAGTAGGATGCTATGGGCGAAGAGTAGAGGTTGGCTATGGTCATCTGCAGCCGTTGTGCCATGTCGCTGTTGCGGTATTGGCGTGCCGGCATGGCGCGGTAGTATCTGAGCATTGTCGGTGCCGGCTTGACGAAGGTAATGTCGCGGAAGACGCCTATGCTGTCCACGGTGCGCCTACTGTCAATCATCACGTAGTCGATATTCCATTGGTCCACGTTGCCCATCATGCCGGCTTTGCCGTTGTATTCGAGGGAGCAGTGGTTGCGGAAGCGGAAGCGGAATAGAGAGTCGAGGTAACTGCTGTCGGTAATGGGTATGGCGACGTACTGCCAGTCGTGTCCGGTCTCCTGTCTGAGGCGTGCCGCGCTTGTGCCTCCACGGCTCCATACGGTGTGCCATGTACTGTCAGCTGAGCTGTAGAAGTCAAGGAACAAGGAGTCTTGTGCGTCGGGAGTGTCGCCCACGGTCTCCCAGGGGTGGGCGCCGCTACCGCCGGGCAAGTAGTAGAAACTCATCACCACGGAGTCTATGTCGTCCAGCCCGTCGAGGCGTATGGGCAGCGACATCGCCGTGTCGGCAGGGAAGGGGCTCGTCGATGCCTGCGGGTACAGAAATCCGTTGGCGTCGAGGGCGTCGAGGGTCATGACACCGACAGTAGGTGGCAGAAGGCCGTAGTCGACACCTACGTATGCTCCGCCGATGGCCCAGAGGTCGCCGTCGGGAGTGCCGCGGTAGTCGGAGAAGTCGTCGAAGAAAGGCAGGTTGACACTCGTGGCGCTCTTGGCTGCTGCAGGGCGCTGTTGCCACCGTCCGGCAGGCACAAGCATCTCCTGCGCCATCGCCGCTGTGGTGCACAGGACCATCAGCCCGACCATAACTATATGCCTAAAACTGCTCACAGAACGCATGCTACCATAACCAACCGCCACGCTCCTCCACCTCGTCGGGCGAGGGCCGTCCGTCGTCTATGTTGTTGGGGTCTACTATCTTGCTTGAGTCTATCTTGAAGTCTTGTATCATCTTTTGTACGTCGGTCTTGTCTTCGTCGACGTACCACAGCTCCACCTCCGTGCCGTAGTCGTACTTGTTGACGCCGTTATAGTCAGGCTCCTGCCTGTACACCACGGCGGTCTCTTTGTGCTTCACTCCCTTGTAGTGCTCTTTGCCAACGTTGAGCGATGCCGAAAGGATGTCGCGCCTTGCCTTGTCGCTGCTCTTGCCTATCACGAAGGGCACCACGCTGCGTCCGGTGCTGTCGCCGAGGCCCACGGTGAGATCTATCACCGAGCCGCGCGGTATCTGCTGTCCGGCATAGACGGTCTTGCCCTTGCAGCTCTGGTCTATAACGCTGTTCTTGTAGCGGTCTTCCACAAACTTAAGCTCTCCTGTCTCAAGGCCTGCATTGGCCAGTTCGCTCACCGCCTGGCGCACCGTCAGGCCTGCCAGCTCGGGCAGTACGGCGTCCTCGGGCGAGTAGGCCGTCATGGTGATGTACAGCTTGCGGCCTTTCTTCACCATGGTGCCTGCTTTCGGGTCCTGCGTTAGTATGCGGCCGCCTTCCTGCCCGGGGCGAAATATAGAGTCCATCACTACCACGTCGAGCTCTATGGGGTTGTCGGCCTGCAGTTCGGCGATATTCATCCCCACCACGTCGGGCAGCTCGTATTCTTGTCCCTGGCGGGCATACAGCTTGATGATGCTGAACACTATCACCAGTATCACCAGCGACACGCCTATCATGGCCAGAACATGTGCCAGCCACGGCCATCTCTTGAATATGTTTTCCTTGCTCATAGTTACTGATTCTCGTTTACTAATTCTCCTATCAGCGTTGCTGCGGTGCAGTCGGTTACCCTTACCTTGCGGTAGGTGCCCGGTACGGCGTCCTTGCGGTCGAACACAAGCACCTTGTTCTGACTGTTGCGCCCGAAGAGCTGCTCTTTCGAGCGGTGGCTCTCTCCCTCAACCAGCACCTCGTACTCGCGGCCCACCTCCTTGCGGTTGTTCTCCAGGGCTATCTGTCCCTGCAGGGCTATTATCTCGTTCAGGCGGCGCGTCTTCTCATCGTCGGCTATGTCGTCGGGCATGTGCTTGGCGGCATAGGTGCCTTCACGCTGCGAGTATTTGAACATGTATGCATAGTCGTAGCGCACACGGCGGAAGAGTTCCAGCGTTGCGGCATGGTCTTCAGGGGTCTCGCCGCAGAAACCTGCTATCACGTCGGTGGTTATCGAGCAGTCGGGCATGTGGTGCCGTATTGACTCCACGCGGTCGAGGTACCACTCCACGGTGTACTTGCGGTTCATGGCTTTGAGCATACGGTTGCTGCCGCTCTGCACCGGCAGGTGTATGCAGCGGCAGATGTTCTCGTGCGAAGCCATCACCTCCAGCAGCTCGTCGCTGAGGTCTTTGGGGTGCGATGTGGCGAAGCGCACCCTCAGTAGCGGCGATATTGCGGCCACCATGTCCATCAGTTCGGGGAACCCGACGGCTTCGTAACGGTAGCTGTTTACGTTCTGTCCCAGAAGCGTCACTTCGCGGTAGCCCTTCTCACAGAGTCCCTTGGCCTCGGTCAATATCGTCTGTGGGTCGCGGCTGCGCTCGCGGCCGCGGGTATAGGGCACCACGCAGTAGGAGCAATAATTCTGGCATCCGCGCATGATGCTGATATAGGCTGAGATGCCGTTGCTGGCCAGCCTCACCGGCTCGATGTCGGCGTAGGTCTCTGTGGTGCTGAGCTCCACCTCGGTGCCGCGCTGCCCTTCGCGCACCTGGGCAAGTAGCTGGGGCAGACGTCGGTAAGCGTCGGGTCCGCACACGAACGACACGTTGTCCTCCTCGGCCATCAGGCGGCTCTGCAGCCGCTCGGCCATACAGCCCAGTATACCTATGCGCAGGCTCTTGTTGTGCCCCTGCGCGGCACGCAGTTCGCGCACGCGGTGACGCACCCGCTGCTCGGCGTTGTCGCGTATGGCGCAGGTGTTTATCAGCACAAAGTCAGCATCCTCCAAGCTCTCCGCCACTTCGTGGCCGGCGCCCTGCAGGATGGAGCCCACCACCTCGCTGTCGGCGAAGTTCATCTGGCATCCATACGTCTCTATATATACTTTTTCCATCTATTGGTACGCGTACAAATAAAATGCAAAAATACACAAAAAGCGTCATGTGGCCAAATATTTTTTTGCAAGGCCCTAAAAAAAGAGGACCTCGCGTCTTCGCGAAGCCCTCTTTTTCTTGTTGCTCAGGTTGTAGCTTACTCCTCGGCGTTCTTTTCGATGGCGAGTTTTCCACGATAGTAGCCGCACTCGGGGCAAACGTGGTGATACATGACCTGGGCGCCGCAGTTGCTGCAAGTGGTCAACTGGGCTGTCTCCAACGCATCGTGCGTTCTTCTCTTGGCCGTTCTGGTCTGCGAGAATCTGTGTTTTGGATGTGGCATATTATTATTGTTTTTTGTTTATTATTTCTTTTCCTGTATCACCCTCTACTGTCATTCTTTCACCTTTCATTTTTCGTCCTTCAGCTCCTTCAGCTCCTTCAGCGCCGCCCATCTCGGGTCGACCTCGCGGATTGCTTCCTTCTCGTGCTGCAGCTCCTCTTCACTCTTTATATAACTCACTGTCGCCTCATCGCATTCGCCCTCGGCATGTATGTGCTGCATCGGTATCCTCACCGCCACATATTCATACAGCCACTGTGCCAGGTCAATCTCGAAGGCCCCTTCGGGCAGGATGGCCACGTTCTCGTCGTCGCTCTCCTCGTCGTCGCTCAGCCGTATGTTGAGGCTTTCCTCACCCTCTATCGGCACCATCATCTCGCCCAGGCATCGGTCGCACAGCGTCGTCACCTCTCCTCGAAGTGTGAATTTCATCACCATCACACGTTCCGTCTTCTCCAAAACAGCGTCGATTTCCACCTTTCCGTCGCGGATTTCCTCGTTTTCAAAACGGTCGAAGAACTCCTTTCTAAGCTCGAAATGGTAGTTGTAACGCCCTGATTTCAAGCCGCTGAAGCGCACTATGGTGTCATCGTTCCTGCTCATTTTCACACTCCTATTGAGTTTGCAAAGATACGAACATTTTTTAAACTGGCAAAAAAAAATTAAACAAGCCACTTTTTTGTACGATTTTGGTACGGAGCCCCTTCGGCATTTCTTCAGTGGAAGGCCGTCGAAAGGCCGTCGAAAGGCCGAAGGGGGGCCGAAGGGACTCCGAGGGGACTCGGAGTGGAAAACAGAGGGCGACTGGATTGATAAAAAAACTTTTGCTATATTCTTTTTTTTTATTACTTTTGCATCCGCATTTTTAGCGAAATGGAACTGTTAATAGGCATACTCTGTGGCATTGTGCTGTCGCTGTTCTTCAGTTTCGGGCCGGCGTTTTTCGGCCTGATACAGAACAGTATAGAGCATGGTTTCCGCCGTGCTATGGCCTTCGCTGTGGGCATCAGTTTGAGCGATGTTGTCGTGGTATTCCTCATGCTCACGGTGCTCAGAAACGTCGACATGACGGCAGTGATGCACAATGTCTACGTGGCGCTGATAGGTGGTGCGGGTATCGCGGCGATGGGTGTCTACACGTTCCGAAAGAAAGGTCATGTGCGGCGCGACAAGAACGGGCGTCTGCGCCTGATAAGCGACGGCAAGGTTGGCCGCCGCCATATCCTGCTGCATGGTTTCCTCCTCAATTTCCTCAACCCATTCATCTGGGTCTACTGGATTTCGGTCATCACGCTGCTTTCGGGCGAGATGGGGCTCCATGGCCTCGACCGTTACTGGTTCTTTGGTGGCCTGCTAGTAGCCACGCTGGGCTGCGACCTGCTGAAGTGCCGTCTGGCCTCGCTGCTGCAGCAGTTGTTCACCCCGAGGGTGATGATAGGCTTCAACAAGACCACGGGTGTAGTGCTGGTGGCCTTCGGCATCTATATGGTGGTGTCGATGATCGTGTATCAGACCAATCCCAAAGTGAGGGAGAAGGAACAGGACAAGGTGCCGCAGAGCACAAAGATCATACAGTCTTTGCACAACCAAGTGGGCAAAGACTCGGCGCGGCACGCCGATACGGTTTATTTCAAGTAACAGACTTTCAGCGGTGCGGAGCTTCCGACGCTGACGATGTAGATGCCTGTCGCGGGCAAGGCTACGGTTGTGTTTTCGCTTGCAGAGGCGGCGCTGAATATGCGGCGGCCAGTGATGTCGCTGACGAAGAGTGGCTGCCCATCGGCACCGCTGACAGTGAGTGTGTTACCGCTGATAGCGGCTCTGATGCTGTTCTCCTGCGCCGTGGCAATGGAGACATGCGGCGTGGGGCAGGTGTCTTCTACGATGTTGAGTTGGCTCCAGTATTGTGCGGCATTGTAGGCCGCGGCGCTGCTGCATGGCACGACCACAGCCGCGAGTGCGGTGCAGCCCTGGAACGAACCGCTGTTGAGTGTGGGTGGCGTGGTGCCGAGCATACGCACTGTGTCAAGCAGCGAGCAGTCCTTGAAGGCCACGTCGCCGATGAAGCGCAGTCCTTCAGGCAGGATGCACTTGCTGATGTGGCAGTAGTCGAGGGCGTCGTTGGCTATGCCAAGCGTGCTGTCGGCCACGACGAGGGTGCCTGTGCGGGCGCTGCGGGCGGAGACGAGGTAGCGGCCGACATATAGCACAGAGTCACTCCAGTTGTCGTTGTTGTTGATGTAGGCCGTCATGCCGAAGCATCCGGCCGCGATGTTGGTAATCGTGGTGGGAAGGCTGATGGTGTCAAGGCTGGTACAGCTTGAGAAGGCCATCATGGCTATGCTCCGCACACCTTCGGCTATGAAGACTGACGTCAGGGCGCTGCAGCCGGCGAAGGCGCGCATGCCTATGGTCGTCACGCTGCCTGGAACGCTCACCGAGGTGAGACCGGTGCAGTTGCTGAAGGCCTGCGAGCTTATCTCGGTGACGTTGTAGCCACCCGCCGTGGCCGGGATGGTGAGGCGTCCGGTGGGTTTGGGCGTGCCTGAGACCAATTTGACAGTGGTGCCCGAAGTGATGGTATAATAGAGCGTTTGGCCCGTTGGAGCGGCCTCGCTGAAATCAGAAGCCCTCGCCACCATGGCGGTGGCGAGGAGCATTGTGATGAGTATCAGTCTTTTCATGACGTTGTTATTCTCTTCCTGCCAGCAGGAGTTCCATCATCTTGATGGCGCTTACGCTGATGACGGTACCTGGGCCGAAGACGGCAGCGACGCCGGCCTTGAACAGGAAGTCGTAGTCCTGCGGGGGAATGACACCGCCGGCGACCACCATGATGTCCTCGCGGCCCAGTTTCTTGAGCTCTTCGATGACCTGCGGCAGCAGAGTCTTGTGGCCTGCGGCCAGCGAGCTGGCGCCGAGGATGTGCACGTCGTTCTCGACGGCCTGCTTGGCAGCCTCAGCCGGGGTCTGGAACAGCGGACCCATGTCCACATCAAAGCCGAGGTCGGCATAGCCGGTGGCCACCACTTTGGCACCGCGGTCATGACCGTCCTGGCCCATCTTGGCTATCATGATACGGGGGCGGCGGCCCTCCAGTTTGGCGAACTTGTCAGTGAGTTCCCGGGCTTTCTTGAAGCTCTCGCTATTTTTGGTCTGGCTGCTGTACACGTTGCTGATGAGGTTGATTTTGGCTTTATAACGACCGAAGACTTTCTCCAGTGCGTAGCTTATCTCGCCCAGCGAGGCACGCTTGCGGGCAGCGTCGATGCTGAGGTCGAGGAGGTTGCCCTCGCCAGTCTCAGCGCAGCGGGTCAGGGCGTTGAGGGCGGCCTCGACGGCAGCGCTGTCGCGCTCGGCACGCAGCTTGGCGAGGCGCTCTATCTGAGCTTTGCGCACGGCGGTGTTGTCGACTTCCAAGGTCTCGATGGGGTCTTCGTGGTCGAGGCGGTACTTGTTGATACCCACGATGGTGTCGACGTTGGAGTCAATACGGCTCTGTTTGCGGGCCGAAGCTTCTTCGATGCGCATCTTGGGCACTCCGCTTTCGATGGCTTTGGCCATGCCGCCGAGCTTCTCGACTTCCTGGATATGGGCCCAGGCGCGGTGGGCGAGCTCGTGGGTGAGGGTCTCGACATAGTAGCTGCCGGCCCACGGGTCGACGACACGGCAGATATTGGTCTCCTCCTGGAGGTATATCTGAGTGTTACGGGCGATACGTGCGCTGAAGTCGGTGGGCAGGGCTATGGCCTCGTCGAGGGCGTTGGTATGCAGCGACTGGGTATGGCCCAGGGCGGCGCCCATGGCCTCAATGCAGGTGCGGGCTACATTGTTGAAGGGGTCTTGCTCGGTGAGCGACCAGCCGGAGGTCTGGCTGTGGGTGCGCAGGGCAAGGCTCTTGGGGTTCTTGGGGTTGAACTGGTTGACTATCTTGGCCCACAGCATACGGGCGGCGCGCATCTTGGCGATTTCCATGAAGTGGTTCATCCCCACACCCCAGAAGAAGCTCAGGCGCGGCGCAAAGTCGTCGACGCTCATGCCAGCCTTCACGCCGGCTCGCAGGTATTCCAGGCCGTCGGCAAGCGTATAGGCCAGCTCGATGTCGGCTGTGGCACCGGCTTCCTGCATGTGGTAGCCAGAGATGGAGATGCTGTTGAATTTGGGCATGTGCTTTGAGGTGTACTCAAAGATGTCGGCGATGATCTTCATCGAGGGCAGGGGAGGATAGATGTAGGTGTTGCGCACCATGAACTCCTTGAGGATGTCGTTCTGGATGGTACCCTGCAGTTGGTCCTGCGGCACGCCCTGTTCCTCGGCGGCGATGATGTAGAAGGCCAGGATGGGCAGCACGGCGCCGTTCATGGTCATGGAAACGGACATCTTGCCGAGGTCAATCTGGTCAAAGAGGATCTTCATGTCGAGGATGCTGTCAATGGCAACACCAGCCTTGCCGACGTCGCCGACGACGCGCTCGTGGTCGCTGTCGTAACCACGGTGTGTGGCGAGGTCAAAGGCACAGGAGAGGCCTTTCTGACCGGCGGCGATGTTGCGACGGTAGAAGGCGTTACTCTCTTCGGCGGTGGAGAAGCCGGCGTACTGGCGGATGGTCCACGGACGCATCACGTACATAGTCGAGTACGGGCCACGCAGGAAAGGCGCGATACCGGCGGCATAGTTCAGGTGCTCCATGCCTTCGAGGTCTTTCTTGCCATAGGCAGGCTTGACGTCAATCTGTTCTGGCGTCTTCCAGTTCTTCTCGATATGGTTCTCTTTCTCCCATTCGGCGAAGGAATGCTTGTTTTCCTCCGTGGAACGGATGTCGACTTTTGTGAAATCGGGTCTCATTATCAGTTGCTTATATTGTTATCGTTTGTTTCTTCTAAAATGCAAATATAATAAATAATATTTATATGGCAAAATATTTATTTGCTGATGGTTGTGTATTCCGCCACAGGGCCGAAGTCGAAGCCGTCCACCATCACTCTGTTTTTGGTGGTGCGTCCGAGGAAGCAGCAGTTGAGTCGTGCTTCGCTTAGTTTTAGCAGGAACTGGTCGTCGGAGGCTTCGTTGACGGCTGTAAGGTAGCGGCCGGGTTCCTCGCCGAAGAGGAAAGCGTCGAGGCGTACCTCGCGTGGGGTGAGGATGTCGAAGCCGAGAGGTGCGGTGAGGTCTAACAGTGAGCCGAAAAGGCCGCCGCTGCCGATGGGAGCGTCGGCATGAGTGATGCCGCTGTCATGCATGGCGGCGAGTATCATTTCTATATACTGGCAGTCTTCATCGTGGCCGCCGGTGGCCATGGGTTCGCCAACAAGATGCAGGCAACGGCGAGAGTATTCGCTGTCGGCGAACTCGGTGCTTACGTTGCCTACCATGTATAGGAGGGTGCCGGTGTTGAGTGAAAGGGAGGACGGGACAAGTGATAATCCGCTGCAAAGGCGGTGAGCTATCTCTACGCACTCCTTGACCTTGGGCTCTTTTATCGCTTTGTGGTCAGCGCTGCCGCTGTAGAAGTACTCGTTGCGTTCCACGCTGTGGCGTTGGCCTCGCAGCCATCCGTAGAGGCTCTGCTGCCGCCCGTTGCTCTCCCACATGGCAAGCAGTGTCGACAACTCCTCTATTGTGGGGATACGCCCCACTATGTCGAGCACTTCGTCGTAGGCCTCGTGGCTGATGCCCAGCGCTTCGGCCTGCTCATAGTCAATCTGTTGCTCCGTCATTGAGCTTGTCGAAGAGGGCTGTGCAGCCGGCATAGATGTCTTTCCAAGCGGCTGTGAAGTTGCGTGTGTACCACGGGTCGGCGATGTCGCGCGGATGGTCGGTGTAGTCGAGCAGCAACGAAAGCTTGCCTTCGGGGTCGCTGCCGAGGATGGCAAGCATGTTCTTCATGTTTTCGCCGTCCATGCCGATTATCATGTCATAGCTGCTGTAGTCGTCGGTTGTAAGCTGTCGCGCCGCGTGGCCCGGGCAGCCAATACCGTGTTTGGCGAGTTCCTGACGCGCCATAGGATAGACCGGGTTGCCAAGTTCCTCGGTGCTTGTGGCCGCCGAGGCTATTTCAAAGTCTGCCTCACGCTCAGCCGAGCGCGCCAGTTTCTTCATAATAAACTCTGCCATCGGGCTTCGGCATATATTCCCGTGGCAAACAAAAAGTATTTTTTTCATGGTGCAAAGATACGACTTTTTTCCGAAACGGCCAAATAAATCTTCAAAAAAGCACGACACCCGCACTTGCGTGCAGGTGTCGTACATGTATCCAAGCCGTATCGCCAAAGCGATAGGACTAGTGTCTCTTCTCTTTGATACGGGCTTTCTTACCGGTGAGGTCGCGCAGGTAGAAGATGCGGGCGCGGCGCACAGCACCGTGCTTGTTGACATCAATCTGCTCGATGAACGGGCTGGCGATGGGGAAGATACGCTCCACACCCACGCCGTTGGCAATCTTGCGGACAGTAAAGGTCTCGGTAGCTCCGCTTCCGCTGCGCTGCAGGACAACGCCCTGGAAGTTTTGGATTCTCTCTTTGTTACCTTCTTTAATCTTGTAATGGACGGTGATGGTGTCGCCAGCTTTGAACTCGGGGAACTCCTTGCGCTCGACAAGGGTCTCAACGAACTGCATTATCTGATTTTTTCCCATGACTATTAGATTCTTTAGCGGTTAGACTTATTTCTTGACCATCTTGACAACGGCGGTGAAGGCCTCGGGATTGTTCATGGCGAGGTCGGCAAGCACCTTGCGGTTGAGCTCGATGTTGTTCTTGTGAAGTTCGCCCATAAAGACGGAGTACGAGATACCGTTGATGCGGCAACCGGCATTGATACGGTTGATCCACAGCGAGCGGAACTCGCGCTTCTTGTTCTTACGGTCACGGTATGCGTAGGTCTGACCTTTTTCCCATTTGTTCTTGGCAACGGTCCATACGTTTTTACCTCTGCCCCAATAACCTTTGGTGCGGTTGAGGATTTTCTTTCTGCGGGCTCTGGAGGCCACAGCATTGACTGATCTTGGCATAATTCAATTTGTTTTTCGTTCAGGCGGCAGCCTGGTGCTTTGCTTTTTTTAACCTGCTGCTCTTGTCGGCACTGAACAATGGTTAATAACTCCGTTTGTTTACGCGAGAAGCATTCTCTTGACGCGGGCCTCGTCGTCACGGCTCACAAGGGCGGTGTGGTCGAGGTTGCGCTTCTGGGTCGTCTCCTTCTTGGTCAGGATGTGACTGTGGTAAGCATGCTTTCTCTTGATCTTGCCGGTGCCGGTGAAGGTGAAACGCTTCTTGGCAGCGGCCTTGGTTTTCATTCTTGGCATTACTTTACTGTTTTTTAAGTTAGACTATATTGATACGGTTTGGATAATCCTTTTTTATTTCTTCGGCGCTATTATCATCAGCATCCTCTTGCCCTCGAGGCGCGGCATCTGCTCGGGCTTGCCGTACTCCAGCAGCGCTTCGGCAAATTTCAGCAGCTGCTGTTCGCCCTGCTCTTTGTACACAATCGAGCGTCCGCGGAAGAACACATCCACCTTCACCTTGTTGCCCTCCTTGAGGAAGCGGATGGCGTGGTTGAGCTTGAACTCGAAGTCGTGGTCGTCGGTCTGCGGGCTCAGGCGTATCTCCTTGATGACAATCTTCGTGGAGTTGGCCTTGCGCTCTTTCTCGCGCTTCTTCTGCTCGTAGAGGAACTTCTGGTACTCGATGATTTTGCACACCGGCGGGTTTGCCGTCGGCGAAATCATCACCAGGTCCAAGCCGTCGTCGTAGGCGCGGCGCAGTGCCTCTTTGGTGTTCATGATGGTGGGCTCCATGCCCTCGCCGACCACGCGCACCATCGGCGCATCGATACGCTCGTTGATCTGGTGTTCAGGCTCCTTCTTGACAGGTCCGCGGCCTCTCTGCGGCATGCGCGGCCCGTTGGGGTTGAATGGTGTTGCTATAACTTGGTTCTCCTATTTTAGGTATTAACTACTTGTTTCTCTTGTTCTTATTGCTATAACGCCTCGTTTAATCCGGACGGCAAAAATACAACTTTTTATTATACTGACAAAAATATTTTATTATGCCTCAGGACTTAGCGCCTTGGTATCGATGTCGCGGCGTATCTCCGTGATGAAGTCGGCAAGCTTGGCGGCACCCTTGTCGCCGGCCTTGCGGTTCCACACGGAGACGACGTTCTCGTCTTGCTCCTTCTGGCCCACGATAAGGGCGTATGGAATACGCTGCAGGCGCAGGTCGCGCAGCTTGTAGCCTATCTTCTCGGCGCGCTCGTCGACGGAGGTGCGCACACCGGCCTTCTTCAGCTCGGCGTTGACAGCGTTGGCGTAATCCATGAACTTCTCGGAGATGGGCAGCACGCGCACCTGCTCGGGCATGAGCCAGGTGGGCAATGCACCCTCATACTTCTCTATCAGCCATGCCAGCGTACGCTCGTAGCAGCCGATGCTGGTGCGGTGGATGACGTTGGGGCGCACTTTGTTGCCGTTTTGGTCGATGTAGAACATGTCGTAGCGCGGAGCCAGCAGGGCGTCCCATTGGATGGTAATCATGGTGTCTTCCTTGCCATAGACATTCGATGCATTGATGTCGACCTTGGGACCGTAGAATGCGGCCTCGTCGTCGTCCTCGACGAAGGGAATGTTCAGTTCGTTGAGAATGTCGCGGATGTGCTGCTGGCTGGCCTCCCAATCCTCGGCGGTGCCGATATACTTCTTGGTGTTGGCGGGGTCCCACTTGGAGAGGTGGTAGGTCACGTCGTCCTGCAAGCCGAGGGTGGTCAGGCAGTACTTGGCCAAGGCGAGGCACTTCTTGAACTCTTCCACCATCTGGTCGGGACGCACAATGAGGTGGCCCTCCGAGATGGTGAACTGACGCACACGCGTCAAGCCGTGCATCTCGCCGCTGTCCTCGTTGCGGAAGAGCACAGAAGTCTCGCTGTAGCGCTTAGGCAGGTCGCGATACGACTTGGGGGAGGCCTTGTAGACGAAATACTGGAACGGGCAGGTCATGGGGCGCAGGGCCAGCACCTCGGGGTCCTCGGGGTCGCCGATGACGAACATGCCGTCGCGGTAGTGCTGCCAATGGCCGGAAATCTCGTAGAGGTCCTTCTTGGCCATGAACGGCGTCTTGGTGCGGATATAGCCCCACTCGTTGTCCTCGAGGTCCTCAATCCAGCGCTGCATGGTCTGCACAATCTTGGCGCCTTTGGGAAGCAACAGCGGCAAACCCTGGCCGATGACATCGACGGTGGTGAAGAGCTCCAGCTCGCGGCCCAGCTTGTTGTGGTCGCGGTTCTTGATGTTCTCCAGGTATTCCATGTGCGCCTCTAGGTCCTCCTTGCTGAAGAAGGCCACGCCGAAGATGCGCGTCAGCGACTTGCCGTTGCGGTCGCCGCGCCAATAGGTGTTCGAGTTGGATATCAGCTTGAAACCCTTGATGAGGCGGGTGTTCAGCAGATGCGGACCCGAGCAGAGGTCCACAAAGTCGTCCTGGCTGTAGATGGTGATGCGCTCGTCGGCGGCGATGGCGTCGAGCAACTCAAGCTTGTAGGGCTCGTTCTTCTCCTCGAAAATCTTGCGGGCCTCGTCGCGTGACACAATCTTGCGCTCCAGGCGGGTGGCTTTCTTGATGATGGACTTCATCTCCTTCTCGATGGCGTCGAGGTCCTCGCGGTTGAACGGACGGAAGTCGAAATCGTAGAAGAAGCCCTTGTCGGTCGAGGGGCCAATGGTCAGCTTGGCCTCGGGGAAGAGGTGCTTCACGGCCTCGGCCATGATATGTGCGGTGGTGTGGCGAAGTATCGGCAGCGACTCGGGGGCGGTCTTGTCCAAAAGCTCAATCTCACAGTCGTTCTCGACCACGTCTCTCAAATCCACCACCTTGCCGTCAATCTTGGCGGCGCAAAACTCGTTCAGCATCTCGGGCTTTTTCTGCAATATCAAGTCGATGATAGAGCACGGCGAAGCCACTTCAACCAAACCTAATTGTTTGATGTTCACGTTCATATTTTAGTTCCTATATAGGGTTCTATATAAAGTTTCAAACTGCAAAGATACAACTTTTTTATATAATGGCAAAATTTATTTTCGCGCGCGTCATAAGCTGGCACCCTTATGAGAGACGCCCATTCCCTTCGGTCCCTCCTCGGAGTCCCTTCGGCATTTCGACCATCGTTCGACCATCGTTCTTCAGTGAACCACTGAAGAACTACTGAAGAAATGCCGAAGGGACTCCGTACCGGCTCCGTAGGAAGTCCGTCTCGGAATGGGCGCTTTGGTATGTGTCGAAAAAAAATAGTGTCTATGCCGACACAATATTCCGCTGCCGGTGGGCGTTATAATTAAAAACTCTGTTATGCTGAGAGAAGAGACTGTTTTTGGGCCCATTTTCAGCCGCCGGTTGGGCAGCTCATTGGGCATCAATCTGTTGCCCGAAAAGGGCAAGATTTGCAATTTCGACTGCATCTACTGCGAATGCGGCTGGAACCGCGACGGCCGTGACGACACGGTGCTGCCCACGGCGGCCAAGGTGCGAGGCGACTTGGAACGGATGCTCAAAAAGCTTGCTGCCGAGGGCACGCGCGTTGACAGCATCACCTTCAGCGGCGACGGCGAGCCGACGCTTAATCCTGACTTTCCGCAGATTATAGACGACACCCTGCATCTGAGGGACGAGTATTATCCGCAGGCCAAGGTATCGGTGTTGAGCAACGCTACACGTGTACATATACCACGGGTGTTCAATGCCTTGCGCAAAGTTGACAACCCGATAATGAAGATTGACGCGCCAACCAACGCGCTGGTGGAACTCATCAACCAGCCGGCGCCTGGCTATGACGTTAATCGTGTGGTGGAAGCGCTCAAGGCTTTCAACGGCGAATTCGTGCTCCAGACCTGCATGCTGCGCTACGACAAATTCGACTCGGCCTCGCCGGAGGTTATTGACGGCATGCTGAAGATTGTCAGGATGTTGCATCCCCGCGAGTGGATGGTGTATACCATCGACCGTCCGACGCCCATGATGGGGCTGCAGAAATTTACCCCCGACGAGATGCGGGCGCTGGTGAAGCCGCTATTGGACGAGGGCTTCAGTATACAGATAAAGGGTTGAATCTGTATAGGATAAAGCAAGAGGCTCCCGTTTGGGAGCCTCTTATTCTATTGTTGCCTCAGGTCGCTTAGCGGACGACGAACTTTGAGGTGGCGCCTCCGATGCGATAGATATAGATGCCGGCAGGCATGCGGTCGGTATTGATTTCAACCTGTCTGTCACCCGGCTGCAGAGCCACCTGCTCTACAAGCTCGCCCTTGATGTTGTATATGGCCAGGACATCAGCGTTCTTGATGGAGTAGGGGATGGTGACGCTGTGCGTGGCGGGGTTCGGGAAGGCGGCGCGGAGCTCGGTGTTGTCGACGTCGGCAATCGACAGGTGGTCCCAGAAGTCGACACTTGACGAGTCCGGATGCGGCGGTATGAGGCCTATCATGGCAGTCTGCTCGTTGGTGAACGTGTAGCCCAGGTAGGGGATACGCATACCGTTAGCGGTGTTGTCGTGGAGGTTGAACCAGCCGTTGCCGCTGCCCTCCCAGCCCCAGTTCATATAGTACTGCTTGAACGTTGTGGTGCCGGTACTGTCTTTGTAACCAGCGCATACCCAAGCGTGGCGGTCGTCATTGCCGACATGGTTCTGCGATGCGCCAGACATATAGATGAGGCGATTGAGCTTTAAGTCGTTGCGAATCTGAGACATGAACGAAGCGTCACCAACGTTTGCACGTACAATTTGAGAGCAAGTGTTGTATTTGAAGAAAGAGTGCATGGTAGATGGAACAAGGGCCGACTGCGCACCGCTACCACCGGAGGCCGATGTACCATAATCCATCTTCATGGCCACGCCGACAGCATAGCATAGACGTGATACTTCGAGACGGTCTGCGGTTGTCGTGGAACCAACTATTTTATTGGGCATGGCAGAATAGTTGAAACGCACGGTGTCAAAGTTCATGCGCATAGCGACACCCGGGCTTGACATTCCAAGATCAGGATTGCACCAGAAATAGGAACGATAATTTTGTCCGGTGATGGGAAACTGATAATAGTGCATAATCTGTGAGAGTGCGGTGGCTACGCATCCGGTAACAGTATGGACTCCTTGGTATGTAGGGCATAGCATGTTGTAGGTTGTTCCGTTGTCATCGCCTTGGTCCCACTCGTCATAAGAGAGAATATGCTGCGCCTTGGGGCCATTGTCTTCTGATATGTTTCCGTCAAGAAGCTCTATCCATGATTTCTCATCTTCGATAGGGTTGGCTGCATCCTCAACCTGCTTGGCGCTGATAAGACCGGCAAAACTCTCCACCCACCACATCATGCTTTCGGGGGCGCGTTCGATGTCGAGGTTGTGGCCGCGGTCGTTGTAACCGATGATGGGGTCCATGGTTGTGCTGGCAGACACTATGACCCAGCCCCAGTCGGAGACATTGAAGAAATAGCATGCGGGGATATTGAGCTCGGGGTTGATGATCTGGTGTGTCAGATTGATGTCGGACAACTCCGCCTTCATGCCGCTTCCGGCGGCGTTCATGAAGCGCATCGCCGCTGTTTTGGCTTCGTCAACCGACACGTTGCGGGCAAACGACACATTGACGGAAAATATTAGCGTCAAGGCTGTTAGGACGAAAAATGACTTTTTCATAATATGCATTTATGCTTTATTTGTTCTACTATTTTGAAGTGCAAAATTACACTTTTTTCTTAAACTGGCAAAATTTTGTTTCTTGCTTTTGGTTTAGTACTTCAGAAACTTTAGTACGTCAGAAACAGTAAAACTTGCATTTTGCGCCAAACTGCCGACAATTCAAGTAATTCGCCCGTAATTGTCCTGCGTGGTTTCGTATAATTCGCTCAATTCGCCGTTATAACCAGCTTCATAGAGAAAAAGTCTCAGAAAAAAAACAATACAGCGTTCCGTTCCAATTGTTCCAATTAAAAATAAGGTATACCCATTCCCTTATTTTATATTATAACTAATTAATAATTAATAATATATAAAGAGAGTTGGAAAAGTGGTACCCCTTAAAAAACAACTGGAACAACTGGAACGGAACGCTCAACCACATACTAATTATTATCTAAAACGCAATCAGCCAATGAGGTACGAAATCACCAAACCCTCGGCATCCAAGAGTTTAACTCTCGGAAACGGTACATAAAGCATCCAAATCCTCCTCTAAAAGGCCATAAAAAGTCAATAACACACCTCTCCCCGTCGCTTTAGCCCTCCTCGGAGCTCACTTGTTTGGTTTCGGATATCTCCGCTCATACCTCAATTGAGGTGGCTTTTGTGGCAAAATGGCCAACTTCAAGGCCGAAAATGTGGTGTCAAGAGCCCAATGACACTACTCATCGAGGCCATCTGTCGCGATTTTCTCCGGCACTCCCGCCACCACCGGAACGGCTACAAGACGGCTAGTAAACGGCCACAAGGCGGCATCATCTACATTCAATTATTCTTCCCCATCCACATCCACTCTCTTCCCCAATGTTTCCACATTTGTCGTATTGTATTGCCACCCATATATCTGTGGCTTAAAATACCCTTCTATCAGAACCGTTTTGATGAGGTCTTTCCCGGCCATATCCTTTACTGTATATAGCTTGGATAGATGATATAAGCCATCATCGCACCTCTCAAAACAGAATTTCTTTAACCAAAATCCCGAACGGGTGATGTATAGCCAATCCTTGAATCGGTAAGGAGCATATCGGCACTCCCAGTCGGGCGTGTAACCTCGGACAAATGTTTTGTATTGTTGCTCCTTTAATGTTAATGATGGAACGACCTCCGGCACCCAATCTACCGTATCAGGATTTGGATATTCTACGCCATAGATGATGGCGGATTGCGGTTTGTTGTTTTTTGTTCGGTTGTGAAATTCCCTAACTACACTTTTCATGTCTTCGGGGAGATACGTTATGGCTTTATTTTTTGTCCATTCCGGGATACCCCAGATGGCCTCAGCAATACTTCCCACAATAGCGCCAAGGGTGTCGGCATCGGCTCCAAGACTTACTGCGCGCCGGATAGCATCTTCAAATCCTGTGCTATTTTGAATAACCCATAATGCAACAGGTACGGTTCCTCCACATGTTTCGTCGAAACGGTTTTTTACTTTTTCTATTTGTATATCTATGTTATATTCAGGGAATTTCCAGACAGTCTCTCTTACAAAATCTCTTATTTCCTCTTTTCCCCATTTTCCTCCATATTGTTCACGTAATATCCGTGCGTTGCGGATGGCCGACGCGATTGCTTGTGCACCTTTGATTCCTTCGGGGTGGTTGTGTGTACAAGATGCAGTCAGTTTGGCTGCATGAAGTATTTCTTCTTGGCTGTTCGATGCCCATGCCACAGGACTTACACGCATTGCTGCCCCATTGCCATAACTGCCATATGGTCGAGGATTGTCGCTCATCACCCATTGTGCAAATCGCCCTCCGTAGCCACCCATAGGATTGGGATACCGTCGACACCATGAATGGATATATTGGCCAAAGTCATTTGACCCATGCAATATAGCATCGGCTACTGCGATAGTGCATATTGTGTCGTCTGTATAGCTGTTTTTGTCAGAAAACAATTCAAAATTGTAATCGTTGGTTGGGTTGAACTCCCAACGACTACCTACGATGTCGCCTATGATTGCTCCTAACATATCGGTTGTATTGCTTACAAACTATAGTAGTATGTCTTTATGAGTTCTGTCATCATAACGCGTCGGGCTTCGAGAAATGCTTTGTAATTGCTGTAATCCATCTCGAGGATGTCGATCGGTATACAGTTGTCCTGGAGGTTTTTGATGAATTCCGCCTCGCTCTTTATTGACTTGAAAGAAGTGTCGGAAGCATTCCTTATGGCGTCAAGAGCCTCGTTCATATAAACCATGGGTGCTTTCTTCCCAATCTTGATGTTGATTGGAGTGTCCAGATAAGCATAGTTGGCCACCTGGTTGTATTCGTGTTTGTCGTAACCATTGTCAACCAGATATTGCTTGGGGAAGATATGATGTATATCGCCACCTAAGTTTACAAGTTCTCCAACGGGAATGTGAGAAAGAAGAGAATCTTTCTTGAAGAAGTTTTGAGCCGCAAGGAATACTTGATAAGTGGGATTGATGGAAGAAACGTATGTCAAGTTCTGGTTCAATTGTATATCCCAAAAGTTATCCGACAAGGTCGCGTCTTCAATGGCTTTAAGTGCGGCTTTTACCCCATTTTCTCCAATTGCGCGAATGTCCTTCGCAAACGATGATTCGGGCGAAGCACTATATCGGCCAGTGAGAACCGACAAAACATACCAGCGTTGCACCAAACTCTTGATTTCATCCACAGGTATCTCTTTTGATTCTTGCAGGAGCAGATATACAGCATACGCAAAATCAATAGCCATTACAGAATTTACAAGCTTTTTGGAGGTGAATCCGGCAGAACGGATGGTCAACATAAACTGGGTAAAATTGTAGCCGTTGATGACATTGTTCACGCCTATTTCCAAATCTTTGTATGTGGATTCTACAATTTCTTCTTTAAACTCGCGTGTTTCAAAATCTCTGCCAGATAGCATCGCCACCAGGTCGGCAAGCTTGGCGCGTTTGCAGCGATGCATAAAGGCCACACGTAGAACGTCATCGCATTCTGGATCATAAACAGTTTCCTTGTCATCCTTTAACCATTCCAACTTGCTTGAATATCCTGAATCGGCAAAAGCAACGTCTTTCTCCTTGATTTTGCCATAGAAAGTACCGTCTTTGCAGAGGTGGGCAAAGTAATCAATCACCTTGCGGAGTGTATTGCCTCCATGCAATTCATCCGCCGCAATCTTTGACATTACAAAGTCACCTTGACTCAATGCAGTACCTTTGGAATTGATGCGAATAAAAATGTCAGTAACAACGTCTATGTCAAGCGAGGCATCAAGTTCTATCACTCCGATATTGCAATGCTGCAGGTTTTTTAAACTTTCGATAATCTTGTGCAGTTCCTCCTGATCCATTTCTGGGTTGTCAATCACATACTGGTTGATGAATTTGAAACTCGAAAAGTCGGATTTAAACAACTCTGCAATATCGGGTATCCATCTTTTGCTCTTAAGATGAGCAGGTGTTTGAACTGCAAAAAGTTCTGCATCAGGATTGCCTGATAGGGCGGCAAACGGGTCGAAAGCAATTTTTACCCGTCCTTCGTTGTAGTCGTCAAACACGATGGTTTTGCCGGCAATGGCCGTCATCAGAGCCGTGATGCGTTGCTGCCCGTCAATGAGAACTTTTTTCCCTTCTGACAAAGTACCATTCTTTAATTTTACAGCAGGATTCTTCCATATAATGATATATCCAGTCGGATAGCCCTTGTATAATGAATCCATCAGGTCGCGTACTTGCGATTTGCGCCATACAAAAGGACGTTGTATCTCAGGTATTGCAATGTCGTTTGCTTCAATCAATCCAAGTATCTGACTAATGGATAGAGGATAGTTGTTATATTTCTGTTTGTCCATAGCGTTTAATCAGTATATTGTTTCGAACATCTACGATTAAAAAGATTTGATTTGCAAAGATACGGATTTTTTCTGGAATGGCAAATTTTTGCCAGATGGCAAATGATTTGAAGGCACTCGTGATATATGCCAGGCTTGCTCTTTGTCAATGGTGGGGTGCAGGCATGAAACATAATACGGGCGCCGCGTATGCGGCGCCCGTATCCGTTTGTTGTCTACCAACGATGTTATTCGGCGACGACCTCGATGTTGAGTTCGGCTTTGATCTCTTTGTAGACGTTGACCTTGGCGGTGTAGTTGCCAACGGCCTTGATGGCGTCGACGCTGATCTGCTTGCGGTCGATGTCGTAGTTGTGCTGCTCCTTGAGGGCTTCGGCAATCATGATGTTGTTGATGCCACCAAAGAGTTGTCCGTTCTCACCGACTTTGACGATGAGCTTCACGGTCTTGCCGTTGAGGGCAGCCTGCTGGGTCTCGGCGTTCTTGCGGAGGGCTTCCTCCTTGTGGGCGCGCTGACGCAGGTTCTCGGCGTGGATCTTCTTGTTGACGGGAGTGGCGATGATGGCCATTCCTTTGGGAAGAAGATAGTTGTTGGCATAGCCGTTCTTAACGTTGACGATTTCGTCTTTGTAGCCGAGGTTGGCCACATCCTGTTTGAGTATGATTTCCATCTATCTTTCCTCCTATGATTATTTGAGACAATCGGCGACGTAGGGCATCAGGGCGATGTGACGGGCGCGCTTGATGGCCTGCGAGACTTTCTTCTGGTATTTGTTCGAGGTACCGGTGATGCGACGGGGCAGAATCTTGCCCTGTTCGTTGACGAACTTCAGCAGGAAGTCGGCGTCCTTGTAGTCGATATATTTAATGCCGAGCTTTTTGAAGCGGCAGTATTTCTTGCGCTGAGTCTCCACGGCGATGGGAGTCAGGTATTTGATTTCGCTTTCGTTAGCCATTTTCAATCTACTTTAAGGGGTTAAACATTAAGCCTCGGCGAGAGTTTCGACGTTCTCAGCGGCGGCTTTCTTTGCGTTGCGCTTCTTCTCGTTGTAGGCCACAGCGTGCTTGTCGAGGCTGACGGTGAGGAAGCGGAGCAGGCGCTCGTCACGCTTGTAGGCGACCTCGAGGTCGTTGATGACGCTACCCTCGGCACGGAACTCTATGAGATAATAGAAGCCGGTGGTCTTCTTGCGGATAGGATAGGCGAGCTTACGCATGCCCCAGTTGTTCTCGTACACGATCTCGGCACCCTTGGAGGTGAGCAGGTCGATGTACTTCTTTACCGTTTCCTTCATCTGTTCTTCAGACAAAACGGGAGTTGCAATGAAAACGGTTTCGTACTGTTTTACCATTGGTTTTGTTTGTTTTGTTGTTTGTTTGACAATAAAAAAGGCAGAACACCATGTTCTGCCTAAGTTTTTTCTGAGCCACTTCGCGGACTCGAACCGCGGACCTACGCATTACGAATGCGTTGCTCTACCAACTGAGCTAAAGTGGCGGCTGGGGTCACACGAGCGACTGCTGTGTCGGGGTGAGAAGACTCGAACTTCCGGCCTCCACGTCCCGAACGTGGCGCGCTAGCCAACTGCGCTACACCCCGCGATAGTGTCCTGGCAGGGATTCGAACCCTGGACCCATTGATTAAGAGTCAATTGCTCTACCAGCTGAGCTACCAAGACATTTTCTTATTCTCTCGCTTGTGTTTTTGGCAACTTCATCGGCCCTTTTTCAGGGCGTTTTGAACATGGACTTTGATGTTGCCTCACATCATTTCAAGTTACTCTCTTTTCTGGAGCGGAAAACGAGACTCGAACTCGCGACCCCGACCTTGGCAAGGTCGTGCTCTACCAACTGAGCTATTTCCGCATTGCCATTTGTACTCCGGGTGGGACTTGAACCCACACGCCCTTGCGGGCAAGGGATTTTAAGTCCCTCGTGTCTACCATTCCACCACCAGAGCTTCTCTCTCTGATTTAGGAGCCTTTTGAGCGGAAAACGAGACTCGAACTCGCGACCCCGACCTTGGCAAGGTCGTGCTCTACCAACTGAGCTATTTCCGCATTTTTTTGGTACACTTTTTCTCTCAAAAGCGGGTGCAAAAGTACATACTTTTTTGAAACTGGCAAAATTTTTTTAATTCTTTGTTACAATTTTTTTGATTTCGTTTAGTTTTAGCAATGCCTCTATTGGAGTAAGTGTGTCTATATCAATATCTAATAATTTGCCACGTATTTCGAGCAAAGTTGGATCGTCAAGTTGTATGAAACTAAGTTGGAGGCCGTCAAAATTGTCTTTTGTTTCGGCTTTTTTTGTTTTTTTGGTGTTTTTCTCGCCATCTGAAATTGTACGTTCATTTTTGGCCTCCAGCACTTGCAGCATTGAGTTGGCGCGGTTCACGACAGATGGCGGCATGCCTGCGATTTTGGCCACGTGGATACCGAAACTGTGTTCGCTGCCGCCTGGCATGAGCTTCCTCAAAAATATGATTCGACCGTCGATCTCTTTTACGCTGACGTGATAGTTCTTGATTCGTTCATACTGATCCGCCATCTCGATGAGTTCGTGATAATGGGTGGCAAACAGCACTTTGGGGCGAACCGATTTATTGTTGTGCAGATATTCCGTTATAGCCCATGCTATGGAAATGCCGTCGTAAGTGGATGTTCCGCGTCCAATCTCGTCCAGTAGTACGAGGCTTCTATCGGTTATGTTGTTGAGAATGCTTGCAGTTTCGTTCATCTCAACCATGAATGTCGATTCCCCACTACTGATATTGTCGCTTGCGCCTACACGTGTGAAAATTTTGTCTACAATGCCTATCTCTGCGCTTTTCGCCGGACAATAACAGCCCATTTGTGCCATTAATACAATTAGGGCGGTTTGGCGCAGCAAAGCTGATTTACCGGACATATTCGGGCCCGTCACAATGATTATCTGCTGAGTGTCTTTGTCGAGAAATATGTCATTGCTTATATATTCGTTGCCGGGTGTCATCTGGGTCTCTATGACCGGATGCCTGCCCTCTTTTATGTCAATTATACCGCCTGTATTAATGGATGGGCGACAATAATTGTTTTTTAGGGATAACTCGGCAAAGCTCAGGAGGCAGTCTATCTGTGCTATAATCTGTGCGTCATATTGGATTGTGTGTACATACTCTGTAATCGTGTAGATAAGTTTGTTGAACAATTCAATTTCCAGAGATTGTATCTTCTCTTCGGCACCGAGAATCTTGTCTTCGTATTCTTTTAATTCGGGTGTTATATAACGTTCGGCGTTGGTTAGAGTTTGCTTTCTAATCCATTCGGGAGGGACCTTGGCTTTATGAGTGTTGTATACTTCGAAATAATATCCGAAGATATTGTTGAACCCAATTCGCAATGAAGGTATTCCTGTCGCTTCGCTTTCTTTCTGCTGCAGGCTCATCAGGTAATCTTTGCCTGAGCCAGCCAGAGAGCGCAGTTCGTCCAGCTCTTGATTGACACCATTGGCGATTACGTCGCCTTTTTCAATCTTGGCAGGCGGCTCTTCCGTAATCTCGCGTTCAATCCTTTCGGCAAGAAGTTTGCAAGGATTAATTCTCTCGCTTAGTTGTGTTAGTGGATCTGATTTGCTTTCTTTGCAGATGGATTGTACCTGTCCGACAGCGAGTAGCGAACGTTTTAGTTGTTGCATCTCGCGTGGATTTATACGGCCAACAGCAGCTTTGGTTATAAGGCGCTCTAGATCACCAATTGTCTTGATGTTTTGAGCAAGTTTCTGTCTTGTTTCTGCGTCACGGATAAGGGTGTCTACGACATGCAGGCGTTCTTCAATTGGCTCAACCTCTTTTAACGGCATAAGGATCCACCTGCGCATGAGGCGGGAACCCATGGGAGTGAGCGTTTGGTCAAGGACATCAAGAAGAGTTCTTGCATTGTCATTATGAGAACCGATTATCTCAAGATTGCGAATGGTGAAACGATCCAACCAAACATATTTGTCCTGTTCGACTCTATTGATACGAGTTATATTGGCGGTTTGGGTGTGTTGCGTATCTTGTAGGTAATACAGAACTGCTCCGGCAGCTATTATCCCCATCTCAAGGTCTTCCACACCAAACCCCTTTAGGGAATTCGTTCCAAATTGTTTCAATAGCAACTCGTTGGCAAAATCGGGAGCAAATACCCAATCGTCAAAGGTGTTGCAATAGTATTTTTCTGCAAACTGTTCTTTAAACCAATGCATTTTCTTTCGTTGCAACACCACTTCTGCCGGATGGAAATCTGTCAGAAGTTTATCGATATATTTTAAATCACCTTCGGCTATGTAGAACTCTCCCGTGGATACATCAAGAAAACTTATTCCGTGTATTTTATCTGTTAGATGTAGGCCACACAGGAAATTGTTCTCTTTGACTTCGAGCACCATATCATTGTAGGCGATTCCTGGCGTGACGAGTTCTGTAATTCCTCGTTTTACAAGCCCCTTTGTCGTCTTGGGGTCCTCAAGTTGTTCACATATTGCTACGCGAAGTCCTGCACGTACAAGACGTGGAAGGTATTGCTCAACAGCATGATGGGGTATTCCTGCCAAGTCGCAGTAAGTACCATGTCCGGCAGCTTTACGTGTGAGAGTAAGTCCTAAAATCTGGGAGGCTGTTCGTGCATCTTCTCCAAATGTCTCGTAGAAGTCGCCAACTCTGAATAACAGTATTGCGTCTGGGAACTTTTTCTTTAGTTCCGCATGTTGTTTCATTAATGGAGAATCGTTGTCCGTGCTTTTTGCCATTGTTAAGTTCATTTAGTACTCCCACATATCACTACCTATGTCGAAAATTCGTTCTTCAATCGCTTCTGCTTCATGCAAAGCGTCTTCTCCTGTCAGGTATTTGCTTATGGTTCGGTTATATTTATTGCTTTCTTTTGTTATATAGGCGCTATACAATTGCGTAACAAAAATGTTGTCCCATGATGGTTGTCCAACGGCATTCAGTTCATCAAAATTTGAATTGTTTTTTGCTAAAACTGTGCGAACAGCAGGATTCTGCATTGGTATCCAGAATATCGGCTGGATTCCAAGGTTGATTAATTCTTCGGTATCGCCGAATTTGACCTTCATCTCTTTTAGCGGCGCCAGAGCCATTCGTCGCGAATCCTGCCGGGTGTCTTGTTTGCCGATAAACCAGACTTCTCGGATGGCGTATCTGAATATTTCTGCGCCATCAAAGTCATTGGGTTGTATTATTGTTTGGTATAGTTCGTTGTCATCATCGTCGTAGCCGATTTCGAGCATTATAGTGTCGGCTTTTGTGTATTTCTCAACAAATGCTAAGTTGTCAACTGGTATCTTTAGTTCGTCATCCTCGAAGATTGGTATTTCGTTGGACGCAACAGCATTCCATAGGACATAGGCGAGGCTTATTTTACCGCTCCGGTCGTTCTCTTCTATCGGGAAGTAGATATACTGGTTGAAGTCTTCGTTTAAATCTATGGTCTTCCATATCATGGTTGACCACACGACATCGCTCTCTCTCAGGAAAGGGTAGGGCGTATAAGTCTGTCCAGCCACCAATGACTCTGTATATATCTCATTTGGCGTCCTTGTCACCTCTTGCGCAATTGAGCACAGCGGTGTCAGAAATAACATTATTAATGCCGCTTTCCTCATTCCCTTTGTTAAGAAAGAGAGTTAAGAGACTTTTTGCTCTTAACTCTCTTTCAGTTATGCCTTAATTGTCTGTCACAAATGTTTTAGTATTCCCACATGTCGTTTTCAATATCATAGATACGTTCCTCAATCAGCTGCGATTCAAGCATGGCATCTTCGCCTGTGAGGTAGTCGACGATTTTGCGGTTGAACTTGTTTGACTCGCGAGTAACGTAACTGTCGAAGTATCGCTGGATGAAGACATCATCGTAAGAGCGTTCGGCGACATCGTTGTTCTCGTCAAATGCATTGGCATTAACGAGAACCTGACGTACACGCATGTCATCCATAGGCACCCAGAATGTCCAGTCAGAGACTTCTTCCGATTGTCCGGCACGGAGCACGTTCTTCGAGAACTTGAACGACATTGCGACAATGCGTACTTTCTGACGTGTGTCCTGTTTGTCGATATACCAGTACTCTTTGAGCTGAACCATCTTGGCAGTGGCAGGGTCAAAGTCTTCGGGAATTGTGTCTATGAATTCCTCGATGTCACCAAACTCGTCTTCCTCGCCTTGTCTTGTACGGAGCTGCTTGCCCTGAAGGAAGGCGTAGGCTTTCGCCCATTCTTGCGGCACTTTCATGTCGTCATTCTCGTACACATCGAATTCACCGTTCGAGGCAGCGTTGACAATGAGGTTGACAAGGTTTATTCTGCCCTGGGTGTTCTTCTCCTGCTCAAAAGGGAAATAGAAGAACTGGTTGAAGCTCTCGTTGAAGTCTATCTGGCGCCAGATGGTAGTCTTCCATACCACGTCGCTCTCTCTGAGGAATGGGTATGGCATGGCTTTCTTTCCAACGACAATACCTTGCTGGTAGAAGTCATTGGGGTTGTGACCTTCTTCAGCGTCGATAACGCTTTGTGCATTGCCGGCAAAAGCAAAGGCGGCAATGGCGAAGATGCTAAACAAAACCTTTTTCATAGCAATATCTATTTGTTATTTTGTAATCGTGAGTACGCAGTTGGCATTCTGAGGAACGCCATCGGGCATCATTACCTTGGCGGTAATGTAAATATTGTCACCGCGGTTGGCATTTCTGATGGCTGACAGACCGTCGGGCTCAAATGTGCTTCCGTTGAAGTTAAACGGCTTGTTGCCGACGAACACCTCCAAGCTCATCACGCGGATAGATCCTTTGGGAATCTTGAATTCGAAACCCTCCTGGGCTCGTGCGGTAACAGTGACACCTGAAGTCAGGCTCTTGCGAGACACTTTGGCGCCATTTTTGAATCCGGCAACGGTAATTTCAGGTGCGGGAATTGGTTTCACCTTGAAGGTAAGGGTGTTCATGCGTGTCTTCTTGCCTTTCTCAATGGCGGCATCGACAGCGAGAACTATCTTCTTGCAGCCGTTGGCAGGTGTAATCATATACTTGCCGTTGCCCTCAACTTTGTTCAGTTTGCCCTGTCCTTCTATAATGGACACTTCTACGTTGCGACCGTCTACACCGGGCACCGATGCTGTCAGGGGGTTCTCAATGCCGGAGTACATCACCTGCATGTTGTCGAGCGAAATGACACCCACGGGCTCTGCAACAAAGTAATTGTCGGTGTATGTATATTCCTTTGTACCGCCGTCCGGACTTGTGACGTATGCGGTGACATTCACTTTTTGCTGACCCACGCTGTTACATACTGTACGGTAGTGTACAGAACCGCTGTCGTTACTGACTAACTGTTGTCCGTTGACTGTTGCATTGAATTTCTGGCGAGAGTCATAGGCAGCCACGTTAATGTCTGTTTCATAGACACCGCCACGGATAATGTATGTGGATTTAGGCCTCGAAATAAGGGCAATCTGGTCGAAGGAGAAGTCGCCTTTGCTGACCTGCTTGTACAGCATGTTGACAGCGTCAAATTCGGCGTTCATCGTCTCGGCTTTCATACGGGTCAAGGTCACAAGACCGGCACCGGCGACAACTTCACTGAAATTCTTCGTCTCCCAGTTGACGGTCTTGTTCTCTTTGTCAAGGAAAGTCTTGTCGACATCGAACGGGAACTTCACGTTGACCGAGTCATCGCCAAGAATGTCCTTCACTGTTGCCACATATTCAGATATCTTTTTGTGAAGGTCATAGGCCTGACCAGTACCATTCTCCGTGGAGCCGTCAAGGAAGAAGTTAGGAGCACCATGAGTGTCGTCCAGGCCTTTCTCCATCCACGCAAAACCGCCCAGCTGAAGGGCTCTTCTCACACTGTCAAGGTTTGTGGTGCCATCGGCATTCTTTAGGTTGACGTCTATCGTAATTTTGGGGTTGTCAGGATCAGTGTGAATCTTTGCTACATCGGGACACACCATACCAATAAACTCGTATTCAAGACTGTCTATATATTCCTTCAGCTCGTTGGATAAACCGCGCACTTTCTGGGCCTTGTCGTAACTCTCCTGCACTTTGTCGCGGCTGTTCTCTAACGCTATGTCAAAGTTGGCATAGGTGTCGTCCAGCTTGGTCTGAAGGTTTATGTTTGAGTTGGTCATTGCGGAACCTACAGACCTGAAACCTTCCACAACCTCTGCCGACACGTTCAAGGCCAACATGGCGGTGTACACGAGGTACATCATTGTAATCATCTTTTGTCTCGGGGTTTCCGGACAGTTTGTTGCACCCATTGTCTATTCCTTTCTTTAGTTATTATAAGAGGTTCGGTTAGACGTATGGTCGATTACAAGCGGGTTTGCATAGCGGCAAGCATATTGCCATATACATTGTTGAGTTCCGCAACCTTGCGAGTGAGGGCGTCAACCTGTTCTTTGTATTTGGTGATACCTTCGGCACTGTCGCTGAAGTTGGAAAGCATCGTAGCCATCTTCTCTTCGAACTCTTTGTTAAGGTTCATCTGAGCCGAAGCGTTGTTGATCTGCATCTCGTACATGGCGTTGATACTGCTCAAACTAGCCGACATTTTCTTCATCTCTTCCACGTAGCTTACTTCACCGCCGAGCGATTCGGCAGTTTCGCGGTATATGGCGGAGAGTGTGGAAATAGCCTCAGGGGCGCCCTGCATGCTTTCAAGCAACTTGCCTGCCTGACCGGCAACGCCGTCCATATTGTTGACAAACTTGTCGGTGGCAGCTGTCACATTGGCCATGTTGTTCATTGAGTTGGCGCTCTCTGCCAGGTTCTGCATGCCTTGACCAAGTCGATCCATGAGTTCGGGACTGATGTTTGCGTCAGCAAGCATCTTGTCAAGTTTTGCCGACAGCGGGTCTTTGCTCTCGGGCAGGACTTCTATCGGGTTGCCGTTCTCGTCGAGCTCAGGCTCCAGCATTGCCTCTTCAGCCATGCCAGCGAGTTCGGGATAAACAAGGCTCCAGTCCCACTCTTTGTGAGGCGGTTCGAAGGCCGACAGGAAGAAGATGATGGTCTCAGTACCCATACCGGCAATAAGCATGATATTTGCGCCGGGCCAGTGCATAATCTTGAACAAAGCACCGACGATAACGACTGCTGCGCCCCAGCCATACAGCTTGGCCATGAAGTTCTTATACGCTTTACTGCGAACGAGATTGTCTATGAAGCTCATAATGGTTATTTTTTTGTGTTTGCTTATTATATATAATGTGTTCCTATTATTATTGTAGAAGCGAATTGTTATCTTGCCACGTTGCTAGCAGTACGCAGGTTGTCACCCTTCACACGACCCAGGTAAGGCTGCACGCAGCGGAAACCGATGTAGCACTTGGCGGTGTCCATGAACTCATAGGTGCGGGTCTGGACCTGAATGAAGTATTTCTGGTCTTTCCAGCTGCCACCGCGAACCACTTTACGTTTCATTGCCAGCGGGTCGTCGTCTTTGGCGTTGTAGTTGTAGTAGGGGGTCTGGGCGTTAGCGACCTGATAGGTTGACTCATTGAATGCATCAAGGCACCATTCGCTCACGTTTCCAGCCATATCGTACAGGCCGTAGTCGTTAGGAGCATAGTGGCCGACCATAAGAGTCTTCACGCCACCGTCGTCGTCATAAGCGCCTTTCAGAGGCTCATAGTTGGCGAGGAAGCATCCATTCGGGTTACGCACATAAGGACCACCCCAGGGATAACTCTGGCTGGCGATGCCACCACGGGCGGCAAACTCCCATTCGCTCTCGGTGGGCAGACGGAAGTCGTTGAGCTGTGAGTAGTCAATGCTCTCCAGATACTGGTTCAGCATGTTGCTGCGCCACACGCAGAAGGCTTTTGCCTGACGCCAGCTCACGCCTACCACAGGATAGTTGTCATAGGCAGGCGACGAGAAATAACTGCGGGTGAAGTCTTCGTTCATGCTGTAAGCATAGTCATGCACCCAGCAAAGAGTATCGGGATAGATGTTTATGTACTCGCGCTGTATCTGGTTCGAGCGACTGTTGAGGCCTTTGGGGCGCACAGCAAACGATGTGCCGCGATGCTCGTTTTTGGTAGTAACGCCGTTCTCCTTCTTGGAGATGTTGTCGTAATCTATATAATAGTATTCATAGTTAAGTTTGGATACATCCATGACGCGGCGATGGTTAATGTCGATAATATAGTAGCCACCGTCAATCAAAGCCTGGCGGACATCGGCGTCTTTGAAGTCTATTTTGGCCTTCTTGTTCAAGATGGGAGGATCTATGGGTTCGCCATAGGCATCCTCTTCAACCAGAAATCCCTCTATGCCGGCCTCACCGAGCATGCGGCGTGCCACAGAGTCGCGGACAGCAGCCACAAACTGGCGGTATTCGTTGTTGGTGATCTCTGTTTCGTCCATGAAGAACGAACCAATCTGCATCTTACGGGGTTGTGTCGTCGTAGCGTCGCCGTAGGTGACGTTCTGCACACCAGCACCCATTGTGTAGTTGCCTTGGTTGATGAAGACCATGCCTTTCAGGTCAATGTCCTCAAAGTATGGACGGTCGTTGACACCGACCAGTTCACCTTTGTTTGACGAGCCGCAACCGGCCATGATGATGGCGGTGGAGGCGGCGAGCAGGATAAAAAGCTTCTTCATATTGTCGTTTTTTTATTTTGTTCTATAACGTGATTTCCTTAAAAATGTTTCGCTATTAATTATATTTAACGTAAGTATAGCGTATTTCCCGATACCGTTGGCGGGCGTTTCGGGTTGCTGAACTGGAACGCTGCATTGAGGTATATCTCTATGGAGCCGAGACTGCGTCCATTGGCAAAGCCGAGCTTAGAGGTCGTGAGGTCGTAGGCTACACCTACCTGCATTATCTTCAGGAAGTTTACGCCGGCGAGGAATGTCACTGCATCGCCGAGGCGGTAGCCGAGGCCGCCCCAGAAGATGTTCTCATAATCGAGCAGGCATGCAAAGTCGGCCTGGAAAATAGAGAAGTTGGCCGTCTTCAACAACGCCGAGGGTTTCAGTTTCAGTGACGGGTTATATGGGAATGTGTATTCATAGCCACCCATCAGGTAGAAGGTGCGTGTGTTCTTGATGTTCAGGTTCTCGCTCTTCGATCCCAGTAGGTTCTTGGCTGCAAGGCTGACATAAAAGACGCCGGGCACCTGATAGTACAGGCCGGTAGACACATCGATCAGAAAGTCTGACACATCCTGTTGGCTCACCAGTGGGTCGTTGGCCGAACTGGTGGGGTTGGTCGGGTCTCCGCTCATGTCGTTCATGCCGAACAGGCTTGAGGTCTTGAACTTGTAGTTCTGGAGGTCAGCCTCGATACCTGCTGCCAGCGTGCCGGGTCCCCAGAAGATGCGGAAGGCATAGTCTATGGCGAAGGTCGAGTTGTCGTGGTAGCCGACTTTCTCGGAGGTGAAGGTGCCACCGATGCCACCATGTAGCCATCTCACGGGCAGGTCGAAACTGAACAGCAGGTTCGTGGGCTTCGAACCTGCTTCGCCCGTGGGTGTAGGTGCCTGCAGCTGGAGCCCCATCCACTGGCTGCGGTACAATGCGGTGGCCGAAATATTGCCGGAGCTTCCTGCGTAGGCTGGGTTATAGCTCAGGCGGTTGAACATAAAATGTGTGTACTGACCCTCGTTTTGTGCCGTTGCAGACGACAAAAACAACACCAAAGCCACCAAAAAAGCGATGGTTTTTGGCATCTGCGATGTGGTTTTTTGTCTTCTGTTTATTGCCACAATGGCTTGTTTTTTAGTTCACTACGCGTAGTTTTTCAATAGTTGCACGCCTTTTGTGCGTGTCAAGTTTGAATGTGCAAAGATAATAATATTTATTTATATGGCGAAAAAAAGTTTGTTTTTTTTATTCACATGGTGTCACGGCAATGTCTTTGAAGGAGTGCCGCAAGGCCTTGCCGAGGTCGTTTGCGTTGTCGACAGGGAGCCTCACGTTAAGTATCATCCTGACTTTCCCGCTGTCCTCCGCGGGTTCTATTATCACATCGTCGCGGTATAGTTCCGGTAGCAGGTCGATCTGTTCAAATGCCTGTGTATGTGTCACGCTCTCAGATAGTATTAGGTTGTATCGGTCGGCGGCTGCTTTGTGCTTTTCGATTGTCTTCGGTGCCTTTGTGGGTTTCGCTTTCGGGGTTGGTGGTTCCGATTGTTTCTTGTTCGTCAGCTTTGAGTATACTGAATCGAACATCGTCTCCTGTTTTGCCCAGCGTTCTTCGTAACCGTCTGGCAATATGCGTACTGTCACTGGCTGGCAGCCCTTGATACCTATCGCTGTCGCGGCACGGTGGCTCAAATCGAACACTCCGCGCTTCGGGCAGCGGTCGTTGACTCTGACAATCACCTGGAGTCCGGTGTTGCGGTTGGTCACCATCACCATGGTGCCGAGTTTTATTTTCCAATGTGCCGCGGTGAACTTGTTCTGGTCGAATATCTCGCCGTTGGCGGTCTTTCGTCCTTCGAATCTGTCGTGGTAGAATGTTCCTTTGTTTGGATATTCCGTCACTGTATCGGTCACGGCATAATTCTGCGCCGCCGCCCATAACGGGCAGAGTGCCAACATGATGATTGCTACGATTTTCTTTACCATACAACTGCGTCTTCGTGGAACCATTGTCCATTGAGCCGTAGCACCTGTTCTATAACGTCGCGCACGCAGCCTTTGCCGCCGTCGCAGTGTGACACGTAGTCGCACATGTCCTTGATTTCCACTGCAGCGTCTGCGGGACATGCGCTGACGCCGGCGCGCTTCAGCATGGGGTAGTCTGGCAGGTCGTCGCCCATGCACAGCACCTCCTCGTCCTTCAGTCCGTTGTCGGCCAGGAACTTGTTGTACGTGTGTATCTTGTCGCCACAGCCCGTGTAGCATTGTGTCACTCCCAGCATCGCCATCCTGTTGTCGATGCTTGCCGATGTGGCCCCGCTGATGACGGCCACGGTGTAGCCTTTCTTCACGGCATATTGCACAGCATAGCCGTCCTTGATGTTGCCGCAGCGCACAGTCTCGCGGTTAGCGTAGACCCATACGTCACCGTTGGTCATCACCCCGTCGAAGTCAAAGACGAAGGCGCGAATCTTGCTTAGTTTTTCCTTGTAGTTTATCATTGTTCTGTCTATGGTTTGGCTATGTCGAGCATTTTTTCGTATACCTTGCGCCACCCCTGCCATCCGAAGAACTCGCTGAGGTTCTGGTTGTGCAGTATGCAGCAGAAATCGCCTCCCACCTTGCGTACCGTCTCCACAAGCCTGCCGTAGGTGGCCACGGCTTCCTCAGGTGTCTGCCGCATGTACTTCTGCAGTGTGGTGTCCATCACACAGAAGGGGTGTATTGTAAGCACGGTTTCCATGTCACGGTCGAGGTCGTAGAAGGGGTATGGCACACTGATGCCTGCGCGGAAACCGATAGTCTCCGAGTATCCCATTGTGTAGTCGTCCTTTATGCCTGCGTGCAGCAGCATGCGGTAACTTGCCGGCAGCTTCAGCCGCAGGAAGTGGTAGCGTGACCTGAATATCGGGCGGTGCAGTATATCCTCCAGGCGCTTGCTTTCGATGTCTATCCTCCTGGGCTCTTCCAGCGAGTAGTAGCCGGGGTGGATGCCCATGTGGGCGTAGTCGTCGAGGTGTTGCAGCAGGTCCCTCGTGTAGGGGTTGAGGTGGTTCGACGGCTTGTCGTATTGGCCGTAGTCGGCCAGCAGTGCGAAGAACTGCAGTCGTGAGCCCGGTACTTTTTTGTGCTGCTCTATGATGTAGTCGAACGTGTCAAAGGGGTCGTCTTCACGGTGGCACAGCACCCTTATGCGTCGATTCACCTCCGTGTAGTCGCGCCTTGCAAAGAGGTCGCGCAGCAACCCTGTCACGGTGCGGAACACACCCTTGTGCAGGTAGCACCATGCCGCGTCGATGTCCACCGTCTGCACCATGTGGTAGCTCCTCGGCGTCAAGCCGATGTCGGGGTATCGTTCCGTCAGCTTGTCGCGAAGCATGACGGCCCACTGGTCCACCACGGGTTGGTCTATGAATCCAGCCTTCACCGCCAGGCTTTGGTCGGCGGTGAAGCGTCCGTGTTCGTCCTCGCTGTGCGGCAGGTACTCCTCGTAGCGGCTCACCATGTAGAAGGTCGCCGCCAGCAGGTCGAAGCCGAAGTCTATGTCGCGTCCATGCACAGGAAACAGCGTCCACTGGCCGTCTATCTGCGTCGCACGCGGCTCCTGGTCCTCTATCGATGTGCTTGTCAGCAGGCCGCAGCTCTTGATGAAGAGGCCGTCGCCCACGCGTTTCGGGCCGTAGCACAACTTCGGACCGTCGTATTGCTCGAAGTAGCCGGTGTCGGTGGTGATGCTGAACTCGGCTCGCAAAAGGTGCTTGAACAGCACGTTAAGTGTGTATCCCGTCCTGTTCGTCAGCCGTGGTGTGTATATCAGTAGCATCTATCTCGTTATTGTGCTGATTCTCTTTGTACTGTCCACTATCAGCGACAGTGTCGTGCCCAGCGGCAGGGCGCGGTTGTCGGTGCCGAGGTGGCCCATAGGGGCGTTGAAAGCCACGGGGTAGGACTTGTCGGCCACGGCGTCAAGCACTATCTCCTCCGCCGTGTGGCCCCAGGGGATGGTGTTGTCGTGCATGTCCGTAAGGCCGCCTACGACGAGACCCGCCAGGTCGTCGAGCATACCGGCACGACGCAGGGCTTGCATCATGCGGTCTATGTGGTAGAGGTACTCGTCGAGGTCTTCGATGAGCAGTATCTTGCCATGTGTATCTATCTGTGAACGTGAGCCGAGCAGGCTGTACAAAATGCTGAGGTTGCCTCCCACGACCATCCCTTCGGCCACACCTCTGCGGTCGAGCGGATGGCTGTCCCAGGCGATGGCTTGAGGCCCGCCGAAGAGGGCTTGGCGCAGGCTCTCGGTGGCTGGGCAGGGGCTGCCGTCGGCCGGGAAGTTGATGGGCATGGTGGCATGGAGTGTCGGCAGACCGAGGGTGGCCTGCACTTGGCTGTGCAGCACTGTGGCGTCGCTGTAGCCGACTATCCATTTGGGATGGCTGCAGAAGCCGCTGAAGTCGAGTCTGTCTATGATACGCACGGTGCCGTAGCCGCCGCGGGCGCAGAATATCGCCTTTATTGACGGGTCGTCGAGCAGCCCTTGTAGCAGTGCTGCGCGGTGGTCGTCGCTGCCTGCCAGCTGGTCCTGCCGCTCGTAGAGCCCGTCGGGCACCACAACCTCAAGCCCCCAGGCGGCGAGCGTCGTGACGGCCGGAGCCATCTCCTCGGGGCTCACGGCGCGCGCCGGTGCCGCTATAGCCACGCGGTCGCACGCTTTAAGGTATGGTATCGCAGGCCGCATGATTACAGCTGGTTATAGTTCTGCGAGAAGGTGTCGCCGCCGCGCAGGTCGCCCGTGGTGAGGCCTTTGCGCAGCCATTTCACACGCTGTGCCGAGGTGCCGTGGGTGAAACTCTCGGGCATCACCTGTCCGCGGGCGCGCTTCTGCAGGTAATCGTCGCCGATTTTCTGTGCCGCGCCTATGGCCTCTTCGAGGTCGCCGTCCTCCAGCGAGCCGAATGTTTTGTTCTCGTGGTAACCCCACACGCCGGCGTAGTAGTCGGCCAGCAGTTCTATGCGCACGCTCATTCGGTTCTTCTCGGTGTCGTCCATTCGCGCCATCTGGCTGTGAGCCTTGTCGAGGGTCCCCAGCAGATGTTCCACATGGTGTCCCACCTCGTGGGCTATGACGTAGGCGTAGGCGAAGTCGCCGCCGGCGCCGAGGCTCTTGGGCATCTCGTTGAAGAAGTCGAGGTCGAGGTAGACGCACTCGTCGGCTGAGCAGTAGAAGGGACCCACCGACGAGGTGGCGCTGCCGCAGCCGCTCTGTACCGAGCCTTTGAATATCACCAACTTGGGGGCGCGGTAGGTGAGGCCCATACGCTTGAACTGGTCGCTCCACACATCCTCCGTCGATGCCAGTATCTGCAAGGCGAAGGTCTTGAGCTGCTCTTCTTGTGCTGTGGGTATATATTCTTCGGTCTGTGTGCTTTGGCTACCGAGCTGCTGTATCACCTCGGTGGGGTTGCCGCCGAAGAGCAAGGCTATAAGACCCGCTATGATGACGCCGCCGATGCCAAGGCCGGCAATCTTGCCGCCGCCTTTGCCGCGACGGTCTTCGAAGTTGCTGCTCTGTCGTCTTCCGTTAAGATTCATAGTGCTGTGTTTAGTGTTTGTGGTCTATAACGCACTCCCCCGTTTTTTATTGCCCTGCAGTATGGATTATTTTTAAATTAAGTATATTTACGGTGCCGTTCGGGTATGTAGACGGAGTCGTTTTGGTATGGAGCCGGTACGGAGCCCCTACGGCCCCCCTTCGGCATTTCTTCAGTGGAAGGCCGTCGAAAGGCCGTCGAAAGGCCGTAGAGTGGCCGAAGGGGCTCCGAGACGGTGGCGAAGGGCGGGTATGGTAAAAAAAGAAAACCCTGCACCTGTGGTGGTTGCAGGGATGGTGATCTGTACAAGATTTGAACTTGTGACCTCTTGCCTGTCAAGCAAGCGCTCTAAACCAACTGAGCTAACAGATCAATTTCAAGGTTGGATTTCTCTCGCGAAATCGGGTGCAAAAGTACACACTTTTTTCAAACTGGCAAAATAATTTTTCATTTTTTTTGTATCTTTGCACTCTAAAACATTTCTGCTATGAAAGTGAAAAATGTATTGATGTTGCTGGCAATCACACTGATGTGTGGTCAGTTCGCTGTGGCTCAGAACGCCCTCAATGACAAGGCCGACAATATCGTCGGAATATACGAAAGTGTGCAAAACGGTGACCGTTTTAGGGCAAAAATTGAAAAATTGAAGGACGGAACCTACCGCGGACAGATAATATGGATGGAGAAAGACAAGAACAAGGACGGCAACAAAATCCTCGACACCAAGAACCCCGACAAGAGCCTCCGCAACACTCCGGCCGACCGCATTGTCATCTTCAGCGGCCTCAAGTACGACGGCAAAGACCACGAATGGGGCGGCACCAAGATCTACGACCCGCAACGCGGCGTGAAGGCCAAGATGACGGCCAGCTTCGCCGCCGACGGCCGCTTGAAGATAACAGGCTCCGTGCTGCTCATCAGCGAGTCTGTATACTGGAATAAAATCAACTGATCATATAAATGCATCGCTATGGCGGACAATTATCTGGAGAAGCGCTACGAGGAAACCCTCGGCGCCAACCGCCCCAAGGTGAAGCGCATCGGCAACACCGTCGACACCCTGTTGCAGCGCAGCCGCAGCCATCGCGGGTACAACAAAAATTATGTCGTCTCGCGGGCTGAGTTGGAGCGCATTGTGAGCGTCTGCACCAAGCTGCCCTCGGGCTGCAACCAGCAGGTGCTGCGCTACTGGCTGGTGAACAAGGACTCCGGCGCCGACTGCGTGCTGCCGCTCGTCAAGATGGGCGCCGCCCTGCCCGAACTGCATCTGCCGCTGCCCGGCACCGAGCCCGAAGCTTTTATCGTCTGCTGCTCGGTGACGCCTGAGAGCAAACTCGTCGACATAGACCTTGGCATTGCTCTGCAGAGCATGGCGCTAAAGGCTGTAGAGATGGGGCTCAACACACTGATGATAGGTGCCTTCAACCGCGAGAAGCTGCGCGAGGCGTTGGGTCTGCCCTGCGAGCCACTGATGCTGATGGCCGTTGGCAAAGGCACAGACCGCATCGAGCTGGTGCCCACCGATGCCGACTCGCCACGCGCCTACTACCGTCGCGACAGCGTGCACTATGTGCCCAAAGTGCGTCTCGACGAGCTGATACTCAACCATGCGTAAGGTCCCGTTGGTGCCTGTGGCACTGGCGTTCGTGGTCCTTGTCGCCCTCACCGGAGGTCTGTGGCGCGCCGAACGGCTGTGGTACCGCCACTGCCAGCCCAAGGTATATATGACCGTGTGCCTCAGCGACATACCCACTAATTTGGGGGATGTTGCAGTTTGTGAGGGTAATGTAATGAAAATCAATAATATGCAGAGGTGCGGCGACATTAGGCTGTATTTCCGTAACGACACGCTGGCACGCACTCTGCGCTATGGCGACACTCTGTTGCTGCACGGCTATCCCGACATCCTGCGTCGAAGCATCTATCTGACGTCAGACCATTACATTGTCATCGCTCGCGACAGCACGTCGCTCCGTGCCCACAGCGAGGCGTTGCGCCGTCGGCTGCTGCAACGTATGCAGGACGGACCGCTCCGCGACTGTAGTGTTGCTGAAGCGCTGGCGCTGGGCTGGAAAGGCGGCATCGACCGCGACACACGGGCGCACTACCGTAATGCCGGCTTGGCGCACATGTTGGCGGTCAGTGGTTTGCATGTGGGGCTGCTGGCAGCCATGGTTGGTGGGCTCTTCAGGTGGACAGGGCGCGAACGGCGTGGCCGTGTGGTGCGCGGTGCGATGCAGCTTGTCGCTGTGTGGCTCTTTGCCCTCATCACGGGGTTGGCGCCATCCACGTTGCGTGCAGCGCTGATGTTCTCGATGTTCATCGTCAACGATATGGTGGCGCGTCGTGTGGTGCCGCTCAACCTGTTGGCACTGGCAGCCATAGTGATGCTTGTCGTCGACCCGCTGCTGATTTATGACGTGGGGTGGCAGTTGTCGTTCAGCGCCGTGGCGGGCATCATTCTGGCCCAGCCTGCCATCCAGGCTCTGCGCACCACCGTGGGGCAGGCTGCAGCCGTGAGTGTCGCTGCCACGCTGGCCACACTGCCGGTGGTGGTGGCCACCTTCCATCGCCTGCCGCTCTACTTTGTTGTGGCCAACGTGATCGTTGTGCCTGCGGCAGGTGTAATACTGGGACTTTCACTGCTTTATATGCTGCTGCCATGCGCCGTAACGGCGTGGCCGCTCTCACTTCTGCTACGAGGCGTAGACACCCTCACGGCATGGGTGGGCAGGTTGCCTTATGCTGTCGTCGATGACATAAACCTCTCGTCACCATTGTTGGTGGCGCTGACGGTGGTGGTCGTTGTGATGTTGCTGATGCCGCAGGTGCTGTTGCGCCACCGCGACTAACCGATGCAGGTCCAGTCGATAGGCGTTTGGCCGATGCTCTGAAGATAGGCGTTGGCGCGGCTGAAATGACGGCATCCGAAGAAGCCTCGATAGGCTGAGAGCGGCGATGGATGCGGGGCTGTCAATATGCAGTGGTGCAGTGGGTTGATGAGCTTGCGCTTGCTGATGGCGTAGCTGCCCCAGAGGAGGAAGACGATGCCTTTGCGGTGCTCGTTGAGGGCGCTGATGGCGGCGTCGGTAAACTCCTCCCAGCCGTGGTGTTGGTGGCTGCCGGCGGCATGCTCGCGCACGGTGAGGGTGGCGTTGAGCAACAACACTCCCTGTTGCGCCCAACCGCTGAGGTCGCCGCTGGTGGAGGGAATCTGGGTGCCCAGGTCGTCGTTGATTTCCTTGATGATGTTCACCAGCGACGGTGGCACCTGCACACCTTGCGGCACTGAGAAGCATAGTCCCATGGCCTGTCCAGGCTCGTGGTAGGGATCCTGACCTATGATGACGGCCTTGACCTTGTCGAAGGGGGTGCTGTCGAAGGCGGCAAAGATCTTGCTTCCAGGAGGGTAGCATGTGTGCTGGGTTCGCTCGGTGACGAGGAACTGCTTGAGGTCGACGAAATAGGGCGACTCAAACTGCGGCCGTAGCACCTCGTACCACGTTGGGTCTATCTTTACATTCATGTCAGGAAGCTGTTGTATTTGCGTTCCTTGCCTATCTGGCTGGCGATGCCGTGGCCAGGAAGGACGCTGTAGTCGTCGGGCAGTGTGAGTATGCGTGTCTTGAGTTTCTCGATGAGGGTGGGGTAGTCTCCGCCGGGCAGGTCGGTGCGTCCGATGCTGAAGTGGAAGAGAGCGTCGCCGGTGATGACGGCTTTCTCCTGCGGCAGCACGAAGCAGATACTTCCCGGGCAGTGGCCCGGCACGTAGCGGCATTCCACCTCGGTGTCGCCTACATGCAGTATTTCACCGTCCTCTACCGTCTGTACCTCAAGGTCTCCCATATTGTCTACCGCAAAGCCCATGATAGAGCCGTAGGCCTCAGCCTGTCGTAGCAGTTTGCATCCTTCAGCATGCATGGTGACAGGCATCTTGTAGTGCTCGCACACCTGCCGCAGGCCCGCGATGTGGTCCACGTGGGCGTGGGTGAGAAGGATATGCGTCACCGTGAGGTTCTCCTGCTCAATGTATTGCGTCAGCTGTGCATCCTCGAACGATGCCTCGCAGGCAGGGTCCACGATGGCGCACTGCCGTGAGGCGTCTACGATGAGGTAGCAGTTGACCTCGAAGTGGTTAAAGGTAAACAGCTTAATCATTGAACCATGCGTCGAACTGCTCTCTCTTGAGGGCAGGGATGTCGAGTTTAAGCTTCTTGCGGAGGCCTCCTAGGTCGTTGAAGAGCTTGTTGGGGTTGGCGGCTTTGAGCTGCTCGTAGGTTTTGACACCGGCTTTCTGCAGCACGGGTACCCAAGCCTCGTCGACACCGTGTGCGGTGAGGTCGGAAGACTCCTCTTCTCCGGACTTGGCGTGTACCTCAGGCTTCATCTGCGGGAAGAGAAGCACGTCCTGAATGCTCTCGGCGCCGGTCATCATCATGACGAGGCGGTCGATGCCTATGCCCATGCCGGAGGTCGGAGGCATGCCGTATTCAAGTGCACGCACGAAGTCCATGTCTATGAACATGGCCTCGTCGTCGCCTTTTTCGCTCAGGCGCAGCTGCTCCTGGAAGCGGCCCAGCTGGTCGATGGGGTCGTTGAGCTCGCTGTAGGCGTTGGCCAACTCCTTGCCACATACGAAGAGCTCGAAGCGCTCGGTGAGTTCAGGGTTGTCGCGGTGGCGCTTGCAGAGGGGCGACATCTCGATGGGATAGTCGGTGACGAAGGTGGGCTGTATGAGCTTGCCCTCGCATTTCTCGCCGAAGATGGCGTCGATGAGCTTGCCCTTGCCCATGGTCTGGTCGGTCTCCACGCCGAGGCGCTTGCAGGCCTCGCGGAGCTCCTCCTCGCTCATGGGGGCCACGTCCACGCCAGTCTCCTCCTTGATGAGCTGGCACATGGGGGCGCGGCGGAACGGCGGCTTGAAATCTATCTCGTTGCCCCAGACGTTGACCTTGGTGGTGCCATGCAGGGCTTTGGCGATGCGCTCCAGCATGTTCTCCGTGAAGGTCATCATCCAGTTGTAGTCCTTGTAGGCCACATATATCTCCATGCAGGTGAACTCGGGGTTGTGGGTACGGTCCATGCCTTCGTTGCGGAAGTTGCGGCTGAACTCGTATACGCCCTTGAAGCCACCCACGATGAGGCGCTTGAGATACAGCTCGTTGGCTATGCGCAGGTAGAGGTCGATGTCGAGGGCGTTATGGTGCGTGATGAAGGGACGCGCGGCAGCGCCGCCGGGAATGCTCTGCAGCACCGGAGTGTCTACTTCGAGGTAGCCCTGCTCGTTGAAGTAGGTGCGCATCTCGTTGACTATCTTGGCGCGCTGCACAAAGGTCTCGCGCACCTGCGGGTTGACAATGAGGTCGACATAGCGCTGTCGGTAGCGCAGCTCGGGGTCGCTGAAGGCGTCGTACACTACGCCATCCTTCTCCTTGACGATAGGCAGGGGGCGGAGGCTCTTGCTGAGCACCGTGAGACTCTTCACATGGATACTGGTCTCACCCATCTGGGTGACAAAGACATAGCCTGTCACGCCGATGATGTCGCCAATGTCGAGCAGGCGTTTGAAGACGGTGTTGTAGAGGGTCTTGTCCTCATCGGGGCATATCTCGTCACGCTTGATGTACAGCTGTATGCGGCCGTAGCTGTCCTGCAGCTCCACAAACGAGGCGGCGCCCATGATGCGGCGGCTCATGATGCGGCCTGCTATGCTGATGTTCTGGAAGAGGGTGTTGTCCTGCGGGAATTTCTCCAGTATTTCTGCGCTTTTGGCGTTCACCTCATAGAGGGCTGCGGGGTAGGGGTTGATACCCAAGTTCTTCAGCTCTGCCAGCGAATTGCGGCGTATCTGTTCTTGCTCAGTAAGTTCTGCCATAATATGTTTGCCTGTTTGTTGTTCTAAAATTAAAGTGCAAAGATACGAATTTTTTGTGACATGAAAATAAAAAAGTGCCCGGAAGAGCACTTTTTTAACACTATGTATGGCTGTTTCTATTGCGTGTCTTTCACGGCTCGGACCGAGAAACCATAGTAGCGGCTGGCGTAGCTGAGGTCGAAGTGCTCGGCGTTGAAGTCTATGTAGAATGCATTGGTCGGGTAGCTCGTTTCGAGCGAGCTTGACCAGTAGTTGCCACCTATGCCATCCTCGTCGATGGTCCTGTCCGAACAAAATCCTGCGGCCGGCAGAAACAGGCTCTTGCCGTTTTCGGCGGTGAGCAGGTAACCCTTCGCGCCGTTCTGCGTCGTCCAGGTGGCTGTGGTGTTGTCGATGAGCTCCTGCCACTCTTCTTTTGTGGGAATGCGGGCCCATCTGCCGAGACGAGCCGTCGCAGCGTCGTCGTCGGGCTCAAGGACGGTTAGCTGGTCGGTGAAGTGGAACCTGCCGTACATGGGGCGGCTGCAGTATTTTGTGAGCTCTCCGCTGCTGTTGCTGTAGTTATAGGTCGCCCACATGTAGCTGTCTTTCGTCTCTGTCTCGCCCCAGGCAAAGAGGTCGCCGTGACTCTCCGGCGTGCTGGCGCCGACGTTGCATTTGGCCCACAGCAAGCCGCTCGGCAGGTCGAGGTCAACCCACTTCGACTGATGCAGAGCCTCTCTGTCGTCGTCTTTTAAGCATGATGTGAGGGCGAGGCATGTGAACATAACTGCCACAGCCAATGTCATGTATCTTGTCTTCATCGTGTATTCTTTTATTTAATGCGCCGTATGGTATGCAGCTGGTGGCTGTAGGTGCCGGTCTTATCAACGAGAATGCCGCGAAGGTCGAGGGTGTCGATGCGTACCTGTCCTGAAGCGTGTATGATGCGGCCGTCGCCCATGCAGATGCCCACATGTATGATGCGTCCCTGTGCGTTGTGGAAGAAGGCTAGGTCGTCGCGCTGTATGTCGCAGGCGCAGACTTCGACGCCACAGGTGGCCTGCTGGCTGGCGTCGCGGGGCAGCCAGATACCATTGGCTTTGAAGCATATCTGTGTGAGACCGCTGCAGTCGATGCCGCCTGTGGAGCGCCCGCCCCAGAGGTAGGGTGTGCCGAGGAAGAGGTTCTCGGCCAGCGAGGCGGCATCCTCAAAGGGGGCGTACTGCTTGTTGTCCACCCAGCCCTCGTAGCCGTCGTATTCGCTCTTCACGTGCGACCATTTCTCCTGCCTCTCAAGCACTTCCACGGTGTCGCCCAGCACCAGCTGGTTCACCATCTCGCTGCGGTCGCTGGCCTCGGCCCTCATGGGCACCGCCGTCAGAAAACAATATCCTTTCATAAGTCGTCAAATCTGTCCGCGGTCTATCGAGATGCAGATGCGGTCTATCAGGTCGTCCTTCTTGTTGCGTTTGGGGTCGAAAGTGTCCTTGAGGTTGTAGCCGAAGAGTTTGGCTATTGCCTGGTAGAGGCCAGCGCGCAGCGAGCCACGCAGCTCGCCCACAATCTTGTAGGCCGACCGGTTGGTTTCGCGGTCGATGAGCTTGATGAGCACCAGCCCCTGCGAAAAGGTGTAGTTGGAGAGCTCGCCCTTGTAGTCGGCCAGCAGCTGCCGTTCGGCCTCCTTGATGGCGGCGCGGCGGTCGCGGCGCGGCAGGGCGGCAATCTCCACCTCCAGCTTGTCGAGGCGCCGTTTGCCCTCAAGAGCGTAGGGACGCATGATACGCACGTTCTTGATGAGCTTGGCGTTCTGGCGTATCTCCCTGGGGGTGAGTAGCATGCCGCTGCTGTACACCGTCACCTCGCGCAGGTAGTAAAGAGGCACGGTGTCGCCGTCGAGGACGGTGCCGAAGGTGTAGTGCTCCTGTCCGAAGGCTGTGCCTGCTGCAAGCATGGCCGCCAGTAATATTATGAATTTCAGTCTTTTCATCGTTGCCAATCTTTATGGCGTCTATTATAACGCCGACTTTTCTATTTTAGTATGCCGTCGTCATATTAAATTGCATAATATGTTTTTTTTCTTTTCCTGCTGGACGGCTACTAAACGGCTACTAAACGGCTACTACCCCCTATGGGTCCCCTATGACTCCCCTATGGTCCTTCGACGGTCCGCTGAAGAACGGCCGAAAGGGGTCCGTAGAGGGGCCGAAGGGGCTTCGAGCGAACCCAGGTTGGCAAAGGAGCGGAGAAAATTATGTATTCTGGGATGGTTGATTGTCAATGAATTGTAAAATAATTAAAAAAATATTTTGTCATATTGGAAAATGTGTCTATCTTTGCACTTGAAATGATATGAAAATAATATCACTTGAATTTAAACAAACAATTAAATATTAGTAATATGGAAACAAAAGAGAGATTAAAGAAGATGAGCGCAGCGAACAATGGTTTCCTGCATTTGGCTCTAAATCTTGCAATGATGGTGTTGGCCATTTGGCTGTGTGTCATTGCCGGTGCCAATGGGCTGGCCGGTGCCGGCCTCGCGGGTGGATTGATTTGGGTGGTGTGGGGCTTCCACCTGCCCGGTTTCATGGTCATCCAGCCCAACCAATGCCGTGTGCTGTCTTTCTTCGGCCGCTACAGCGGTACGGTTGTCGACAACGGCTTCTTCTGGACAAACCCCTTCTACGTGAAGCGCAAGCTTTCACTCCGCGCCCGCAACATGGACGTGCCTCCCATCAAGGTCAACGACAAGGGCGGCAACCCTATCATGATTGGCTTGGTGCTGGTGTGGCGCATCAAGGACACCTACAAGGCTTGCTTCAACATCGACGTTGAGGGTGCCGCACAGCCCGCCACGAATCGTCAGGTGGCTGTGAATACCAACAGCACCACCGTGCAGCAGCAGCTGAAGGGCTATGACAACTTCGTATCGGTGCAGAGCGATTCGGCTCTGCGCAAGGTGGCAAGCCTCTACGCCTACGACAACCTCGAGGATCAGAACGAGGTGACGCTGCGCAACGGTGGCGACGAGGTGAACCGCCGTCTGGAACAGGAAATCAGCCGTCATCTCGACATCGCCGGCATCGAGGTCGTCGAGGCACGCATCAACTACCTGGCCTACGCGCAGGAGATCGCCAGCGTGATGCTCAAACGCCAGCAGGCCGAGGCCATCATCGCCGCCCGCGAGAAGATCGTCGAGGGCGCCGTCTCGATGGTTGACATGGCTCTGAAGAAACTGGCCGCCGACCACGTGGTGGAGATGGACGACGAACGCAAGGCCGCTATGGTGAGCAACCTGATGGTGGTGCTCTGCGGCGACGAGGGCGCCAGCCCTGTGGTCAACACCGGCTCTATTTATTAAAGAAAACGGCGAATTTAACGAATTAAGCGAATTGCTAAACACTAATTAATAATTGTAGACGAATTACTCGAACTGTGGTCGGCGAGCTTGATGAGCCAATAAAAAAGCGCATGTAATTAGAGTAATTTGCAAGAAATTGACCTGCGTAAGCTTAGTTAAATTCGTAAAATTCGCCGTTAAAAAAGAATAACTATGGAAGAGATATTGAAAGTGGATGGGCTCAGCAAGACGTTCACGCTGAGCCGGAAACAACAGAAGATAGAACGGACGGCCGCCAAGAAAAAGGTGGCTGTGGACAACCTGACGTTCTGCGCCTACCGCGGCGAGATATTCGGCCTGCTGGGCCCAAACGGCGCAGGCAAGACCACGACGCTGCGCATGCTGAGCACCCTGATAAAGCCCGACTGCGGCGACGCCGTGCTCGGCGGCAGCTCGGTGGTGCGCCAGCCCGAGGAGGTGAGGGGCAAGATTGGCTTCCTCACCAGTGAGCTGAAACTTGAGGATTTCTTCACGCCCAACTACCTGTTCGACTTCTTCAGCGAACTGCACGGCGTCGACCCCAATGTGTGCCGTGAACGCAAACAGAAGATGTTCGAGCGCTTCGGCATCGACAAGTTCGCCGAGGTGAAGGTGGCCAACCTCTCGACTGGCATGAAGCAGAAGCTGTCGCTGGTCATCTCGCTGGTGCACGACCCCGAGGTCATCATCTTCGACGAGCCCACCAACGGCCTCGACGTGCTGACGGCACGCACGGTGACCGACTACCTGCAAGAGCTGCGCTCCGAGGGCAAGACCATCATCCTTTCGACGCACATCTTCAGCCTCGTGGAGCGTCTCTGCGACCGTGTGGGAGTCATCATCGACGGCCGCCTGGTGGCATGCGACACCCTTGAGAATGTGTGCAACGGCATGACCATCGAGGACCGTTTCTTCGAACTGTATAAAGAAGTGAAAGGAGGTGAAGAATGAAAAGTAACACTTTGACAATAATAAAGAAAGAGTTTGCGCGATTCTTCGGCGACCGCCAGCTGCTGTTCACTACGGTGATCATGCCTGGCCTGCTGATATATATCATCTACAGCCTTATGGGCACCGGCATCCAGTCGATGATCACCGAAGGCCAGAATGAGGTGGTGACGATGCGCGTTGAAAACATGCCCGAGAGCTTGGCGCCGGTGTTCAACACCATGGACAGTAGTTTGGTAGTGGTGCAGCAGCCTATTAGCGAAGCCGACATAGCACAGCTTGAGGACAAGGAGATTAACGCCGTGTTGGTGCGCTTCCCCGAGCACTTCGAGGAGGCTATGGCAGGCATGCAGGTGGCCGACAGCGGTGTGCTGCCCAACGTAGAAATCTACTACAACAGCACCAACAACGCCGCCAGCCGCGTGTATATGGTCGTCAGCTCGGTGCTTGGCAATATCGGCCGCACCTTCACGGTCAATGTGCCGCAGGAGGAGGGTCAGCGCTTCGACCAGGCCAGCGACGAGAGCATCGGCGCCATGATATGGAGCAAGATACTGCCGATGCTGATAATCATGATGCTCTTCAGCGGAGTGATGGCCATAGCGCCCAGCTCGATAGCCGGCGAGAAGGAGCGCGGCACCATAGCCACGCTGCTCGTGACGCCCATGCGTCGCAACGAGCTGGCTCTGGGCAAGATTGTGTCGCTCAGCGGCATCGCTCTGCTTAGCGGCATCTCCAGCTTCATAGGCATAGCCCTCTCGCTGCCCAAGATGATAGCGGTTGAAGGTGCTGATGGAGCTGCCGACGCCGCCAGCATGCTAGGCTTCCACTACACCACGAACGACTATTTGGCTCTGCTGCTGGTCATCCTCGCCTCGGTGCTTATCATGGCCTCGGCGGTCAGCCTGCTGTCGGCGCTGGCCAAGGACGTGAAGAACGCCGGCACTATGGTGACCCCCTTCATGCTGGTGGTGATGCTCGCGGGCTTGCTGCCGATGTTCCAGAACGGTGCATCTACTAACATGGGAGTATACCTCATACCCTTCTACAACAGCATCGAGGTGATGACGGCTGTCTTCTCGCATGAGCTGGTTTGGACGACGGTCCTCGTCACCCTGGTCTCCAATGTGGTATATACCGGTATAGCCGTCTGGGGGCTCACCAGGATGTTCAACAGCGAGAAAGTGATGTTCTCAAAATGAAGAAGAACTTTGCACTGCGTATAGACTCGGAAGTCTACGACGCCATTGAGAAATGGGCCGCAGACGAGTTCCGCAGTGCCAATGGGCAGATAGAATGGATAATCGCCGAAGCCCTCAAGAAGGCCAAGCGGATGCCTAAAAAGAAACAGGATGAAAAAGATTGAGAGAAATCCCCTACGGGGAATATGCCGTAGGCATTTTCGTTTAATAGCTATTAAGAGTAATCCCCTACGGGGAATACTCCGTAGGAGTTTTCTTTTAATCTGCGCAAGCCTAATTTTCAATTTTCATTTTTCATTTTTCAATTCAGCAAGCGCACAGTGGTATACAGGCATGAGCCAGAAGACGGGACTGGTGCTGTGCATACACCTGACGGATACTGTAGCTCAACTCTACAGCCCTCTACAGACGCAGGAGCCGATGGCGGTGAGTGCGTGGAGCCTGCGTGGCGACACGCTGCGCATAGAGTGCAAAAGCATAGGCTTCAAGACCGTGCTGACGCGCAACGGCGACGGCTGGCAGGGCTATTGGAAGCAGGGCATCATGAAGGAGAATATCAGCTTCTTGCCTGCCGACACCCTGTATCAGCTGCGGCGTCCACAAACGCCGGTACCGCCCTACCGTTTTGTCGAGGAGACCATCACGGCCGACTATACCGACAGCCAGGGCAATGCAGTCCATCTGGAGGGAACGCTCAGTGTGCCGCGAGGCTCTGCTTCGCGCTATCCCTGCCTGGTGCTCGTCAGCGGCAGCGGTCAGCAGAACCGTGACGAGGAGATAATGCAACACAAGCCGTTTCTGGTGCTGGCCGACTACCTGGCTTCGCGGGGCATCGCCGTGTTGCGCTATGACGACCGCGGTGTGGGTGCCTCCACAGGATCTCTCGACAGCGCCGACACGCGTCTCTTTGCCGAAGATGCCGAAGCGATGTTGCGCGCTGTGCGTAAAAACAAGCATGTGGATAAGAAGCGTCTTGGGATAGGAGGCCACAGCGAGGGCGGCGCCATTGCACCGATGGTGGCGGCCGGGAACAAGGACGTACGCTTCGTGGTGATGCTGGCAGGACAGGGCTGCACAGGTCTGGATGTCATGGTGCAGCAGAACGAGGCTCTCTTCCGCAGCCGTGGGGTGAGTGAGCGTCTCTGCGCTGTGCGCTGCGACTGCATGCGTGAGCTGATGCGTCTGCCGCATAGCTCAACGGTGAAAGACTATCAGAGGGTGATACAGAATGGTATTGAGGGTTTGACCAAGGAGGAGGCCGACAGCATTGAGCTTAAGAAAGGCATGGCTTATGCGTTAAAACAACAGCTTGATACACGCTGGATGCGATGCTTCCTGGCACTGGACCCTGCAGAGTATCTGTCGAAAGTGAAATGTCCGTTGTTGGCGTTGAACGGCACGAAAGACTGCCAGGTGGTGGCCGAGCCTAATCTGGCACGTGTCAGGGAGTTTTGCCCGACGGCAGACTGCCGTGCGATGGCCGGGTTGAACCATCTGTTCCAGCACTCCGCCACGGGTGATGCCGCAGAATATATGCTGATAGAGGAGACCTTTGCGCCAGAGGCGATGAAGGTAGTTGCCGACTGGATATTGGGGCTTACTTTTTGAGGGGTAGGCTTACCGTGAAGGTGGTGCCGTGTCCGGGGTCACTCTCCACGGAGATGTGGCCGTGATGCAGGCGTACCACCTGGGCTACGTAGTTTAGGCCGATGCCGAAGCCCTTCACGTTATGCACGTTGCCTGTGGAGACACGGTAGAACTTCTCGAATATGTGCCGCTGGTCGGCCTTGCTGATGCCTATGCCGTGGTCCTGCACACGCAACAGCAGGTTGTGTCCCTCGACGGCGGTGCTGACGGCGAGCTGCGGTGCGCCGGTGGAGTACTTGATGCCGTTGTCGACAAGGTTGTAGATGAGGTTGGTCATGTGCAGCTCGTCGGCGACGATGACCGATGGAGTGGCGTCAAGGTGGCGCTCAACGCTGCCGCTACGGTTGGCGAGGGTAAGCTTGAAGCTGTTGAGCACCTTGTCTACAAGTATGTTGATGTCTACCTCCTTGGGGTTCATGCTGAAGTTCTTGTTGGACATCTTGGCGCTCTGCAGGATTGTCTCTACAAGGAGGCGCATACGCTGGTTCTCGTCGGCCACGATACCTATGAAGTTGGCGCGCGACGCGCTGTCCTGCGATATCGTCTCGTCGCTGAGCATCTCGCAGGCGAGGCTTATGGTCGATATGGGCGTCTTGATCTCGTGGGTCATGTTGTTGATGAACTCATTCTTCATCTGGTCAAGCCTGCGTTGGTTGGCGATGGTGCGTATCGAGAGGAAGAACATCAAGGCGATGACGAACAGCAGGAAGATGCTCATGTAGAGGTACAGGTTGGGGTTGCGCTGAAGGAAGAGCTCTGTGCTGGGGAAGCTGAGGATGATGAAGTACTGGTTGTTGGACACCACGCCCTGCGGACGGAAGCTGTAGCGGTAGGGCGAGTATTCGAGGTCGCTCTCGCGGCGCGCGTCCGAGCTGTAGAGGAACGAGCCCTGCGAGCCGTCGTAGACGCCGATGTACGGGTGCAGGTCGATGCCGTTGATGATGAGCTCCTCCATGATGATTGAGTCGAGCTCCTGGAAGCTGAAGGGCGCTGTGCTGTAAGGCTTCTCGCTGTCAAGCTGGCGTATGACCGATTCCATGGCGTTGCCGACGCTGACGCTGAACATATTGTCACTTATGGAGAAGGTGCGGCGCGTCTGGACGAGCTGGATGACAACCAGACTGACGGCCGCAAGGGCAAAAACAGATATTATGAAGACTCTAAACCACCGTTTCATAGCAAGCTGTTGATTCTTTAAGATGTTCTTATAACGGACGTTAAAAAAAAATATTATGCCTTCCACCGTAAATCCCCAAAAAAAGTTGCCTCCTCTCCCCATCGCTATCCCCACCGGAGCACCGATATATGTGGGGTCATAAAGCGGATTGCTTGTTTTCGAACTGTAGCACTGTAGCACTGTAGCGCACATTGTGGAACAAACCATGATAAAGCGCGAACCACCCTATGGCGGCTCGCGCTTTTTCTTGTTGACATTCAATGGCGTGCTGTGTGGAAAGGCCGCCGAATAGGCGCGATCGAGGGCCTTAAGCTTCACCCTCCTCATACCTATGCCTAGCTTGACAACCACCAATGCCCGCAAGAACTCTCGGCTCTTACGCGGATGCAACGCCGGCGGCGGCAACTCGTCCAAGCCTACTGCGGCTCCATCCTTCTGTAGCCACTTTTTTGATGTAGAACAACGCCTCTTCTATCGAATGACTCTTGGTGAAGATCTGCACATGGTGGAACCAAGGAACCACCGCAAAAACAGATGGCATTTCCATTTCGTCAGCAGGCTGCTGAAGAATTGGAAAGATAATTTCTTCACCAACCTGGTGAACAATTTCATCATCAGATTGGTGACGTTTTACGGATTATAATTCTTCAGCAGCTTGCTGAAGAATTATAACATTCTCATAATAAAACTCATACCAGCGCTTCATAGCGATCTTCCGATTCTTTCAACTATACTAATATAACGTCCGTCCAAAAAAAATATTATGCCCTCAGCCGCAAATTTCACTTTTCAATTGTTGGCGCCATTGTTGCTAGCTGAAGGTATCATCCTCTATCTCCATCTATCTTCCTTTATCTTCCGCTATCTCCATACTTTTCATTTTCACCTTTCACCTTCCACTGTCCACTCTCCACTCTACAATATTTTTTTGCCGATTCAGAATTATTGTGTATCTTTGCAGTTGCAATTGATTTGCCAAGATGCCACAAGAGAAAACACATAATACGCTGATACATAGAGGGTTTACCCCCCCCTATCGCATTGTAACAGAATAAGTTACAATAATCTTTGCAGAGCCTTCAGGACCCTGCCGCACACGTGCAATCCCCGTGTCGGCAGGGTCTTGCCGTTTATGCTGTTTTCTTTGTTCATGGTGCCCGTCTTCACGGGTTGCGGCAAAGAGGACGCTCCTCAAGGCCATGCCTCCGTTGAGAGCTATGCCCC
>ONJY01000008.1 GCA_900318275.1 uncultured Bacteroidales bacterium | reverse complement strand
TCGAAGGCGACGAAGAGCGCACCAAGAAAGTCCTCGAAGGTCTCAACGCCCTTGTCAAGGAGCAGATAGTTGACAAGATTGGAGAAAATGCAGACGGGACGTTGTCGGCAGAGCCGACGGCACGCCATGCGCTCCCAGAAAGTATCTCCGCCGCCAAGATAGACGAGATGCTTGCCAAGCTGAAAGCCACCGGCTTCACCAGCTACTGGGCATAAAAAAAGCATTTGACGATGAGTGAGAATCAAACAATAGAATACAAAAGCATCCGCAAGATACGGACTGGCGACAATGGATTCCGCGACTTGTCTGTAACCTGTGTGGCATTGGCAAATGCCCAAGGTGGAACAATATTTGTCGGCTATGAGGACAAAACAAAGGAGCCGCAACAAGGGCAACATATCACCGTTGAAGAAGTTAACGATACGTTATCGCGGCTTCGTGGATTGTGTTTTAATGTAGGCATATCTGCATCGGACATTAAAGTACACCCCAACGAAGGGGAATACTTTGAGCTATATGTTGCGCCATCGCTCAAGTCAATAGCCACAACTTCAGATGCCAAAATATATATAAGGATAGGAGACAAATGTGAGCCTGTCAGAAATGATGAAATCCAACGCCTTTCCATTGAGAAAGGTGCCTATCAATGGGAAGTGCTTCCAACAACTATATTATTTAAAGACATACCCCGTGACAACATAGAACGTTTTGTCAATGACATTCGCGAATCGGACCGTGTTAAGGTGCATGTAAAACAGATGTCTGACGATGAAATCATTGAACATTACAATCTGGTGGATGGTGAGCGTGTCACCAATTTGGGTGTTCTATGGCTGGGTACGAGCAAGCAGCGCAGTAAGATATCTTATCCCATCACAGTACAATATATTGTGTATGACGGCCTTGAACAAAAAGTAAGAAAAGAAGATTGGCATGACAATTCGCTGAATCCCAAAGAGTTGTTACTTGAAATAGAAAAGACTGCTACAGAATTGAACTATGCCTACGAGATCCCAGACGGCCTTTTCAGAAAACAAATCAGACATTATCATCCGAAGGTTATTCGAGAGCTACTTTTGAATGCTTTTGCACATCATTGTTTTACCATTTCCAACGATATCCTGATATGTGTATATCCAGACAGGATGGAGATTTCCAGCCCTGGCGGCCTGCCCCTAGGTGTAACAAAAGACAATATCTTGCATCAAAGGCACCGTAGAAACCCCCACTTCACCACTATCATGAGTGACTTGAAACTGATGGAAGGCGAGGGCTCGGGATACGACCTTATCTATGAGATTACATCGTTGGATTCCAAGCGGCCACCCGTGATTGAATCCTCGTTCAATGAGACAAAAGTAACGGTGTATTCGGGAATACAGAATGCCGAGATAATACCTTTGTTGGATTATGCACAACGAAACTACCGTCTGTCACAAAAGAATTTTATTGCATTGGGCGCCATAGCACAAGCGGAAAAGATACGTTCTATAGACTTGATAGAATATTTGCAATTGTCCGATGAAGAAAGGTTGCACAGTTATATCAACAATCTACTGAAAGAAGAAATAATAACAAAAGACGGAAGAGGGAAGGGAACATCTTATAAGGTCAACCCGAAATTGATAATCAATTCAAAAGTCAACAAGAAAACCACACTTAAAACGATTGAACCTTATAGATTAAAAGCATTGGTATTGGAGGATTTAAAGGTTCACCCCATGAGTATCATGGACGACATTTCAAAACGATTGCCAGATGTTGACTTTAATGACCTTAAAAAGATGGTTCGAAAAATGGCTACAAATGGTGAAATACATCATGATAATGGAAGAAAATATCGGAAGTACTATTGCTGATATTCTTTAAGTTCATTTTTGTGGTAAAAAAAACAATAATGAAACTTAAAACGACTACTTTAAAAACATAACTGTCTAACTTTCAAGATACTCCTTTCTTTCGTATTAAACTTAAACAATGGAACTCCTGCGCATCGAACACGAAGACTTTACGCTGACGGTGGAGAGTACCCAGTTCCAACGGATGTGGGACAAGGGGGTGAGTGTGCTCGGTGGCGAGAAGTTGATTTCCTCCTATCGATGGTGCGAAGGTGTAGAGCATGTGGTGTTGATGCATGACAATGCAGAGCGGGAGATTGCAAAGGACACTGCCGATGAGGCTGTGTTCTTCGAGCAGACGGACTATAGCGTGTGGGTGGATTTCAAGAAAAAGGTGACAAAGGCTTGGTTCGACAGTACGCGCAAGGATGTCAACGACCGTTTTTCGTGGAAGGAGAGCAAGCAGCTGCTGGCAGGATATCTGAACTATGGTAACGAGATAGGCCGTGCCGACATGCCGATATGCTATACCCTCGACGGTATTCAGAAACGCTTCGTCTTCTCCTACGACGTCATCTCGGCCAAGCTCGACTACCACCACGACTGGAAAATCATCCTTCAGGACATTGAGGCCGAATACCGCATGCTCTCGCTAGACTTCCTGAAGCGCACCTATCACGGCATCAAGGAGGAACAGGGCGAGAATTACGACATCATCTGGTGGAACATCTTCGGCGGGCTGCAAGAGCAGTTCCTGCGTACCGTCCATAATATCATCGACCGGCCACGTCACAGGCTGAAAGCCATCGAGACCTACAAACGGGCTGATCAGATACGCCGCCTCACACCGCAGCTGGAACAGCAACTGGCCGAGCATCGCACGGAAGAGGCCCGCCTGTACCGCGTGGAGGAACAGCAGAATACCTACAACACCCCAGAGAATCGTTTCCTGAAGCATGCCCTGCTGACGGTTCAGAAACGTTATGCCACCCTCGCTGAGAGAGTTCTCCAGCAGGACACCCGTATGGCCGACACCCATCGGGACAGGATAGCCCGCACCCGTGACGAGCTGAACCGCCTGTCGCGACACCCCTTCTTCCGCACCGTGGGCCCCTTCGACGGAATCAAGCAGGAGTCGCTCATCTTGCAAAAGGATGTAAACTACTCGAAAATATTCCGCATCTACACCATCCTGCAAAAGTCCTTCAGCCTGAACGACGGTCTCTACCGCATGGAGACCAAGGACATCGCCACCCTGTACGAGATATGGTGCTTCATCCAGGTGGAGAAGGTGGTCAAAGAGCTGACCGGCACCGAACCCGAGCAGCACAGCCGCACGGAGATGAGCGGTCTCTTCACCTATAGCCTCGGCAAAGGCGAACACTCGAAGATTATCTTCAAGAAAGACGATGTGACGCTTGCTGAGTTGGTTTACAATCCGCGGCATGGTGACAAAGACGACGTGAAAGGTATTGGTGAGTTGGAGTCGAAGACCGTGCCGCAGAAACCCGACATCGTGTTGCAGCTGACCAAGGACGACCTGCAGGAGGGAATGAAACTCACCTATCTCTTCGATGCCAAATATCGGTTGGAGAAAGATGGTGCGAACGATGTGCCCCCCGACGATGCCATCAACCAGATGCACCGCTACCGCGACGCTATCTATTATAACAGCAAACACCAGGATGAGAAGATAAAGAAAGAGGTCATCGGTGGCTATATTCTCTTCCCCGGCCAGATGGACGACACCTCACGCTTCCGCAAGAGTATCGACGAGGTGAACATCGGAGCCTTCCCCATGCGTCCTGGTGACAACCAGCACGAACTATTGGCCAACTTCATCAAAGAGCTATTGAACAAGCATGCCGTCGAAATCGTGGAGCAGGTAATCCCGCAGAAGGGCACCACCTTGGAAGTCAAGAACCGTGTCCTGATAGGTGTCGTCAAGCCCGATAATCCGCAGTATGCCAACTTCCTCAATGGCACTGCCACCAGTTATTATTCTGGCGACACCTTCCCGACCACCATCCCACTCGACGGTATCGACTACTTCGCCCCGTATATACCGGAGAAAGGTGTACGTGACCTATACGAAGTAGCGAAAATCCATACTGCTTCAAAGGCTAAATCGGAGAGTGATGACAAACTGCGTATTGTTTTTGACATAAAATATAGTAGACAACTACGGCAAGACTACATTAAAATATCAAAGCCGCTAATTCGATATACATATTTTGACACAACTCTTGATCAATTAGGTTAATAAACCATGCAGAAGAAACCCAAACACGAAATAACCATCCGCAGCGCGGCTGCGGAGTATCTTACTTTTGTCAGCACTGTCGGAGACCAACCTGGGAGCGTGGAACTGCGTTATGAGGATGAGAATATCTGGCTGACACAGCGACTGATGGCGGAGCTCTATGGTGTCAGTGTGCCTGCCATCAGCCAGCATATCAAGCAGATTTATAGCGACAACGAGCTTGACAAAGGGGCAACTGTTAAGAAATACTTAATAGTTCAAAACGAAGGCGACCGACAGATTGCAAGAGAGGTGAACCACTATAGCCTCCAGATGATTATCGCTGTGGGGTTCAAGGTGAACAACGAACGAGCAGTTCAGTTCCGCAAGTGGGCCAACGCCATCGTGAAGGACTATACCATACAGGGTTGGGTGATGGACGACGAGCGTCTGAAGAAAGGCGGTACCATTCTTACCAAGGACTACTTCGAGAAACAGTTGGAGAAGGTCCGCGAAATACGTCTTTCCGAACGCCGTTTCTACCAGAAAATCACAGATATCTATGCCACCAGCATCGACTATGACCCCGCCGCCACCGCCACGAAACGTTTCTTTGCCGCCGTGCAGAACAAGCTGCATTACTCTGTCCATCAACATACCGCAGCGGAACTCATCTACGAACGTGCCGATGCCAACAAAGAACACATGGGACTGACCTCGTGGGAGGGTGCTCCAGAAGGCAAGATTCATAAATACGATGTCTCTGTCGCCAAGAACTACCTGACGGAAAACGAACTGCAGCAGTTGTCGCGTATTGTTTCGGCATACCTTGACCTGGCTGAGATGCAGGCCATGCGTCACATCCCCATGACCATGGAAGACTGGGAGGAACGCCTCAACGGATTCCTGACGCTATGGGACAAAGACATACTCAAAGATGCAGGAAGGATTTCCGCAGAACTAGCCAAGGCTCACGCCGAGAGTGAGTTTGAGAAATTCCGCATCGTGCAAGACCAACTTTACCAGAGCGACTTCGACCGCTTCCTCCAACTTGAACAATCCGTGAAGGAATAACACTATGACCGACACGATGACAGCGGAGCAGCGGCATAGCTGCATGTCGCATATCAAGGGCTCTGGGACGAAGCCGGAGCTGAAGGTGCGGCGGTGGCTGTGGAGTCATGGGTATCGGTATCGGTTGAATGTCAAGAGTGTGCCCGGGAAGCCGGATATCGTGCTGCGGACCTACAGGACGGCGATATTCGTCAACGGCTGTTTCTGGCATGGACACGGGGTGGCGGAGCCACCAATTCAAGATTCAGGATTCAAGGTTCAAAGTTCAAAGTGCTGCAAGATTCCGACGACGAACAGGGAGTTCTGGGTCAACAAAATCCGTCGCAACCAGGAACGTGACAGGGAGAACTACCGCGTGCTGCAGGAGAACGGATGGCAGGTGATCGTGGTGTGGGAATGTCAGCTGACGCCGAAGAGGCTGGAACACACGATGCGAGAGGTGGAGCTGCTGCTCGAAGAGAACATGCTGTCGCTCTACCGCCACAAACCGGTTCCTTACGCTACAGAAGAAGAGGAGGGCCAGCTGCCTATGGCCGCCGAGGGTAGATAAGTACTAGAACAATCAAAAAAACTTTTGGCCGTTTCGCGGAAAAGTCGTATCTTTGCAGTCGAAAGATACAAAACAGCTATAGATATGCAAGACGAAATGAATGAACGGAAGAGCGGTGGTTTGTTGAGGGTTATCCTCTGGGTTGTTATTGTGGGCCTTGTGGTGGCGCTGCTGTTGGAGACGGGCCTGATACGCTGGGACTCGCATGACTCGGATGAGGAGCATGCGGTAGACTTGGAAGAGCCGCTGCCGGATGAGCCTGGTGACACGATCATGGTGTCGGAGGGTGAATGGCATGCGATGCAGAACGAGATGCGCCAGCTGCGCGAGGAGGTGAATCGGCTGAAGTCGGGCGGCGAGCCCCGCGAGAGAGTGACCTCAGACCCTCGCGAGATGGTGGCCACAACGCCTCGCGAAACATCATCGGCGCCAGCCAAAACAGAGAGCACGATCGCTGCGAACAGCCCCAACGCCCTCACGCTGGCGAAATACAGTCACGACTGGGTAAAGATGGATGCTACGGTGGCCTTGAAGAACAACACCGACAAGACCGTCACCCAAGTCACGGGCCGCATGATATACTACGACATGAGCGGCAATATGCTGGATTACCAGGATTTCACCAAGGCGGTGACCATAGAGCCGGGGTTGGTGAAGAGCTTCCAGTTGAAGGGATATGGATACGACGAGAGTTATGCTTACTATAAGAGCGATGTTAGGTCGTCAAATCCCGGCCGCAAGTATAAGGTGAAGTTCGAGCTGAAGTCGTACAGGACAAGATAAGGGACGATGATGCAGATGGCAAAGATAGTGGTCGACCCGCTGGTGTGGCAGGTGCCCTTGGGGATATTGCTTGTTGCGGCGGGATTGTTCTTCGTCTATTGGATTTATATAGGCATCACCCGCCGGATGGCGAAGCGGCGGCACCGCGACCCGCTGGGGTGGATACTCCTGTCGCTGCTCGTCTCGCCGTTGCTGACATGGATAATACTGCTTATCGCCGGCGACTCGAAGAGGTGAAGCCCATCACGATACATACCAGATGGTTCCCCGCGAAGGGGTTTCATGCCATCACGCTGTTCCCTGTGGTCTTCTACCGGGACGGGCGTCTGACGCCGCGTGAGGTGAGGCACGAGACGGTGCACCTGTGGCAGCAGGCGTTGCTGCTGGTGGTGCCGTTCTATGTGCTGTATCTGCTGTTCTGGCTTGTGGGGTTGCTGCGGTACAGGGATGCCAACCGAGCCTACCGCGAGATACCGTTCGAGCGGTCGGCCTACCTGTTGGAGCAGCGTGAGGGGCTCACGTGGAAGGCTATGGCCTTCGGCTGGGTGAGGTGCATTGCCGGCGACAGATGAAGCGGCGGCTTTTATTCGTCGCCTTTGCCGAATAGTTTCTTTATGAAGGGCTCGAGGCTTTTCAGGCCCCAGTTGATGAGGATGATGACGCCTACGGCTATGAGTGATTCGCGCCAGAGGCCGTAGCCGCAGATGCATCCCACGGCTGCGGAGCACCAGATGGTGGCTGCCGAGGAGAGGCCGTGGATGGTGAGGCCGTCTTTCATGATGACGCCGGCGCCGAGGAAGCCGATGCCCGTGACCACCTGGCTGAGCACGCGCAGGTTGTCGTTGTTGACGGGGCCGCCGCTGGCGATGGCGTGCATGATGACGCTCTCGCTGAGGAGTATGAAGAGGCAGGCGCCGACGGACACCAGCGAGTTGGTGGTGAGGCCTGCGCGGCGCTGTTTCAGCTCGCGCTGGAGGCCTATGATGATGCCGGCGAGGAGTGCACAGGCGAGACGGAAGACGAAGATCTTTATTGGCATGGAGGCGGTTTTGAGTTATGAGTTATGAGTTTTGGGTTATTGGTTGCCGGAGAGGATTACGACGATTTCGCCTTTGACTTCTTTCTCTTTAAAGTGGGCGAGGACGTCGGCGAGGGTGCCGCGAGCTGTCTCGGCGTGGAGCTTGCTGATTTCGCGGCTGACGCTGACCTGGCGTTCTGCACCAAGCACTTCCTGCAGCTCTTCGAGCAGCTTGACGAGGCGGTAAGGGCTCTCATAGATAATCATCGTGTGCTGCTCGTCGGCGAGAGCGTGGATGGCCGTCTGACGTCCTTTTTTATGTGGCAGGAAGCCGAGGAAGACGAAGCGGTCGCACGGCAGGCCGCTGTCGATGAGCGCCGGCACGAAGGCTGTGGCGCCCGGCAGACACTCCACCTCGATGCCCTCCTTCACCGCTTCGCGCACCAGCAGGAATCCCGGGTCGCTGATGCCGGGGGTGCCGGCGTCGGTGACGACGGCGATAGTTGTGCCTGCCTTCAGGCGCTCGACGAGGCCTGCCACCGTCTGGTGCTCGTTGAAGATGTGGTAGCTCTGCAGCGGTGTCTCGATGCCGTAGTGCTGCAGGAGCACGCGGCTGGTGCGGGTGTCTTCGGCCAGGATGAGGTCGACAGAGCGGAGAACCTCGACTCCACGATAAGTCATGTCGCCGAGGTTCCCTACAGGTGTCGGTACAAGAAATAATTTCATTATTTCTGGTTATAGGTTATGGGTTAAAGGTTATAGTGTCTGTTGCGCAAGCGTCTATAACCTATAACCCATAATCACTAAACTTTATTCTTCCTCGAAGTCGTCGGGGATCTCCATGTCGTGGTAGACGTTGGTGACGTCTTCGTCCTCCTCGAGGATGCCGATGATCTTCATGACCTTGCGGATGGTCTCGGTGTCGACCTGGCGCAGGGTGTTGGGGATGCGCTGCAGCTCGGCGCTCTCGCACTCGATGCCTTTCTGCTCCAGCATCTTCACCATGTTGCCGAAGTCCTCGTAGGCGGTGTAGAGGGTCAGGTACTCGTCGTCGACCTCCATCTCTTCCAGGCCGCCGTCGATGAGCTCCATCTCGAGTTCTTCAACGTCCATCTCGGGCTTGCGGGGCACCACGAAGACGCCCTTGCGGGTGAAGAGGAAGGCGAGGCTGCCGTTGGTCTCCAGCGTGCCGCCGTTCTTGTTCATGATGCTCTTCACGTTGGCAACGGTGCGGTTGTTGTTGTCCGAGAGGGCCTCGATGAAGAGGGCTATGCCGTGATTGACGTGGCACTCGAAGGTGAGCTCCATCATCTGGGCGGCGTCCTTGTCGTTGGCCTTGTTGATAGAGCGCTGCAGGGTGTCCTTGGGCATGTTGCAGCCACGGGCGTTCTGGATGAGCAGACGCAGGCGGGGGTTGCTGTCGGGGTCGGCACCACCTTCGCGCACGGCGATGGTGACCTGTTTCAGAATGTTGCTCCACTGTTTCGAGCGCTTGGCATCGGCTGCTCCTTTGGCTCTCTTAATCTTAGACCATTTGTTGTGTCCTGACATAATGATTGATGTTTTATTTGTTATTGTTTATGTTTGTCGTTATTACGAAACAACGATGTTTTTCCATTTAATATAAGTTATCGGCTTGCCTTCGGCGAGGAACATTTTTTCATAGAATGTCTGCGTCAGCTTGGCCTCGCCTTCATAGTCACTGTTGTATAGGTCATTTGTGCTGTCGACAATCTCTACCTTCCGTGTCGGAAGCACCTCGTTGAGGGTGTAGTCGTAAAGCTCCTGGCTGTCGGTCTTGAGGTGCATCACGCTCTGCGGCGCAAGGAAGCGGGCGTAGGTGTCGAGGAAGCGCGGTGCTGTGAGACGCTTGTTTGGCTTTTTCAGCTGCGGGTCGCAGAATGTGATCCAAATCTCGCTTACTTCGCCCTCGGCAAAAAAGCGGTCTATAAGCTCTATCCTTGTGCGAATGAAAGCTACATTCTTCAGTGGCTCCTCAACGGCGGTCTTGGCTCCGCGCCACAGGCGTGCCCCCTTGATGTCGACGCCGATGTAGTTGCGCTCGGGGTGTATGCGTGCCAGCGCCAGCGTGTAGTCGCCCTTGCCGCATCCCAGCTCCAGCGTGATGGGGTTGCCGTTGCCGAAATGCTCCGCCCATTTGCCCCTGAGGGCAAAGCCTTCCTGTTCCAATTGCTCGAAGCCCACCTGGAACAGGTTGGGGAAGGTCAGGTTCTCGGCGAAACGCTGTAGCTTGTGGTGTCCCATCAACTATTCACTTATCACTTCCCACTTACCACTTCTTTATCACCACATCGCCGTCGTACCAGCTCTTCACGTGCTTGTAGAGTGCTTCGGCGGCCGTCTGGCTGTTGGCGCTGCCCATGCTGACGTAGTACATGTCGCTGAACTCTATGATGTAGGCGTCGCAGCCCATCTCGTGCAGGCGTGCGGTCATCTTGGCGGCGGTGGTCTTGTTCAGGTAGAAGCCTGCTATCAGGTCGTAACCCAACTTGCTGCCCTTCTCCACGTACACGTATGTCGGGGCCTCGCCGTTCTGAGCCTGCTGACGGCGGCGCTCTATGGCCTTCTTCTCGTCGGCCTTAACCTGCTGCACCTCGGCTGCGGTCTTGCGGCCGTTGCCGTCGGGCTGAAGGCCCAACTCGTCGGCCAGGCGGTAGAGCATGTCGTCGAGCGAGCGGTAGTTCATCAGTTCGCTCTGCACCTTGCCGCGACAGCTGCGGGCGTAGCTACCCTTCATGAAGGGCTCGTTGTAGTTGTAGATATAGTCGTTGTACGGTATCAGGCGCTGTACGGCGAAGCGGTCGCCGAGCATCTGTCCGAGGCGCTCGTTGGCATACTGGCGTATGCGGTCCATCATCGGTGCGCGTGCGCCGCTGAAGTTGCGGTCGGCAAGATACTGGCCGATGTAGTCGCTCATGAAGCGGCACACCAGGTCGCTCTGCTGCTCTATCTCGCGGCCCGAGTAGTTGATCATGTCGGGGTTGTAGGTGAAGGCGTTGACCGCGCCGACGTTGATGTGCGTCGTGTTCTTGGCTGTCGTCGTGGGGGCTGCGTTCTTCTTGCCGCTCAGCAGGTAGTAGCCACCACCTATCAAGAGCAGCAGGCAGAGCAGGATGAGCACTATCGGCCACAGGCTGCGGCGCTTCTTCTCGCCGTTGTCCTCGCCCTCGTTGGCGGGCTGTGCCGTCAGCTTGTCGGCCAGCTCTTTGTTCTTCTTGGCCTGCTTGGCGGCTTCCTTCTCGGCGCGTTTGCGCTCTTTGGCTTCGGCCTTGGCGTTGGCGGCTTCCTCCTTGCGGCGTTGTTTCTCCATGCGGGCGGCCTCCTTCTCGGCTTCTTTGCGCTCCTTGGCCTCGCGGGCGGCCTGTATGGCGGCCTGCCTGGCGGCCTCTTTCTCGGCCTCGCTGCGTGCTGCGGCTTCGGCTTTGGCGCTCTCGTGGGCGGCCATTGCTGCCAATGCGGCGGCTTTCTTCTCGGCTTTGATGCGCTCCTTTTCGGCCTCCTTCTCAGCTTTCAGCCTGCCGGCTTCGGCTTTCTTCTCGGCCTTGATGCGCTCCTCTTCGGCGCGTTTCTCGGCTTTGCGCAGCTCTTCGGCGGCTTTGCGCTTCTCCTCGGCCTCGCGCTTTTCGGCATCCTTGCGCTGCTTGGCCAGCAGCTCTTCTTCGTAGCGTTGCTCTTCGGCGGCTTTCTTCTCCCGCTTGAGGCGCTCTTCCTCGGCCTTCTTCTCGGCTTTCAGGCGCTCCTTCTCGGCACGTGCTTCGGCCTTGGGGTCGACGACGGGCTTCTCTTTCTCGAGGTCTTCGAGCTGACGGAGGCTCTCGTCCCAATGCTCCTCCTGGGCTTCGGGTTGAGTCTCGGCTGCGGGCTCGGGTGCCGCCATCTCTTCGGCCGCAGGTTCGGCTGCGGGTTCGGCGGTAGTCGGAGCAGCCTCGGCTTCGTCGAAGCGGGCGAAGGGGTCTTCCTCGTTGTCGTGGTTGTATATCTTGACCTCCTCGATGGGCATCTCGCCTTTGTTGCCGGCATCGAGCACAAAGCCTTCAGCCATCTTGAAGCCGAAGGTGCGCTTGTCGTCGCAGGTCAGCGAACCCAGCTTGCCGAAGTTGTGGTGGCCGCTGCGCTTCACCTTGTCGGTGAGGGCGTCGATGTAGTTGAGCCACATCTGCTTAGCCACGTCTTCGCTCACGCATTCGCGTTCGGCGATGGTCTTGACGATCCCGTTGTCGCCGGTGGTCTCTGCGCTGTAGTCAATGACGCGGCTGGCGGGGTAGTAGGTACGCGTGTTCGGGTCGTGGTGTGCGCTGCGCACTACGGTGTCCAATGTTCCGATTCCGGGCATCTCTACTTTCTGCCCATTTTCAAGCAATTCGACAATCAGGTCAGTAATGTTCATATATATATACTTTGTTTTTTTCTATCTTTGGTGTTGTGCCAGCCAGGCTTCGGCCTCGGCCAGGTCTTCGGGTGTGTCGATGCCTATGTTGGCATGTTCGGTGTCGCGCACCGTGATGCGGTAACCCGCGCTGAGCCAGCGCAGTTGCTCCAGTTTTTCGCATTCCTCGAGGGGTGCCGGCGGCAGCGTGCACAGCTTATCGAGCACCTCGCCGCGGAAGGCGTAGATGCCCACATGCTTGTAGTATGCCACCCCGTCGAGCCATGCGTCCTGCGCCACATCGCGGCGGTATGGGATAGGCTGGCGGCTGAAATAGAGCGCCTGGCCGTTGTCGCCGCACACCACCTTGACGTTGTTGGGCGACAGCAGTTCCCCGGTGCTGTGTATCGGCGTGCGCAACGTCGCTATGTCGCATCCGCTGTCGGCGAAGCATGCCGTGAGGGTCTCTATCTGGCGTTGCTCCACGAAGGGCTCGTCGCCCTGTATGTTCACCACCACGTCGTACCCTTCGCCGCATTCCTTGAGGCGTCTGTACACCTCGCCGCAACGGTCGGTGCCGCTGCGGTGTGCCGTCGACGTCATCATGGCCGCCTCGTCGCCGCCGATGCCGCGCACATGTGTCAGTATTCGCTCGTCGTCGGTAGCCACCACCACGCGTCCCACGCCAGCCATCTGTGCCGCCGTGTGCCACACGCGCCCGATGATGCTCTCGCCGCCGAGCGTGGCCAGGGGCTTGCCCGGGAAGCGTGTCGACGCATAGCGTGCAGGTATGACTATCAGCGTTTTCATCCCTTGAACAGGCTGTTGAATTCGGCGTCTATGCGGTTGATGATGTGACCTAGGTCCTCGCGGCTCTCCACGAAGTCGCACTCCTCCATGTCCACCACGAGCATCTTGCCCTCGTAGTTCTCCGCCCAGTTCTCGTAGCGGTTGTTGAGGTTCGTCAGGTAGTCGAGCCTGATGCTTGTCTCCAACTCGCGGCCGCGCTTCTGGATGTGTCGTATCAGCGTCGGCACATCGCATTTGAGGTATATCAGCAAGTCGGGCTGTGGCAGCAGCGAGTAGGTCATCTCGAACAGCTCGGTGTAGGTCGTCAGGTCGCGTGTCGTCATCAGGCCCATGCTCTGCAGGTTGGGGGCGAAGATGTAGGCGTCGTCGTAGAGCGACCGGTCGCGTATGAAACTCACGTTGTTACGGTTCAGCTCGTCCAGTTGTTTGATGTTGGAATACAGCGAGTACACCATCATGTTGAACGACCAGCGTCGCATATCCTCGTAAAAGCTGTTGAGGTAGGGGTTTTCGTCCGTTGTGCCCGAGATGGCGGTGTAGCCGTAATGTTTCGACAGCAGCTTTGTCAGCTCCGTCTTTCCCGCTCCGATATTGCCCGAAATTGCTATCTGCATATACTTTCCTTCATGCCACCATGCGTTCTTTCTCGTTGAAAGAGTGCATAATGGCTGTTGTTACAATGTTTTTTCCAAAACGCAAATATACGACATATTTTTGAATTATTTATATATTTTGCAAAAAAAACTTCATTTTTTCCCTCGTCCGTTCCGCCGTCTGCTCTCCGTCCGCTCACCAACTTTTCCCGTTGTCTCCACCTGCCACCACCCGTCCTAAACCCGTCCTAAACGGCTACTAGACCCGTCCTAAACCGCATGAAAGCCCCTTCGGCGCTCCTACGACAGTTCTTCAGTAGTATTTCGGTGGTTTACTGAAGAACTATCGTTGAAATGCCGTAGGGGCTCCGTAGTGGTTCCGTATAGGTGTCATGGAATCAGTAAGTTAGCGGTATTGTGGGTGTGTTATGCGTAAGTGGCTCATTCTATGGTGTTTGGTATAATGGGCAATTTTTTATCAATCGTATGCGGATTTTTTAGTATCTTTGTAAAATCTTTGCGCGTGCCGCGAGGGCATGCGGAAGTGACTTTAAGAACATAAAACCAGACGGTTATGACCTACAAGGACAATCTTGACGAACTGATAACTATGGCCTTGCGCGAGGACATCGGCGACGGTGATCACTCGACGCTGGCATGCATACCGCCCGATGCTGTGGGCACGGCCAAGATGGTGGCCAAACAGGATGGCATCCTGTGTGGCGCCGAAGTGGGCCGAAGAGTGTTTGAAATTGTTGATAACAGTCTGAAAGTATGTCTTTTGAAGCACGACGGCGACGCCGTTGCCAAAGGCGACATCATCATGACCGTCGAGGGGCACAGCGGCTCCATACTCACCGCCGAGCGCACGGCGCTGAACTACATGCAGCGCCTCTCGGGCATCGCCACCGAGACACATCGCATGGTGGCTATGCTCAACGGCTTGAATACCAAACTCCTTGACACCCGCAAGACGACCCCCAACATGCGTCTGCTGGAGAAGTATGCCGTCCACTGCGGCGGCGGCACCAACCACCGCATAGGCCTCTACGACATGGTGATGCTCAAGGACAACCACATAGACTTTGCCGGTGGCATCGAGGCTGCCATCGACCGCACACGCAACTACCTGAAAGCAAAGGGTAAAGACCTCCGCATCGAGATTGAGGTGCGCGACCTCGACGAGCTGCAGCGCGTCCTCGACCACGGTGGTGTCGACCGCATCATGCTCGACAACTTCACCCCCGAGCTGCTGGCCGAAGCCGTGAAGCGCATCGGCGGCCGCTACGAGACCGAGGCCAGCGGCGGCATCACCGAAGCCACGTTGCGCCGCTATGCCGAGACGGGCGTCGACTTCATCAGCGTGGGGGCGTTGACGCACCACATCAAGAGCCTCGACATATCGTTGGTAAAGAAATAAAAATACGCTATGATAATAGAGAAAAACCGTGGAAAGGTGGTGACCGGCACATCGGCGCCGCGTGAGAAATTCAAGATGGTGGCCAAGACGATGGTGAGCCTCGAAGAAGTGCTCGCCGATGAGCTGCGCGAGATGGGCGCCGAGAACGTCACCGTGCTCAACCGAGCCGTTGAGTTTGAGGGCGATATGCGTCTGCTCTACCGCGCCAACTACTGCTGCCGCACCGCTCTGGCCATAATGAAACCCTTCGCCGAGTTCGACGCCAACGACGACCAGGAACTCTACGACCAGGTGTACAAGATACGCTGGGAGAAGATATTGGACTGCGACTGCACCTTCATGATTGACTCCACGACCAGTGGCGAGGTGTTCACGCACAGTTACTATGCTGCCCTGAAGACCAAGGACGCCATCGTCGACCGCTTCCGCCGCAACTTCGGCAAGCGCCCCAGCATCGACACCGAGCAGCCCGACTACAAGTTCAACCTGCACATACGCGACAACCACATCACCCTGCTGATGAATGCCAGCGGCGACTCGCTGCACAAGCGTGGCTACCGCCAGGGTGTCGGCATTGCCCCCATCAACGAGGTGCTCGCCGCCGGCCTGCTGAAACTCGCCGGATGGAAGTGCGACTGCAATTTCTACGACCCCATGTGCGGCTCGGGCACCATGCTCATCGAGGCCGCCATGATGGCCAACAACATACCGGCGCAGTACTATCGCGGCAACCGCTTCGGCTTCATGCGCTGGAAAGAATTCAACCTCGGCGAGTGGAAGAGCGTCAAGAACGAGGAAGACCGCAAGATAGGCGCTCTCGATTTCGAGGGCGAGATATGGGGCAACGACATCGACGAGCAGGTCATACAGCAATGCGAGAAGAACCTGGAGTACACCAAGTTGCACCACGACGTGATGCTGCACATAGGCGACTTCGCCGACCAGGAGCCGCCTGAGGGCAAGACCCTGATAGTCACCAACCCGCCTTACGGCGAGCGCATCAAAGTGGAGGACCTCAACGCCATGTACGAGAAGTTGGGCGACACCTTCAAGCAGCGCTACGGCAAGGACTGCGACGTGTGGCTCATCACCAGCGACTTCGAGGCTATGAAGCACATAGGTCTGCACCCCTCGCGCAAGATACCCGTGCAGAACGGCTCCCTCGACTGCCGCTTCCTGCACTTTGAGCTCTACGACGGCTCGAAGAAGGCGAAGTACCAGCAGGATGCTGAGTAGTGCAGAAATTAAAGAGGCGGCGTTGGCTGTAGGCTTTGACGCCTGCGGTGTGGCGCGTGCCGACGCGCTGACGGACGGCGAGTATCCGCTGCGCGAGTGGCTGGCCAAAGGCTGGCACGGTGGCCTCGACTACATGGAACGCAACGTTGACAAACGTATGGACCCGCGGCAATTACTGCCGGGTGCACGGAGCGTTATATGCTGCGTGAGCGCATACCCGCCGCCAGAGACGACGGGGGGCGTGGCGGCATATGCACGCACACGCGAATACCATAAGGTAGTCAAGGACATGCTCTTCGCGCTGAGGCAGAAGCTCGGCATCGACGGCAAGGTATGCTGCGACACCGTGCCCATCAGCGACAAGCATTGGGCGGCGCGTGCCGGCCTTGGGTGGATAGGGCGTCATACGCTGCTCGTCACCGGTCGGTGGGGCTCGTGGGTCAACCTCGGCGAGATAGTCACCACCGAGGAATGCGACACCTACGACACGCCGCTGGCATCGGGCTGCACCGACTGCAACCTCTGCGTCGAGGCCTGTCCCAATCACGCCATCGGCGAGAATATGATCGATGTGCGTCGCTGCACCGCCTACTACACCACCCACCACACCCGCGAGCTCCCGCCCGACGTCGACGCCCGCGGCTACACGCAAGGCTGCGACCTCTGCCAGCTGGCCTGCCCGTACAACAGGGTGCTGCCGTGAGATTCTGTGAAAAAAGTTGTGAATGTATGAAATAAAATGTATATTTGCAAAGTAAACAGTAAAAGATAAATACCGGAAAAAGAAGAAAGACAGATATATAGGATATAAATAGGCGCATTCGCTTTTCTGATGTATCGTTGAAATCTCGACAATTTCAAGCTATCATTACACAAGGAAAGAGAATCGCTCACGAACCCGTTGGCTTTTCTTGTTCGTAATGATAGGTAGTCGAGAACCTCAACGATGAACAGAAACAAGTTCACGGCTCTTTTTATTAACCCATTAAATAAACACAAAAATGAAAACAAAGTACATTGCACTGGCTTTTGCAGCCATGATGACTGGCATGATGTTTACCGCCTGTCAGAAAGACGACAACAAACCGAATGACAACAACGGTGGAAATGGTGGAAACGGTGGTAGCCCTGCAGCTTCAGTCGGCGGTTTCCGCGAAGACGGAGCGAGCAACGCCCTCTTTACTGTCGCCGAGGGACGTCAGGTGCGTTTCTCGCGTGGCAACCTGCAGTATCAGGCATCTACCGGCACATGGCGCTTCGCCGAGAACCAGTATGACTGCATTGGCATGGGTAACCAGGGCGCTTCGGAGACCTACGATGGCTGGATTGACAATTTCAGCTGGGGAACGAGCGGCTGGGAAAGTGGTGCCACGACCTATCAACCGTGGCAGCTTACTGCTTTACCATGGGACGGCAACTACCCCGGTGGCTCTGCGGACAACGACCTCACCGGCGACTATGCTGAAGCCGACTGGGCTTGGCACAACGCTATCAGCAACGGTGGCAACCAGACGCACAAGTGGCGCACGCTGACCGGTGCGGAGTGGATGTACCTGACCGAGACGCGCCCCGATGCCGCCGCCAAGTGTGGCTTGGCCACAGTGGGTGATATGGCTGGTGTGGTAATCCTGCCTGACGCCTGGACAGCTCCCAGTGGTCTTGCACTCAACACAGACTGCAATGCATGGGACAATAACATCTATACTCTTGAGCAGTGGGGTCAGATGGAGAACGCCGGTGCGTTGTTCCTTCCTGCCACCGGCTTCAGCACGGGCTGGAGCAGCGTGTCGGTTTACCAGTTTGGTGAATCTGGCGGCTACTGGTCGGCATCTCACTATGACAACGACGAGTCATACTGCTTCTTCTTCAATAATGAAGGCTTTACTACCTGGAACGCCACTCGTACCGGTGGCCGTTCGGTAAGACCCGTTACGGAATAATATTTTGTGTATTCTCTGATAAGTGTGGCGTCGCAATCTTGCGGCGCCACACTTTTTTCTGCCGTAGGCGCAATTTAACTCATGTGTATGCGTTATTCACAGAAATACTTTTTTAGACAGTATGTATAAACAAACACACAACCAGACACAAGCGTTCCGCTTCCGGCGCTATTGCCGTGCTGCCTACGCCGCATTCAACTCGCTGCACCGCGAGGTGACGATAGGGTGTGTGGCCACGTACATCGCCGACCGCCAGTTGCGCAAGTCGGTGGCCGTTGCCGCCGTTGCCGTGGTGCTGGCACATGGCACCGCCATGGCGCAGGCCGACGAGGAGCGAGAGACGCGAACCCTGCCGGAAGTGCAGGTGATGATGGCTGCCGACAGTCTGTTCGGCACGCCCGAGCCTGCGGCGGTGTTTACCGCCGAGGATTTACAACATTCTTCTGTCCGTACCGTGGGCGACATCCTCGCCCTGCTGCCTGCCGTCGATGTGCGTACGCGCGGTGTGGGTGACGTGCAGGCCGACCTGTCGGTGCATGGAGGTACCTTCGACCAGATGGTCGTCATGCTCAACGGCATCAACATCAGCGACGCGCAGACGGGGCACCACAACATGGACCTGCCTGTCGACGTGTCGATGGTGGAGCGCGTGGAGCTGCTGACGCCGTCGCAGATGATGGCGCGCGGCGTGGTGGCTTTCAGCGGCGGCGTGAACATCGTGGTGTGCGAGGAGTACCGCGAGCGTCTGCTGGCGGAAGTCAGCGGCGGCAGCTACGGCACCGCCAATGCCGCGCTGCTGGCCACCTGGCGTGCCGGCCAGTGGGCGCTGACGGCGGCGGGCTCGTACCACCGCAGCGACGGCTACATGCACAACACCGACTACCGCCACGGGAGCCTCTTCCTGCAGGCCCACCGCCACGCCGAGCGCGACGACTGGCAGCTGCAGGTGGGTGGCCAGATGAAAGGTTTCGGCGGTGCGGGCTTCTATAGTACCACCTATCCCGACCAGTACGAGGCCACGCGCACGCTGGTGGCGTCGGCCTACAATGTGCACCGATGGCGTACGGCGCGCTTGGAGACAGCGCTATATGGGCGTCTGCATGGCGACCGCTTTGAGCTGTTCCGCGACGGTATGGTGGATGCTCCGGCCTGGTACACAGGACACAACCACCATATAGGCTCGACGGCTGGAGTGCGCAGCCGTGCGACGGTGCAGTGGGGCAGGGGAGAGCTGCTTGGCGGCGTCGACGTGCGCCGTGAGGGCATCAGGAGCAATGTGCTCGGCGAGCCCGACAGCACGCTGACATCGCCCTACACCAAGGCGGCGTCGCGCACGGGTCTGTCGCTGTTCGGCGGCTATCACTTGGCGCCCGGCCGCTGGGATGCGCAGGCAGTAGCGCTGGGGTTATACAATACGCGCTTCGGCCTCAACTACGGCTTCGCTGCCGACGCATCGTACAGCGTTGGGCGGCTGATGTGGCGCGTGTCGCTGTCGCGTACCTTCAGGGTGCCGTCGTTCACCGATTTATACTATCAGAGTGTCAACCAGCGTGCCAATGCCGCCCTCGGTGCCGAGAGCAGCCTCAACGCCGAGGCTGGCGTCGTGGCGCGTGGCAAGGCTCTGTCGGCGGGGTTGACGGCCTATTACCGCAGTGGCAGCGACATCATCGACTGGGTGCGCAAGCCCGACGAAGAGGTGTGGTATTCGATGAACCACACCCAGGTGGACGCTGTGGGCGTGGATGCTACGGCCGCAGCGAGAGTCGGCATCATGACGCTGAACGCAGCCTACTCGTGGTGCCGCGTGATGCAGGATGCCGGTGAGTGGATCAGCGGCTCGGCGCTGGAGTACCTGCGCCACAAGGGCACGCTGCTGCTGGCTGTGGAGCCTGTTAAGGGGCTGGTGCTGAAAGCCGACGCCACCTACCGCTACCGTGAAGGGCGCTATACCGACAGCGACGGCAATGTGTGCGCCTACGGAGGTGTGCTGCTTGTGGGTGCCGGGGCGGAATACACATGGTGCAGAACTACGATATATGTGCGCGGTTATAACCTCACCGACCGCCACTACCGTGACCACGGCGGTGTGCCGCAGCCAGGCGTCACTACAGGCTTGCGTGTCAGTATTGAATAGAGGGTGAGGGCTTGGGTACCTTGATGGGGAACCACGAGCGCACGGGCTGGTCGAGGCCGAGGCCGTTCATGTAGTTGTAGGTGGCCAGACGCAGGGCTGCGCCTACGGCCTCGATGTCATAGGGGAATTGCGGCTCCCAGTCAACTTCGTTATTGCAGAAGGGATTCGGCTCCAGCGTGGTGCGGTGTGCGCCGTAGCGTTCGGGGTTGAGGCCGCTGGGCGAATGGCAGGTCATGGCGTAGCGGTGCCAGAAAGCACTCTGCACGATGCCCTCGTCGAACATGCGCCGTACGGTCTCAAGGGCGTCGACGCTCTCCTGCAGCGTCTCGGTGGGGAAGCCGTACATGAGGTAGGTGTGCACCATGATGCCGGCGTCGCGCAGGTGGCGGCAGGCCTCGACGGTCTGGTGTATGGTGACACCCTTGTCTATCAGTTTGAGCAGACGGTCGCTGGCTACCTCGAGGCCACCGCTCACGGCCACCATGCCGGCCTCGGCCAGCAGGTCGCACAGCTCGGCGGTATAGGCTTTCTCGAAGCGTATGTTGCCCCAGAAGCTGACGGCCAGGCCGCGCCGCAGTATCTCCTCGGCTACCTCTTGGAGCAGCTTGGGGGGCAGGGCTTCGTCAACGAAGTGGAAGCCTGTGCGGCGTGTCTGCCCCATGATGCGCTCCATGTGGTCCACCACCGAGGAGGCTTTGGGAGCGTGGTAGTTGCCGATATAGTCGAGCGAGGTGTCGCAGAAGGCGCAGCGGTGCCAGTAGCATCCGTGGGCCATCACCATCTTGTTCCAGCGTCCTTGGTTCCAGAGGCGGTGCATGGGGTTTGTTATCTCGGTGAGCGAGAGGTACTTGTCTAACGGCAGGTCGCTGAAATCGGGGCAGTGGTTGTCGGCATCCTTGCAGCCGTCGATTTTCACCTCGTGGCAGAACTCGTAGATGCGCTGGTCGCTCAACTGACGCCATTCCGTGTTTGGGAAGCCGCCGCCTATCTCGACGGTGGCTTTGGTGTTGGCTTTCAGCCACTGGCCGCAGCGCAGGGCGCCGTAGAGGCAGCCTGGGAAGGGCACGGTGAGACACACCTTGTCGGGATGAAAGTCATTGACGATGGTTGCCAAGAGCTGCAGCATTATGTTGTCAATGGCGGAGGGCTCATTCTGCAGTTCGTCGTAGAGAGGGTCGAACGTAGGGGCGTCGTTGGATAGGTATTCGGCATAGCGTACCAGGTCGAAGTGTTGGTCGACATGTTCGCGTATGTAATCGGCTATGTCTTCGATGAATAGGGTGGCGAGGTGCATGGCCTTGTCGGTGGTGCCGCTTACGCCGAACGACCACTCAAGGTTGTCCTCGTCCAGTGGCTCGAAGCGCTTGCCCTCAGGGAGTAGCGAGCGGTTGGCTATGCGAGGTCCCAGGGTGTCGTCCTGCCCACGCAGGAAGTGCTTGACGGGCTCTATCAGCCGAGCCTGCCCTGTGAGACCGATGCTTGACAGAAAGTCCTGTGACAGAACACGGTCGGCAACCTCGATGCCGAGGTCTACCTGTCGCACCTCATGCCCTTCGGCGCTGTAAAAGCCTTTGAGGTACGCTGTTGCAGGGTAGGGTGTGTTGAGCTGAGTCAACGGCGGTGTTATGAGCAATATTTTCATGGTTGTTTATGGGCGTTCTAAGTCTGCGTAAGCATGTCTAAAGCGGTTCCACGGTGTTGTTTGTAAGATTTCTGGATGATTTTTGGATACATGAACTGCTGTATGCTCATATTGCCATTCGTCAAAGGCTGTCGGTGCAACCGATTGTGGCACAAACCATAGGAAGATGCCTCTCAGTGAGCATCCATGAAAAGCGTAGTCTTCAATCACTTGCATGCCAAGTACAACCTCTTCTAATAAATTACAGCCGGCAAATGCATATTCACAGATTGTGTCACACCATTGTCCGCCGTTGTTCTGTACGTTAGCCATTCGTGCTACTCCATTATAATCAATGAGTCTTTGTTCAAATGAACTGTCAGAACCAGCGCAAAAGAATAATCCATGTGGTTGTTCGCTTAGTGCGTTATAGTCAGAATATGGCCGTACTACTTGGCATTTAAACATGTTGTATGTAACCCATAGTTCACCATTGCGCTCTCCGTAAATGGGATTATTTAGGTCAAGTTGGCCTCTCCCCATCTCTCCTCGATAGAAAAAACCATTACTTGAAAAGTCATAGTGCCAGTTGCGACTGGGTAGAGAAACCATCTGTGTTGGGTTTTGTTGGGGGCGGAGGTATGTTTCATCGTTGATAATCATTTCGGAAGGGGAAATAACTTGCAATGGTGCTTGTTGCAGGTAGTCGCGGGTTACAACATAAAGCGTAATGCTTGTATAGTCGTCATTTGTATTAAAGTAAACCGTGTCGGGTGCGTTAAACTCTCCGGTAGTAGGATTGATAATCATTTGGTTCCAGATGAAGCAACCTTGCCAATGCTCAGATAGATTGCCGCCTTCTATGAATCGGATGGTCTTATACATGGAGGCTTGGTTGTATCCAAGATTGTATTGAAGCATCTCTGACATCCAATCAATGCTAGGGCAATACCACTCGCCCGACAAAGAGAAGGTCTCTGGTTCAGTCGGAGTGGGTTGGGGCTCATTAGAATTGTCCTTATTACAGGCTGATATTATGCATGATAAAATAATTATGGCAGTAAGAATACTTTTTTTAGGTCTCATGTACATTTTCATTTTGGTGCTGCAAAGATACAAACAATTTAGAATATGGCAAAATTGTAAGGCCACAAGTAGTTTGGAGTATGGCACAAAATATTGCGAGCCAATCTTTTTTAGTGGCTTCTGCGTTTATTGTCTGAGATGCAGTGGTATCCGTGGGTGTTGATATAATGTTTAATATTTTTTTATGTGGTTTGTAATAATGTTTGTATCTTTGCAATCTGAAATGAGACGTATCTGGATTGCAATAGTAAGGCTATTAGGCTGGAAGTTCCATCTGCCGGACCTGGACAAACGCCCGGAACTGCGGCGGTGCATCTTCGTGGTGGCCCCGCATACGGCTATTGCCGACTTCACTATCGGTGCGGCATACCTTTGGTCGATGGACGTGAACGGGCATGTGTTCATCAAAAAGGAGTTCTTCCGCTGGCCTTTGAAAGGGCTGATGCTTAAGAACGGCTGCATCCCCATCGACCGTGGCAACCGCCACAACGGCATGATAGAGTCTGCCGTGAGGGAGTTTGCCAAGGGCGGCACATTCACCATCGCCATCACTCCGGAGGCTACACGCAAGCCTGTACATCGCTGGAAGCGTGGCTTCTGGGAGATTGCACACCAGGCGGGCGTGCCGATAGTGCCGGCGTTTATAGATTTCCGCAATAAGGAGATAGGCCTCGGCGAGACCATCTGGACCACAGACGACTACGATGCCGACCTGCTGAAGGTGCGGCGCCGGTACAAGAAAGAGCTGGCGAAATATCCGGAGCGGTTCATTGAAGTGGACGACGCTGACGTCGCTCCACAGGACGAAAGAAAATAAATAAAACAAACAATATGGTTAGAAGAATCTTTGTTGAGAAGAAGGCTCCCTACGCCGTGAAGGCAAAGGAACTGAAGAACGAAATGGGCGAATACCTCGGCATCGAGGCCGAAGAGGTGCGCGTGCTTATACGTTATGACGTTGAGAACGTCAGCGACAAGACCTTTGCCCAGGCCAAGCAGACGGTGTTCAGCGAGCCGCCGGTGGACGATGTGTACGAGGAGAACTTTCCGCATAAGGATGGTGATTTCTGCTTCACAGTGGAGTACCTCCCCGGTCAGTTCGACCAGCGTGCCGACAGTGCCGAGCAGTGCGTCAAGCTGCTCAACGACAGCGAAGAACCTATCATCAAGAGTGCCACCACATACGTCATCAGCGGTCGCCTTACCGACGAGCAGCGCCAAGCTGTGGTGAAGCACTGTGTCAATCCTGTGGACAGCCGCGTCACCGACGAACCAAAGCCTGCCACGCTGGAGGACCACTTCGACGAGCCAGCCGACGTGATTGTCTTCGACGGCTTCAAGGACATGGCTGAGCCGCAGCTGAAAGAGCTCTACGGCAGCCTGGGTCTTGCTATGACCTTCGCCGACTTTAAGCACATACAGCGCTATTTCCACGACGAGGAGAAGCGCAACCCCACCATGACGGAAATTCGTGTGCTCGACACCTACTGGAGCGACCACTGCCGTCACACCACCTTCGCCACCGAACTGAAGGACGTGAAGTTTGACGAAGGCTACTACCGTCCGCTTATCGAGGGCGCCTTCCAGCAGTATCTCGCCGACCACAAAGAGCAGTATGTAGGACGTAACGACAAGTTTGTCTGCCTGATGGACATCGGCACGCTGGCTGCCAAGCGTCTCAAGAAAGCCGGCATCCTCGACGACCAGGAGCCCAGCGACGAGATTAATGCGTGCTCCATCGTGGTGCCTGTGGTCATCGACGGCAACAAGGAGGAATGGCTCATCAACTTCAAGAACGAGACCCACAACCACCCCACGGAGATTGAGCCCTTCGGTGGTGCCGCCACCTGTTTGGGTGGTTGCATCCGTGATCCATTGAGTGGCCGCACCTATGTCTACCAGGCTATGCGCGTCACCGGCGCCGCCGACCCCACCAAGCCCCTCAACGAGACCCTTGCCGGCAAGCTGCCGCAGCGCAAGATTGTTACCACTGCTGCCCATGGCTACAGCAGCTACGGCAACCAGATTGGTCTGGCTACCGGCCTGGTGAACGAGATATACCACCCAAACTATGTGGCCAAGCGCATGGAGATTGGCGCCGTCATTGCTGCCGCCCCGCGTCGTGCCGTGCAGCGCCTCACCTCCGACCCCGGCGATGTCATCATCCTGCTGGGTGGCCGCACCGGCCGCGACGGTATCGGCGGTGCCACAGGCGCCTCCAAGAGCCACACCACCAAGAGTCTCACCACCTGTGGCGCCGAGGTGCAGAAAGGCAACGCCCCCACCGAGCGCAAGATACAGCGCCTCTTCCGCCGCGAGGAGGTCTCCCACATAATCAAGAAGTGCAACGACTTCGGCGCCGGCGGCGTCAGCGTAGCCATAGGCGAGCTGGCCGACGGCCTGCAGATAAACCTCGACCGCGTACCTAAGAAGTACGCCGGCTTGGACGGCACCGAGCTGGCCATCAGCGAAAGCCAGGAGCGTATGGCCGTGGTGGTCGACCCCAAGGATGTGGACCTCATGCTGAAGTATGCCGACGAAGAGAACCTCGAGGCTACAGTCGTGGCCACAGTCACCAAGGAACCACGCATGGTCATCAGCTGGCGTGGCAAAGAGATAGTCAACCTCAGCCGTCGCTTCATCGACACCAACGGTGCCCATCAGGAGACCACGGTCTCGGTCACCATGCCCAGTAAACCCACAGAGCCCGCTAAGCCCAATAACACCAAGGACCTCTGGCTGCAGACCCTCGCCGACCTCAACGTCTGCTCGCAGAAAGGTCTGGTGGAGATGTTCGACAGCAGCATCGGCGCCGGCAGCGTGGTGATGCCATACGGCGGCCGTTACCAACTGACACCCACACAGAGCATGGTCGGCAAACTGCCGCTGCTTGACGGCAAATGCGATACCGTCACCATCATGTCATACGGCATGGACCCCTACCAGACCTCGTGGAGCCCATTCCACGGCGCCGTCTATGCGGTGCTGAGCTCTGTGGCCAAGATTGCCGCCGCCGGTGGCGATGCCAGCCGTGTGCGCCTCACCTTCCAGGAATATTTCAAGAAATTGGGCAATGACCCGTATCGCTGGGGCGAGCCTTTCGCCGCTCTGCTGGGAGCCTACAACGCCCAGATGGGCCTCAAGCTGCCTGCCATCGGTGGCAAGGACTCCATGTCCGGCACCTTCAACGACATCGACGTGCCGCCGACCCTATGCTCCTTCGCCGTGGGCATCAGCGACCTCAAGCATGTCGTCACCCCCGAGCTGAAGCAGGCCGGCAACAAGCTTGTGCTGCTCGACATCAAGGAGAAGGAGTTCGGCATGCCCGACTACGAAGATGCCCTCTGTCAGTATGCCGCCCTGCGCAAAGCCATAGAGGCCGGACAGGTCAAGAGCACCTATGCCCTCGGTTTCGGTGGCATTATCGAGGCTGTCAGCAAGATGGCCTTCGGCAACATGCTCGGCGTGAAGCTCACCACAGCCGCCGATTTCACAGCCAAGCACTACGGCTGGATTGTCGTTGAGGTTGAGAACTCAGACAAACTGCCGTTCCATTGCGCCGAGATTGGTGTGGTTACCGCCGAGCCTGTATTTGAGGTGTCAGGTGAGAAGATTAGTCTTGAGGAATCCCTCGCCGCATGGCAGAAGACCCTTGAGGGTGTCTTCCCCACACGCAGCACTTCGCCCGTCAGTCCCATTCAGCCAATCAATCCCACCGACTTCAAGGACATCCACATCTGCTCGCACAAGGTTGCCAAACCCCACGTCTTCATCCCCGCCTTCCCAGGAACGAACTGCGAATACGACAGCGCCCGCGCCTTCAACCGAGCCGGTGCCGATAGCGAGATTATAGTCTTCCGCAACCAGAACGGCCAGCAGATACGCGAGAGCGTGGACGCCTATGTCGAAGCCATCAAGCGCAGTCAGATTGTCATGATTCCCGGCGGCTTCAGCGCCGGCGACGAGCCCGAAGGCTCCGCCAAGTTCATCACCAGCGTCTTCCGCAACCAGCGCATCGCCGACGCCGTGATGGAGCTCCTCAACAAACGCGACGGCCTGATGCTCGGCATCTGCAACGGCTTCCAGGCTCTGGTGAAGCTCGGCCTCGTACCCTTCGGCGAGATACGTCCGCAGGCCGCCGACGCACCAACGCTCACCTTCAACACCATCGGCCGCCACCAGAGCAAGATGGCCTACACCCGTGTCACATCAAACCTCAGCCCGTGGCTCCGCAAGGCCGAGCTGGGTGCCACATACGTCATTCCAATCTCGCACGGCGAGGGCCGCTTCGTGGCTCCGCAGGAGTGGATCGACCGCCTCTTCAAGAACGGCCAGGTGGCCACGCAGTATGTCGACCTCAGCGGCAACCCCACTATGGACGAGGAGTACAACATGAACGGATCCTACATGGCCATCGAGGGCATCACCAGCCCCGACGGCCGCGTCTTCGGCAAGATGGGCCACTCGGAGCGTCGCAGCAAGGGTAGCGCCATGAACATCTACGGCAACGACGACCAGCTCATCTTCGAGTCGGGCGTCCAATACTTCATGTAAGTCAAGCATCAACAACAAGTAACAAGGACGGGAGCACCCGCAAGGGACTCCCGTTTTTTTGAAAAACGACACTATGAAACGCTTATTTTTCACGCTTTTGATAGGCCTGATGGCCCTTTCCGCCACCTATGGCCAGTCGGCAGACGAGCGACTGAAGAGCCCCGACGGGCGCATGGAGGCCACGTTCTACCTCCGCGACGGAGTGCCTCACTACGAACTGAAGCGCGACGGCAAGCATGTGGTGCTGCCCTCACGCATGGGCTTCACACTTGAGTGGCGCAAGAGCGACTTGGCCAGCCGTTTCCGCATCGCGAGGGTGGATACCACCAGCTTCGACGAAGTGTGGCAGCCCGTGTGGGGCGAGGAGGCCAACATACGCAACCACTACAACGAGTTGGCGGTCACCTTGATGCAGGACTTCTACCTCGACCACGAAGGCAAGCGTGTCGACAAGCCGACGGTGATGGTCGTCCGCTTCCGTCTCTACGACGACGGCCTGGGCTTCCGCTACGAGTTCCCGCAGGATATTCAGAATTCAGAATTCAGAATTCAAAATTCCCTCGTCACCTTCTGGCTCACCGGCGAGCTGACGGAGTTCAGAATGGCTGGCGACCATATGGCCTGGTGGATACCCGGCGACTACGACACGCAGGAGTTCAACTACACCCAGAGCCGCCTCAGCCAAGTGCGCGAGCTGCACGACAGCCCTCACATAAGCGGCGGTTGGCCCTGGAAGAGCTTCTCCGACACCGGTTTGCAGACCGCCTTGCAGATGAAGACAGACGACGGCTTGTATGTCAACATCCATGAGGCTGCGGTACTGGATTTCCCAACCATGAACCTCGACCTTGACCCCGACCGCTCAACGCTGAAGGTGCACCTCACGCCCGATGCCACCGGCTATGTCGGCCGCCTCACCTCGCCTTGCTACTCTCCTTGGCGCACCGTGCAGGTCTGTGAAAAGGCCACCGACGTGCTGCGCTCGCGCCTCATACTCAACCTCAACGAGCCCTGTGCCTTGGAGGATGTCAGCTGGATACATCCTGTCAAGTACATGGGCGTGTGGTGGGAAATGATCAGCGACCACAGCACATGGGGCTACACCAACGACTTCCCCTCGGTGCGCCTGCCCGGCGACCCGTCGCTGCCGCCGTCGCTGCAGGGCGCCATCACCGACTACAGCAAAGCCAAGCCCCATGGCCGTCACGGAGCCAACAACGCCAACGTGCGCCGCTACATAGACTTCGCTGCCAAGCATGGCTTCGACGCCCTCCTCATCGAGGGTTGGAACATCGGCTGGGAAGACTGGTACGGCAAGGACAAGGACTATGTCTTCGACTTCCTCACCCCCTATCCCGACTTCGACCTGCCGGCTCTCAACGAATACGCCCACAGCAAAGGCATCCGCCTCATAATGCACCACGAGAGCAGCTCGTCGGTGACCAACTACGAGCGCTTCATGGAGCGCGCCTACAACCTCATGAACCAGTACGGCTACGACGCCGTCAAGAGCGGCTATGTCGGCCACATCGTCCCCCACGGCGAACACCACTACAGCCAGCCCATCATCAACCACTACCACCGCGCCATCGTCGAGGCTGCCAAGCACCACATCATGGTCAACGCCCACGAGGCTGTGCGCCCCACGGGCCTCTGCCGCACGTGGCCAAATATGATTGGCAACGAGAGCGCTATGGGTACCGAGTTCCGCGGACGCATCAATCCCGGCCACACCACCATCCTGCCTTTCACACGCCTGCAGGGCGGCCCCATGGATTACACACCCGGCATCTTCGAGACAGACATGGAGAAGAACGCCCCATGGAACCACGACCTCATGCGCCACACCATCTGCAACCAGCTGGGCCTCTACGTCACCTTCTACTCGCCGCTCCAGATGGCCGCCGATTTTCCCGAGCACTACGAGCCCCACCTCGACGCCTTCCAGTTCATCAAGGACGTTGCCGTCGACTGGGATACCAGCATCTACCTCTACGCCGAGCCGGGCGACTACATCGTCACCGCCCGCCGACCCAAGCTCTCCTCGCTGAACAAGGCCGCTGAAGGGGTAGGGACGCTACCCGACGGCATGAAAGGCGTTATCAGCAACACCGCACGCTTCGTCTATGCCCTCCCCGACACCGTGCAGCATATCGACTTATCAACCTATCAACCTAAGGATACGTGGTACATCGGCGGCGTCACCGACGAGAACGCCCGCGAGTTCTCCGTCCGCCTCGACTTCCTCAAGCCCGGCGTCAAATACGAAGCCACCATCTATGCCGACGCCAAGGACGCCAGCGGCTATGTGTCGGACGTAAAGATGGGATGGGAGGCCGCCCGCAAAGAAGGCTATAACCCCAAAGCCTACACCATCACCAAGAAGACCGTCACCAGCAAGACCGTCCTCAAGCTCAAGATGGCCCCCTGCGGCGGCTTCGCCGTCAGCATCCGCGAGCGGTAGCCAACCGCCCGACAACCGAACCGTATTCAACCCCGCACAATGCCAAGAGGCGTCGTGTGGGGTTGCTTGTATACGGCTCTTTCCGCACTCCTAGCACCTTCATTTCAACGATACTTCAACGATACTTCAACGATATTTCGACGATGCGTATCGTTGATGTATCGTTGAAGTATCGTTGAAGTATCGTCGATGTGGCGGTAGAAAAGGCTTGTTATCGGCTTTTTGGCGGCTGGCAGAGATATTCTTTCCGCATCTCGAAAAATATGCGTATCTTTGCAGTCGGAAATGTGTATCTTTGCAGTCGGAAATGAAGAGGTTTTCGGTCATATTCTGGATGCTGGTCCTGACGGCTCTGACGTCACAGGCGCAAGTGTTTATCGGCTGCCGCACCGACAGTGGGTGGGCGGAGACACCTATGCTGCGGAAGACGTTCCATGTGGATGTCGGTGAGTTGCGGCAGACATCTCTCCAACAGGTCACTTACTCTGTTGGCGTTGCCTCGCTGGGTTACCACGAGGTGTATGTCAACGGCACGAAGGTGGGCGACCGGGTGATGCAACCCGCTGTGTCGCAGCTCGACAAGCGTGCGCTGGAGGTAACCTACGACATCACCAACCTCATCCACGAGGGCGACAACGAGCTGATGCTGTGGTTGGGGCAGGGGTGGGGGCGCATCTACGGCACTTCGGCGGTTGTAAAAGCAGTTGTAGAAAAGAGTATATCCGATGGCGAATGCGGATTGATATACGAAATACTCAAGACCGACAGCACTTGGGAGGCATCGCCCAGCCCTTACAGCTACACGGGCAGCTGGCAGCCGATGCAGTTCGGCGGCGAGCGATATGACGCGCGGATACGTGAGCGTTGGCGCCCGGCAACTGTATATGACGCCAAGGACATCATCGTCTCGTGGCAAGAGTTTGAGGGCAACCGCATTGTCGACACCCTTGATCCCGTCGTGCAAATGAAGTTGTCCGACAGCTCGACGCTGATTGACTTCGGCCGCGTGGTGACTGGATGGTTCTATGCCGTATATGGCCTGATGGATTCGGGGCAGGCGGTGACAATGGAGTACCTCGACCATCTGGAGGCAAAGCCTCCTTTCACCGAGACCGACATCTTCGTCTCCGACCGCGCCCCGTACAATATCTTCCGCAACCGCTTCCAGATGCACTCGTTCCGCTATGTGAGAGTGAAAGGGGCCGGTGTGGGACATGCCAGCGCCTTGCAGATTAGCACTATAGACCCCTACAGCGGCGCCACCTTCGAATGCTCCGACCCACGCCTGAACGCCATTCACGATATGGTGAAATATACCCTCAGCTGCCTCACCTTCAGCGGTTATATGGTCGACTGCCCGCATATCGAGCGCATGGGCTATGGCGGCGACGGCAACTCCTCTACCAACACCCTGCAGACCCTTTGGGATGTGCGCTCCACCTATGCCAACTGGATGCAGGCCTGGGCCGACGCCATGCAGCCCGACGGCGATTCCGCACGGGCGGCGGTCCCTATTGGCAGGGCTTCATTGTCAAAGCCCCGTGGCGCACCTACCTTAACTATGGTGACCGCTCGCTCATCTACCGCCACTACGACGACATGAGGCGCTGGCTGGAGTACATCGAGCGGCACAGCGAGGATTATATCCTGCAGCCTTGGCCCGACAATGAGCGGCACTCTTGGTTTCTCGGCGACTGGGCTGTCCCCGAACTGTGGTCGGCGACCTCGTGGAGCCAAGGGGTCGACAAAGGTGGCGAGAGCGTGCTGCACGCCAGCAGCTGCTTCATCAGCGACTGCCTGGCCGATATGGTGCAGATGGCCCGCATGACAGGAAATCCCGACGACGCTCGGCATTATGCTGAATGGCGGCAGAACCTCAACGATGCCATCCACCGCCATTTCTACCACCCCGAAAGCCACACCTACGCCAACGGCACGCCGCTCGACCAATGCTACGCCCTGCTGGTGGGCATACCGCCCGACAGCGCCACCGCCGCTGCGGTGAAGGCACGGCTTATCCAGGACTGTCACGGGAAGTATCGCGACCATATCGCCGCCGGCCTCATGGGCGTGCCCATATTCACGGAGTGGTGCATCCGCGAACGGCAGACAGACCTTATGGCCACCATATTACGGCAGGAGGATTATCCCGGCTACCTCAACATGATAAACCAAGGTGCCACCACCACTTGGGAGTCGTGGGATTGCGGCCGTCCCGGCAAGGAGGACCGCAGTCGTGTGCACAACTGCTACAATGGCATCGGTATCTGGTTCTACCAGGCGCTGGCCGGCATACGCCCCGACCCTGAAAAGCCGGGATACAAGCATTTCTTCATCGACCCGCAGCCATGCGAGGGTGTAGAGTGGGTTCGCTGCACCAAGCCGACACAATACGGCGACATACGTGTGGAAGTCAGCGGCGACACGCTGAAGGTCACCGTCCCCGAAGGCACCACAGCCACCGCGTTCCCAGACACCCCGGACGAGCGCACGCTCGGTGCCGGACAATGGACATTGAACATTAAACGCTGAATATATGAAACATCTTGTTCCTATACTGTTCACATTGATTCTTGCCGCCTGCGGCAGCAAGGTGGAGATCACAAACCTCACCGTTGAGATGCAGGACGGAAGTATGCCGTTAGCCACCGCTACGCCGCGCTTCAGTTGGAATTATGAGGCCCGTGTGGATAATGTCATGCAGACGAGCTACCGCGTCATCGTGGCCAGCAGCGAGGAGAAGGCCCGCCGCGGCGAGGGCGACCTGTGGGACTCGCATAGCGTCGACACTTCGCAGATGCTATACATCCCCTACGCCGGCAAGACGCTGAAGAGCCGCGACCGCTGCTGGTGGCGTGTCTACACCACTGTGACCTACGGCAACGGCAGGAGCAAAAAGCTCAAGAGCCCGGTGCAGTACTTTGAGCTCAGCCTGCTCGACAGTAGCGACTGGCGCGCCCACTGGATAGGGCGCGACTATGCGGACGACAAGATAGAGGGTCATACCGTGGTGGCCGCCCGCTATCTGCGCACAGAGTTTCCACTCGACAAGAAGTATATCGAGCGGGCACGACTCTATATCAGCGGATTAGGAGTCTACTCAGCCTATATCAATGGTCGCGAAGTGGCCCCCGACGAGCTGCTGAAGCCGGCGCTGAGCGACTACACCCGGCGCGTCTATTTCAACGCTTACGATGTGACCGACATGTTGAACCACAGCGTGCATAACGCCGTGGGTGTCATCCTTGCCCCCGGCCGCTTCACCACCGTGCGCCACGACACCAACTACCTGGAATGGTGCGGTATCAACCACGCCGCCCATTACGGCCGTCCGCAGCTGCTGATGCAGCTGGAGGTGTTTTATAAGGATGGCACGTCGGATACCTTCACCAGCTGCAAAGGAGGATGGAAGATTACCAACCGGGGTCCCATACGCAAGGCTAACGAGTTCGACGGCGAGACCTACGACGCGCGCCTCGACCTTGGAGACTGGACGATGCCACATTATGACGACAGCGAATGGGACGATGTGACAGTCGATTACGACCGTCAGAACATGAACCTCGAGGACCGCTTCAACCCCCGCTGGAAACGCCGCGACGACAAGTACGACGCCTCCATGCCTTTTCCCGACAGCGTCGAGATCGCAGCCCAGCGTTTGGAATACGAACTGACGCCGCAGCCCAACCCCAACATCCGCGTGATGGAGCACCTCACCCCCAAGGCCATCTTCCGCAAGGGCGACAAATGGATTCTCGATATGGGGCAGAATATGGTGGGTACACTTGAATTGAAAATTGAAAACTTAAAATTGAAAAACGGGGACACCATAACCCTCCGTTATGCAGAACTGCTCACCGCCGACAGCGCCCTCTACACCGACAACCTGCGCTCCGCCGAATGCACAGACCGCTACATCGCGGCAGACAAATCTCAATTTTCAATTCTCAATTTTCAATTTGTCTACCACGGCTTCCGCTACGTGGAAATCAGCGGCCTGCCCGAAGGCAGCAAGCCCAGTCTCAGCGACTTCACAGGCCTCGTCCTCTACGACCAGATGGCCTCCACATCCACCTTCGAGACCGACAACGACGTCATCAACGCCGTGCACCGCAACGCATACTGGGGCATCCGTGGCAACTACCGCAGTATGCCCACCGACTGCCCCCAGCGCGACGAGCGCATGGGATGGACGGGTGACCGCACCACCGGATGCTACGGCGAGAGCTTCATCTTCGACAACCACCGCCTCTACGCCAAGTGGCTGCAGGACCTCGAAGACAGCCAGTGGGAGAACGGCTCGCTGCCCGACGTCGCACCCGCCTACTGGCGCAACTATACCGACAATATGACCTGGCCGGGCGCTTTCATCACCGTGGCCGATATGCTCCTCCAGCGCTATGGTGATATGCGTCCCGTCGAGCAGCACTACGACGCTATGAAGCGCTGGATGCTCCACATGAGGAAATACTACCTCAAGGATGGCATACTGATACGCGACACCTATGGTGACTGGTGCGTGCCGCCCGAGAGTCCCGAATTGATACACACCCGCGACACCAACCGCATGACCTGGCCCGCCAACCTCTCCACGCCCTACTACTATCAATACTGCAAGATAATGAAAGGCTTTGCGGCCAAGATTGGCAAATATGCCGACACAGTATATTTCCGGGAAGAGATGGACTTCGTCAGAAACGCTTATAACGCCCGCTACCTCGACACCGTTCGCGGCTGTTACAGCAACAACACCGCCACCGCCAACCTCCTGCCGCTGGCATTCGGCATGGTACCCTCGGAGAGGCTCGAACACAAGGTGTTCGACAACATCGTCGACAAAATAGAGAACGACTTCGGCGGTCACGTCGCTACGGGTGTCGTCGGCATCCAGCACCTTATGCGTACCCTCACCGAATACGGCAGGGGTGATCTTGCTCTGAAACTCACCACTGACACCACCTACCCCTCTTGGGGGTATATGGTCAAGCGGGGTGCCACCACCATCTGGGAACTTTGGAACGGCGACACGGGCGACCCGTCGATGAACAGCGGTAACCATGTGATGCTGCTTGGCGACCTTATCATCTGGTACTACCAATACCTCGGCGGCATACGTAGCACATCGGGCAACAACTCATTCTGGCTGCAACCCTATCCCCTCGAAGGCCTCTACAACGTCAACTGCTCATACAACTCTGTATATGGGCGTATAGAAAGCAACTGGCGTCACAAGGGTAACCGCTTCGAGTGGGACATCGTCATTCCCCCCAACACTACGGCCACCGTGATGCTGCCCACAAGCCATTGCGGTTGGGAGGCACATAGTCTCGGCAGCGGCCGCCATCACCTCACAAGCATTCTTAAATAAAAACCGATACAATGAAACGTTTACCATTGCTCCTTGCGCTCGTTGTGCTGCTCTCCAGCGGCTGTGGCAAGCATGCCGACGAGCTGAAGATCATCTCCTTCAATATCCGCTACAATTCGTGGAACAATATCGACGGCGAGAACGGCTGGCCATACCGCAAGAATGCTGTGGTGCGCATGATAAACGAGGAGCGTCCCGCTGCCATCGGCCTGCAGGAAGCGCTGATTGACCAACTGCTGTACCTCGACAGCTGCCTGCCGCAGTATCGCCGCATCGGCGTGGGACGTGACGACGGCAAAGAGGGCGGTGAGTTCATGGCCATCTACTACGACACCACGCGCTTGACAGCCCATAGAGTGGGCACTTCGTGGTTGAGCGAAACGCCTATGGAACCGAGCAAAGGATGGGATGCCGCTTGCTACCGTACGGTCACATCGGTGTTCTTCACCGACAAGATAAGCGGGCAGTCGTTCTATTATCACAACACCCACCTCGACCACATGGGAACTGTGGCCCGGGCCGAATCCGCAAAGTATCTCGCCTCGCTTACATCCGAGGCTGAAGGCTCTCCCGTCATCTTGGGTGGCGACATGAATTCCACCATCGACGACACCATTTTCCGTGCCTTATATAACGTCGGCCTCCAAGATGCCCGCACACTCACCGACAGCACCAGCAACGCCATCACCTACAACGCCTACGGCAAAGCTGAGGGTTCGGTCATCGACCACTTCTTTGTGAAGGATGTCGAGGTGGTAAGCTTCCGCACGCTCAACGGCGACTACGGCGTGCCTTACATTTCCGACCACTACCCGATAGAGATAGTTATTCGGCTGTAATCTTTGCCACGAAGCCGCCACCGGGGGCGAGGTGCAAGTGGAGAGTGGAAAGCGGAGAGTTGAAAGTTGCGTGTCGGTAGTCGCTGCCCCGCCGATTGGCATTTGTGCCGTCGGTATACAACTCAATTGTCGTTTTGCCACCGATGTTCAGGTCGACAACCGGCAGAGCAATTTCCACATCGCGTTCCGTCCAGTTGGTGATGCCGCCTATGTACCAGGTATCGCCTTTGCGTCGGGCGGTGACGATATACTCGCCCACCTCGCCCTGCAGCACACGCGTCTCGTCCCACACCGTGGGTATCTCAGCCACAAAACGTGTGTAGTCTGGCTCCTTCTCATAGTTGGTCGGTGAGTCGCACAGCATATTGAGCGGCGACTCCAGCACGATGTACAGCGCCAGCTGGTGGCAGCGGGTGCCCTGGCTCATGGGCTCGTTCCACGAAGGATGGAAGCTGTTGCGGCAGCCGTTGAGCATCGCCCCTTGGGTGTAGTCCATCGGGCCGGCGACCTGACGGATGAAGGGTATCTCGCAGTCGTAGCGCATCTGGTCCCATTCCAGCCCTGCCCAACGCATCTGCTCGAGGCCGAAGACGCCTTCGAAGTTGAGCACGTTGGGATAGGTGCGGTTGAGGCCCGCAGGCTTGAAGGCGCCGTGGAAGTCCACCACCAGGTGGTAGCGGGCGCACATCTCGGCTGTGCGGCGGTAGAAGTCGGTGACTATCTGGTCGTCGCGGTCCATGAAGTCAACCTTGAACCCTTTGACACCCATCTGGCTGTAGTGCTGACAGACATGCTCCATTTCGCGGTCGAAGGCATAGTAGCCGGCCCAGAGAATGATGCCGACATTGCGCTCCTTGGCATACTGCACCAGCATCGGAAGGTCTATCTCCGGCACCACCTGGAAGAGATCGGCCTTGCCGTTCACGGACCAGCCCTCGTCAAGGATGACGTATTCAATGCCGTAGCGCGAAGCGAAGTCGATGTAGTGCTTGTAGGTGTCGTTATTGATACCGGCATTGAAATCCACATTGCCGATATTCCAGTTATTCCACCAATCCCAAGCCACCTTGCCGGGCTTGATCCAGCTGATATCGTCTACCCTCGAGGGCTCCCCAAGCAGGTAGCTCATGTTGTTCATCGCAATCTCCTCGGCGGTGCCCACCATCATGATGCGCCAAGGGAACACCTTGCTGCGGTCCATCTCGGCAATATAGTCCTCGCGCTCCATGACAATCAGCTGCAGGTTGTTGTGGCCTCCCTGCTCCACACGACGGGGCAGCGGGGCGTGCTCGCCCACAAGAATGCCGCTCTCGTCGGTGCCGTGCAGGTAGAGGCCGGGGTAGTCGCACAGCGACGACTCGGTGATGCAGACCTTCACTCCTCCGTCACAATGCACCATCAACGGCAGGAAGCAGAGGCGCCGTGGGTCGAGCTGCGAGAGGGGCTTTGTGGTGTAGTGGTTCTCGAACGAGGTACTGTACTGTATCTCGTGGCGTGTGGAGTCGAAACTGATGACGTAGGGTGCGGTGGCAGTCCAGTCGCTGGTGAAGTTTAGTTGCACCTCTTCGTATGTAACCACCCCCGGAATGCCATCCCACACATAGCGATAGGCCACACCCTCGTTGTAGGCGCGAAAGACGACAGAAAAGCCCTCATACAGTTTTAGCGTCAGCTCGTTGCAGTGGTTGCGCATCGTAGTCTGACGGGTGAAAGGCGAGGCTATGGTTTCATCGACGGTGCGTTGCAAGGCGCGCTTAACCGACATTGTCCCATATACCGCGCGTTTGGGCGATGAACAGTAGAGGGCGCTGCGCGACGGCGACATCAGCGGTTTGCCATCGTATACGAGATCATAAGACATGCCTTCCCAGTCGGCGGTGATGTGCGTCACCAGCCGCCCGTCGGGCGAGGCCAGCGTGTATGTCTTTTTTTGCGCGGCGGCTGTCATACCCAGAGCCAGCGCCATCATTATCAGCAGAATCTTTTTCACTGTTCAATGTATTGAAATTCGCTGCAAAGATACATTTTTTTTCTGTAATTCTCATTTATTTCGTATCTTTGCACCCGACAAACAGCAATCAGAATATGGCAAGCAACCCTGACTTTGTGCAGTATATCATTGACCAGTGCTGCGGTGCCGGCGAGATCACAGCCCGTAAGATGTTTGGCGACTGGTGCGTCTACTGCAACGGCAAACCCTTCGCCCTGGTGTGCGACAACGGCTTCTACGTGAAGCCTACCGAAGCTGGCCGCAAGATGCTCCGCGTAGAGGATATGCGGCCGCCATACGAAGAAGCAAAACCGCACTTCTACATCGAGGATGTCGACGACCGCGACTACCTGTCGGCATTGGTGAAAGTCACCTGCGCCGAGCTGCCAGCCCCTAAACCCAAAAACAAGAAGAGATGAAACGTACAACACTCCTTATCGCCCTTGCCGCACTGCTGCTGGCAGGCTGCAAACACGAAACCAACGGATTCGCCACACGCACCATCAGCGGCGAACAGTGCTACCAAGTGGTATTCGACAAGGAACAAGCCCCCTGGGGCACCGACTTCTTCACCAAGACGGACTACAAACTCGAGTGGCCCGCCAAAGGTGCTATGTCGGCCGAGGCCGAGCGGGAACTGTTGCTGCTGTATTTCATGGACAGTGCAGCCACCAACTTCGACGAGGCGGCGCAGCGATGGCTCGCCCTGCCGTTCTCCTACGAAGACGAATACGACAGCGAGCGCAAGCCGGTAGAAGCCATCGACAAGAACGAAGAATACGGCTACATGCACCTCGAGAGCAGCTGCACGCAAGACAGCGCGCTGGCCGTCTTCACCGTCACGTCCGAGAGTTTCGTCGTAGGTGCCGCCCACGGCATGTACTCGGTTGAATACCTGACCATCGACAAGGCAACCGGCAACACCATCCATATCGACGACCTCGTCACCGACACCAACCTCCTCTGCGAGGCCGTGGCACGTGCCATACAAGACCTCGACGTCAATAAGGACATTCGCGAGTGCCTTTTCGATGAGTTCCGCGATGTGGCGCGCATGCCAATGCCCGACAACTTCGTCGTCGACAGCGCTCGCAACAGCATCACCGTCGTCTACAGCCTCTACGAGATAGCCCCCTACGCCTGCGGCATCCAGAGCGTCGTGCTGCCCATCTTCTGGCTCTCCAAGCACGTCCCCCTCACTCCCTATGCCAAGCGCCTCTTCGGCCCCGGCTGCTCCGTGGAGTAAAACATTCTCTATAAGAAATACAACAAATCAAACAACATACCTATGAAACAGCAGAAAGACATACTGAAAGGACTCAAGCCAGAGCGCGTATGGCACTGGTTTGGAGAGATTATGCAGATTCCGCGCCCGTCTAAGCACGAGGAGCGCATCAGCGCCTACCTCGTCAAGTGGGGCAAAGACCACGGCCTTGAGACCAAGAGCGACAAGCTTGGCAATGTGCTCATCCGCAAGCCCGCCTCGAAGGGCTACGAGAAGAGTGCCGGCGTGTGCCTGCAGGCCCACATGGACATGGTCTGTGAGAAGAACAGCAGCAAGAAGTTCGACTTCATGAAAGACCCCATCCAGCCCGTGTTGGACCGTGAGTGGCTCACCGCCGACGGCACCACCCTCGGCGCCGACGACGGCATCGGCGTCGCCGCCATCCTAGCCATCCTCGAAGACAAAAAGATTGCCCACCCGGCGCTGGAAGCCCTCATCACCGTGGACGAGGAGACCGGCCTCACCGGCGCCAACGGTCTCAGCAAGAGTTGGCTCAAGAGCGAGATATTGCTCAACTTCGACGACGAAGACGAGGGTGAGTACTGCATAGGCTGCGCCGGTGGCATAGACACCACCGCCGAGATGGACTACAAGCTGGTGCCTGCAGTGAAAGGCCACAAGGCTTTCCGCGTGAAGGTGAGCGGCCTGGTGGGTGGCCACAGCGGCGACGACATAAACCGAGGCCGCGCCTGCGCCAACAAGCTCCTGAACCGCATCCTCTGGGAGGGCACCTACAAGCACTCCATGCGTCTGGCCTCCATCGACGGCGGAAACCTGCGCAACGCCATAGCCCGCGAGGCCGAGGCCGTGGTCACCGTGCCAGAAGCCAACGTGCGCGCCTTCAAGACAATGGTCACTAAGATGGGCAAGGCCATGGTGTTCGAGTTCCGCTCCACCGAGCCTGACATGGAGTTCGAGCTCCGCGACGTCGACATGCCCAAGAAGCTCATCGACAAGGAGACCCAGGAGCGTCTCGTCAACCTGCTCTACGCCTGCGCTCACGGTGTGCTGGCCATGAGCCGTGAGATTGAGAACTTTGTGGAGACCAGTACCAACTTGGCTTCCATCAAGATGAAGGATGGCGTGATACATATCGCCACCAGCCAGCGCAGCTCCGTGGCCGCCGCCGCCAAGCTGGAGAGCACCTTCCGCCTGGCAGGCTGCCGCGTGAAGCACAGCGACGGCTACCCCGGCTGGACTCCCAACCCCGACAGCCGCGTGCTGAAGGTGGGTGTCGACGTGTACAAGAAGATGTACGGCAAGGAGCCCGTGGTCCGCGCCATCCACGCCGGACTGGAGTGCGGTCTCATCGGCGAGAAGTACCCCAACATGGACATGATAAGCTACGGCCCCACGCTGCGCGGTGTGCACAGCCCCGACGAGCGCATCGAGATCAAGACCGTTGCGATGTTCTGGAACCAGACTCTTGAAATCCTCAAGAAGCTGAAATAACAGTGGCTTGTTATGTTACGGAGGCCGATGGATTGTCGGCCTCCTTTTTTGTGCTCGTTGGTTCTTGCCCCTACGGTCCCACTATGGAACAAACTCGGTAGCAGCAAGGGTTTGGAGAAACTGGTATTGTATATGTGCTTGATAACAAGCGCAGCGGTAGAAGGTGCTTCTACTCTATCGAGAGCACCTCGGTGGCCACGTATTGGCTGTTGCCGCGCCAGGGGAGGGTGCCCATGTAGCGTTTCCAACGCAGCTCGACGCGGCGGCCGGAGGCGCGCATCAGCGTGTCGGCCACGGCCTTGTCGGTGACTGAGAACTTGAGCTCGTTGCTGTGCAGCCCTTCGGTGGTCTTACCGGTGGAGCGGAAGCCGCTTTGTATCATCTTGCCTTCGTAGGTCTTGAATATGACGCCTTCCTTCTGGAAATAGTTGAGGTCGCCGGCGTTGACGCCTGTGCTGTAGACGAAGAAGAAGCGGAAGAAGATGAAGAGTGTGAGGCCGAGAACCGCTATGAGTGAGATGATTGTGATGATTTTTGCTTTGCGTGACATTGCCATGACGATGTTTTTTTAGGGTTTGTTTTCGGGTGCAAAGATACGTTTTTTTATCGACATGGGACAAAATTCTTTTCCGCCGGGGCACAATAAAAGGCGCATTACGCCGTTATTTGCATAAATTAACTTACACGCCTTATGAAGATCTTGGTTCTCAATTGCGGCAGCTCGTCGCTAAAGTATCAGCTGATTGACGTAGATACGCGTACCGTCATGACCAAAGGCCTGCTGGAGCGCATCGGGTTGCCGAGCGGCATCTTCAGCTACACAGCTCACGGCGAGAAGCACACCACGGAGTGCCCGATACCGAACCACACGGAAGGCCTGCGCTTGGTGATGGAGGCGTTGACCGACCCCGTGACGGGCGTCATCAAGAGCATCAAGGAAGTTGGCGCCGTGGGACACCGTTTTGCGCACGGCGGCGAGTATTTTACTAAGAGCGTGCAGATTACGCGCGATGTCATCAACAAGGAGGAGTCGCTCATCGACCTGGCACCGCTGCACATACCGGGCAACATTATGGGTGCCGAAGCCATCAACAACGTGATGCCCGACGTGCCGCAGGTGGCGGTGTTCGACACCTCGTTCAACCTCAGCATAGAACCGAAGAACTACCTCTACGGCATCCCCTACGAGTTCTACGAGCAGTACGGCATACGCCGCTACGGCTTCCACGGCACGAGTCACCGCTTCGTTGCCAAACGCGGTGCCAAGATGATTGGCAAATACTGGAAAGACCTGAAGATCATTACCTGTCATTTGGGCAGCGGCGCCTCGATCTGCGCCATAGACCACGGCAAGAGTGTCAACAACTCGATGGGTATGACCTCGCTCGAGGGCCTCACCATGGGTTCGCGCTGCGGCGACATTGACGTGGGCGCAGTGCTATATCTGATGGACAAAGCTCATATCAGCCCACAGGAAATCAACGATATACTGTACAAGAAGAGCGGCCTTACGGGTCTGACGGGCGCTTCGCCCGACATGCGCGACATCTGGGCCGGCGTGCAGCGCGGCGACAAGCGCAACACACTGGCCTTCGAGGTCTTCGCCCAGCGCTGCAAGAAATACATAGGCGCTTTCATGGCGCAGATGAACGGCTGCGACCTGCTCATCTTCACCGGCGGCATAGGCGAGAACGCCTGGTTCATGCGCCACGCCATACTTGAAAACATGGACTGGCTTGGCGTAGAGGTGGATATGGAGCTCAACGACCGCACGGCCGGCGTCGACGCTGTCATCAGCAAGCCCGGCGCGCGGGTGACGACGGCGGTGGTGCTCACCGACGAGGAGCTGGCCATAGCTGTGGATACCTACAAGATTGTCACTGGGCAACTGTAAATTATGCGTATACTTGGCCTCATGTCGGGCACGTCGCTCGACGGTATTGACCTTGCCCTCTGTGACATCAACGAGAGCGGCTATAGCGTTGTGGCTGCGGAGACCATGCCCTATTATGAAGAGTGGCGGAAGCGCCTTTCTACACTAGAGCATGCTTCTGCTTACGAGTATGCGCTCGCCAACGTTGAGCTTGGGCATCTGTATGGCCGTACAATCAATTCCTTCCTTTTGAAGCATAACCTTGAGACCGATGCTGTTGCATCGCATGGACATACTATCTTCCATCAGCCGCATCTGGGTCTCACCACACAGATTGGCGACGGCGACGCTATAGCCGCCGAGACTGGCCTGCCGGTGGTATCGAACTTCCGCACGTTGGATGTGGCGTTAGGAGGACAAGGAGCGCCGTTGGTGCCTATTGGCGACGAGATGCTCTTTGGGCAATATGATGCGTGCCTTAACCTCGGAGGTATTGCAAACATCTCGTACCGTGCCGATGGCAAGCGTGTAGCGTTTGACATCTGCCCGTGCAACATGGCGCTGAACCGTTTGGCGGCGTTGCTTGGCTATCCCTACGACAAGGGTGGCGTCAACGCTCGCGGAGGTCAGGTGCATACTTGTCTGCTGCACGAGCTCGACGCGCTACAATATTATGCTACTGTGGGTCCAAAGTCGCTGGGCAAAGAGTGGTTTGTCGACCAGTTCTGGCCGTTGGTGAAGGCTTTCATAGGCGTAGTACCATCGTTATCGAAAGTGCGCGACGCATTGGCCACCGTGTCGGCACATATTGCCATGCAGATTGGTCGGGTGCTTGAGGCGCATGGTATAGGCACTCTGCTGGTGACTGGCGGAGGGGCGTGGAACAGTTACCTGATAGAGCAGATCGGTGAATACCGCCCGTCGACTGCTATTACCGTTCCCGACGAGCTGACCGTCAATTACAAGGAAGCCATCATCTTCACCCTTCTGGGGTATCTGCGTCTCACCGGGAAGGTGAACACGTTGGCATCTGTGACGGGTGCCAAATGCGACTCGGTTGGGGGTGTTTTGTCCGGTATGATGCCGTCGAAGTAACGCTGCATCATATTCCTTTCGATTTGATAATTACGTTATTGCGAAATTATTTGCAAAATAATTTGGCCATATCGGAAAATGTTAGTACTTTTGCACCCGCTTTTGAGGCCGCGAGAGGCCCAGAGGATGGCGGGATAGCTCAGCTGGTTAGAGCGCTGGATTCATAACCCGGAGGTCATCAGTTCAAGTCTGATTCCCGCTACAAACACAAGGCATCATCCATCGTCGGTGATGCCTTTTTTTATGCTTGCTGCAATAAAAAAGATCTAATTGCGTTTTCTTTATATGTTTGAGAAGACCGGTAAAGCATACATGTCCATATGGCGTTATGTCGAGTGTGGTGCCGTTGTGGCTGTAGCGGCAATTATTCGTTGTCTTTATGTTGGCAAGGCCGACATAGGGAACGACGAATGTTTCTCTTTGTTTTACGCCAGCCGGTCGCTTGCTGACATATTGGTAGGCCTTTCCGCCTACGACAATCCGCCGTTATGGGAGTTGTTGCTCCATTTTTGGGTGATGCTATTTGGTGTCAGTGTACTGTCTCTAAGGATCTTATCTCTTGTTTTCAGCGTGTTGACTGTAATACCGATATGGCTCACCGGCGAGCGTTATGTCGGACGGCATGTAGGCCTTCTGGCGTCGACGATGTATGCCTTCTCGACGATGTCAATATTCCTCTCCCACGATGGCCGCATCTATAGCCTTTTGGGTATGTTGGCGGCCTGGTCTCTATATTTCTTTCTTACAGTCCTCGATGAAAACTATCGCGGCCGCTCTGCCTGGGTATGGCTCGCAGTGGTCAATGTCCTAATAATGTACAGCCATTATATGGCTTTCTGGGTTATTGTTGTCGAAGCTGTATCGTTGTTGTTTGTCCCTGGAGCCCTGCGACGTTTGTGGAAACATGGTCTTGTCCATGCGGCGGTATTGATTCTGTGCTATATCCCTATGTGGGCAGTACTGTATGCGCGCTTTATGGACTCAGGCGTACATGGTACGTGGATAGCCAAAACCGAGGGCTTCGACACGTTGTACTTCATGTTCTGCCACTTGACCAATTCGCCTGTGCCAACAATACTGTTCCTAGTATTGTCGCTCTGCGTTCTGGTTATGACTGTGGTTGCTATGGTGCGCAAGCGTTTCCGTGTGAGCAATGTTACGTTGTTGACCGCTGCATGGTTAATCCCTTTGATGGTCTCGTTCGTTGTATCGTTCTTTGTGGGCATGTTCCTCGACCGTTATTTCTACTTTGCGCTTCCAGCCTATCTGCTTGCCTTGTCGGCCTATTGTCGCAGGCTGGCTGGTGATAAGGTTAGGCTCTATTATTATTTGTGCGGTGTCATGGTGTTGCTTATGGCGCTCTCGTGCAAGCCCGACGATACTCGGTTGCGTTATGCTGGATGGAAGGGAAATGTCAGTGCTACGGCACAGCGTATGCTTGAACTGGAACAAGCTGAGCCTTGTAATATAGTTATTGCGCCGGAATGGATAGATAAGCAATTAGTCTATTACTTCGACACAGCCCATACGGCTTTTTTAACAGAAGGACGCGTGGAGCAGCAGGTCTTTGAGCCTTATCTCGCACCGCGGGGATACCTCTATTGCAACAGCGTCAGTATGCCGGAAAGACCTGTGGTGCATATAGTTCGCGAGCAATGGTATCCTGTTGAAGAGTGGACGTCAATGCTTGAGAACAATGGATACGTGCAGCAGGGAGTGGAATCTTTCCAGCAGCAAGAAATAATAACATACAGGAAACCCGAGTAAAGTCTATGGACGACAAGCATCTTTACAGCAACTTTGAATATGACTCGGCGCTGAGTGTGCAGGAGGGTGTCAAGCAGCCGGAACAAGTCAACAACAGCTATGTGGAGCGTATGCGTGCCAAACGGCGCCAAGGTCCTACGACCGAGGAACTTATCAGCGGCATACTGCATGGCGACCGCACCCTGTTGAGCCGCGCCATAACCCTCGTCGAGAGTTCGCTCTACGCCCACCAGCAGCAGGCCCAGGAGGTGATTGAGCGCTGCCTGCCATACAGCGGCAAGAGCGTGCGCCTCGGCATCACCGGCGTGCCGGGAGCGGGCAAGAGCACCACCATCGAGGCGCTGGGCAAGATGCTCACCGCCCATGGCCACAAGGTGGCTGTGCTGGCCATCGACCCCAGCAGCGAACGCTCAAAGGGATCCATCCTCGGCGACAAGACCCGCATGGAGGAGCTCAGCGTAGACCCCAACGCTTTCATACGTCCCAGTCCCTCGGCCGGTTCGCTGGGCGGTGTGGCCCGCAAGACACGCGAGATCATAACCCTCTGCGAGGCGGCCGGCTTCGACGTGGTGATTGTGGAGACCGTCGGCGTGGGCCAGAGCGAGGTGGCCGCGCATTCCATGGTAGACTTCTTCCTGCTGCTGCAGCTCGCCAACACAGGCGATGAGCTGCAGGGCATAAAGCGCGGCATCATGGAGATGGCCGACATGATAAGCATCAACAAATGTGAGCTCGACAAGCAACGCTCCGAACTCGCCGCCGCCCAGTTCCGCAACGCGCTGCACCTCTTCCCCATGCCCGAAAGCGGCTGGACCGTCAAGGTCACCCTCTGCTCGGCCTACACCCACGAGGGCATCGATGAGTTGTGGAACTCAGTGATGGAATATGTCACCTTCACCAAGCAGAACGGCTACTTCTACCACAAGCGCCAGCAGCAGAACCTGCGTATCATGACCGAGGCGCTGGAGAACGGCCTGCGCGAGCGCTTCTACAACACTCCCGGCATAGAGGAACGCATCGAGGCCCTCAAGAAGGACATCCTCGACAACAAGATAAGCCCCTATGCTGCGGCCGACCAGTTGCTGGCATGATATACGTACACGTACCGTTCTGTCACCGCAAGTGCACCTACTGTGCCTTCTACTCGAGAGTGGAGAGCGGTGAGTTGAGATTGGAGCGTTATGTCGATGGGCTGTTGCGTGAGATGGAACGGCGTCACGGCGAGCAACCGCATGGGATACAGACCGTTTACTTCGGCGGTGGCACTCCTTCGCTGCTTCCGCTGCCCGAGCTGGCCCGCATCGTGGACGGACTGCGGCGTTGGTTCGACGTGTCGCACGTGCAGGAAGCCACTATCGAGGCTAATCCAGAGGACCTGACGCCCGAATACCTGCGCGGTCTTGCTGAGCTGCACTTCTTCAACCGTCTGAGTGTCGGCGTGCAGAGCCTTGACGACGGCATGCTCCGCATGCTCAACCGCCGCCACACGGCCCGACAGGCCCTCGACGCCATCGAGAACGCCCATGCCGCAGGCTTTGACAACATCAGCGTCGACTTCATCTACGGCCTGCCCGCCCTTCCGCCGCTCACCCTTCACCTCCCGCCTTACGTCACCCACGTCTCCGCCTATGCCCTCACCGTCGAGCCCGGCACCGCGCTGGCCGTGCAGGTGGAGCAGGGGAGGGTTGCGCTGCCCGGCGACGAGGAGGTCGTGCGGCAGTATCACGCTGTCGGGCAGTGGCTTGCCGCCGAAGGCTTCGAGCAGTACGAGGTGAGCAACTACGCCCGCCCGGGCTACCGCTCCCGTCACAACAGCCGCTACTGGGACCGCACGCCCTATCTCGGCCTCGGCCCCGCGGCGCACAGCTTCGACGGACACCGTCGCCAGTGGAATGTCGCCGACACCGTGGCCTACTGTCAAGGCGCAGCGCCGCAGTCTGAGAGCCTCACAGAGGCCGACGCCTACAATGAACTGCTGATGACGGCCTTGCGCACCACCGCCGGCCTCGCCGTCGCCGTCGTGTCCGAAGGGCAAAGAGAAAGGCTGCACCGTGGAATGCAGCCTTATGTCGATTGTGGTTGGATTGTCTTTAGTGCAGGTCACTATGTGCCTACCGCCGAGGGTCTTCTGCACGCCGACGGCATTGCCGCGGCCCTTTTCGTCTGATTTGTGTCACTCTTCGCCGGCCTCCAGGTCGTCGGGGGCAAACTCAAGTTGCTGCGGCGGCTCGGGGCAGATATTGTCCTTGGTGATGTATCCCTTGTAGAACTCCTTGATTTTCTGCAGGAATGCATAGGCTTCAAGGCGTGTGCGGAAGTCGCCCACCTTGACCTTGAAGTTGGGCTCGTCGAAGACGATGTAGACCTGCACCTCGGGGTAGTCAGCGCTGAAACGGTCGCGCAGGTCGAAGGCGTTGGCCTTGGAGCTGGTGCCCGAGAAGGAGGCTATTTGCACGCGGTAGCCGGGGATGGTCTTCGACTTGTTGTTGAGTTCCACATGCTTGGCCACCATCTGCTCCACCGCCACGTCGCCCACCACGCGCACCTGCGCCTGCAGGGCGCCACACACGGCGAGCAGCGCCAAGGTTATGAGAGTTCTCTTCATCAATAGTTTGCGTTTGTCGTCTGCACGTCTTTGGGACGCACCGTCAGCACGGGTATCGTCGATTGGTTGATCATCTGCTGCGCGTAGGTGCCGAGTATTAGGCTCGAGAGGTTCTTCTCCTGCTCGGTCATGATGGCAATCATGTCGGCCTGCACGGCGTTGGCGTAGTCGAGGGTGTCGGCGGTGACGTTCTTGCTCACGTTGATGAACTTCGTCACGTGCTCTATCTCGTTCTTGTCCAGGTATTTCTCCACCATCTTAACGTAGTTGTCCACGATGCCGCGCACGTCGGCCGCCGTGGCCGTGTAGAGGCCCAGCAGGTGGATTGTGGAGCCGAAGGTCTTGGCAAACATGGCAGCCACGCTCACCTTCTGGCGTGTGTCGTCGCTGTTGTCGAGGGGCACCACGATGGTGTCCAGCGACTTGCTGAAATTGAAGTCCTCGCGGACGATGAGCACGGGCACCGGCGACTGCTCGATGGTCTTATAGCTGTTGCGGCCCAGCATGTTGGTCTTCATGCCGCTCATGCCGTGGGTGCCCACGATAAGCAGGGCTGCATTGTCCTCGGCGGCCTGCCTGGTGAGCTCGTCGGCGGGGTTGCCCTGACGCAGCACATACTCCAGTTTGATGCCCTGCAGCAGCGGTTCGACGGCGGCGTTGCGGCGCTCTATCTCCTCGCGGATGGGACCCTCGGCCTCGTTCTTCTCCTTCACGTAGACGAGCCTGATGTCGCTCTTCCAGCGGTTTGCAATGTCTATGGCCAGGTCGACAGCATAGGCCGAACCCGACGAAAAATCAAATCCAACGACAACTCTGTTCATGTGTTTTTTGTTTGTGATTCCGAGTGCAAAAATACAAAATTTTTTCGACATGACAAAAAAATCTTTCTTCGATGCCCTTTTTCGCCACTTTTCCACCATCGGCTTCCCACCGGAGTTGGTACGGCCGTTCGACCATCGTTCTTCAGTAGTTCTTCAGTGCTAACTGAAGAACTACTGAAGAAAGGCCGTACCGGCTCCGTATGGGAAGGGTGCCGGAGGGGTGGGGCGGTGTGTCGTTGGGGTGGAGGAGGGAGTGTCGCGAGAGGGTGATGGAAGTTTTCCACGGGGTGTGGAAAAAAAAATTTTGCTGTTTTATATTATTTACATATCTTTGCAAAGTTTAACGAAGAGGTGCAACGCTACCTGTGTGGCGGTGCAAGTGTGTGTGGTACAGTGTGATGGTGCACTTTGCGAGACGATATGAAGTAGGTAATCCTAAAACAAAAACAACAATATGACACAACAAATCTTGATTGCGGTGATGGTGCTCGGCGCGCTGGGCATCATTTTTGCCGTAGTGCTCTACATTGTGGCCCAGAAGTTCAAGGTGGTCGAGGATCCGTTGATTGACGAAGTGGCCGAGGTACTGCCCGGCGCCAATTGCGGTGGTTGCGGCAAGGCCGGCTGCCGTGCTTTCGCCGAGGCCTGCGTGGCTCAGCATAGTCTCGATGGTCTGCGTTGCGCCCCCGGCGGCGACGCTGTGGCGGCGAAGATTGCCGAGCTGCTGGGATGTGCCGTCGAACAGGGCGAGCCCCAAGTGGCTGTGGTGCGCTGCAACCCTGCCAACTGCGGTGAGAAGCGCCGCTCCAACTACGACGGTTTGCGTTCCTGTGCTTTCGAGAACACCGTTTATACCGGCGAGAGCGGCTGTCCGTTCGGCTGCCTTGGCTGTGGCGACTGCGTGGCAGCCTGCCAGTTCGACGCCATCCACATGGGCGAGAACGGCGTGCCGGTGGTCGACGCCGACAAGTGCACGGCCTGTGGTGCCTGCGCCAAAGCCTGTCCGCGCCGCATCATAGAGCTGCGTAACAAGGGCAAGAAAGAGCGCCGCGTGTATGTGAGCTGCGTCAACAAGGAGAAGGGCGCCGTAGCTGTGAAGAGTTGCGCCAACGCCTGTATAGGTTGCGGCAAGTGCGCCAAAGCGTGTCCCATGGAGGCTATCACTGTCACGGACAACCTGTCGTACATAGACTACAAGAAGTGCATTGCCTGCCGCAAGTGCGTCACCGAGTGCCCCACCAAGGCCATCAAGGATGTGGGCTTCCCCGCACCCGCTGTCAAGCCGGCCCCCAAACCCGCCGAGGCTCCGGCAGCCCCTGCCGCTGAGAAGGTGGAGATTCCCGTGGCCGAGAAAGTGGAGGTAAAGAACTGAACACTGAACACAAAACACTGAACACTGATGAAGACATTCCGCATGGGTGGTGTACACCCCGAAGAGAATAAGATATCCAACGACGCCGCCATCGAGGTGGTGCCCGTTGGCAAGCAGATGGTGGTGCTGATGAACCAGCACCTCGGTGCGCCGGCCACGCCGGTGGTGCAGAAGGGCGACAAGGTGAAGGTGGGTCAGCTGATAGGCGAGGCCCAGGCCTTCATGTGCGCCAACGTCCATTCGCCTGTGAGCGGCACGGTGCTAAAGGTGGAGCCCTGCAAGGACGCCTTCGGCATCAGCAAGCCCGCCGTTTACATCAACGTCGAGGGTGACGAGTGGATGGAGACCATCGACCGCACACCCGACATCAAACGCGAGTGCACGCTGGAGCCCAAGGAGATTGTTGCCAAGCTCAAGGAGATGGGTATCGTGGGCCTCGGCGGCGCCACATTCCCCGCGCACATCAAGTACAGCATACCCGAGGGCAAGAAGGCCGAATACCTGATTGTCAACGCCGCCGAGTGCGAGCCCTACCTGACCAGCGACTACCGCGTCATGATGGAGCACGCCGAGGAGGTGTGCATCGGCGTGAGCATACTGCGCAAGGCTCTGGGTGTACCCAACGCCTACATTGGCATCGAGAGCAACAAACCCCTTGCCATCAAGAAGATGCAGGAGATGGCCAAGACCTTCGAGGGCATTGTCATTGAGCCGCTGAAGGTGAAGTACCCGCAGGGCGCCGAGAAGCAACTCATCAATGCCGTCACCGGCCGCCGCGTCCCCAGCGGCAAGCTGCCCATCGACGTGGGCTGCGTGGTGAGCAACCTGGGCACCTGCTTCTCCGTCTACGAGGCCGTGCAGAAGAACAAGCCCCTCATCGAGAACATACTGACCGTCACGGGCAAGAAACTCAAGAGCCAGCACAACTGCATAGTGCGCATCGGCACCACCTACAACGAGATTATCAGCCACACCATTGGCGAGCTGCCCGAGACCACAGGCAAGGTCATCAGCGGTGGCACCATGATGGGCAAGGCTGTGGTGAACCTCGATGCCCCCACCGTCAAGGGTAACGCCAGCGTGCTGGTGATGGACGAGGGCGAGGCCCGCCGCCAGCCGGAGACCAACTGCATACGCTGCGGCAAGTGCGCCAGCGCCTGCCCCATGGGTTTGGAGCCCTACCTCTTCTCGCTGCTGGTGAAGAACAACCGCACCGAGGAGTCGAAGGAGCACAACATACTGGACTGCATAGAGTGCGGATGCTGCTTCTTCAGCTGCCCGGCCAACAAGCCGCTCACCGACGAGATACGCCTCGGCAAGAACCGCGTGCGCGCTATGATGGCGGCCAAGAAGTAGTTATGAGTTATGAATTATGAGTTATGAGTGGGCGTAAGGCCACTCAAAAACCAGAAATCAAAAACCAGAAATAATAATTATATGAATTTACTGAATATATCGGGCTCGCCCCACGTGCACAGCGACGAGTCGACGAAAAAGATCATGTGGCGCGTCAACATGGCCTTGGTGCCTGCCTTGCTCTGCGCCATAGCCTACTTCGGCCTGCCGGCCCTGCTGGTGAGTCTGGTGTCGGTGGCAGCCTGCGTGCTGTTCCAGTGGCTGATAGAGAAGTTTATCATGAAGGTGCCCAGCACCATAGGCGACGGCTCGGCCGTAGTCACGGGTCTGCTGCTGGCCTTCAACGTGCCTGCCACGGCACAGATGCTATGGATAGTGGTGATAGGAGCCCTCGTGGCCATCGGCGTAGGCAAGATGAGCTTCGGCGGCCTGGGCAAGAACCCCTTCAACCCCGCCCTGGTGGGCCGTGTGTTCCTGCTCATCTCCTTCCCCGTGCAGATGACCACGTGGCCTGTGGCCGGCGGCCTGTTCCCCATGTCCTTCGACGTGCCTACGGGCGCCACGCCCCTGGGAGCCTTCAAGGAGGGCGTCCTCGGCGAGGGTGTCACCTTCATGGACGCCTTCCTGGGCCACATAGGCGGCTCGATGGGCGAGGTGAGCGCCATAGCCATTCTGCTCGGCGCCTGCTACCTGCTCTGGAAGAAGGTCATCACCTGGCACATACCCGTGGCCTTCATAGGCACGGCCTTCGTCTTCAGCGGCATCCTGTGGCTCATCGACCCCGAGAGCTTCATGGACCCCCTGATGACCATCCTCACCGGCGGCATCATGCTCGGCGCCTGCTTCATGGCCACCGACATGGTCACCAGCCCCATGGCCAAGAGCGGCCAGCTTATCTTCGGTGTGGGCTGCGGCCTGCTGACCATCATCATCCGCAACTGGGGCTCCTACCCCGAAGGTGTCAGCTTCGCCATCCTCATCATGAACAGTGTCACCCCGCTGCTCAACCGCTGGTGCAAGCCCCAACGCTTCGCCTGCTGACGCATTAACATATCAACAATCAACGTATCAACGTATCAACATTATGGCAAAGAAAGCACAATCGACATTACCCAATATGCTGCTCTCGCTGACGGCGATAGCCCTCGTGGCCGCTGCGGCGCTGGCAGCCCTCAACGGAGTGACCAAGGAACCCATAGCCCAGGCCCAGCAGGCCAAGGTGGAGAACGCCATCGGCGCTGTGCTGCCGGCGTTTGCATCGCTTGAGGACCGCACCGTCGACGGCCATGTGTGCCACGTGGGCCTCGACGCCGACGGCAACATGGTAGGCGCCGCCATCGAGGCCGGCAACGACAAAGGCTTCGGCGGACACCTGCAGCTTATGGTGGGCTTCGACAACGAAGGCAACATCAGCGGCTACCAGATACTGGAGACCCACGAGACCCCAGGTCTCGGCGCCAAGGCCGACCAGTGGTTCCAGAGGGACGGCAAGGGCTGCGTCGTGGGACGCAAGCCTGCCGACGGTGAACTGACCGTCAAGAAGGACGGCGGCGACGTGGATGCCATCAGCGGCTCCACCATTACCTCGCGCGCCTTCCTCGGCATCGTCAACGACGCTTCGGCGGTCTTCGCTCAGATTAACAACGCAAATACCACGGATTATGAAGACTAAAGATATTATCAAGAACGGCCTTATCAAGGAGAACCCCACATGGGTGCTCGTGCTGGGCATGTGCCCCACACTGGCCACCACCACCTCGGCCATCAACGGCATGAGCATGGGCCTGGCCACCACCTTCGTGCTGATGATGTCCAACATGGTCATCTCGCTGCTCAAGAACGTCATACCCGACAAGGTGCGCATACCGGCGTTCATCGTCATCATTGCCACCTTCGTGACTATGGTGGAGATGGTCATGAAGGCTTACCTGCCTGCTCTCTACGACAGCCTGGGCCTCTTCATCGCCCTCATCGTCGTCAACTGCATCGTGCTGGGCCGCGCCGAGGCCTTCGCCTCGAAGAACAACGTGGGCCAGTCGTTCCTCGACGGCCTCTTCATGGGCTTGGGCTTCACGTGGGCTCTCACCCTTGTGGGCATGGTGCGTGAGCTGCTTGGCACCGGCTGCTTCTTCGGCCATAGCCTCATCGGCGGTGCCGACGGCATGCTGATGATGATCCTGCCTCCGGGAGGATTCCTCGCTCTGGGCCTCCTCATGGCGCTGATTATCCACCTTCGCAGCAAGAAAAAAGTTAAATAACGTTAAAGTTTGATACTTTTTCGGTACTTTCTCGTCATATATATAGAAGCCCAAAAATGGAGTTATGAAAAAGATAGTTCTTATTGTCGCCATGATGGCGTCCGTCATGGGGCTGAAAGCCCAGAACTGTGAACTTATTGTATTGCCATTCTTCGGTGGCAATCATGAAGCCATGGATGCTTATCCACAGGAGAAATTCGAGTGGCGTTGCGCATTTGCCCGTGCCGCATTTTATGTGAGCGACACCGTGCCGACAGGTGCCGAAGTGTACTCCATAACCGAAGTGATGGACTTAGAAAGTGGTGAGTACCTGCCGGTCAACTATCGTGTAAATCTTGACGAATTGAGTTTTTATGCCTATGATTTCCATGACTTTCAACTGCGTTATCCACGTGGCAACGTGACAATATATTTCACCACACCCGCGTCGGAACATCGCTACTTGGTACTACGGTCGATAGATGATACTTATGCATTTGCCGAGAAACTTATAAACAAAGAATAATTATGAAGAGGTGTCGTATTTTATTGGCACTGTTCGTATTGGGGTTGGCATCCCCTGCTATGGCCCAGAATATTGAGCAGTATGAATTGAATGAGAACCTGCATGGTCAGGTAATCAACAAGGCTGGTGTCGGCACGCGTATCTATTGCCTTGGTGTCGACAGCACAAGAAGCGTTGGTAGGGGCTATGACTATTGGGTCACGGTATTGGGCGACTGTATGGATTCAAATGCGATGGCTTTTGTTATCGAGGACTTGGATCTTCGCTTTAGTTCCTCAGGAACACCTTGTGCCGACACAGTATTCATATATGACGGTATCGATACATCAGCACCATTGAAATGGTATGCCACAGGTAATATGCGTGTACCGGCCGTGAAAGAAATATTTGCCGGCCCCAACAATCCGCTGCAAGCGCTGACGTTGCGTTTCAAAGTGTGCGGCGATTGTGGCCCGTGGAACCACGAGACTGGTATCGGATTCCGAATCTTGGCGGACTGCAGAAAGCCGTGTGAGCAGTTTACGCCGATACTCGACAGTATATTCTACAAGACACGCAACGGCGTTGTATATGAGTATGGTACGATAAAGCATCTTTTCGATACTATTCATGCTGTGGCATGGGATTCTATATTTAATGACTCGGTGCCAGTTATAGACACCCAACCTTTCGAGGGCGTTAACCTCTGCATGGGCGACGGCGTTATCTTCACCGCACACTGCGAATACTCGCTGTCTACCGGTTGGTATACTCCGTCGGATGCTACAACTACATTCCTGTGGGATATGGGCAATGGCGATACCATTGAGGGCGTTGGGCAGACTAGCGTGTATTATGACGAGTATTTTAAGGTAGCATGCAATGAGATGATTCTTAGTGTGACAGATGAACGGGGATGTACGTCATCCATCCATCCACAGGTTCGTGTGCGTGTGGCCAAGAACCCATTGAAGACGGTGTTTACGCTACAGGATATTTGCAATCGCGACAGTCTGTTGGTCAATATCGGTTATAGTGGTGACAATGCCACGCTGCTCCTTGACTCTATTAGGTATGAAGACGGAACATCTAAAACTAACCATGTAAGAGCATTTATCCCTGATGGTTCCAGCACCAGCACTTGTGGTTCCAACTGTCACGAAGCCTCTGTTGTATTTAGTGAATTTCCTAACGGAAGGACGGTTCAGAGTCAGGGAGACATCTGTTCGGTTTGTGTGAGTTATGAGCACACTTACATGGGAGACTACGATTTGTCTATTATTTGCCCGAACGGTAATAAGGCCGTCCTTAAATACAAAGATGCCCCGCAGGGCCGGACTATCCCCAACGGAACGTATGGTGGTGTCTCGCGTTTGGCAGGCATACCTTATGGTGGTGATCGTTCGACGGCAATCAACAACTGGGATGCTATAAATGGTGACAAATGTGATAGCTTGCAGAACCCGTATGGGTTTGGGTGGAACTACTGTTTCTCGCGCAACAAAGACTATATGCTTGTCAATGGTCAGCCTGCCGACACTCCTAACCCTACGGGAGCAGGCATGGCTTCCGCCCCTACTGTGAACACAACACACCAGCAGCATGCAGTTCCTCCGGGATTTGCGAGAGCAGGGCAGGGGGCAGGCCCAGTTACTCTTACGACTCTTGATTCGTCAGATCATTTGAATAAGACCAATTATTATACCCCTGCCGATGATTTCTCCCAGCTTGTGGGATGTCCGCTTAATGGCGAATGGAAAATCCAGATATGTGATTTCTTGGGTACAGATAATGGCTGGGTGTTCAGTTTCAGTGTGGATATATGTGGTGTGAGTCAGAGCGACTGTAAGTATCAGGTCGACATCGATAGCCTTATTTGGGAACCAGATACTTCGGCGCAGTACCATGACTATGAACTCGGTCACTACCGCGGCCTTGAGGTGCACCGCCACAACGACTTGGAGTCTTATGTGATGACTCCAGACACTGCTGGTACCTTCCCCATCAACGTGAAGATATACGACGAGTTCGGATGCGTGTGGGATACCAATACCAAGATTACCACCTACTGGACTCCGAAGCCTACGCTCGGCAACGACACCACCCTCTGCGGTGTCACCACGACGCTGCTTGACGCTACCGACCGTCATGCCGCCACAGAGAACTATACCTACCTTTGGGAACCCTTTGGTCAGGACTCCAGCAAGATTACCACCAAGTACGAGCCCGGCAGCGATATACGCTATATTGCGCAGGTGACCAATACTCAGCGCTCTACAGTGTGCGTCACACGTGATACCATTAACGTCAAGTTGCGCACACAGCCTTACCCGAGCTTTGTGCCGACACCCTTTACTCTGGAGGGGTGCAGCCCGCTGACGCTGACCTTTGACAACCAGACCGTAGATGCAGAGAAACACTTCTGGGATTTCGGCGACGGTGTCACGTCGGAGCAAGCCAGCCCCACGCATACCTACACCGAAGGCGTATATGATCTGAAATACTATGTCACGTCGGGCGATGGTTGTAAAGACTCGCTTATCTATGACAGTGTCATCGCCGTCTATGCTTCACCGAAGGCATCTTTTGCCTGGGATCCCATCTATCCGTCGGTGCTGCACCCTGTGGCGTTGCTCACCAACACCACGGCCAACCGTACTGCTGACACCAAGTTCTTCTGGGAGATGCAGTATGACCGCAACAACCTGCTCTCGGTCCAGACCCTTACCGATGAAAGTCCGCTCTTTGACTTCTCGCAGTTTGCCGCACCCGACGAGCTGGCAGGTACCTATACGGCCCGCCTCATCGCCCGCACCGACAATATGGCCCCCTCGGGTAATATCATCTATTGCCGCGACACAACCGAGAGCACCATCATGTTGGTCAACGACTTCCTGCAGTTCCCCAACGTTGTGACACCCAACGGTGACGGTATCAACGACAAGTTCGTTATCTCCAACCTCATCGGTGGTATGGCCTATCCGGTCAATACCCTTGACATCTACAACAAGTGGGGTACCCGCATCTTCCATCGTGAGAACATCACCGCAGAGGAAGACTTCTGGGATCCAGTCGATGTACCGGCAGGCACCTACTTCTATCGCTTCTCAGCCCGCGGCTACAACGGCAACATTGAGCACAACGGCGCCGTGGAGGTGATAAAGTAAGGCTTACACACCAAGACAATGCCCTCATGTACCACATGGGGGCATTTTTTTATTGCATATATATAATATTTTACAAAAAGCGGCGTTAAATATAGCATGATAGCAGAAAACATAGCGCGTATCAAGGCCACCCTGCCTCAAGGAGTGAGGCTTGTCGCCGTGTCCAAGATAAAGCCCGTGGAGGACATTCTGGAGGCCTACAATGCAGGTCAGCGCCTCTTTGGAGAAAACTATGCCACCGAGTTGCGCGACAAGCATGCCGTCCTTCCGGCCGACATCCAGTGGCATTTCATAGGCCATCTGCAGGCCAAGCAAATCAAATACTACATAGACTTCGTGAGCATGATCCATGGTGTCGACACCATAGATCACCTTGAGGACATTGACCGTGCCGCCGCCAAGGCTGGCCGTGTGGTCGATGTGCTGTTGCAGTGCCATATAGCCCGCGAGGAAACCAAATTCGGCTTCTCGCCAGAGGAGCTTGCCGGCATCCAGTCTTCTGCCGCTTCGCTGCCTCACGTGCGCGTGTGTGGCATAATGGGCATGGCGACCAATACCACCGACCAGGAACAGGTGCGCCGCGAGTTTCGCGAGCTTAAACACATCTTTGACTCCCTTCAGTCCGGCCCCTTTGCCGGCCACCCCGAGTTTCGTGAGCTCTCCATGGGTATGAGCCACGACTACCACATTGCCATCGCCGAGGGAAGCACCCTTGTGCGTCTCGGTACCTCAATATTCGGCGAACGCGATTACAGCAAACTTAAAAGATAGACAGCAATGCAGATATTCAAGAAAAGCAGGCAGATAGTAATGTCCTACATCGTCATCACGCTTGGTCTGATGCTCTATACCTTCGGCTGGTCGGCCTTCATGCTGCCCATGAAGATTGTCGGCGGCGGCGTGAGCGGTATGTCGGCTATCCTCTATTACGCCGTCGGCATCCATGTGCCCATTGGCGTGCTCAACTTTATCTTCAACGCCATCCTTGTGGCCATAGGCTTTAAGGTCCTGGGTTCCAGGTTCGGCGCCAACACCATCTACGGCATTATCATGTCGTCACTCTGCTTCATCCTGTGGCAGCAGGTCTTGCATGTAGATACATGGTTCGACGTGGAGCATTTCGGCGTCTTCATGTGCGCCGTCCTTGGCGGTGCCTGCTGTGGTGCCGGCATAGGCATGAGCTTCATCATGGGTGGCAACAGCGGCGGTACAGACATCATCGCCTTGATAGTGTGCAAGCACCACAATGTCTCGCCTGGCCGTGTCATAATGCTCATTGATGTCGTCATCATTGGTTGCTCCTATTTTGTCAGCCACAAGCTCGACAACGTTATCTGCGGCTATGTGGTCATGGTCGTTATGACTTATGTCCTCGACATGGTGCTCGACGGCAACAAGCAGTCCTATCAGGTGATGGTCTTCTCGTCCAAGAACGACGAAATCGGCGAGACTGTGACCAAGGAAGTGGGCCGCGGCGCCACGCTCCTCGATGCCGAAGGCTGCTACACCAAGAATAACCAGAAGGTGCTCCTAATGATGGTGCACCGCACCGACAAGCCCCACGTCATGCAGATAATACACCGCATCGACGAAAACGCCTTCATCTCAGTTAGCAAGGCCGAGGGCGTGTATGGCAAGAACTTCGAGAAACTCAAGCTTTAATCCTGACGTTATGAAACTTGTTTCCCCATCGTTATTAAGCGCCGACTTCGGCAACCTGCAGCGCGACATCGAGATGCTTAACGCGTCAGAGTGCGACTGGCTCCATGTCGACGTCATGGACGGCATATTCGTGCCCAATATATCCTTCGGACAGCCCATCGTCAAGCATATCAAGCGCCACGCGCAAAAGCCCCTCGACGTGCACCTGATGATTATGGACCCGGGCCGCTATGTTGCCGACTTCAAGGAGGCCGGCGCCGACATACTGACCGTGCACTATGAGGCTTGCATGCACCTCGACCGCACCATCCACGCCATCCACGACTACGGCATGAAGGCCGGCGTGGTGCTCAATCCACACACCGCCGTCTGTTTGCTCGAAGACATCGTGCAGGAGTGCGACCTAGTGCTGCTGATGAGCGTCAATCCCGGCTTCGGTGGCCAGAAGTTTATAGAAAACACCTACAACAAGGTGCGCCAGCTTCGCGCCCTCTGCGACCGCAAGAACCCGCAGTGCCTCATCGAGGTCGACGGCGGCGTCAACCTTCAGAACGCACCGTTGCTCTACGGGGCCGGCGCCGACGTGCTCGTTGCCGGCAACGCCGTCTTCAAGAGCCCCGACCCCAAGCAGACGATACACGACCTCAAACAATGACACGCCCGCAGCTGATAATAGCGCCAGGCAAAGAAAAAGCCCTTTTGCGCCGTCATCCCTGGATATTCTCCGGGGCCGTGAAGCGCATCGCAGGTGACCCCAAGGAGGGTGACCTCGTCGATGTTGTGTCTGCCGATGGCAGTTGGATGGCGACAGGCCACTATCAGCCCGAGAGCATCATCTGCAAGGTCCTGTCTTTCGACACGCCGCAGGTCGACGACGACTTCTTCCGCGAGTGCATTCGCTCCGCTGTCGCCTACCGCGAGCGTCTCGGCTTCTTCCGCAGTGCCGACACCAACGTCTTCCGTCTTGTCCACGCCGAGGGCGATTTCCTCCCGGGGCTGGTGGCCGACTGGTACAACGGTGTCCTCGTCCTCCAGGCCCATTCTCTGGGTATGCACCGCCTCTTCCCCGTTCTTTCCGCCGCCTTCCGCGAGACATTGAAGTCCTACGGCATCTGCTCCGTCTTCGACAAGAGCTCAGCCACTGTCCCCGGCGGTGCAGCCGACGGCTACCTCTGGGGCGACGAACCGCAGGAGTGGGAGATATGCGAGCACGGCAACCGCATGCTCATCAACTTCTACGAAGGCCAGAAGACAGGCTTCTTCGTCGACCAGCGCGAGAATCGCGCCCTTGTGCAACAGCTTGCCCAAGGCCAGCGTGTGCTAAACTGCTTCGGCTACACCGGCGGTTTCTCCCTCTCCGCCCTCCGCGGCGGTGCCGCCTTCGTGGAGACCGTCGACATATCCAAGAAAGCCATCGAGCTCTGCAACCGCAACGTGGCCCTCAACTTCGGTCCTGAGGCCTGCCACCAAGGCACCGTGGCCGATGTCCTGCAGTTCCTTGCCGAACACAAGAACCATAGCTCGCAATTCTCATTCATCATCCTCGACCCTCCAGCTTTCGCCAAGAACCATCGCGCCCTGCAGCAGGGCCTCAAAGGCTATCGCTCCATCAACCAGCGTGCCATGGAGGCACTGCCGGCCGGCGGCATGTTGATGACCTTCAGCTGCTCGCAGGCCGTCTCCAAGGACGACTTCCGCACCATGGTGTTCACCGCCGCCGCCAACGCACGCCGCCGTGTGCGCGTGGTGCGCGAGCTTCCCCATGCCGCCGACCACCCCGTAAGCATCTATCACCCCGAGGGCGAATACCTCAAGGGACTGCTGCTCCAGGTGGAATAGTTCAATAAACAGAATGTAACAGCAACGACAATGAAAAAAAACAGTCTTATGCTCATCGCCGCCTTCGCGCTCGCCGTCCTCTTCAACGCCTGCGCCAAGGACAGCACCTACCTCATCGACGAAGTCCTTGACGTCAACCGCGACACCGAGGCCGTCCGAATCATGAAGCAGCACATACCTGTCCCCGGCACCGACCAGACGGTGGACCTCATCGTCATCCTCAAAGGTGAGTTCACTATGGGCGCCGACTATTTCGACCCTGGTGCCTACAGCTACGAGCAGCCCCAGCACAAGGTTACCATCTCGCGTGACTTCGCCTTTGCCGAGGTGCCTGTCACACAGGCTCTCTATGCGGCTGTCATGGATACCAACCCCGTCCAGACCTGGGCCGAATCGCACCCATGGCTGCGTGGTTTCCTCGGCGCCGACAAGCCCATCGTGTGGGTCACATACGAGGATGCCATCGAGTTCTGCCGCCGACTCAGCTCCATGACGGGCAAGACCTTCTCGCTCCCCACCGAGGCACAGTGGGAGTATGTGGCCCGCGGCGGACATGCTGCGCGCCGTGTGCAGACCATCTTCGCCGGCAACGACCGTCTCGACTCCGTGGGCTGGTACCAGGTCAACACCCCGCGCGACTCCGTGATTATTTCCAATTATGATGAATTCGACGACACCACATACTATGACACATTGAGGTACAAGCATATCATGCCCGTGCGTGGCAAGAAGCCCAACGTCATCGGCGTCTATGACCTCTGCGGCAACGTCTGGGAGTGGTGCCGCGACTACTTCAACTACTACACCGCCGCCGACCAGACAGACCCTGTCGGCCTCGACACCGTGACCGTGCACCCCGACGGCCACCATGAATTATACCACGCCTACATACGCCGTGGTGGCTCATGGAACGACGACGAACGTCACAGCCGTCTCACCTACCGCTTCCCGCATGAGATTTCACCCTTCAATTTCACCTGCGACAGCACCATCGGATTCCGTGTTGTAATGGATTTGTAATGAGTCTCTTACTGATGTGTGATTTTTTGAAACCCTTGTTGGCTCTGCATTTCGTCGCAGCCTCTTCGGTCCCCCTTCGGCTTTCCTTCGGCCTTTCTTCGGCCATGCATACCGCAGATGCGATAGAGTGGCCGTGGAGGGGCGGTACCGATACCGTCGGGAGGGCGTAGCGAGTTCAGAAAATCAGCCTTTTGGCGCAATAATAACCCCACTTGACATACTAAAAGACAACAATGGCAGAATTAGGATACCAGAAAATAGACAAGTACGACGAGCAGTGCGTCGGCGAGATGGCCAAACACTACAAGGCCATCCTCCGCCTGCTGGGCGAGGACCCTGACCGCGAAGGCCTCCTCAAGAGTCCTGAGCGCATAGCCAAGGCCATGCTCTTCTTCACCAACGGCTACGACGTGGAGCCCAAGGAGATACTGCGTTCGGCGATGTTCCACGAGGACTACAAGCAGATGGTTGTCGTCAAGGACATCGAGCTCTATTCGCTCTGCGAGCACCACATGGTGCCCTTCGTTGGCAAGGCCCACGTGGCCTATATCCCCAATGGTACCATCGTGGGTCTGAGCAAGATACCGCGGGTGGTCGATGCCTATGCACGCCGTCTGCAGGTGCAGGAGCGCCTCACCAAGCAGATCAAGGACTGCATCCAGGAGACCCTCAACCCCCTTGGCGTGGCCGTGGTCATCGAGGCGCAGCACATGTGTATGTCGATGCGCGGTGTGCAGAAGCAGAACAGCGTCACCACCACCTCCGACTTCACCGGCGCCTTCATGAAAGACCCCAAGACCCGCGAGGAGTTCATGAACATCATAGGCATGAAACTGCATTGATTATGAGAAAGTCCTTAGTGATATTGCTGGCGTTTGTCGCCATCATCTTCATACCCCTCTCCTCCGGGGCGCAGATCACCCACGCCTCGCAGGGCCGTCTCGACGACAACGCCACCGAGGTGCTCGGCAAGGCCGCGGCACGCTTCGACAAGAACGTGAGCTTCACGGTGACAATGACTGTCCTCGACGGCAAGAAGGTGGAGAAGGCCCGCCAGAGCGCGCAGGTGCGCTACAACAAAGGTAAATACCGCCTTACGCTGCCCGACCAGGAACTCATCAGCGACGGCACCACCGTCTGGCACTGGAACAAGAGCGCCAAGGAAGTGACCGTAAGCGGCATGGTGGATGACGACATCGACCTGCTCAACCCCGGCCGCCTGCTGGCAGGCTACGGCAAGAGCTTTAAGGCTAAGTATATACGCACCGACGACGACGGCACAGCCATCATCGATCTGCAGCCGCGTTCCACACGCAGCTACCACAAAATCCGCCTTTTCATCAAGGAGGACGACGGCCTGCTGCGCCGCATGGAGGTGCACAAATACGACTCCGGACGCGAAAACTACGACATCACCGACTTCAAGCGTGCCTCCAATGCAGCGTCACAGTTTACCTTCGACACTGCCAAGCACCCTGATGTCGAGGTAATTGATATGCGATGAAGATACTGCTGATAGAAACTGCCACGCGTGTGTGTTCGGCGGCGATGGCCGTCGACGGCACCGTCACTATGCTCCGCGAGTGCGCCGATGCCGACGCCCACTCTACCCGTCTGCCCCTCTTCCTCAAGGAAATCACCGACGCCCAACGGCCCGACGCCGTGTGTGTCTCGGCTGGCCCCGGCAGCTACACCGGCCTGCGCATAGGAGTGAGCAGCGCCAAAGGACTTTGCTATGGATACGGCATACCGCTGCTCTCGGTGCCCACGCTGCTCTCGATGGCTGCACTCTACTATGCGCAGCACCCGGAATACCATGGTCTTGTGTGCACGATGATTGATGCACGCCGCATGGAGTGCTATACGATGGTGGTGGACCGCGGTCTCAACATCCTTCGCGACACTCAGGCGGAGGTTATCGCCGAGGACTGCTACGACCATTGGCTGGATAGGAGAGAGATGATGTTCATAGGCGATGGCGCCGCCAAGACGCGTCCGCTGCTGGGCGGTCACCCCAACGCCCGCTACGACGAGGAATTCTCGGTCTCTGCCACAGGCATGGCAGGGCTTGCCAAACAGCGTCTCGCCGCTGGCAAAGTGGAGGAAGTGGCCTATTTCGAGCCCTTCTATCTCAAGGACTTCGTGGCTAAGAAAAGCGTTGTTCATGGATTGCGCTGATGGGTAGGTATATCATAAAACGGCTTCTGTATGGCCTTCTGGTGCTGCTGGGAGTGGTCACGTTGGTGTTCTTCCTCTTCAACATCCTGCCAGGCGACCCGGCCCGCATGATGCTTGGCCAGCGTGCCGATCAGGAGAGCATCGACATCATCAACCGCGACCTGGGGCGAGACAAGCCCGTGGGACTGCAGTATCTCAACTATCTGAACGATCTGGTACCTATATCGGTACACAACAATAGCGACAGCACCAGCTATTTCTACCTCTCCGACGAGAAGTACGCCCCCTACGCCTCGCTGCTGCGGCTGGGTTCCACCTCCGTGGTGCTCAAGGCGCCGTACCTTAGGCGCAGCTACCAGAGCCAGCGCCGTGTGAGCGAGATTATCGGTGCAGCCTTCCCGCAGACGGCTCTGCTCGCCGTTGTGGCCATGATTTTCGCCCTTGTCGTCGGCGTCACTTTGGGCGTGGTGGCGGCTCTGCATAAGGACACATGGGTGGACCGCCTTACGCTCGTGCTCTCAACGCTCGGCATGTCGCTGCCGTCGTTCTTTGCCGCAATCTTGATTGCGTGGCTTTTCGCCTACGTCCTTGCCGGATGGACGCACCTCAACATGTTCGGCAACCTCTACTCCGTGGACGATTATGGCTGCGGCGAATACCTTGACCTGAAGAATCTCATACTGCCTGCGCTGACGCTCGGCATACGTCCGTTGGCCACGCTAACGCAGCTCACCAAGAACTCCATGCTCGAAGCTCTGTCGCAGGACTACATACGCACCGCCCGCGCAAAGGGATTGAGCCACCGCCGCGTCGTGGTGCGTCATGCCTTGCGCAACGCACTCAACCCCGTGGTGACCTCGGCCAGCGGCTGGTTCGCCGGCCTGCTTGCCGGAGCCGTCTTCGTTGAGTATGTCTTCGACTGGAAGGGCATGGGCGTTGTTATCGTCGATGGGTTGGAGAAGTATGACTTTCCCGTTGTCATGGGCACCATACTCTTCATCTGTATCTTGCTCGTCCTTATCAATATCCTCACCGATATCCTTTACGCCGTACTCGACCCGCGGGTGCGTCTCAGCTGAAATAAAAGAGCCGGCCATTTGGCCGGCTCTTCTTTTATAGGCATAATCTCTTATTTCTTCACGGGGATTGCTGCCAGGACTGCCAGCAGGTATTCATAGAACTTCTTGGCGCTCGGTATGTAGCAGCGCTCGTCGGGGCTGTGGGGGCTCTGCAATGTCGGGCCGAAGGAGATCATCTCCATGTCGGGATATTTGCCGCCGAGCAGGCCGCACTCGAGGCCAGCGTGGATGGCCATGACGGCGGGCTCTTTCTTGTAGAGCTTCTTATAGGTGGCCTTCATAGTCTTCAACAACTGGCTCTGCATGTTGGGCTTCCAGCCGGGGTAGGCGCCGCTGAGCTGGCATTTGCCACCTGCCAGTTCGGCCAGGCAGACGAGGCGCTCGGCAAGGGCTTCCTTGGCGGTGTCGACCGAGGAGCGCAACAGGGCGTAGACGACAAACTTCTTGGCCGCTGTGGTTTTGGCGATAGCCAGGTTCAGCGAGGTCTCCACCAAGCCTTCCATGTCCTTGCTCATGCGGATAACGCCGTTCGGGGCCACCATCATGAGGTTGATAATCTTCTGTGTGCCTTCGTTGTCAATGACTGTGGGGTTCATGCGTACCTTCTCGTACTTCATGCAGAAGTCGGGCTCAACGTTGGCGAGTTCCTTCTTCACCCAGCCAGCAACCTTGTCGAACTCCTTGAGAATGCACTCCTCGTGCTCTTTGGGCATGGCAATGACGGCTTCGGCGTCGCGCGGGATAGCGTTACGCATGTTGCCGCCTTCGATGCTGATGAGGCGTATGCCGCACTCGGCAACCCAGCGCAGGTGGCGGAAGAGCAGCTTGTTGGCGTTTGCGCGGCCGGTGTTGATTTCCATGCCGCTATGGCCGCCCTTCAGGCCGCCGATGGTGAGACGGTAGGCCACCATGCCCTTCGGGGCCTTCTCTGTCTTGTAGGGAATGTTTATGGCAGCGTCGATACCGCCGGCGCAACCCACGTAGAGCTCGCCCTCGGTCTCGCTGTCGAGGTTCAGCAGGTAGTCGCCGTGCAGCTCGCCTTTCTTTAGGCCGAAGGCACCGGTCATGCCGGTCTCCTCGTCGGTGGTGATGAGGGCCTCCAGCGGGCCGTGCTTGACGGTCTTGCTGGCGAAGACTGCCATGATGGCGGCCACGCCCATACCGTCGTCGGCACCAAGCGTGGTGTCGCAGGCATACACCCAGTCACCCACAATCTTGGTCTCTATGGGGTCTTTCTCAAAGTCATGTTTCTTGCCGGCACGTGCCTGGGGCACCATGTCCATGTGGGCCTGGAGTACCACGGGGTGCACTTTCTCCATACCCTTGGTGGCGGGCTTGCTCAGGATGACGTTGCCAACACCGTCGACGCGGCAGGCAATCTTGTTCTTCTTGGCCCAGTCCACAAGGAACTTACGCACTTTCTCCTCGTGTTTCGAGGGGCGCGGCTGGCGGGTGAGGGAGTAAAAGTTACTCCACAACTCTTTGGGTTCAAGGTCTTTGATTGTCATAATGTATTTGTTTTTAGTTGTTATTGTTCTTGCTGAAAGGCGACTGCAAATATACACATTATTTTCTAATTGGCAAAATAATATGTCATTTTCCTGTCTGTCACTCAAGGTCGAGGCGCTCTGTGTCGATGTGTGTCATGATGGCCGTGGAGTGCTGCTTCAGGGTCGACTGTATCTGTGTCATGCGGCGCGAGGCCTTTGGAGGCAGTTCAACGGAGGGGTCGTAGCGGTCCACAAGCAGGAAGTCGGCCATCAGGTCGTCGCGCAGGGCCGCATGTTCTGTGGCCAGCAGGTCGCCCTCGTCGGCCGGCATCGGGTCGGTGAGGTCTTCGTACAGGCGTTCCGCCTCCTCTTCGGCGCATTCCCCTTTGATGACGAGCATCTTGTTGTGCTCGCCCCAGGCGTCGTTCAACTTGTCGCCGGCGGGCTTCTCCACGAGGTAGTAGCGCAGGTGGTTCACACCGTCGGCATAGGTGTAGAAAGGCCATTCTGCGCCGTCGAGCGGCATGTCGTCGATGCGCCGCAGGCTGTAGCCGTAGAGGCGGTTGAGGATGTCGGCGAAGAGATAGCCGGGCTGAGAGGTGCGGAACAGCAGCTGCGCCACGTCCGACATCGGCTCCTCGTCGTCGAGTTCAAGGGTGTATATGTTTCGTTTCTTCATCTATTCAAAGGGGTTTTCCTTACGGTCAAAGTCCGGACGGTAGTTGTCGCGGGCCTCCAGTTCCTGCACCCACCCTTCGGTGAAGCCGAGTTCTTCGGCCCGTGTGGTGACGGCGCCGTACTCGTCGGCAGTCAGCGTACGGTCAAGCGGCGCCGACAAGCCTGTGTGCGGCGGGAAGTACTGGGCCATGAGCGAGAGGTGTAGCGTGAAGGGGTTGAAGTGGTCGGCAAGCCATTCGAGGCATTGCAGCGAGTTGTCGATGGCTCCGGGCAGCACCAGGTGCCGCACAATCATGCCGCGACAGGCTGTGCCGTCGTTGTCGGTGATGAGTCCACCGCCCACCTGCCGCTTCATCTCCGTCAGCGCCGCCGCCGCCGCCTCGGGGTAGTCGGGCGCATGGCTGTAGCGTGCCGCAAGCTCGCCGTCCATGTATTTGAGGTCGGGCAGGTACACGTCCACCAGCCCTTCGAGGCTCCGCAGGGTCTCCACGCTCTCGTAGCCGCCGCTGTTGTACACCACCGTCGGCGCGAAGCCTCTTTCTCGCACAGCCTCGACGATGGCCGGCAGCCTGTCGGCATAGTGCGCCGCCGTGACGAGCCCCAGCATGGGCTGCCTCTGGGCGGGGAACTGTGCGAAGAGTGATGCTATCCGGTCGGCGAGAGCCTCGGCCGAATACCGCTCGCCGCTCCCTTCGCGACCGCTTATCTGCCAGTTCTGGCAGTAGATGCATTGCAAGTTGCAATGGCTGAAGAAGACGTTGACTATGGGATTCAGCGGTGGTTCCTCGCCTCGGTGCAGGCACACGCTGCTCACCTCCACCGCATCGCCGGCGCCGCAGAAGCCTGCTGCATCGGCGCGCCGCACTCCGCACATGCGTGGGCACAAATTGCAATGTTCCGTGTCCTCAAAACTCATAACTCAAGACTCATAACTCAACATTCTCGTCAATCCCACTCGCACACCGAGTAGTAGCTCACCATTGGGTCGTAGGTGCCGTCGCTGTACATGTATTTCATTGCCTGGCAGCTGCCGTTCTGCTTCTTCACCTCTTCTGCCGTGAAGGTGTGGCTCGTGCCGTTGTTCTTGATGCACGTGCACGTCTTGCGGCAACCCGTCAGGCACAGCGTCATGAGCGTCGCGGCAAGCAGCAGTATTGCGGTACGTCGTTTCATTGTCTGCGATGTTTTAGTTTACCAATGACTTGTGCCACGAGGCGCCGTTCGCCGTAGGCCATCACGGCCACGTATACCAGCAGGAGCGTGGTGTTCCACACAAGTCGCAGCCACAGCGCCTCGGGGTGCACAACCACCGTGAGGGCGTAGAGCACATGCGCCAGCGCCATGTAGCCGAGGATTGTCCACACGGGGTAGGGCACATAGTATTTCCGTTGCCCTATGAAGTAGCTCAGCAGCACGCAGACGCCGTAGCCCACCAGGCCGCCCCAGGCGCAGGCCATGTAGCCCACCTTGGGCACGAAGACGACGTTCACCGCCACCAGCGCCGCGCAGCCTATGGCGCTCATCACGGCGCCCCACCAGGTCTGCCCAGTAAGCTTGTACCAGAAGCTCAGGTTGAAATAGATGCCCATCAGTATCTCGGCCATCATCACTATCGGCACCGCAGGCAGCGCCTCGCGGTAGTCGCCGCCGATGAAGTACTGCAGCACGTCGATATAGCACATCACCGCCAGGAACGCCAGCAGCGTGAACATCACGAAGTACTTTGTCGCCTGGGCCTGCGTCTCCTTGCTATGCTTGTCTTTCTGTCCGCCGAAGACAAACGGCTCGTAGGCATAGCGGAACGCCTGGGTGATGAGGGCCATAAGCATGGCTATCTTGACGCAGGCGCCGTAGATGCCCAGCTGTACGCGCCCTTCCTCGCCGGGCAGCAGTCGCGGCAGCAGTATCTTGTCGGCTGTCTGGTTGAAGATGCCCACGATGCCGAGCAGAAGCAACGGCCATGTGTATTTGAGCATCTGCTTCAGGAGCGGCACATTGAAATCCGAAAGCCTGAAATCCTTGAGCTCCTTGAAAAAGCCCAGCGTGACGACGGCGGTGCAGAAGAGGTTGATATAGAAGATGTACTTCACATTGCTGGCTTCGTCGTACCATGCCATCCACGGCAGGTGGCTCCAATGTGGCGCTACGAGGAATACGAAGAGGTTGAGCCCCATGCTGAGGACGATGAACGCCATCTTCAGGGAGAAGAATTTCCACGGACGGCCGTCGCGACGCAGACGGGCGAAGAGTATGGCCTGGAAAGCGTCGATGGCCACAACGATAGCCATAGCCCTGATGTATTCGGGATGGTCGCTATAACCCATGAAGGCGCTGACAGGGCCTATAAAGAGCATCACCAGCAACAGGAAGACCGCCGCCACCGTGCCCACGGCGCCCAGCGCCGTGCTGAACACCTTGCGGCGGTCAACACCCTCGCGGTTGGAGTAGTAGAAGAACGTCGTCTCCATGCCGAACGTGAGGATGACCGCGAGCAGCGCCGTGTAGGCGTAGACGTTGGTCACCACGCCGTAGCCGCCCGAAGCGGCGCTGATGTGGTAGGTATATACCGGGACAAGCAGATAGTTAAGGAATCTGCCCACGATGCTGCTCAGGCCGTAGACGACCGAGTCTGTTAGTAGTCTTTTCAACGATGCCATAACGAAACATATAACGTCGCCTCCGCGCTAAAATTGTGTCCCCCGCCACACATTTTTTACCTCCTCCGCCCATCCTCCGCCCTTACCACGTCCTTCCATCGGCCGTTCGACCATCCTTCGACCATCCTTCGACCATCGTTTAACCATAATATATGGTCGAAGGATGGTCGAACGATGGTTAAACGATGGTCGAAGTACTGGACCAATTCCGATGGAAGGGCGGCGATTGTTGCTGAGGAAGGTGTAATAGAGGTGTAATAATTGTACAATAAAATAGGCGAGGTGGCGTTATAAGGGTAAAAGAGGTTAGAAATGAAGAGAAACAGAATATCCCTGATGGCGGTCGCCGCGCTGGTGCTGCTGCTTGCTGCGGCATGCGGACGCAGCGCTACGGTGACAGAGCTCAGCGTGGTGCCCGAGCCGGTGTTCATGGTGCAGAAGGAAGGGTCCTACACGCTGCACTCAAGCCTTAAGATGAGTGTTACGGGCATCGGGCAGAACTCGCCGACGCTGAAGTATGTGATGAAGGCTTTGCGCAGCGCGCACTTCAGGCCGTCGCTGGTGTCGGCCTCGCAGGACAGCGATGTGGAGCTGGTGCTCAACGACACGCTGAACACCGAGCTCGGCGACGAGGGCTACCTGCTGGAGGTGCGCAGCGGCGGCATACGCCTCTCGGCCAACAGCGCGGCGGGCCTGCTCTACGGCTGCCAGACGCTGCTGCAGCTGCTGCCCGCCGACGTTACGAGGACGGCATACGCCGCTGTGTCGCTGCCGGAGTGCACCATATTGGATTATCCGCGCTTCGGCTGGCGCGGTGTGGCTGTGGACGACAGCTGCGGCGTGCTGGGCATGAAGTTCATGCGCCGCATGGTCGACGCTATGTCGCTCTACAAGCTCAACCGTCTGCGCCTGCGCCTGCCTGCCGACGCCGACACCGAGGATGTGGCAGGGATGGTGGAGTATGCGGCGTCGCAGAACGTTGTCGTCGAGGTGATGGATTCGTGCGGATGGGACGTGGAGACAGACACGGTGTTCTGCACCAATGGTTTCTACGAGGGCTTGGAGCGTGCCCGCGAGGGCTGCGACGTGGTGATGTCGCCGGCCGAATACTGCTCCTTCAACCGCTACCAGGCCGACGCCCGCTACCAGCCCAAGGCCGACGCGGGGGTGGTGACGCTGTCGCGTGTCTATGGCTTCGAGCCTGTGCCCGAGGGCACTACGGCCCGGCTGGCCGAGATGATTGTAGGTGCCTGCGGCTGCTACACGGCGAAGGCCGAGAGCGACGCCCGCGGAGCCGAGTACATGCTGCTGCCGCGCATGCTGGCGTTGGCCGAGGTGCTGTGGTCGCCCGCCGACGGGCGCGACTGGGGCCACTTCCGCCGCAAGGTGGAGGTGCAGAAAGACCGTCTGGCCGCTCGCGGCTACAACTACTGCGAGGGCTCGTTCACCCCGCTCTTCGCCGCCAGGAGGGTCGACGAGACGACGATGAACATCGAGATAGCCACCGAGGTGCCAAACACCTATATCTTCTACACCACCGACGGTACGGCGCCGACACGCGAGAGCGCCGTCTATATAGGTCCGGTGAACCTGCAGCGCGGTACGCACATCAAGCTGCTGCCCGTCTACAAGGGGGTCGACCGCGACTCGGTGTATGAGTTTGTCATCAAGTGACCAATATTTTTTTTGCCATATCGGGGAAATTGTGTAATTTTGCAGCCTGAATGATAGATCAGGAGACCATACAGCGCATCATGGACGCCGCCCGCATCGAGGAGGTGATAGGCGATTTCGTGTCTCTCAAGAAGCGTGGCGCCAACCACATAGGCTGCTGCCCTTTCCACAACGAGAAGACGCCGTCGTTCTATGTGTCGCCGTCGAAGGGCATCTTCAAGTGCTTCGGCTGCGGCGAGGCGGGCGATGTGGTGAAGTTCCTCATGAAGCACGAGCACTATACCTATCCCGAGGCGCTGCGGTGGCTGGCCGACAAGTACCACATAGAGATTAAGGAGGAAGAGCAGACCGAGGAGGAGAAGCAGCGGCAGACGGAGCGTGACGGCCTGTTCCACGTGAGTGAGTTTGCGCAGAAGTACTTCGCCGACCTGCTCTACAACGACGAGATGGGGCGCGCCGTAGGCCTCAGTTATTTCCACGGGCGCGGCCTCAGCGACGAAGTGATAAAACGCTTCGGCTTGGGCTTCTGCCTCGACGAGTGGAGCAACTTCACCGACCATGCGCTGAAGAACGGCTACAGCCTTCAGGTGCTGGAGAAGACGGGCCTCACCATCGTCAAGGAGGATACCGGCAAGCAGTATGACCGCTTCCGCGGCCGCGTGATGTTCCCCATCTACAGCATCAGCGGACGTGTGCTTGGCTTCAGCGGCCGCGTGCTCACCACCGAGAAACAGGCGGCGAAATACGTCAATTCGCCCGACTCGGACATCTACAACAAGAGCCGCATCCTCTACGGCCTCTTCCAGGCACGCGCCGCCATAGCAAAGGCCGACAAGTGCTATCTGGTGGAGGGCAATGTGGACGTCATATCGATGCATCAGAGCGGTGTGGAGAACACCGTTGCCAGTTGCGGCACCAGCCTGACGACCGAACAGATAAGGCTCATAAAACGCTACACGTCAAATGTTACCGTGCTCTACGACGGCGACAAGGCGGGCATCAAGGCCGCCCTCAGGGCCATCGACCTGCTCTTCGCCGAAGGCATGCATGTGAGGCTTGTGCTCTTCCCCGACGGCGAAGACCCCGACAGCTATGCGCAGAAGTACGGCAGCACGCAGCTGCAGGAGTTTCTGGCCTCGCACGAGGACAACTTCATCATGTACAAGACGCGTGTGCTGCTCGACGACGTGAAGGAGGACCCCATACGCAAGGCCGAACTCGTCAGCGAGACGGCACGCAGCATAGCCCTTGTGACCGACATGCTGGAGCGCAGCGAATACATACGCCAATGCTCGCACCTGCTGCGCGTGAGCGAGGATGTGCTGAGTACCGCTGTCGCCCGCGCCATAGGGTCGGCAAGACAGAAAGCCGCAGAGGAGAGTGCTGAGCGGAGAGCGGAGAGTGGAGATCAGAGAGTGGAGAGTGGAGAACAGGGTGAAGTGCAACAGCAGCAACATGAGCCTCAACCCATAGCTCACAACACGCAGCTCAACGCCCCGCCATCCGAGGTGGAGCGCCACTTGGTGCAGCTGTTGCTGAACTACGGCAACGAGACCGTCAGCCAGACGCTGAAGGCCGAGGACGGTACGGAACAGACGACGACGTATACCGTAGCGCAGATTATCGTCAACGAGATAAAGAACGAACAGCTGTCGTTCTCGCACCCGTTGTGCCAGCGTGTGTTGGAGCAATGCACGTTGATGGTGGAGATGGTGGGCAAGGTGGATACGACGCGCTTTATCGACTCCAACGACGATGCGCTACGCACCTTCTGCGCCACCGTGATGATGGACACCTATTCGCTCTGCGAGGACTCGTGGCGCAAGAAAGGCATCTATCCCCCCAGGATAGAGGATGCCCTGCTGCAGGATGTCGGCGACAGCCTCAATACCTTCAAGAGCTTGCGTCTGGCGCAGATGATTGCCGAGAAACGCGAGAGGCTCATAGGTGCCTCGGAGGAGGAGCAAGGGGAACTTTTGAACGAGATTAAGTACTACTCAGAGATATTACGCCAGTTGGGCCAGGCCCTCGGCATGGTGATTGCCAGGCGGCTCGACTGATTGCTAAACACGGACAAAGAGATGGATATCCAGACACTAAAACAACGTTACGACATAATAGGCAACGACCCGCGCCTGCTGCAGGCCCTCAACAAGGCCATCCAGGTGGCGCCCACCGACCTGTCTATACTCATCACCGGCGAGAGCGGTGTGGGCAAGGATGTGTTCTCGCGCATCATACACGAGAACAGCCTGCGCAAGCATGTGCGGCAGGGCAGGGGGCTCATCTCCGTCAACTGTGGTGCCATACCGGAAGGCACGATAGAGAGTGAGCTCTTCGGCCATGTGAAGGGAGCCTACACCGGTGCCGACAAGAACCGCAAGGGCTACTTTGAGGAGGCTGACGGCGGCACCATCTTCCTCGACGAGATAGGCGAGCTGCCGCTGGCTATGCAGGTGAAGTTGCTGCGTGTCTTGGAGAACGGCGAGATAATACCTGTGGGTAGCAGCACGGCGCAGAAAATAAACGTGCGCGTGGTTGCCGCCACCAATATCGACATCGTCGAGGCTGTACGCAACGGGCGTTTCCGTGAAGACCTATACTACCGCCTCAACCAGATAAGCATCTTCCTGCCGCCATTGCGCGAGCGTAAGGACGACGTCCCATTGCTCTTCCGCAAGTTTGCGTCCGATGTGGCAGAGAAATACCACATGCCTCCCATCGTCCTCACCGACGATGCCAAACGCATGATGATGGATTACCCCTGGTATGGCAATGTGCGCGAGCTGAAGAACATCACCGAGCAGATATCGGTGGTGGAGACAGAGCGCACCATCACCTCGGCGATACTGCAGAACTACCTGTCATACATCCCTACGGAGCGCATGCCGGCCATCGTTGACAACACAGCCGCTGGCGGTAATACCATCAGCGACCGTGAGCTGTTGCTGAAGGCCCTCTCCATGGGGCAGATGATTAGCGAGATGCGTCAGGAGATCAACGACCTGAGACAGATGGTGGGACGTATGGCACAAGGGGCTCCGATGCAGGTAGAGCAGCCGTCGGTGGTGTCGCCGTCGTATTTCCCTGCCACCACACATAATGCGATTCACAACGAAGAAGAGGAATTCCTCACGCCAGAGATTATCGAAGACGAGAGCGTGGCTCTCGAAGACCGTGAGCGTGTGGCTATAGCACGCGCACTTGAGCGCCGTCATGGCAACCGCAAGCTTGCCGCTGCCGACCTCCATATATCTGAACGCACACTTTACCGCAAACTGAAAGAGTATAGCATCGAATGAACACCAACGATATACGTATCAACCTGCCAGCGTCGAAGAGCATGAGCAACCGCTGGATGGTGATAAACTATATCACCGGCAGCCGTTTCCGTATAGGCAAGCCCTCCACGTCGGGCGACACACGTCTGCTGCGCCAGTTGCTTGCCCAGCTCGACGAGGGCAAGTCCGACATATTCTATTGCAACAATGCGGGCTCTGTGGCACGTTTCCTGATGCCGTTGCTCGCCATCACCCCCGGACACCATATCCTGACCGGCGACCCACGCCTCTGCCAGCGCCCGATGGCCCCTATCATTGAGTCGTTGCGCCAGATGGGCCTGCGTGTAGAGTGTTCGGAGAAAGAAGGCTTCCTGCCGGTACACATACAGGGCGGCATACCCACCAAGCGCACCGTGCAGGTTGACCCGCTGTTGAGCAGCCAGTTTGTCAGCGCCCTTCTGCTTGTGGCCCCCGTCCTGCCCGAGGGTATCTCGCTGACCATGACTTCACGACCCACGTCGCGCCCTTACATAGAGATGACGGCAGACATATTGCGTCAGGCTGGCGTCAATGTGCGCCGCTCCTCCAATGGCCGCACTTACTATGTGCAGCCTATGACCGCTAAGACCAAACCCACCGCCGTCGTCATCGAGCGCGACTGGTCGTCGGCGTCATACTTCTATACCATGGCACTCCTGCGGCCGGAACTGCGCATACGTCTGCTGGGCCTTCAGCTCGACTCATGCCAGGGCGACAGCGCCGCCGACGCTTTCTTCCGTCAGCTGGGTGTATGTAGCACCGAGGTGCGTTCCCCTTACCGTGCCGCAGGCCGCAGCATAACGCTGCAGGGAGGTTTCGAGCGTGGCAAGACGGTACAGTTCAACTGTCTTGACTGTCCCGACCTCGTGCCTACCTTCGCTGTGGCCGCCGCTGCCGCCGGTGTACGCGCCACCCTCAAGGGAGTGAGCAACATAGCACTCAAGGAGAGCGACCGTATGTATGCCATCACCACGGAGCTCCGTCGCATGGGCGGCAAGGTGAACACCACGGCCGAGGAAATGGTCATCATACCATCCAAGCTGAAGCCTGTGGAGCCGGTTCAGACCTATGGCGACCACCGCATAGCGATGGCTTTCGCACCGCTCCGCCTCGCCTTCCCCGACCTGAAGATTGAGAGCCCCGAGGTCGTTGACAAGTCTTTCCCCGAGTTCTGGGACGAGTTCGATAAAGTCCTGAATGCCTAAGAAGCTCATCGTGGTGGCAGGTCCGACCGCTGTCGGCAAGACGGCCCATGCCGTCGCGTTGGCGCGACGTCTGGGTACGGAAATAGTCTCCTGCGACTCACGCCAGTTCTACCGTGAACTGCGCATCGGCGTGGCACGTCCCTCGGACGAGGATCTCGCCGCCGTCCCACACCACTTCATCGCCTGTCGGTCGGTCACAGAGCCGTACAACATCTATGACTATGAGCATGACGCCATGGTCGTGATTGCACGCCTGATGGAGACGCACGACACCGTGGTCGCAGTCGGCGGCAGCGGCCTGTACATTGACGCCCTCCGAGCTACACCGGCGGTGCTGCCGTCGCCCTCCGACGAGTTGCGTGCCCGCCTGCAGCAGATGCCCCTTGAAGAGAAGCGTGCACAGCTGCGGTTGCTCGACCCCGACTACTACGCCCGTGTTGACCTCCGCAACCCCGTCAGGCTACAGCGTGCACTCGAGGTTTGCCTCACCGCCGGCCGCCCTTACAGCGAGGTGATTGCTGGCCAGCAGGCGGCACCGCGCCCCTTCGCCATAGAGATGCAGGTGCTGTCGATGGAGCCTGCTGCCTTGCGCGAACGCATAGACCGACGTGTTGACCAGATGATGGCCGACGGCCTCGTCGACGAGGTGCGCTCGCTGCTCCCTTACCGCCACCTCAATACCCTCAACACCGTTGGCTACCGAGAACTCTTCCCCGTAATAGACGGACACGGCTCACTTGACGAGGCTGTGGCTCAGATCAAGCTCAACACCTGGCACTACGCCCGCAAGCAGCTCACCTGGCTCAAGCGTTACCAGTAGAAAAAAAGAAAGTCCCGCCCATCGGACGGGACCTTCTTCTTTCTATGCGGCAGGGCATCAATATTTGTAGAAGCCCTCGCCGGTCTTGCGGCCGAGGAGACCGGCGCGTACCATTTTGCGGAGCAGGGGGTGAGGACGGTACTTCGGGTCGCCGAACTCCTTGTATAGCACCTCCATGATGGCCAGGTTCACATCGTTGCCGATGAGGTCAGCCAGGGCCAGCGGGCCCATGGGGTGGTTGGCACCGAGCATCATGCACTTGTCGATGTCCTCGGCGCTGGCGATACCATCGGCCAGGATGCCGACAGCTTCGTTGATCATAGGTATGAGGATTCGGTTCACAACAAAGCCGGGGGCTTCCTTCACCTCGACGGGCTGTTTGCCAATCTCGGTGGCGAGGTCGATGACGCACTTGCAGACCTCGTCGCTGGTGAGCTGGCCGCGGATAACCTCAACCAGAGCCATGCGGTCGGCGGGGTTGAAGAAGTGCATGCCGATGAACTGGGTCGGACGCTTGGTGCAGGCGGCAATCTCGGTGATGCTCAGGCTCGAGCTATTGGTGGCGAAGATAGTCTCGGGTTTGCAGATACCGTCAAGCTCGGTGAAGACGTCTTTCTTGAGCTGCATCTCCTCCACGGCGGCCTCGATGACGAGGTCGGCGTCGGCGAAGGTGGCGTAGTCGGTGGTTGTGACGATGTTCTTGAGCAGGGCGTCGACGGCCTCCTGGGTCATCTTGCCTTTCTCAACCAGTTTGCCATAGCCTTTGGCTATCGAGGCCATGGCCTTGTCGAGGCTGGCCTGCGTGCGGCTCTTCATGACGACGGGCATCTTGGTGGCAAAAGCCTTGACAATGCCTTTGGCCATCGTGCCGGTTCCAATAACACAGATTTTCATGATTGATGATTATTAAATTGTTAAACGTTATTCTTATCTACTTGCCTTGAAACTCGTACTTGCTCTTGTCGAGGAAGGCGCGCATGCCGCCTTTCTGGTCGGCTGTGGCGAAGCACTGGCCGAAGGCGCGGTTCTCGTAGGCTATGGCCTCGTCGGCCGTCATGTCGTATTCGGCGTTGATGCACTCCTTGGCAGCGCGTACTGCCAGCGGGGCTTGGGCGGCAATCTGGGTGGCCATCTCCATGGCCTTGTCCATCAGTTCTGCCTGCGGCACCACGGCGTTCACCAGGCCTATGCGCAACGCCTCGTCGGCGCGGATGGCTTTGCCGGTGTATATCAGCTGCTTGGCCATGCCCATGCCCACCAGACGCGCCATGCGCACCGTGCCGCTGAAGCCGGGTATGATGCCGAGGCCCACCTCGGGCTGGCCGAACTTGGCGTTGTCCGAGCAGATGCGTATGTCGCAAGCCATGGCTATCTCGCAGCCTCCGCCGAGGGCGAAGCCGTTGACGGCGGCGATGACGGGCACCGGCAGGGTCTCCAGCATGCGGAACACGCGGGCGCCGCGCTTGCCGAAAGCTTCGCCCTCGGCGGCGTTGAGGCCTGCCATCTCGCTGATGTCGGCACCGGCCACGAAGCTCTTCTCGCCGTCGCCGGTGACGATGAGGCAGCGGAACCGCCCACAGTCGAAGCTGTCCAGGTAGTCGCCTATCTCGTTAAGTATTTTGCTGTTGAGCGCATTGAGGCTCTTCGGGGCGCTGATGGTCATGACGGCTATGGTGCCACGCTCCTCTATCTTCAGGTGTTCGTACATATATTGCTTGTTTATTTGAGGCTGCAAAATTACAAAATAATACTGATATGGCCAAATGTTTTTTTATTCTCGTAGCTTTAAGCCGAGGTCGGCAGCGAGGCGTAGCATCATCTGCCAGGCGGCGTCGCGCTCGTTGGGTATCCGTCCGTCGAGGATGGCGTCCTTGATGGCATCCTTGATGGTACCAATCTCGCGGCAGGGGCCGATGCCGAAGGTGGTCATGATGTCTTCGCCGCTCACCGGAGGCTGGAAGTTGCGTATGCGGTCGCGCTCTTCGAGCTCCACGAGCTTGCGCTTCACCAGCTCGAAGTTCTCGCGGTGGCGGCGCTGCTTGTCGAGGTTGCGCGTGGTGATGTCGGCGTGGCAGAGGAGCATGAGATCGTCGATGTCGTCGCCGGCCTCGAAGAGCAGACGGCGCACGGCGCTGTCGGTGACGATGTCTTCGGCCAGTATGATGGGGCGCATGTGGAGCATGACGAGTTTCTCCACGTAGCGCATCTCCTCGCCCAGTGGCAGGCGCAGGCGCTTGAAGATGCGCTTCACCATGTGTGCGCCGCGGGCTTCGTGGCCGTGGAATGTCCAACCCTGGCGGGCGTCGTAGCGTTTTACGCCGGGCTTGCCCACATCGTGCAGCAGGGCGGCCCAGCGCAGCCATAGGTTGTCGCTCATCCCGGCCACGTTGTCGAGCACCTGCATGGTGTGGAAGAATATGTCCTTGTGGCCTTTGCCGTCTACTGTCTCAACGCCTTGCAGGGCGCTGATCTCGGGCATGACGAGCTGCATGAGGCCGCATTTCTGCATCAGCTTGAGGCCGAGTGATGGGTTGGCCGAGGCCATGATTTTGTTGAGCTCGGAGGTGATGCGTTCGGCGCTGACTATCTCTATGCGCTTGGCGTTGCGGCCGATGGCCTCGAATGTATCGTCGGCTATGCGGAAGCCGAGCTGTGAGGCGAAGCGGACGGCGCGCATCATGCGTAGCGGGTCGTCGCTGAAGGTGATGTCGGGGTCGAGGGGTGTGCGGAGGATGCCTGCGTCGAGGTCGCGGATGCCGCCGAAGGGGTCGATGAGCTCGCCGAGGCGGTCGTGGTTGAGGCATACGGCGAGGGCGTTGACGGTGAAGTCGCGCCGCCGCTGGTCGTCTTCAAGTGTGCCGTTCTCCACGATGGGCTTGCGACTGTCGCGGCTGTAGCTCTCGCGGCGGGCGCCCACGAACTCCAGCTCATACTCGCGTCCGTCGGCGGTATATCTGAAGCTTGCGGTGCCGAAATTCTTGAACACCGACACATGGCTGCCGCCGAGGGCCTCGGAGGCGGCATGGGCGAGCTGGATGCCGATGTGCACTTCGCCGCCCTCCTGTCGCCCTACGCAGACGACGTCGATGTCGGTGCAGGGGCGTTGCAGCAGGTGGTCGCGCACGACACCCCCGACGGCGTAGGCGTCGATGCCGAGGCGGTCGGCTTCCAAGCCGATGACGCGGTAGAGGTCAAGCCCGAGGTCTATCATGCGGTGGTCGGTTTAGTATTCCTGTGTGGTGACGAGCTGTCCCAGTTCATCGTATATCTCCCAGGTGCCTGTGCGTACGCCTTCGTGGTAGCTGCCTATGTAGTAAGGCACACCGCTTTCGCGGAAGACTCGATAGGGGCCTTCTTCAAGGCCACCGATGTAGGTGGCTTCGGCCTGCACGTTGCCGTTGGGGTGGTAGAATGCCCAATGACCTTCGCGGCGGCCGGCGACGATGTCGCCCTCGCTGCGCAGCTGCATGGTGCTGTAGTACTGGCGCCAATGCTCTACGCTGCCGCAATAATAGACGATGGTCATGGGGTGTCCGTCGGGGCTCACTTCGGTGACGTGCATGGAGTCGTAGTTGGGGACAACCTCGCGGCCGTCGGGGCCGAGGATGTGCCACTCGCCGGTGCGCTCGTTGAGGGTGGCGGTGACGCTCCCGTCGGCAGCGGCGTAGGTCTGGGTCTTGCTGTTGCAAGCTGCCAGAAGTAGTATCAGGGCGGCGATGGCGGTGAGGCTGTAGGGCAGGGATGTTCTGTTCTTCATGGTTGTTTATTCGTATAATGTTGTTAGGCGTGTACGTTATGTGTTGGAGGCTTGGTAGAGGTGGCCGGGCAGCACGTGCACCGCCTTCGCCATCTCGAGGTTGAACATAAGTGATGCTGCTTTGGGCATCGGCAAGCCGCTGATGGTCACTATCTCGTCGAGCGTCATGTTGCCGTTCTTGCGTATCAGCTCCAGCAGCCGCTGCTCGGCTGGCGGCAGGGTGGGGAAGAGCGAGGCCTGTGTGTCGGCTTTTGCTGCCGTCGGCGAGGGCCAACCGAGCTGGTAGGCGATGTCGGCTGCACCGCGTGCCAGTATGGCTTTGTTGGTGGCTATCAGGTTGTTGGTGCTGCGACTGTAGGTGTCGCCCAGCCGACCGGGCACAGCAAAGACGTCGCGCTGGTAGCCGGTGGCCATTGTAGCGGTGATGAGTGCTCCGCCGTGCTCCGAGGCCTCGACCACGAGGGTGGCGTCGCTCATGGCGGCTATGATGCGGTTGCGTGCCGGGAAGTAGCGGGGGTTGATGGCGGTGCCCATGGGGTACTCCGTCAGCAGGGCGCCGCCGCTGTGCACTATGCGTTCGGCAAGGCTGCGGTTCTCGGCGGGATAGATGCGGTCGAGGCCGTGACCCAGTACCGCCACCGTCGGCAGGCCGTTGTCGAGTGATGCTTTGTGGGCCATAGTGTCGATGCCGTATGCCAGTCCGCTGACGACCAGCGGCTTGTCGTCCTCCTGCAGGTCGGCCATCTCTCTGACGAAGCGCTCCGTGGTGTCGCGACCGTAGGGTGTGGCCTTGCGGGTGCCTACCACAGCCAGAGCGCGGCGGGCGTTGAGGTCGGCGTCGCCGAGGGCATAGAGCAGCACCGGCGAGTCGGCGCATTCTTCGCGGTTGAGGCGTTGCGGGAAGGCGTCGTCGGTGTAGAAGAGCACCTTGATGTGCTTCGCCTCAGTTGTGCGCAACTCCTCCTCGGCGCGCGGGAAGGCCGTCTTGTTCAGCAGGTTCTCGACGATGGAACGGTGGTTGCCGAAAGCCAGATTGAGCTCGGCGGCAGGCATGGCGAAGATGTCCTCGCCCGGGTATGCGTCGAGCAGTTTGCGTATGGCCGTAGGGCCGAGGCCATCGGTCATCGCCAGAGCCACTTGTGACAGTTTGTCCATCATCTTTTCGCTTTTGTCTGATGTGAGAGTGTGCGGAGTGTGCCGTAGCTTCCTTCGAGGCGGCGGTGCCACTCGTCGGGCGTCACCCACTCCACGCCGGTGATGCCCTCTTCTTCTTGCGGCTTGCCGACGGCTGAACCGTCGGCCACACTCATCGGGAACCACGACGTCTGCTTCAGGTGCCATCCGCCGTAGAGGTTAAAGATGTGGTAGGTCTTTATAGTGGTCAATGGCCAGTGCCCAGTGGTCGCTCTCACCCCCGTCTCCTCCTCCACCTCGCGGAGGGCGCCTTGCAGGAGGGTCTCGCCGGCCTCCACCTTGCCTTTGGGCAGGTCCCAGCGGCCGTTGCGGAGTATGAGGAGCATCATACCGTCGTCGCGCGTCACGATGCCGCCGGCCGCCCTCACCCAGCGCATGCGGCGCTTGAGCAGTCGCAGCAGCCAAAGCGGCACGTCCCAGGTATGGTATTTGTAGCTCAGTTTCATTGTAGTTCGTACTTAAGGGTCTCTTTCCCTTTCTGGTAGAGGGTCATCGTGTAGGCGTCAAGCATCAGGGCGTCGGCCTTCTCGAAGAGGGCCATATAGCGGGCTTCGGCGTTCATCTCGGCCTCCGGGCAGCGTGTGTCGCCGTGACCTACGCCGCTGAGCGTCAGCGTGTACCTGTCGCCTTCGGGCAGCTGTGCCTCGAGGCGCAGGCGGTAGTTGCCGTAGTAGTTGTTGCATGTCGTGCGGCCGCTGACGGTCTTGGCCTCTGGGTTGAACACAAGGGTTACCGGCTCGGCTTGGCGGTTCACCGCTTTGCCGCGCACGGCCACAAGCTGCCACACCTGCCCCTTCTGCGGCTCCAGCGGAGGTGTCTGGCGGTTGACGGCAGAGGGTTGCCGGCTGCCGCCGCAGGCGGTAAGCAGCAGGCTCGCAACCAGCGCGATACGTGTTATGACAGATGCCCTCATATCCATAAACAATAATTATACAACGCTGTTTTGTTAATTATATTGTATATGGGGAGCGATTTCGTGTCTTTCTTTTTAGAAACGGCGAATTATGCGAATTAAACGAAGCTACGCAGTCAGACGTGCTGCGTCAGCTTTCGAGTAATTCGCAGATAATCTGTGTGATAAATGCTGCGTAGCTTCGCCTGATTCGCTTAATTCGCCGTTATTTCTATGGGGCCGCAGCCGATGTAGATCGTCTCCGACCAGCGGCCGGCGGCGTCCTGCACCATACCCCACAGCTGCACCTCGTGGCCGCCGAACAGCTCGGGCAGCGCCACCGACAGGCGTCCCTCGCGGCGGTAGACGGGTATGGCGAGGAAAGCCGTCTCGATATCAGGGCAGTAGGCGAACACCTGCACGCGGTCGTAGTTGTCGGCGGGCAGGTGCTGCGGGTTGCCCTCGAAGGCTATGCTCAGCGTCGTGCCGCCAACGACCTCGGGCGTGCCGAAGGCCACAGGCGCCACCGTCCCCTCGCTGAGCACCAGCGCGCTCCAGTCGACCACCAGCTTGTCGCCCTCTGCGCTGAAGGCCGCCTTGTTCTTCTTTATGAAATAGTTGCATGCCGTCATGCCGTGTTCTGCCGCTATGGCGTCCATCGTCTCGCGCAGCACCCAGTTCATGCGGCCCGCCAGCTGCACCTCCTGCTTGAAGAGCATGCGGTGCTTCTGCTGCTTCTCTGTCTGCGGGTTCTTCGGCTTTGCCGCGAAGCTCCGCGTAATCCATTTTCCGCGCCATTGGTAGGTCACCACCGGCCCCACTTTCCCCGTCAGCCCCAACAGCTGACCATTCGTTGTAATTGCCATGATTACAATGCTTTAAAAGGTTGTCTGAATTATATTACCATTACTGCTAACGTTGATTTCGCTATATTATTACTTACCATAGTAAATTTAACTAATGACAAACTAAAGAGCAACTAAAGACCAATATAAGAGATGATGCGGTAAAAGGCTGTGTGATAACGATTTATTTTTGGCTGTTTTCGTGTCATTTTTCACAAGATGAAAGGTTTGAAATGCCTTTTAGAGAAAATATTTTGTTGAATGGGATTTTATTTGTAATTTTGCAGCCACAACGATAAACCGACAGGAATATGTAGAAAACATTGATTGTGAGATTTTCAATATAGAGCTGACGCTCTTGTTCTCTCGGCGCAAACGTCTGGAAAACAATGCAAGAAGTGGGAATAAGAAGGCGGAAGTTCACGCTTTTAGGCGTGATTGCTTTCCCCACTTGTTTACTTCGAGGTTATCCAGACACCAGCGCTGAAGATAAGTGGTAATAAAAAGAAAGGATTGCGCCTTTCTGTTTGTCATAAGTCAAACCGTGCGGAGATGCCGAAAACTGCAATAAATAGAGTAGGCAAAAAAGAGTTAACTATTATGAAGAAAAACTATCTTGTCTTTGTTGTTGCAATTGCAGCTTTGCTTTCATCGTGTGCAAACACGTATTACTATTGCCAAGTGTATGAGACTGAGCCTGTAAGGCAGGATGTACATCTTAAGAATGAGAATGGCTCGTTGAAATATGAAAATGCTCAATGCATTGTCGATTATTGTTTCTGGGCAAACGGCGGTTCGGCAGATTTCTCCTTTTATAACAAGACGGATGAAATAATATATGTCGACTTGTCCAAGTCGTTCTATGTGATGAATGATGTTGCGCATGACCTTTATCAGAACCGGGAATGGTACAAGAGTTCGGCTGTAGGTGTTGCATCGTCGGCATCGTATGGCTATGGTGAGACGCAATCGAGGACGCTTTCAGCAGGAGTCATAGATCCCAGTCTTTGGTCGGAAGGTGTAGTTTCGGCAACGGCATCGAAAGCGGCAAGCCGTTCTGCCGGTTTTTCTGCGGGGAAAGCTATAGCACAAACAGAAACGAGTGCTGTCACTATCAGAGAGAAGAAAGAAGTGGCAATTCCCCCGCATAGCAAAAAGTACATAAAATCACATAGTATTGTCTATTTCCCGATGCTTGATTGTGACCTGCAGCGCTACCCGTCGCAGAGTTCAAGGATGGAGTTCTCCGCCGATAATTCGCCGTTCCGTTTCTCGGAGATTATTACATATTCGGTGGGCGATAATTCTCAGCCAGTTACGGTGAATAATGAGTTTTATGTGTCGTCTGTTGCGAACTATGCGGAACCGGCGATATTGGAGATGAGAAAACGGGGCGAACCGTGTGAGAATATGCAAGACCCGGATTATTCGGCTCCGCAATATGACATTTACGATAAAGTCATACGCGACAACATCTGCGAAACAAGTACCTCGTTTTATAACACTTATACTAAAACCACCACGAAGAAACTATACGATAAGGGATGGACGAAGGATTATTATTATGATAACCGGAACGATGCCTTTGTGAAAAAAGGAGTCTTCTCAAGTAAACCAAGTGGTAATAAGAGTACGAATCCTGTCTTGGGTGGTCTTGTGATAGGTGCAGGTGTTTTGGCTATGGCTGTTGTTTTGATTATTTTTAATATCAAATAAACTCATAATAGCCAATCTTCTTTGAGGACTCTCCCTAGGGTGTTAGTTGTGGTTGATAACTTTTTTGCGGGGGGATAATACGATATTTTGTTCGGGCGCGTTATTATGTAACTTAAATAATAATAACGGCCGAAGGGTGAACAAGGGCAACAGCACGCGGATTGTGATGGCGGTGAGCAACGATTTGCTTACCGACCAGCGTGTTATGCGCCATATCGGGGCGCTGCGCGAGGCGGGGTATGAGGTGACGACGGTGTGCCGGACGGACCTTCCGGTGCGCTGGCAGCGCGGCTGGCGCTTCTATGCGGCGTTCAACTGGCGGCTGTGGAGGCGTCTGCATGGGATGGAGTGCGATGTGATCTGGGCGAACGATACGGACACGCTGTTGGGGTGCTGGCTTGCAGCTCGCGGCAGGTGCCGTCTGGTGATGGACGCGCACGAGTTGTTCCCCGAGGTGCCGGAGATTCAGGACAAGCCGCTGGTGAAGTGGGTGTGGCGGACGATAGAGCGGTGGCTGATGTCCAAGTGCGACGCGCTGATTACGGTGTGCCAGAGCATTGCCGACTACTACAGGGAGCAGCTGGGGGTGAAGATGACGGTGGTGAGGAACCTGGGCAGTTATGAGTTAGGAGTTATGAGTTATGAGTTAGAAGTTAGGAGTTATGAGTCGGGGGAGAAGGTTTTGCTCTACGCCGGGAAGGTGAATGTGGGGCGAGGAGTCGACTGGGCGATAGATGCGCTGGAGTTGCTGCCCGGGTGCCGCCTTGTGGTGGCCGGCGACGGCGACTTGCTGGAGGCCATGAAGGCTTACGCCGCCAAGAAGGCGTGGGCCGACCGCGTGACCTTCACCGGACGGCTGATGCCCGAGGAGCTGACGGCGCTGGAGGCGAAGGCCGACGTGGGCCTTGTGATGCTGGAGGACAAGGGGTTGAGTTACCACTATGCGCTGCCCAACAGGGTGGGGGCCTTCGTGCAGGCGGGGGTGCCGATGGTGGTGAGCGACCTGCCGGAGATGGCGAGGGTGGTGAGGACCTTTGGCGTTGGCGCTGTTATTGAGGGAGTGAAAGGGAGTGAAAATGGAGTGAAAGGGAGTGAAAGGACAAATGCGAAAGCGTTGGCGGAGGCTGTGGAGAGGGTGCTTGCGAGGGAGTGGAAGGACGAGGACTTCGCCGCTGCGCGCGAGGATATGGATTGGAACAAAGAGAAACAAAAACTGATAGAACTATGCTTTACGACATTCTGTTGATTATGTATTTCGTGGGAACCGTAGCAGGGCTGTGGTTCGTGTTCAAGAAGGCCGGCGAGAAGCCTTGGAAGGCGCTGGTGCCGGTGTACAACATCGTGGTGTGGATAAAGATCTGCGGCAAGTCGTGGAAGTGGTACATCTACTTCCTTGTGCCGGCAATCAACATCTTCACCTTCCTGCTGATGGTGCAGGAGACCGCCAAGGTGTTCCACCGCTACGGCTTCTGGGAGCAGTTCTTCGCTGTGTTGTTCCCCTGGGTGTATCTGCCGATACTTGGCTTGTCGAAGGGCGCAACGTACCACGACCCGAAGAGCGACCCGCCGCAGAAGGTGGGCGAGGTGCGTGACTGGCTCGACGCCATCGTCTTCGCCATCGTGGCCGCCGTCATCATACGCACCTTCACCTGCGAGCTGTACAACATACCGTCAAGCTCGATGGAGGGAAGCCTGATGACCGGCGACTACCTGCTGGTGAGCAAGTTGGCCTACGGGCCGAGGGTGATGATGACGCCGTTGGCGATACCGCTGGTGCACAACACCATTCCCGGCACGGGCGAGAAGGTGGAGAGCTACCTGCGCTGGCCGCAGCTGCCCTATCACCGCTACCCGGGCCTCTCGAAGGTGAAGCGCTACGACGCTGTGGTGTTCAACTTCCCCGAGGGCGACACGACGCTGAAGGCGAGCCCCGGAAACCTGTACACCTACTACGACGCCGTGCGCCACAACGACCAGTCGCTGCTGCGCGACGGCTGGTTCGTGCGTCCGTTGGACAAGAGGAGCAACTACATCAAGCGCTGCATAGGCCTGCCCGGCGAGACGCTGCAGATAGTGAACCACCAGGTGCTTATCGACGGCAAGCCCATAGCCAACCCCAAGGATGCGCAGACGACCTACTCGTTTGTCACCAACTCGCGCGGCATCCCGCCGCAGTATGTCATGCAGGAGCTCGACCGTCTGGGCCTGAGCTATCAGGACATCGAGAACGCCGGCCCCTATGCCGTCGCCGAAGGTAGTGTGCTGACGGCTTACAACGTGCCGCTGACGCAGAGACAGTACTACGGCTTGGCGAACTCGGAGCTGGGACGCCAGACATCGGTGGTGATGGACACCGCGCCGGCGACGGACAACAGGGACCTCTTCCCGCACCGCGAGGGGCTGATGCAGAGTGTGGACAACTTCGGCCCCGTGCACATACCCGCCAAGGGTGAGGTGATAGAGCTGAACGACAGTACGCTGCCGGCATACCTGCGTGTCATCACCGCCTACGAGCACAACACGCTGGAGGTGAAGGATGGCAAATACTACATCAACGGCCAGGAGACGACGACCTACACCGTGCAGCAGGACTACTACTGGATGATGGGCGACAACCGCCACCACAGTCAGGACAGCCGCTACTGGGGCTTTGTGCCCGAGGACCACATCGTGGGCAAGGCCAAGTGGATACTCTTCAGTCGCGACAAGGATCGCGGCAAGTTCCGCAAGGGGCGCTGGTTCAAGGATGCGTGCGCTTATTGAGTTATGAGTTAAGAGTTAAGAGTTATGAGTGACGAATATATAGAAGACATTACACCACAGGAAGAGAAGGTTGAGCAGGCCGAAGGCGGCACGATGTCGCTCGATGGGATGTTCAAGGACTACTGGATAGATTACGCCTCGGATGTTATACTCGACCGCTCGGTGCCCGACATAGACGACGGCCTCAAGCCTGTGCAGCGCCGCATACTGCATGCCATGAAGGAGACCGACGACGGGCGCTTCACCAAGGTGGCCAACATCGTGGGCAACACCATGCAGTATCACCCTCACGGCGACATGAGCATCAAGGACGCTCTGGTCAACATGGGGCAGAAAGACCTGCTGATTGACTGTCAGGGTAACTGGGGCAACATACTCACCGGCGACGATGCCGCCGCCGGCCGTTACATCGAAGCGCGCCTGTCGAAGTTCGCCAAGGATGTGGTGTTCAACCCCAAGACCACGCAATGGAAGCCCAGCTATGACGGCCGCAAGCAGGAACCTGTCACCCTGCCGATAAAGTTCCCCCTGCTGCTGGCACAAGGCACCAAGGGCATCGCCGTCACGCTGACGAGCGTCATACTGCCCTACAACTTCTGCGAGTTGCTGGAGGCCAGCGTGAAGATACTCCGCGAAGAAGAGTTCGAGATATACCCCGACTTCCCCACGGGAGGCTTGATAGACGTGAGCCGCTACAACGACGGCGCACAAGGCGGACGCCTCAGGATTAGGGCCAAGATGCACTACGACGAGAAGCGCAAGGCCATCGTCATCACCGAGCTGCCCTACAGCGTCACCACCGACGTGCTGATAGACAGCATCGTGAAAGCCAACGAGAAAGGCAAGATAAAGATCAAGAAGGTGGACGACAACACCGCCGCCGAGGTGGAAATTGTTGTGTATCTGCCGGGCGGCGTAAGTCCCGACCAGACCATCGACGCCCTCTATGCCTTCACCAACTGCCAGATAAGCTTCTCGCCGCAGACATGCGTCATCGTCAACGACAAGCCTGTCTTCATGACCGCCAGCGACATATTGCGCCACAACACCATGCGCACACGCGACCTGCTGCGTCAGGAACTTGAGATACAGCTCGGCGAGCTGGAGGACCGCTGGCATTGGGTGAGCTTGGAGAAGATATTCTTCGAGAAACGCATCTACAAAGTGTTGGAGAACGACCGCGCCAAAGACTGGGATGCACAGGTGACGCAGATAGAGCGGGCCTTCGACGAGTACAGGCCGATGTTCAAGAAAGAGATAACCCGCGACGATGTGCTCAAGCTCTGCGAGCGGCCCGTGAGGAAGATAAGCAAGTTCGACATCAAGAAAGCCATCGAAGAGATTGCCTCCATAGAGATGACCATCGACGAGGTGAAGAACCATCTGGCGCACCTCACCGACTACGCCATCCGCTACTTCGAGGACATTCTGAAGCGTTACGGCAAAGGCCGCGAGCGCAAGACCGAGATACGCAACTTCGAGGACATAGAGTCGACCACCGTAGCCCTCGCCAACGAGAAACTCTACGTGAACTACACGACGGGCTTCGCCGGCTGGGGCCTCAAACGCGAGGAGGGCGTAGAGGTGGCTTGCGAATGTTCGCGGCTGGACGACATCATCGTCTTCCGCAAGGACGGCACGATGATGGTCACCAAGGTGCAGGAGAAAGGCTTCGTGGGCTCGCAGGACTGCAAGGAGATACTCTTCATCTCCGTCTTCCGTAAACGCGACGAGCGTACGGTGTACAACATGATTTACCGCGACGGTCCCAGCGGCTATGCTATGGTGAAGCGTTTCAGCGTCACCGCCATAACACGCGACCGCGACTACCTCCTCACCAAAGGCACCAAAGGCAGCAAGGTGCTCTACTTCACCGCCAACCCCAACGGCGAGGCCGAAGTGGTGACAATCCATCATGTCAGCAACCCCAAACTCAAGAAGGTGAGCTTCGACTTTGACTTCAAGACCCTCGCCATCAAGGGCCGTCAGAGCATGGGCAACATCCTCACCCGTAACGCCGTGCGCAGCATCAACCTCAAGGACGAAGGCGTCAGCACCCTGAGTGCCCGCAAGATATGGTTCGACGAGAGCGTCAAGCGCCTCAATGTGAACGAGGCAGGCCGCTACTTGGGCGAGTTTCACGGTACCGACAAGATACTGGCCATCATGCAGAGCGGCAGCTACCGCACAACGGGCTTCGACCTCGCCAACCACTATGACGACGACCTCGTCGAGCTGCGCAAGCTGCGCGACGACCAGATTGTCACAGCCCTCTACCGCTCGCCAGACGGCTACCCCTATCTCAAGCGTTTCGTGCCCGAAGTGAGCGACCGCAAGATGGGCTTCCTCGACGATGACGGCTCGCAGCTCATCGACCTCTGCCTCGATTTCTTCCCGCGCCTCGAAGTGGTCTATACCGCCGACAGCGGCAAGAAAATATCCAGCGAGATTATAGAGGTTGAAGACTTTATCGGAGTAAAGAGCAGTAAGGCGCGCGGCAAGCGAGTCACCACATTCGCGGTTGAGAAGTTCGTCTGGTTGGCACCCCTCAAGGCCGACCCTGAACCGCCCGCTCAGCCCGTCGCCGAGCCCGAAGCCTCAGAACCCAACGAGCGCCAAGGGTTTGCCGAAGGCACACAAACACAATTGTTTTAGCTTATGAAGATTCTTGTAGTATTACCAAGGTTCCCATATCCCCTCGAGAAAGGCGACAAGCTCCGCGCCTATCACCAGATCGTGGAGCTCGCCAAGCGCCACGAGATATACCTCTTCTGCGTAAGCCACATCAAAGTGGCGCCCGAGGCCATAGCCGCCCTGCAGCCATTCTGCAAGGCCATACGCGTCGTCAAGCTCAACCGCATTGTCTGCGCAAAAAACATCGTGGCCAACTGGTTCTCCTCCAAGTCCCTGCAGATGGGCTACTGGAACACCACCCGTTCCAAACGCGCCTACAAAGCCTTCGAGCGCGAAGTGAAACCCGATGTCGTCTACAACCAGATGGTGCGCACCATGCCCCTCGTCGCCCGCAGCCCACGCCCCAAGGTCATGGACTATCAGGACGCCCTCTCCATGAATATGGAACGCCGCATGGAACGCTCGCGTGGCTTCATGCACTACATCCTCCACTATGAGTTCAAGATGCTCCGCTCCTCCGAGTACAACGCCTTCTCCTTCTTCGACGCCCTCACCATCATCAGCGAGGTTGACAGCGAGGCCATACCTCACAAGAAAAACGGCGAGATACATATCATACCCAATGGTGTCGACTTCGACTACTTCCGCCCAGACGCATCCTTCCAGCAACCCTCACACCACTACGACATTTGCTTTTCGGGCAACATGTCCTACGCACCCAACGTCAACGCCGCACGCTACCTTGCCGAAGATGTGATGCCACTCGTCTGGAACCGTAGGCCTGACGCCACACTCCTCCTGGCCGGCGTCAACCCCAAGCCAAGCATCCGTAGGCTCGCCGACGACCCACGCATCACCGTTTCCGGCTGGGTCGACGACATACGCACCGCCTACGCCTCCTCGCGCCTTTTTGTTGCACCACTCCGCATAGGCTCCGGCCTCCAGAACAAACTTCTCGAAGCAATGGCTATGCAGCTACCATGTGTAACCACCTCCATCTGCAACTCCGCCCTCGGCGCGCAGGATGAAAATCAGGTCCTGGTGGGCGACACAGCAGAGGCTCTCGCCGACGCCATCGTCTCCCTCCTTGACGACCCGCAGCGCGCCGAAACAATGGCTAAGGCAGGATGCAGCTTCGTGCACGAAAACTACGGCTGGCACGCAGCCGTCAGCAAGCTCGAGGCAGTCCTGCAGTCAGTTGTCGACAAAGCTAATGTCAGTAAGTGATGCCCAAAACTACCTGGAAGAACGACAAAGGCAAATTCCGCAATGCCGTCGGAACATGGGAAGGGGAGAACCGTCGCCCCACTCCACAGGAACGCAACACCATAAGCACCGAGGTCGTACCGGAAAAAGCCATTCTTGTAGCCGTATGTCAGAACGGGCAGACAATCGAACGCACAGAAGAGTACCTCGCCGAGCTCGCTTTTCTCCTTGAGACAGCCGGTGGAGTCTCCGTCAAGCAGGTCATACAGCGTCTCGAACGGCCCGACACACGTACCTATGTTGGCAGCGGCAAGCTGGAAGAAATAAAAGAATACATCCAGGCGCTGGAGGTGGACTTCATCGTCGTTGACGATGAACTCTCGCCCGCACAGCTACGCAACCTAGAGCGTGAACTTCAGTGCCGCATACTCGACCGGACCACTCTCATACTCGACATCTTTGCCAAACGCGCCCGCACCTCCATAGCAAAGACGCAAGTAGAGCTGGCGCAGCTCCAATACATGCTCCCGCGCCTCACCCGTCTGTGGACACACCTTGAACGCCAGCGCGGCGGCATCGGTATGCGCGGTCCCGGCGAGACACAGATAGAGACCGACCGCCGACTCATCAAAGAGAAGATAAGTCTACTCCGTCAGCAACTTGTCTCCATCGACAAGCAGAAAACCCTCCAGCGCAAAAACCGCGAGTCCCTCGTCCGCGTCGCCTTGGTGGGCTATACGAATGTCGGCAAGTCAACCCTCATGAACGTCCTCTCCAAGAGCGACGTCTTCGCCGAAAACAAGCTCTTCGCCACCCTTGACACCACCGTCCGCAAGGTCGTTATCGGCAACCTCCCGTTCCTTCTCACCGACACCGTGGGCTTCATTCGCAAGCTCCCCACCCAGCTGGTGGAGAGCTTCAAGAGCACTCTCGATGAGGTGGTTGAGGCCGACCTGCTCCTGCATGTCGTAGACATCTCGCACCCTGACCACGAGGAACAGATTGCCGCTGTCAACCGCACCCTCGAGGAGATAGGTGCCAATGACAAACCCGTCATCATGATCTTCAACAAGATTGACGCCTACACCTACGTCGAGAAGGAGGAGGACGACCTGAGTCCAATGACCAAAGCCAACTGGAGCCTCGAGATGCTGCAGGAAAGCTGGATGTCAAAGCAAGGCAAGACGGTATTTATCTCCGCCGCCGACAAGAACAATATCGACGCCCTGCGCGACATGCTCTACGACGAGGTGAAGCGCATCCACGCTGTGCGCTACCCCTACAACAATTTCCTTTACTGAAGGTTATCGGCGACCGTTAACTGTTGAGGTGCTTGTACACCAGCGCCGCCTTTGCCGGACCTATGGCGGCCGTAAGGTCGTCGAGGGTCTGCAATTGTATCTGCTTGATGCTCCCGAAGCGCAACAGCAGGTCGTGGGCTGTCTTCTCGCCGATGCCCGGTATGTCGGTCAGCGCCGTGCGGAATGTCCCTTTGCTACGCTTCTCCTTGTGGAAGGTTATGGCGAAACGGTGCACCTCGTTCTGTATCTGCTCCAGGAGGTGGAACAACTGGTCGGTGGGTTTTAGACCCACGACAGCGATATCTCCGCGACTGTCGAAACGTAGCAGTTCGTTGGTACGGTGGCTGTCGTCCTTGGCAAGTCCTGCGATAGGTATGGTCACCCCCACCTGCTGCAACGCCTTCTCGGCCACATGCATCTGTCCTTCGCCGCCGTCGACGATAAGCAGGTCAGGCAGAGCCTCGCCTGCCTCATGCAGGCGGCGGTAGCGCCGCTCGATAACCTCGGCCATCGAGGCATAGTCGTCGGGTCCGTCCACGCCCTTTATGTTGAACTTGCGGTACTCCTTGCGGTTGGGTTTCCCTGCCGTGAAGCGCACCATGCCGGCAACAGGGTAGGCGCCCTGTATGTTAGAGTTGTCGAAACACTCAATGTCCATGGGCAGGGAGGGCAGCCCAAGGGCTTTCTGCAGCCGCTCCAGCAGCTTGACTGCCTGTGGAGCGGCATCGCCCTGTGTCAGCGCCCGCTGATGGCGGCATTGTTTCTGGTAGCTCTCCACGTTACGCAACGACAACTCCAACAGCTTCCGGCGGTCGCCACGAGGCTCCACAGTCTGCTTCAGGTAGTCCTCCGGCAGATCGGCCACCGTCATCGGCAGCACCACCTCGCTGGCTGTGCTCTGCGTCTGCTCGTGCAGCGCAGGTACCACCGTGGCCAGTATCTCCTCGTCGCTCTCGTCGAGCTGTTTCTTTATCTCGTTGCTGATGCTGTAGATGATGGCGCCGTGCTTCACGCGCATGAAGTTGATGTATGCATAACGTTCGTCGCTTATGATACTTACCACGTCCACATCCTTCACGTTGGTGTCCACCACAGTGCTGCGTCCCTGATACTCCTCCAGCAGGTGTACCTTGCGCTTTATGCTTTCAGCCTCCTCGAAGCGCAACTCGGCGGCGAGGGTGTACATCTGCCGCTTGAGTTCATCAAGAATGTCTCCAAAGTCGCCTTTCAGTATGCGGCGTATATTCTCTATCGTGGCGTTGTATTCCTCGCGGCTCTGCTTGCCGACGCAAGGGGCTCCGCAGAGACCTATCTGGTGCTTCATGCACGGACGGTTGCCCATGATGTTGCATGTGCGATAGGTGAAGAGTTGGCGTATGATGTCCTGCAGCTCGCGCAGTATGCGCCCGTTGGGGTAGGGGCCGTAGTACTGCCCCTTGATGTTGTGGCGCCGTGTGTAGAGCAGGCGTGGGTAATCTTCGTCGGTGATGCACAGATAAGGGTAGCTCTTGTCGTCCTTGAGCATCGAATTGTAGCGCGGCTGGTAGCGCTTGATGAGACTGTTCTCCAGCAGCAGCGCGTCAACCTCGGTGGCCACCACCGTGACCCTGATGTCGTAGATAGACCGCACCAGCATCTTAATCTTGGCGCTCTTGTCGTCATAGTGAGAGAAGTAGCTGCTCACCCTGCGCTGCAGGTTGCGGGCCTTGCCCACATAGATGACCTTGCCGTCGGCGTCGAGGTGCTGGTAGACTCCCGGTGTTTCCGGTATTGTCTTAAGCCGCAGCGCTATGCGCTCTATGTTGGGGTTTATGGTGTGGTCAATCACCGGCTGCTACAGGTCTTTGTAGTCTATCTTGGTGTTCTCTACGGTGAGCCGCAGGCTGCCTATGCCCTCAAGGTTATACTGGCTCGTGGCCTGGCCGATCTCGATGCGGTGGTCACCTTTGGCGTTGAAGCTGAAGAGCGTGCGTATGCGTGATGTCACCTGCCGTCTGTCGCCCACTATCTCGCCCTTCCAGCGCCCATTCTCCTTGAGAGGCACCGAGGCGTAGAACATGCGGCGTTCGCCTGAGGGCGAGTAAATGTTGACGGTGATGGGCAGCAGGCTGTAGCGGAATACCGTGGTGTCTGCGGCCACCGTGACGTCGATGTTGTAGTAGTCGTCGGTGTTGTTGACGCTCACCTCGAACACCTCAGGCGTGAAGCGGTTCCACACGTCGTTGGCAAAGGTGCGCTCTTCGTCAATGATGTTCTTGCTCCCGCAACCCATGCAGAGCAGCACCGCCAGTGTTAAAAGAATATTTGTTGTCTTCCTCATCATGTCATCTTAAGTCAATAATCGATAACCTATAACCTATCAACCTCTCCATAATCTGCACGGCGTTGGTGGCGGCGCCCTTGCGTATGTTGTCGGCCACAACCCACATGTTCAGCGTCCGGGGCTGCGAGAAGTCGCGTCTGAGGCGGCCCACCCAAACCTCGTCGCGGTGGTGCGAGAGTATGGGCATGGGGTACTCGTTCTTGGCTGGGTTGTCGTAGAGTATAACGCCCGGGGTGTTGGCTATCAGACGGCGTACCTCGTCGAGGTCGTAGTCCTCGCGCAGTTCCACATTCACCGCCTCGCTGTGTCCGCCCACCACGGGCACACGCACCACTGTGGCGGTAATCTGTATGTCGGGATCGCTGAATATCTTGCGTGTCTCGTCCACCAGCTTCTGCTCCTCGGTGGTGTAGCCGTCCTCCTGGAAGTCACCTCCGTGGGGGAACAGGTTGCGGTGTATCTGGTAGGGATAGGCGTTCTCCACATGCTTTTCTCCACGCTCTTCGGCCTCCAGCTGGCGCACAGCCTTGATGCCGGTGCCTGTGATGCTCTGGTAGGTGGCTATCACAAGGCGGCGTATGCCGTAGCGGCGCTCCAGCGCCGAGAGGGCCAGCACCATCTGTATGGTGGAACAGTTGGGGTTGGCAATGATGCGGTCGCCTACTTTCACGGCGTCGATGTTCACCTCCGGCACTACCAGTGGCTTGTCGGCGTCCTTGCGCCAGGCCGAGCTATTGTCTATCACCGTGGTGCCCACGGCGGCGAACAGCGGCGCGTACTGCCGCGAGGCGGCGGCCCCTGCCGAGAAGATGGCATACTGCGGACGCGCGGCTATGGCGTCGTCTACCGAGACCACCGTCAGCTCCCTGCCGGCGAAGGCTATCTTCTTGCCGACACTCTTGGGCGAGGCGGCGGCTATTATCTCTTCCTTGGCGAAGCCACGCTCTTCAAGCACCGTGAGCATCTCGCGTCCCACAAGCCCCGTGGCTCCCACTACAGCAATCTTCATCACAAAAACTCTTAACTATTAACTCTTAACTCCCACCTACCTTATCAGCGTCACCGTGCCGTGCGTGCTCTGCGTCTGGCGCGGGTTGTGGGTGGTGGTGTAGTTGATGATGTACACGTATGCGCCTTGCTGGCAGGGGTTGCCGTTGAGGTCGCGCCCGTCCCATCCGCAGTCCACCCCCGTGCAGTGCGCCACTACGCGTCCCTGGCGGTCGTATATCCACATCTCCTGCATCACCGTGTTGAGACTGCTCGAACGGAAGATATTGTTGCCTTCGGGGTTGTCGGGCATGAAGGCCGAGGGCACATACATTGTCTCCTTGTACATAGGCAGGAAAATGTGTGCCGTATCGAGGCATCCGTAGGGACTCTCGGCTATGAGCCAGATGTTGGCCTCCGAGATGCTGTCGGGTATCGAGTAGTACACTGTGGCATCGTTGCTTTCCCACATGACGGTGTCGCCGTTGGCATCCTTGCCCATGGGCAACAGCCACACACGGCCGCTGCCGCCAGTGGAGATATCCTCGAGCATGGCCTCCATGTTGTCGTAGGTGAACTCATTCACGTCGCTCTGTATGCGCGCTTTCAGCGGGTATACTACCAGCTCGAGTTGCACGATGGAGTCGCAGCCATAGCGGTTATACAACCGCACGGTGTCGGCCGACGCTGTGGCCCAGTTGCTTTCGGTGTAGGTGCGCCCGTTGCGCCACGTGAAGTCGCGGCAGGTCTCCTGGTGGTCAATGTTGTAACTCACGTCGTAGACCGTCAGGTGCAGGTGCACCGTCGAGTCGCATCCAGGCGCCGACTTCAGGCGGGCCACCGGCTGGTCGGTGTTCGTCGTGTACTGGTTGCCGTCGGCAGGCCATGTGTAGACCTGTCCGTTACAGATGCCGGCCTCGTTGATGGTGTCGAATATTGGGTAGACCCTCACCATGAAGGTGTCGAAGTTGTTACAGTGGTTGGAGAAGTATACCACGCTCATGACGCGTATGGAGTCTATATGGTTGCGCGGCAGGGTGTCGTAGCGCGGGTCGGGCTTGATGGAAATGATACGGTCGTTGTCCTGCAGCTCGTACATGCTTGCTGGCAGGGTGATGCGGCGGCCGTTGAGCACGCGCTCCACGCGCCACTGGATGGTGTCTACGCCACCTGAGTAGTGCAACTGCAGAGCCGCTGTCTGGCCGTTGCAGATGTCTATGCGGCGCGAGGTGTCGGGCTGCGGCGTGATGGACTTCAGAGCCAGCGTCCTGACAGTGTCAATGCCGATGCTTATCGTGTCTCGCAGTATATACCAGTCCTCATTGGCATTCTGGAAACGCAGGCACACCACATAGCGTGCAGGCTCATTCACCTTCACGACGGCTGTTGACAGGGTGGGGTGTACCGGGTCATAGTCAGCTTGGCTCGGTATATCGTGCATCGGTATGAAGTAACCGTTGGGGTCGTTGACATTGGTCGTGAGCATGATGCTGTCGCGGCCGTCGTCGAAGATGCGGTACCACTCCAATGCGCGCGATGTCGTGCCTTGCGGCGTGAAGCGGAAAGCCACCGTGTCCACAACATTCGTGAACCCATTGTATCCATTGGGCCAGAAGGCCGCCGGCGAGTTGTTGACGACGTACATATTGGGTTCGCCCGGTGCACCCTTCACCTGCGGTTGTCCCGTGGCGTTCTGTATGCCTATCAGCGCGTCGGAAGTCGAGGGACAGCAACTGCGCCTTTTCACATGCACCTCCACAATGTTTGAACCCTCATAGCATACAATCTGGTATGTGGCCTTGTTTGCGTGCGAGCTATAGTCCGGCGCCTCCTTCCACGAGCAGATGATCTTGCGGCACGGGAACTGGTCCTGGATGCCGTAGTATATACCGTCTATCCTGTTTGTTTCAGAACCCACGAAGTACGCCGGGTCAGTGTCCTCATACACACCGTATATCGCGTCAAGCATCCTTGCGTTATTAGCGCCAGAGCCTGGATTTGCATGACCGGAAGTACCGTTCCACGGCAGCTGGTTGTTGTTCGTATGGTAACTGTAAGGGCAATAATTTCCGCTGCCAAAGTCAGCAGGGCTGCAGAACGTCACCAAGCCATTGGCACCGATGCGGAACTGCGTCTTCCGGATGCCGAAAAAATAGAACGGGTAAGGAATAACGGTATGATCGCTGGCGAACACGTCGTCCGTGCCGATAGGCATGCGCGTGCCCAGAGCAAACGACGTGTCTGGCGGATTGTAAGGAATCTGCTCCACAGTGTACGTACCGTTGAAGTACTGCGTCGGAATGTAAGGCTCGACAGATAGCTCTATAACGCCGTTGTTCACGCAGTTCACAACAGTATCCCACCCCTGGTTACGGTAGTTCGTGATGTGGTCGTACTTCTCGTTAATCTTGACATCAGGACAAGGCGGCGGCGCCGCTACCGACTGTGCCGATATTTTCCCGCCCATTGCCGTGATGAGCGCAACCAATGCTACAGTGAACGTCCTGGTTATTAGTCTGCTATTCATTTTTATGTCTATTTTCAAACTGCAAAGATACTTTTTTTTTCGCATATAAGACGCGCGCGTATTCGTTTTGTTACCGCACAACTGCTCATTTAACTAAAATTAACACTCGGGCTGTCGTCCGTGATAGGGTGCTGAAAACATGTTTTTGGCCAGGATCCCCTACGGAGCCCCTACGGCCCCCCTTCGGCCGTTCTTCAGTGGAAGGCCGTCGAGGCCGTAGAGAGTTCGTACGTGGGCCGAAGGGAATACGTTCCGTATTTTTAACAATTAGCGCCTGACCCCCATCCGCTCAAGGGCCCGGTGGTAGCGCGCGGCATTGGCGTTGTGCTCAGCCAGCGTGGCGGCGAAGCGGTGGGTGCCGTCCATCTTCTCGCTGGCACAGAAGTAGATATAGTTGGTCTGCGGGGCGCCAATGACGGCGTTGACGCTGGCCTCGGAGGGTAGGCAGATGGGCGCCGGGGGCAGACCGGCGTGAAGGTAGGTGTTGAAGGGGCTCTCCGTGCCGAGGTGTTTGTTGAGGATGCGCCGCAGCGTGAAGTCGCCGACGGCATATTTAACCGTCGGGTCGGCCTGCAGGGGCATGCCGCGACTCAGACGGTTGAGGTAGACGCTGGCTATCAGTGGTTTCTCGGCGTTGTTGTTGGTCTCCTCCTCCACGATGGAGGCTATGATGATGATGTCCTTGAGATTATAGTCAAAGTTGCCGGTTTTGTCTTTCCAGAAGGCGTTGAACTCATCGGTCATACGCGCCATGAATCTCTCCGGCGTCACGGTCCAGTAGAACTCATAGGTGTTGGGGCGTATGAGGTAGAAGCTGTCGAGGGTGACGTTGAAGTCGTTGTGCATCAGTTTGCTGTTGAGGTATTCGTTGAGCTGCTGCGGCAGGCGGAACTTGCCGATGGTGAGGCGTATGGGGTCCTGCTGGCCGTTGCGGAGCTTGCGGATGAGTGCGAGCTCGTTCATGTGGGCTTCGACGATGTAGCTGCCTTCGCGCACATGCTTGTCGAGGCCGAGGGTATGAGCCATGAGGCGGAAGGTGGGCGACGCGTCGAGGGTGTCGCAGAGGGCTTGGTAGGAGGTGCCTTCGTCGAGGTTGATGCGACGGGGAGTGTCGTTGGCGGTGTGCTGGTTGAGGGTGTAGAATGCTGCCCCTACGACGGCGACGAGCAGCATCGAGAGTGTGATTATCAGTGCTTTCTTCATAGTATCAGTTGCATGCGTATGGTGTCGACAAAGTGGCTGTCATACTCGAGCCATTCCTTGAAATGGCCGCACTGTGTGTAGCCGGCCTTGCGGAAGAGGGCGAGGGAGGCGGTGTTGGTGGCCGCGATGTCGGCGTAGAGGGTGTGCAGTTGGTTGTTGGTAGCGGATAGTTCCTTGAGGGCATGGAGCATGGCGAGAGCGTAGCCCTGGCGGCGGTATTCGTTGGCCACCATGATGCCCACTGCCGCGCGGCGGTTGACAGGGTCGTAGCTATAGAGTTCCACGGCGCCGACGATGGTGATTTCTCCCTCCCCAACGCACTGGCCACTGACCACAGCTTTTGCATACAGCCGCAGGCTGCCGCTCGACAGCGACGCACCCTCCTCTGCCACCAGGTTAACTCTTAAATCATCACTCTTAACTCTTAACTGATCTTGCTCCATAGCTGTTTGTTCTTCGAGTGGCGTATGTAGTCCTGCAGCATGGGGTATGCTGCGAGGGTGGGGTCGGCGCTGAGGATGTCGCGCACCTCGTTGCGTGCGGCGGCCACGAGGGGCTCGTCGTCGACGATGGAGGCAATCTTGAGGTCGAGGACGCCGCTCTGCTGCAGACCCTGCATGTCGCCAGGGCCGCGCAGCCGCAGGTCGGCCTCGGCAATCTGGAAGCCGTCGGTGGTGCTGCACATGGTGCGTATGCGTTCCTGCGACGAGTAGCTGAGCTGGTCCTTGGTCATGAGTATGCAGTAGCTCTGCTCTGCCCCGCGCCCCACGCGGCCGCGGAGCTGGTGGAGCTGCGAGAGGCCGAAGTGCTCGGCGTTCTCGATGACCATCACCGTGGCGTTGGGCACGTCGACGCCCACCTCTATCACCGTGGTGGCCACCATGATATGTGTCTTGCCTTCCTTGAAGCGCTGCATCTCGAAGGCCTTCTCCTCGGCGCTGAGGCCGCCGTGGAGCATGGAGACGTGGTATTGTGGCCGCGGGAAGTAGCTTTGCACCATCTCCAGTCCGTCGATGAGGTCTTTGAGGTCGAGCTTCTCGCTCTCGTGTATGAGAGGGTAGACGACGTAGACCTGTCGTCCGGCGTCTATCTGCTTCTTCAGGAAGCTGAATACCAAGGGGCGGCGCGGTTCGGTGCGGTGGTAGGTGCGCACGGGGTGGCGTCCCGGGGGCAGCTCGTCGATGACCGAGCAGTCGAGGTCGCCGTAGACGGTCATGGCCAGGGTGCGCGGTATGGGGGTGGCGGTCATCACCAGCACGTGGGGCGGGGGAGTGGCTTTGGCCCAGAGCTTGCTGCGCTGCTCCACGCCGAAGCGGTGCTGCTCGTCGATGACCACGAGGCCGAGGTCGCGGAAGGTGACGTCGTCTTCGATGAGGGCATGGGTGCCTATGACGATGTGCGTCTCGCCGCTGGCGATGCGGGCTTTTATCTTCTTCTTGTCGGCCGGGCGCACGCTGCCAATAAGCAGATCTACGCCGATGCCTATTCCTTCGAGCATGCGCAGGAAGGTGTTGTAGTGTTGGGTGGCCAGTATCTCGGTGGGTGCCATGAGGCATGCCTGCGAGCCGTTGTCGATGGCCAGCAGCATGCACATCAATGCCACGAGGGTCTTTCCGCTGCCTACATCGCCTTGGAGGAGGCGGTTCATCTGGTGGCCTGAGCGCATATCCTCGCGTATCTCGCGTATGACGCGCTTCTGGGCACCTGTGAGGGGGAAGGGTATCTTCTCGCTGTAGAAGCGGTTGAAATGGTCGCCTACGGCGCTGAAGACACGCCCGGCGGAGTGCTGCTGGCGCTCGCTGTGGGCCCACTGGTAGTCGAGCTGCATGAAGAAGAGCTCCTCGAACTTGAGGCGTGTGCGTGCCGCCTCGAGCTGCTGCTGGCTGTCGGGGTAATGTATGGCTATGAGGGCTTCGCGTCGGCCGGGGAGACGGTAGCGCTCTATGATGCCTTGCGGCAGAGTCTCGTCGATGCCGCCGAGGGAGTTGACGAGGGTCTCGGTGAGGCGTGCCATGGCGCGTGTGCCGAGGCCGCTGTGCTTCATCTTCTCGGTGGTGGGGTAGACTGGTAGGAACTTACCACTCTCCACTCTCTGCTCTCCACTCTCCGCTTCCAGTTCGGGGTGCGTCATCTGCCATTGCCCGTTGAAGACTGATGGCTTGCCCATGATGTTGTAGCGTACACCGGGCTTGAGCTTGCCACGCACCCATTTGGTGCCCTGGAACCACACAAGCTGCAGCGTGCCTGTGCCGTCGCTGAAGTCTACGGTGAGGCGCTCGCGGTATTTGCCAGTGCTCACGGTCTGCATGTTGCTCACCGTGCCGCGCAGCACCACGTACTGGTTCTCGTCGGTCAGCGACGCTATTGTGCTCTGCTGCGAGCGGTCTATATGTCGGAAAGGGAAGTATTGCAGCAGGTCGCCGCATGTATGTATGCCGAGTTCCGCTGCCAGCACTTTGGCTTTAGAGGGGCCTACGCCTTTTAGGTATACTATGTCGTCACTCGGCAGCATGGGTTATCTTTTCGCGCTCCAGGGTGGATGAGATGTCGCGGTGTTCGGCGTCGGCCATCACCAGCAGGGTCTCTATGGCGGGGTCCTGCTTGCGGTTGACGGTGGCTATAAGCTGCTCGTACTCGAAGTCGGCGGCGGTGCGTATGCCGCGTATGATGCACTGGGCCCCTACGCTATGGCACAGCTCTATGGTCATACCGCTGTAGGCGGTGACCTCCACCGTCGGGCAGTCTTTCATGGCTTCCCGTATGCGCTCCACACGCTCCTCGGGGCTGAACATGCAGTGCTTGTCGCTATTCTGCCCCACAGCCACCACCACCTTGTCGAAGAGTGGCAGCACGCGGCGGAGCACTGCCTCATGCCCTTTGGTGAAGGGGTCAAACGACCCGGGAAACAATGCAATGGCCATCTTTATGTGTTTTACTTGCGTAGACTCCTCAGAACTGCCAGATGAGACGTACGGTGATGCTATGGTTGTAGCAGTTGTTAGTGATGGTGGACCAGCGTTCCACGCGGTTGCCGTTGCTGTCCGACTCGTAGCCCTCATACTTGCGGAAGACCCAGTCGCGCTTTACGGGCAGTATTGAGTGTTGCCACCGTAGGTTGAGCTGAAGGCCGCGCCAGATGGTGAAGCGTGCGTCGATAACGGCCGAGAAGTCGCTGCTGAGAAAGTCCTTGTCTGTTGTGTCGGGAACGAAGAAGGCATCGTTGAAGCCTATTGTGCCTTGTGGCTGGCGTACCAGGCGCCCATAGCTCAGGCCTGTACCGAAGAGCATGCCGCCGTTTGGGTCCTGCCAATGCAGCAGAACGGGTATCTCTATGTAGTTGGAGGTTATGTCGAGCTTGTAAAGGTAGTAGCGCGTATCGCCTGTGCTACGTGCACCGCGCTGGCTGAAAAGTGCCTCGATGCTGAGTCCCCAGTGGTTGTTGTTGCTGATGGATGCCAGCGCTCCCACGCCCCCCGTGAATCCGAAGTGCTTGAAGCCCTTGATCTCGTCACCTTCTATCTGGCTCACCGTCATGCCCGACGCCACAAAGGCGTGTATCCTCTGTGCGTTGATGCCCAGCGGCAGGAGTGCCAGCAGTGCTATGATTGTAAGCCGTTTCATATATTTTTCAGGTTGCGTATGAGTATGGAGAAGTCTGTAGCGGTGCTGTAGTGGCGCATATAGCGCAGTGTGAGGCGCTCTCGCAGCTGCTCTGTGGGTTTGCCGTCCATGATGTCGGCCGGCGTGAAGACTCCGCGGTGGCCCGTATAGCCTACCCATGTGAGACTGCCCACCATCACCGACAGGCAGTGTGTGAAGTATTTGCCTTTGTTCTTCTGTAACCAGATGAGCACTGGCGACAGCAGTAGCAGCATGAATGATGTGCCTATGTCGAACATCCGCTTGGTGCGGCGTGCTGTGTCGGTGCTGATGGTATCGAGGCTGGCTATGTACAGGTCGTCGGGTGTCAGCACGGTCTCGCTGCCTATCACGTAGTCGCTCTCACGCGGTGCTATCCTGTACTCCACCCCTGTGGTGCGCAGATGTGCCATCAGTTCTATCACGTGTCTGATGTCGCAGCCGCAGAACACCACCTCTTCGGCGTGTTCTATGCGTATCAGGTCCTGCAGATGCCTTGTGTCGGTATCGTCGGTCTCCGTCAGTTTGTCTGTCGAGATGCCCATCGAGGCGTACAGCTCGCGTATGCGTGCCGTCTCTGTTGAAGTGCCCACGGCGAGGGTGGCTCCGCGTGCGTGCGTGCGCAACGTGTATCCTTTTACCCCCTTGGCGCTCAGAGCCACACGTATCAGCAGCGTCGCCGCCATCGTCCATGCCGAGCCCATGAGCAGCAGCAAGCGCGAATAACGTTGGCTCTCGTCGAGCAGCGAGTAGAACGCCAGCAGCAACAGCACTCCCGTGCCCATGCCGCTCACTATGCGCCCTATGCGCACAGGCTTGTCATAGCCGCCGTTGAGCCAGCTGCTTACCATAAGTATCAGTATGTAAAGCGGTATCACGAGCAGCGTATATTGTGGCGGATAGTATTCCGCGCCGCCCCATTTGACGTTTTCCCACAGCTGTTTTATTAGCACAAAGCCGCCGTAGGCCAGCAGGAAGTCCTGCAATGGCACGGCAATGTGCTTGGCTATGCGCTGCATCCATGCCAGCGTGGCGCGCATCCAGATGGCCGTCTGCAGCAGCATGTTGAACAGCCGTGCGTCCTTGCCGCTGAAGTACTTGCGCACGAATATGGACATGGCGTTGTAGAACGTGTAGACGTAGTTCATAGACCCTTTGCGCGTGCTCTCACCCTTGTAGTGGATGATGCGCGTCGTGGGCAGGTAGTAGTTCTCCCATCCGGCCTGCTTGATGCTCCACGAGAAGTCTATGTCCTCGCCGTACATGAAGTAGCTCTCGTCCAGTCCGCCGGTCTTGGCGTACACCTCACGGCGGAACATCAGGAAAGCCCCCGGCAGTATCTCTATCTTGTTCACCTCGTCCTCGTCCAGGTGCCCCATGTAGTAGGCTGCGAAGCGTTTGGAGTGGGGGAAGAGCCTTGTCAGGCCGCTTATCTTGTAGAACGACGCCGCCGGCGACGGAAAACCGCGCTTGCTCTCACGCAGGTAGTTGCCCTTGCCGTCCACCATCTTCACCGTCAGGCCGCCGCAGTCGGCGTGCCTGGCCATAAAGTCGGCGCAGCGCACAAAGGTGTCGCGCTCCACTACGGTGTCGGGGTTGAGCAACAGCAGCACATCACCTGTGGCCTGCCTCAGCGCCATGTTGTTGGCCTTGGCGAAGCCTACATTCTCGTGGTTCTCTATTAGATGAACCTGCGGGAAGTCCGTGCGCACCATCTCCACACTGCCGTCCACCGAGTCATTGTCTACAACCCACACCTCAAGCTCCAGTTCGCTGCCGTCGGCGAGCCCTCTGTCCGACCCGAAGACCGACGCCAGGCACTGTTTGAGGAAGTACTTGACGTTGTAGTTTACTATGACTATCGACAGCCGCACTTACTTCTTCTTGCTCTTCTTCTTGAGTGAGCCTTCGATTATCTCCATGGCCTTGTCGAGCGTCAGCGTCAGCGGGTCGACGCCCTTGGTCAGACGGAAGTTCTCCCCACGATAGGTCAGGTACGGCCCGAAGCGGCCTATGTTGCTCACCACAGCGTCACCGTCTTTCACGCCTATTTCGTGCGGGTACACCTTCTTCAGCTCCTCTTTCTCCTCCTCGGCTTTGCGCTTCGACTTGATGATCTCTATCGAGCGTTCCAAGCTCACCTCATACGGGTCGTCGTTCTTGCCCAGCGAGTAGAACTTGCCGTTGTGGCGCACGTAGGGGCCGAATTTGCCTATGCTAACCGTCACGTCCTTGTCCTCGAACTGGCCGAGGCTGCGCGGCAGCGAGAAGAGCCCGAGGGCGTCTTCGAGGGTGATGGTCTCTATGCTCTGCCCCTTCTTCATGCTGGCGAAGCGCGGCTTCTCGTCGCTGTTGGTCTCGCCAATCTGCACCAAGGTGCCGTAGCGGCCTATCTTGGCGTACACGTTCTTGCCGCTGGCGGGGTCCACGCCCAGCAGGCGGCTGCCGGTGTTGCGCTGGCTATTCTGCTGCGTTTGGCGTATGTTCTTGTGGAAGGGCACGTAGAACTTGTCAATCACCTTGCGCCATTCCTTCTTGCCGTCGGCAATGTCGTCGAAGTCCTTCTCAACGGTTGCCGTGAAGTTGTAGTCCATGATGTTGTTGAAGTGGTCCATCAGGAAGTTGTTGACCACGCATCCGATGTCGGTGGGGAAGAGCTTGCCCTTGTCGGCATAGCCCTTCTCGGTGCGTGTGGCCTTCTTCACATTGTTGTCCTTCAACGTCAGCACCGTGCACTGGTGAGCCTCGGGCTCGCGGTCTTCCTTGATGATGTACTCGCGCTTGAGGATGGTGCTGATGGTCGGCGCGTAGGTCGACGGGCGGCCGATGCCGAGGTCCTCGAGTTTCTTGACGAGGCTTGCCTCGGTGTAGCGCGACGGGTGCTGCGTGTAGTGCTCGGCGGCCTCGCAGCATTCCATAGTCAGCAGAGTGCCTTCGGGCAGCTTGGGCAGCAGCGACTGTGTCTGGCTGTCGTTCTCGTCGTCGGTGCTCTCCATATACACCTTCAGGAAGCCGTCGAACTTCACCTGCTCGCCGGTGCAGCCGAAGGTGAGGCTGGAGTTGCTTATGGTGATTTCAATCTCTGTCTTCTCCATCTCGGCGTCGGCCATCTGGCTGGCGACGGTACGCTTCCAGATAAGCTCGTAGAGGCGGCGCTGGGCGCTCTCGGTGTTGATGGTCTGTGCCTCCAGGTTGGTGGGGCGTATGGCCTCGTGGGCCTCCTGGGCACCTTTGGTCTTGGTCTGGTAGCGGCGGGTCTTGACATATTCGGGGCCGTACTGGCTCTCGATCTCCTTCTTGGCCATGCCAAGGGCCAGCTCGCTGAGGTTCACGCTATCGGTACGCATGTAGGTGATATATCCGCTCTCGTACAGCTGCTGCGCCACCTGCATGGTGCGTGCCACGCTGAAGCCCAGCTTGCGGCTGGCCTCCTGCTGCAGGGTGCTGGTGGTGAACGGCGGCGCCGGCGTGCGGCGGGCAGGCTTGGTCTCAATCTTGCTAATCTTGAAGTTTGAACCCACGATGCTGTGCAGGAAGGCCTCGGCCTCATCGGCGGTATCGTAGTGGCGGCTCAGCTCCGCGTTGAGGGTCTTGCCGCTCTCCAGCGGGTGGAACACCGCCGTCACGCGGAAGTAAGGCTTGCTGACGAAGTTCTTGATCTCCTCCTCGCGCTCCACTATCAGGCGCACCGCCACACTCTGCACGCGGCCGGCGCTCAGCGCAGGCTTGATCTTGCTCCACAGTATGGGGCTTATCTCGTAGCCCACCAGGCGGTCCAGCACTCGGCGGGCCTGCTGCGCATCGACGAGGTTCATGTCTATCTGGCGCGGGTTCTCGATGGCGTGCAGGATTGCCGTCTTGGTAATCTCGTTGAACACTATGCGCTGCGTAGTCTTCGGGTCGAGCTTCAGCGTCTCCTGAAGGTGCCAGGCTATGGCCTCTCCCTCGCGGTCCTCATCGGACGCCAGCCACACCTTGTCGGCCTCCTTCACGGCTTTCTTCAGCTCGCTCACCAGCGACTTCTTGTCGTCGCTAATCTGGTACTGCGGCTCGTAGTTGTCATCTACGTCAATGCTCATCTCCTTCTTGGCCAGGTCGCGGATGTGGCCGTAACTCGACTTCACCGTGTAGTCCTTGCCCAGGAATTTCTCGATGGTTTTCGCCTTGGCAGGCGACTCAACAATAACAAGATTTTTCATATATCGGGTTGTTTTTGTCCGTATTATGAGGATTATTCTGATGCTAAAACGTATATATATTTAATTTATTGTATGCCGGCATAAATTTTTTTTTTTTTTTTCAAAACCCCACCTAAACGGCTACTAAACGGCTACAAGACCCCATAAAAAATAAATCATAACTCAAAACTCAAAACTCCACCGGCTCCCCTACGGAGCCGGTACGGCAGTTCTTCAGTAGTATTTCAGTGTTTAACTGAAGAACTACTGAAAAAGTATCGTTGAAGTACTGAAGAACTGTCGTATCGGATAGGCATCGGTTTGGTTGTTTTGGCAAGAAAACGAAATTTGATAAAAACATTATCTCGGCGCACAATATAATCCCTTTGCCTGCGTTATAGTAACTTGGAAAATATAAAAACCATGAAGATACATATCGTTCAGCATGACATCCTTACGCTCAAGCCTGAGGATAACCTTGAATGGATTGCCGCCGAGCTTGAAGCCGAAGCTTCGCGCGAAGCTCTGCTCACCGTCTTCCCGGCATGCACCATCTGCGGCACTCCGCTGTTCGCCGCCGCCGGCTACACCGACCTGCAGAAGCGCGCACAGGCCGCCCTGCAGCGTCTGATAGAACTCTCCGAGCACCGCGCCTTCCTCGTCGGCATGCCCCTGCAGATTCAGGACAAGGGCCTCTGCAACGCCATAGTGTTCGTGCAGAACTGCGCCATACGCGGCGTGGTCACCAAGAAATACCTCACCACCGACGAGCAGCGCTGCTTCGTGCGCGGCGAGGGCGTGCAAGTCATCGACTTCCACGACCAGCGCATAGCCATAGGCTTCTACGAGGACCTCAAGGAGCTCTCCAAAGGCCATGTGGAACAGCCCGACGTAGTGGTGTGCTGTGGCGGCCAGGTGTTTGACTACCAGCGTCCTTACCGCACTCGCTACCGCATGAGCAAGATCGTCGAGACCCTCAACGCGGGCCTCGTCTATGTCAACCGCACCGGCGGCGAAGGCCCCTACCTCTTCGCCGGCGGCTCCATGGCCATGAACGCCGCGGGCGGCGTGCTGTGCCAGATGCCCTACTTCGAGCAGGGATGCTGCACCGTTGACATGCAGCAGATAGAGACCATCGAGGACGAGAAGCCCGAGGCCGTGGAGCTCGTCTACAAGGCCCTGGTTTGCGGCCTGCACGACTACTTTGCCAAGAACGGCCTGCGCCGTGCTGTGCTGGGTCTCAGCGGCGGCATCGACTCGGCCCTCGTGGCCACGCTCGCCGTCGACGCCCTCGGGGCCGAAAACGTGCACGGCCTCCTCATGCCGAGCCAATACTCCACCGACCACTCGGTGCGCGACGCCGAGGACCTGGCCCACAACCTCGGCATGAGCTACGACATCGTGCCCATCAAGCCCATGTTCGACCAGTTCCGCGAGAGCCTCAAGCCCGTCTTCGGCGACCGCGCTGAGGACGTCACCGAGGAGAACCTGCAGGCACGCATACGCGGCACCTTGGTGATGAGCTATGCCAACAAGTTCGGCGCCTTGGCGCTCAACACCACCAACCGCTCCGAGGCCGCCATGGGCTACGGCACCCTCTACGGCGACTCCTGCGGCTCCCTGGCGGTGATCGGCGACCTCTACAAGACCGAAGTGTATCAGCTCAGCGAGTGGATCAACCGCGACGGCATCCGCATACCGCAGAACAGCATCACCAAAGCCCCCAGCGCCGAACTGCGCCCGGGGCAGAAGGACAGCGACTCGCTGCCCGACTACGCGGTGCTCGACGCCATACTCGGCCTCTTCCTCGACGAAGACCTCTGCGAGGACGAGATCGTCGACGAAGGCTACGACCGCGAGCTTGTGCAGCGCGTGCTGCGCGGCGTGGCGCGCAACGAGTGGAAACGCCTCCAGTTCGCCCCGCAACTCAAGGTGGCACCCGTCAGCTTCGGCCTCGACCGCCGCTGGCCGATAAGCTGACAGTTAGCAGATAACACAGATAAGAGTTATGAAGAATATAGGTTCGATTAAGAGAAATACCCTACGGGGAATATGCCGCAGGCATTGTCTTTTGATTTGTTTGCTAATGGCATTCTCAGGCGCGCAGGCCCAGATGCAGGCTCTGTTCGGCTACAGCACCTTCTACCTGCCGCAGGATGACCGCCCCTACATGGAGACCTACCTGCAGGTCGACGCCTGGACGGTGGGCTTCGTGCAGCAACCCTCGGGAGTGTACAAGGCCACCGTTGAGGTGACCCTTGTGGCACGCCAGCAGGACTCCGTGGTATACGTCAAGAAGTACGACCTCGGCAGCCCTACGGTGGGCAGCCTCGACGAGCTGGACTTCAGCTTCCTCGACGTTCAGCGCTTCGCCCTGCCCAACGGCATCTACGAGATTGAGCTCACCCTGCGCGACAAGAGCAGCGAAGACTCCCGCCCGGCAAGGGTGACGGAGAAGGTTGTGGTGAACTACGACGGCAATCACCCCGCAATGTCGAGCCTGCAGCTGATGGCCGACGCCACACCCACGGTGGGGGAGGGCAACATACTCTCGCGCGGCGGCTACGACATGGAACCCTACGTCAGCGACTTTTACCCCGAGCAGGTGGAGCAGCTGAACTTCTACTACGAGATATACAACATCGAGCGCGAGGTGGGCCGCAAGCCTTTCCTCACCCTTGCCTATATCGAGCGCGCCGAGACGGGTGCTCGCATCGAAGGCATGCAGACGGCCAGCCGCAAGAACAGCGCCTCGGTGGTGCCGGTATACGGCAGCCTCGACATCAAAGAGTTGGCCTCGGGCAACTACAACCTCGTCGTCGAGTTGCGCAACCGCGACAACCAGACGATGATGTACAAGAAGGTGTCGTTCTACCGCTCCAACCCCGGTGTGAAAGCCAAGGAGATGAGCGACTTCGCCATGACCTTCGCCGGCAAGTACACCGACGAGAACCAGCTGAACATATACCTCGACGGCCTCTATCCCATTGCGTCGGACCTTGAGAAGGAGGTCTCGCGCGAGCTCATCAAGCGCCCCGGCCTCGAGGAGAAGCAGGCGTTCCTCTACCGATTTTGGACGGCACGCGACGCCATGGCCCCCGAGGCGGCATGGCTCAAGTATAAGGAGCGTATAGACTACGTGCAGGAGCACTTCAGCTACCCGCGCACGCCGGGCATACACACCGACTTCGGCCGCGTGTACCTGCAGTACGGTCCGCCCGACTATGTGCGCGACGAGAAGAACTACGTGGGCGCCAACAAGATCGGCAGCAACCAGATACAGCCCTTCAACACCATGCAGGCCAATGAGGGCCAGGCTCCCACCGACGGCATCGCCGGCTCCTCGCAGGGGCATGTCTACTACCTGCCCTACCAGCTGTGGCGCTACAACAAGCTTGAAACCGACGACCCCAACCGAGTGTTCCTCTTCTGGGACGAGCACCGCTCGGGCTACTACCTGCTGCTCAACAGCAACGCCCGCGGCGAAGTGCAGGAGATAGGCTGGGAACGACGCCTCTGCCGTCAGCAGCTGCCCGAGGATGTCATAGGCGAAGTGGGGGAACAATTTAACCGCGGATATTGAGGCCGATGCGCTTGCTGGCTGACATAGTATACCTGATTATCTACTACCTCGTGGGCTACCGCCGCGAGGTGGTGAGGCGTAACCTCGCCAACGCCTTCCCAGAAAAGGACGAGGCGGAGCGTAGGGGAATTGAACGCCGCTACTACCGCTACCTGGCCGACATCGCGGTGGAGTTTGTGCACAACATGTATGCCTCGCCAGCATCCATCAAGCGCCGTTACCGCTTCACCAACCGCCAGCTGGTGGACCGCTACTATGAGCGCGGACAGAGCATCGTGCTGCTGTCGGCGCACTACGGCAACTGGGAGTATATGGTCAGCTCGCTCAACATGCAGCTGCTGCACCATGGTATCGGCGTCGGCAAGCCGCTGAACGACAAGATAACAGGTCCCTATATAGCTAAGAAACGCATACGCTACGGCACCGAAGTGGTGGACCAGCGCGACGTGCGCCAGGTGGTGGAGTTCTACCATCGTCACCGTGTGCCCTGCGCCCTGATGATGCTTGGCGACCAGTCGCCGTCTAACCCCGTGAAGAGCTACTGGACCACATTCCTCAACCAGGACACGGCATTCCTCTATGGCGCCGAGCATTTTGCACGCAAATATAACTACCCCGTCGTCTACTACACCGTGAACCGTGTGCGCCGCGGCTACTACGAGGTCACCTTCAGCCACTTCAGCGAACACCCGCAGGAGGAGCCTCAGTACGCCATCGTGGAGCGCTACGCACGCACCCTGGAGCAGCAGATACGGCAGCGGCCGGAGTTGTGGCTGTGGAGCCACCGCCGCTGGAAACTGAAACATCCTGAACAATGAAAGTAGCAATAGTCATACTCAATTGGAACGGCCGCGGCATGTTGGAACGCTTCATGCCGTCGGTGGTCAAATACTCCCACGGACAGCATTTCTCGGTGTTGGACACCGACTACGACACCGAGGTGGTGGTGGCCGACAACGGCTCCACCGACGACTCGCTGGCTTTCCTGCAGCAGAACTATCCAGAGGTGCCTCTGGTGCGCCTCGACCGCAACTACGGCTTTGCCGGAGGCTACAACAAAGCCCTAGCTCAGGTGGAGGCCGACTATTACGTGCTGCTGAACAGCGACGTGGAATGCACACCGCGATGGATAGAGCCCGTTATACGCATCATGGATGCCAACAGCAAGATTGCTGTGATGCAGCCAAAACTGATGATGTATGACCGCAAGGACTCCTTTGAGTATGCCGGTGGAGCCGGTGGCTTCATCGACAGCTACGGCTATCCCTTCTGCCGTGGGCGCCTTTTCAACACCCTTGAGACTGACCATGGGCAGTATGACGACGACTGCGATATCTTCTGGGCCACAGGCGCCGCCATGTTTGTGCGTGCCAGTGTGTGGCGCGAGCTGGGTGGCCTCGATGCCGACTTCTTCGCCCACATGGAGGAGATAGACTTCTGCTGGCGTGTGCACAATGCCGGCTACAGGGTGGCTTACTGTCCGCAGTCGAAGCTATACCATGTGGGTGGCGGCACGTTGCCGAAGAGCAATCCCTTCAAGACACAGCTGAACTTCCGCAACAACCTCTCCATGCTCTACAAGAACCTGCCCGACGAGCGGCGCGACAAGGTGTTGCGGCTGCGCATGTTCCTCGACCGTGTTGCGGCGGTGAAGTTCATGATGGAAGGCCATTTGGGCGAGTATCGTGCCGTACGCAAGGCTCACAAGGAGTTCCGCGCGTGGCGTGAAGAGCTGAAAGAAAAGCGTGCGGCCATTAAGCCACACGCTGTCTCGCAAGTGTATCAGGGTACTTTGCTGATAGAGTATTACCTCTTGCGCCGTCAGACGTTCACACAGTTGCGTGGGCGCTTCAGCCGTTGATCACTTCTTGCCCTTGACGTTCTTGTATTCTTCATTCAGGCCGGCGAGTATCTCGTCGGTGATGTCCATTGCCGGGTTGGCGTAGAGCACCGGCGTGTCGTTGAAGCTCCTGCGCAGGATGACGTCGAACTGCTGGTTGGCGGCGTTGTACTCGCGGATGAAGGCGAAAATGGCGTTGAGCAACTTGGTGTTCTCGCTCAGCTGACGCTCGGCGACTTTGGCCATGAGTTCCTGCTCAAGTGTGCTCATCTTCTCCATGCGCTGCTTCAGCTCGGCCTCCTTTGCCTGCTGCTGTGTGAGAGTCATGCTGGCACCGGTCTGCAGGTAGTTGTTGTAGTCGGTCTGGAACTGCGTCATCTGCTGCTGGTAGTACTTCTCCTGCTGGTCCTTGTAGGCGCGTAGTTCTTCCTCTAGGTCAATGGCATACTGGTACTTGGCCATCAGCGTGTCGGTGTCTACGTAGGCTATCTTCAGTCCGCCTTCAGGGGCGACGACGGGGGTGGCTTCGGGGTTTTCTTTTCCGTTGTTGTTGCAGGCGGTCATGCCGAGGGTCAGCAAAGCCGCTGTCGTTAGGATAATGTGCTTGATGTTCATTGTATGTCTTTTTTATTGTTCGCTTACTTCTCCTATGGTGTCTATGGCACGCTGCACGCGGCGTGCGGTCTCCTCTTTGCCGAGCATCATGACGAGCGTCAGCATGTCGGGTCCCACAGTCTTGCCTACCACGGCGAGACGCAGGGAGTTCATCACCGAGCCCATGTTGAGGCCGTTGCCCTTGATGTAGTCCTCGAGGATGGCCTGGTGCAGGGCGTCGTACTCGAATGACACTGTGTTGAGTATCTCTATCACCTTGGCCATATGGGTGGTCATGCCGGCTTTCCAGCGCTTCTTGATGGCGGCGGGGTCGTATTCCGTCGGTGCCACAAAGAAGTAGCTGCAGGTGTCCCACAGCTCGCTGGGGAAGGTGATGCGCTCCTTCATCAAGCCAGCCACCTTCACCACATAGTCGTGGTCGGCGCTGATGCCGCGTTCGCCGAGCTGCTTCTCAAGGTAGGCGGCTACCTGCTCATCGCTGAGGGTCTGGAAGTACTCGTGGTTGAACCATTTGGCTTTCTCAAGGTTGAAGCGTGCACCGTTCTTGCTCACATGCTCTATGTTGAAGAGTTTGATGAGTTCGTCCATGCTCATTAGCTCCTGCTCGGTGCCTGGGTTCCATCCCATGAGGGCCAGCATGTTGACCACCGCCTGCGGCAGGTAGCCCTGCTCGCGGTAGCCGCTGCTCACCTCACCGCTCTTGGGATCGTGCCACTCAAGTGGGAAGACGGGGAATCCGAGACGGTCGCCATCGCGCTTGCTGAGCTTGCCGTTGCCCTCGGGCTTGAGGAGCAGGGGCAGGTGGGCGAACTGCGGCGCCTGCCAGCCGAAAGCCTTGTAGAGCATCACGTGCAGCGGTGCACTCGGTAGCCATTCCTCGCCACGTATGACGTGGGTTATCTCCATCGTGTGGTCGTCTACGATGTTGGCCAGGTGGTAGGTGGGCATGCCGTCGCTCTTGAAGAGCACCTTGTCGTCCAGCAGACGGCTGTTCATCGTCACGTCGCCACGTATCAGGTCGTGTACCGTGATGTTGATGTCGTCTGGGAACATGAAGCGCACCACGTATGGCTCGCCGGCGTCTATGCGGCGTTGCGCCTCCTCCATGCCCAGGCTGAGGCTGTTGTCCATAGTGCCGCGTGTGGTGCAGTCGTACTGGAAGGTCTTTTTCTGTGCTTCGTATTCCTTGCGCTTGGCGTCGAGGGCTTCGGGTTTGTCGAAAGCGTAGTAGGCCCAGCCGTCGCGTATCAGCTGGTCGGCATACTGGCGGTACATGGGCTTGCGGTCGCTTTGGCGGTAGGGGCCGTAGGGGCCGCCGATATGCACGCCTTCGTCAAACTCTATGCCAAGCCAGTCGAGGGCCTCGATGATGTATTGTTCTGCACCCGGCACAAAGCGTGTCTGGTCGGTGTCCTCGATGCGCAGTATCATCTTGCCGCCGTTCTGGCGCGCGAAGAGGTAGTTGTAGAGGGCTGTGCGCACGCCCCCGATGTGCAGTGGCCCCGTGGGTGACGGGGCAAATCTTACTCTTACCATTTATCTGTCCTTGGAATTAATAAAGGAGTATCCTATGCCGATCATTACGGCCGTGTTGAAGCCCCTTGGTATGTCTGTCTTGAGGCCTTGGTCGCCGCCCATCACACTCTGGGTGATGATGCGCAGTATGTCGGGCTCTGTTGTCGTGGCGATGAATCCGTGGTCCACATACAGCATGGCGTTCCACGGGCCGTATTCGTAGGTGAGGCCCACAATGACGCCTACGTCAAGGCGACGCAGGTGGTTGAATACTTGGCGTTGTCGCCGTGCTTCCGCTTTTGCCGCCACCTCTGCGGCGCGCACTGCCGCCACCTCTGCATCGGACATATTGTCGGTGATTGTGATGGATGGCGTATTGGTGATGCTGTTATCATAGTTGGCCGCTGGTGACGGGTTGCCGGGCGACACAATGCGGTCCTTGTAACGCCCGAACAGACCAAGGTTCACAGTAGGTCCGGCTATGATGCCTACCACATGCCCCGAGCTGCGTATGGGCAGCTCCATGTGGAAGCCCACCAGTATCGGCAGCTGCAGGTAGTAGGCGTGGTAGTAGCCGTCACGGACGCTCATGGTGTTCTCGTTCTCCAGCACCTCGTGGAAGTTGCTCCCTCGGCGGTTCAGGTTAAGGCCCGTCTGCAGATACAGGAACTGTCCGGCCACGCTTTCCGTGTTGGTGAAGTTTATGTTCAGGTACCCGCCCACTCCGGCGCCGAAGATGGGCGACTTGGTGGAGAGGTCGTCGCTGATGGTGGCGAGGCCGACGCTGGCGCGCGCTCCCAGGTCGAGCTGCGCGTGGGCGCCCATAATGCCCATCAAACCCATTAAACCCAATAGAAATATCTTTTTCATTGCATTATAGTTTTCTCATTATGAAGTCCGTCATCAGCTGGTAGAGGTTGAGCCTTGTGTTGCCGGTGGCGTCGTATATGCTGTGGTTCTTGTTGGGGTAGATGCGGAACTCGAACTGCTTGCCGGCATTCTCCAGCTTCTCCACCATCTCGGCCGAGTTCTGGAAGTGCACGTTGTCGTCGCCGGTGCCGTGGATGAGCAGGTAGTTGCCCTGCAGCCGCTCGGCAAAGTTCAGCGGCGAGTTCTCGTCGTACCCCTTGGCGTTGTCCTTCGGCAGGCCCAGGAAGCGCTCCGTGTATATGTTGTCATAGTAGCGCCAGTTCATCACCGGGGCCACAGCGATGGCCATCTTGAACACATCGTTGCCCTTCAGCAGGCTCAGCGTGCTCAGGTAGCCGCCGAAGCTCCAGCCCCAGATGCCGATGCGGTCTTTGTCCACCCAGCTCTGCTGGCCCAGCCAGCGTGCAGCCTCTATTGCATCCTCGCACTCCATGCGCCCCAGGTCGCCGTAGGTCTGCTTCTTGAACTGAGCACCACGGCCGCCCGTACCGCGACCGTCGAAGCAGAAGACCACATAGCCCATCTCGGCCAGCATGTGGTACCAGTAGTAGTCGCTGTAGCCGTAGCTGTTGCTCACCTGCTGGTTGCCGGGACCGCCGTAGACGTAGATAAGCACCGGGTAGCGCTTGTTGGCGTTGAAGTCGGCAGGCTTGATAGTGTAACAGTTCAGCTCGGTGCCGGTTGAGGTGGTGAAGGTACCGAACTGCTTGTGGCTGGTGCCGTAGTCTGACATCTTCTTTTGCAGGTCAGCGTTGTCCTGCAGCACTTTGATCAGTTTGCCATTGGCGTCATGCAGCGTGTAAGCCGGTGCCATGTTGGCATTGCTGTAGGTGCAGATGTAGTATTTGCAGCCATCGCTGAAGGTGGCGTTATAGGTGCCGCCGCTTTTTGGTGAAGGAGTAATCGGTGCCGATGAAGTTGGGGTATATGCTGATTATATTCGATTGGCTATAATTCAGGCATTTCTTCTTTTTGCCGTCGAAGCCTATGACGAAGAGGCTCTTGTTGATTGCGCCATGCTCGCGGCTGGTGTAGTAGAGGCGTTGGTTCTTCACGTCTACGCCAGGGACATCGCACACCTCCCACTCGCCGCTGGTCACCTGCTTCACCAGCTTGCCGTCCATGCCGTAGAGGTAGATGTGGCGGTAGCCATCCTTCTCACTGGTGATGAGCATCTGCTCCTTGGCCTTCTTCCCCTTGCCCACGGTGATGAACTGCCATGTGTCGGGCACATCGACGTAGGTGTCGCACTGTTCCTCGTAGAGCTTGCTTATTGTGTTGCTGTTAAGGCCGTTGTTCGAGGTATTTACGGCCAGTATTTCCATTGTGTTCTGCAGACGGTTCATGACCATCACGGCCAACACGTCGGGGGTATTGGTCCATTGGAAGCGGGGGATATACTCCCATTGCGACTTGCCGTCGGCCACGGTGGTGCTGCGTCCGTCAAGTACAGGAGTGAACTGGCCTTTGGTCTCGATGTTGTACACATGTAGCGACACCTTGCTGTTATCCTCGCCGGCCTTGGGGTATTTGTACTTGTAATCCTCAGGATACAAGGATCCCCACATCTGCATATTATACTCTTTCACCTTGCTCTCGTCGAAGCGCATATAGGCAATCTTTTTCGAGTCGGGGCTCCACTCGAAGCCCTTGGTGATGGCGAACTCCTCCTCGTACACCCAGTCCGTCGTGCCGTTGATCACCTCGTTCACCTTGCCGTCGGTAGTGATAGCATGCTCCTCCAGCGTGCTGAGGTC
>ONJY01000021.1 GCA_900318275.1 uncultured Bacteroidales bacterium | reverse complement strand
TGGTTCATGACCATGACTTCGGAGACTTCGTCGATGGTGCCGATGCCGCCGGGGAGGGCGATGAAGGCGTCGCAGAGGGCGAGGATGCGTTCCTTGCGCTCGGCCATGGAGCCGACGCGGACGAGCTCGGTGACGCGCTGCGAGTGGATGATGTCGTCGCTGAAGAGGTTGGGGATGACGCCGACGACGCGGCCTCCCTCCTCCAGCGCCGCGCCGCTGACGACGCCCATGAGGCCGAGATTGCTTCCGCCATAGACGAGGGTGTGCCCCTCCTGTGCGATGCGGCGGCCGAGGACGGCGGCAGCCTCGACGATTTCCTTGTTGCGCGGCATCGACGAGCCGCAGAAGACTGCTATGTGCATCCTATTTTTCAGTTGTTTTATGTTCAATAGTATCTATCAGCTCTAACACAATGCTTTTACCTATGGGTGAATCGTAAAAGAACCCCATAAAAGAAAAACCTGTTTCATCCTCATACATTAGTTCCTCATCCCATTTCCCGCTCTTACCGTTGAATTCTCCGAACACCCATATATCGTCGGAATTGGCAGGACACTCGATGGACATCTTGTAGCGAAGATACATGAACTTGTCCAAGAAATCGACGTGACCGAGGAACGAGCGACGATACTTATGTTTGCATATGGCTGGGAACTGCAATTCAGGGAACGGGAAATACTCCAACATGGCAAACTCGCCCGAACGCGGAGGATGTATCCATACCTTTTTGTCGTTCTCGATGATGCCCGTGCATTCCACCCTGTCCTTGTACGGCCACGCGGCGGCGAGGCTGTCCTTGTTATAGTTGTCGTGATAGGCGTAGAAGAGTTGACGTTGCGATGCGTCGGCCTCAAACGCGCTGTCCGTCGCCCACATGCTGAGGTATGACGTATGCACCGAGTCCCCGCATCTTACCGTGACCTTGTACACAAACTCCCTGTATGGTCTGTAGACATTCTGGGCATTGGCGGCGAGGGCGAAGAGCATCACGCATAATAGCAATATCTTCTTCATCGTGTTTGTGTGTTGGTTGTCGTTCTTCAATCTGTTGTCGATTTTATGTAATTTTGGCTCGCACCATTGCAAAAGGCTGTCGCAGGTCTGCAAATTGACCTCGCACAGGTGCGGGCTACAGCAACTCCTCCGACCAGTCGTGGCCGAGGTCCCAGTGGTAGTCTACTACGAACTCGAATTCCACAGGCAGGTTGAACTCGGCGCCATTGAGTCGACGAGGCTGCGGTGTTCCTCGCTGTCGGTATGGTTGATTCCGTTGCTATCCTTGGTCATATTGATGCAATTTGCACTTAAAGATAACGTAGAAAATTCATTTATATTATATTAAGGTGTGCTCTTCCGAAAAACTGTCCGCATAACACGCTTATTTCGTGCTTATTCAATGTCATTTCAACGATACTTCAACGATATTTCAACGATACATCAACGATAGATATCGTTAAACTATCGTCGAAGTATCGTCGAACTATCGTTGATATACTAGGCCAAGTGGCCGAAAAAATAGCACCCTCGGCGGGAGCGGAGGGTGCTGTGTGTATGTGGAGCGGCGGCAAGCCGCCGCTCCGCAATATTGCCCTGAGGTTATTTCTTCTGCCAGCGCTTGAGTGTGGGGAAGTATTGGCGGAGCTGCTCGCGGTACTCGTCGGCGGTGAGGTTGAGGCCGGTGTTCTTGTTGAACTCGTCGAGGAACTGCACGCAGACCTCTATCATCTCGTCCATCGTGCAGTCCTGCGTGAAGTGGCCGTCGGCGTGGCAGTATTTGCAGTAGTCGGGATTGTCGCTCGTGACCTCGTCGGTAAGCGGCATACCGCAGCTCTGGCAGAAACGCTGATAGTTTGGGAAGGGATTATCCATTGTTTTTGCCTTTTTTGTTAGGGATAAGTGAAAGCCCGGTGAATACGACACCACCTACCAGTGCTCCGAAAATGGTGCTTTTCCAGCTGTCACCAATAGTACCAAAAATTGCGCACATAAGGATGAAAGTCGCAACAAATATGGCAAAGGTCAGCATGTAATTCACCCAATCGTTTTTAAAAGGTTTTTTCATACAATCAATATTATTTACGGGTTAATACTTTATGCACTTTCTCGATGATGTCGGCGGCGCGGAGGTGGTAGTTGGTGAGCATCTCGTCGGGGGTGCCGCTCTCGCCGAACTTGTCATCCACCGCCACATACTCCATCGGCGTGGGGCAGTGGAGGGCGAGGGTCTGGGCCACGCTGTCGCCGAGGCCGCCGTTGAAGAGGTGCTCCTCGCAGGTGACGACGGCGCGGGTCTTGCGGGCGCTGGCCACGATGGCCTCCACGTCGAGCGGCTTGATGGTGTGGATGTTGATAACCTCGCAGCTGATGCCTTCCTTCTCCAACTGCTCGGCAGCCTGCAGGGCTTCCCACACAAGGTGGCCGCAGGCGAAGAGGGTCACGTCCTTGCCCTCGCTCAGCAGCTGGGCCTTGCCGATCTCGAACTTCTCACCCTCGGGCAGGAAGCAGGGCATCTTGCTGCGGCCGAGGCGCAGATAGACGGGGCCGACGTGCTCGGCGGCGGTCAGCGTGGCGGCCTTGGCCTGGTTGAAGTCGGCGGGCACGAGGACGGTCATGTTGGGCAACACCTTCATCAGGGCGATGTCCTCCATCGTCTGGTGCGTGGCGCCGTCCTCGCCGAGCGAGATGCCGGCGTGCGAGCCGCAGATTTTGACGTTCTTGTTTGAGTAGCACACCACCTGGCGTATCTGGTCATAGACGCGGCCGGTGACGAACTCGGCGAAGCCCCCGATGAAGGGCACCTTGCCGCAGAGGCTCAGACCGGCGGCGATGCCGACCATGTTGGCCTCGGCGATGCCGCACTGGATGAAGCGCTCGGGGAATTCCTTGGCGAAGCCGTCCATCTTGACGCTGCCTTTCACGTCGGCGCTCAGGGCGACGACATTCTCGTTCTTGCGGCCAGCCTCTACCAGGCCTTCGCCCATGCCGGCGCGCAACTCTTTGCTTGATTGTTTTTCGTAGTGGGTCATTGTTATTGTTGTTTTTTGTTTAATTCTATTATGTTGTCTGGTTGCTTTTATTTCAGGCATTCCAGGTAGCGGTGGATGGTCTCTTCGATGCCGAGGTAGAGGGCGTCGGAGATGAGGGCGTGGCCGATGCTCACCTCGTCGAGCCATGGTATCTGCTGGCGGAAGTAGGCGAGGTTCTCCAGCGACAGGTCGTGCCCCGCGTTGAGGCCGAGGCCACAGTCGCGCGCCACCTTGGCGGCTTCCACGAAGGGCCGTATTGCTTCCTCGCGCCCGGCGGCGTAGTGGCTGGCATAGCTCTCGGTGTAGAGTTCCACGCGGTCGGTGCCGGTCTTGGCGGCCATCTCTATCATCTGCGGGTTGGCGTCGATGAAGATGCTCACGCGTATGCTACAGGCCTTGAATTCCTTGACGATGTCGCACAAATACTGCTGATTCTTCACGGTGTCCCAGCCGGCGTTGGAAGTCAGCACCCCTTCGGCATCGGGCACCAGCGTCACCTGCGCGGGGCGTATCTCCTTCACCAAGTCGACAAAGCCGTAGGGCTTGCTTTGCGAGTTAGATGGGTTCGCTCCCATATGGTCGCGTTCCCCTCTAGGGTTGCCCTCTATGTTAAACTCCGTGGTCACCACGGGCTTGAGGTCGTAGACGTCGCGGTAGCGTATATGGCGCTCGTCGGGACGCGGATGCACGGTGATGCCCTGTGCGCCGAAACGCTCGCAGTCCTGTGCAAAGCGCACTACGTTGGGGACATTGCCACCGCGTGCATTGCGGATGGTGGCTACCTTGTTGATGTTCACACTCAGTCTTGTCATAATCTTCAGAATTGTATTTTTGTTGTCTGGCTGCTTTCTATCACGAAGCGGCGTGTCTGCACCTTGTTGTAGGCTGTGGCCTGCTGCGGGTGCAGCACCAGTTCGTACTGGCCAGGCTGGAGCAGGAGGCGCTCGCCGGCGGTGCTGGGGTTGAGGTCGGTGGCGAACTCCACCTGGCCGTCTCTTAATCTAAATATGGCGCCGGTGGTGATGCCCTTGGGCTTGCTGAGGATGAGCATGCCTGGCATGGGCACCGTGAGCTCGGTGGCGGCACTGCCGCGCACTTCAACGCCGCGCAGGGTTGTCACGGGCAGGGTCTGCACCTCGACGTCATAGCGTCCGGCGAGGTACTGGCCGTTCTCGCCGACCTCCTGCGCCGCCACGCGCTCGCCGCTGCCGGCACGGCGTACTATCACGTCAACGGCGGTCTGCTGCCATTGCGGCCGCTGGCCGCTGTACTGCACCTTGAGGGTACCCTCGCTGACCGTGATGTCGACGTTGTTCGGGCGGTCAATGCTGAACTGCATGGCCTCGCGCCGCAGGGGTGGGTGGGTGAAGACGGCCATGTCGTAGGTGACCAGGGGGTCCATCAGCAGCGTGTCGGGGCGCAGCTTACTATCGACGCTGTAGATGGTGCTCTGGCGGATGACGCCAGTGCGGTGGTCGTAGAAGGCCACGGGATGCTCGGTCTCGTAGAGGTCGCCGGTGGCGTCCACCATGTTCAGCACTACCTTGGCCTTCTTGCCGCTGAGGCGGAAGATGTCGTAGAGTGTCTTGGAGTATTCCTCCTCGTTGACCACGGGGAAGACGCTGCCGGCGCACGAGGCGTGGGCCGACAGGTTGCCGCCGATGCAGAGCACGAAGGTCTGCACCACCACGCCGCTGAGCTGCACCTGGCGCGCCACGTCGCATATCTCGGCGTCGCAGTCGTCCATGCCGTCGGTGATGATGAGTATCAGGTTGCGGCTGGAGCCCGTGGCCGGGAAGTCACTCAGCGCGTCGGTCAGCGCCGCCGCCGCCGTGCAGCCGCCTTGCGGCACGAGGGTCTTGATCTTGCTCTGCAGCTGGTAGATGTTGTCGCTGCCGAAGGGCACCTCGAGGCGTGTGCCGAACTGCTCCTTGTTGAGGTGGCCGAAGACGCGGAGGGCCACGTCGACGTCGTGCTGGCGCGAGATGCTGTCGAGGAACGACAGCAACACCTGCTGCGTCACCTTGATCTTGGAGCCCGACTGCCAGTGGTCCCACATGGAGTTGGAACAGTCCATGATGAGCAGTAGGCGGGTCTTCTCGGGCTGCTGCGCCTGCGCGGCGACGCCGAGCAGCAACAGCGCGGCAAATATGAATATTCTACGCATCATTTTTTTTAACATGAATTCCCGTCAATGACTATGTATTATCATGAATATATATGACAATTTATGACTATTCATGGCCATTCGTGTGAAATAATCAGAAGTCGCCGAGGGTCTCGGGCAGCTGTGCGAGAGCCTTGGGCAGGTCGTCGGCGCTGAGCACCGAGCCGTGGTACTTGTTGGTGTCCTGCATGAAGTCGACGCCGAAGCCCATCTTGGTCTTCAGCAGCACGCACACGGGCGAGCCCTGACCGCTCATCTGCTTGGCCTTGGCCATGCCGTCGAGCACCTGCTGCATGTCGTTGCCGTTGTCGATGACCACCACCTTCCAGAGGAAGCTCTCGAACTTGGCCTTGAGGTCGCCGAGGGTCATTACCTCGTCCACCGTGGCGTCAATCTGCTGGTTGTTGTAGTCGACGGTGGCTATCAGGTTGTCTACGTGCTTGGCGCCAGCAAACATGGCGGCCTCCCAAATCTGGCCTTCTTCGAGCTCACCGTCGCCGTGCATGGTATAAACGAGGTGCTTGTCGCCCGTCATCTTCTTGCCGAGGGCGGCACCGACGCCGACGCTCATGCCCTGGCCGAGGGAGCCGCTGGCCATGCGGATGCCCGGCAGGCCGTGCTCGGTGCTGGGGTGGCCCTGCAGGCGGGTGCCGAACTTGCGGAAGCTGTTGAGCTCATCGACGGGGAAGTAACCGCGGCGCGCCATGGTGCTGTATATGACCGGCGTGATGTGGCCCTGGCTGACGAAGAGCATGTCCTCGCCCTCACCGCTCATGGTGAAGTTCTTCGGGTCGAAGTCCATGAGGTTGAAGTTCATGGCCACGAACCAGTCGGCGGTGCCGAGCGAGCCGCCCGGGTGGCCGCTCTTGGCATTGGTGGTCATACGGAGAATGTCGCGGCGCACCTGCGTTGCAATCTGCTGGAGTTCTGCTGTTGTTTTCATTGTTATTGTGTTTTATTTTTGTTTCATACATCCCCACACTATCGTGCGGGGTTATTGAGAGAGCGTGCCTCCGGCACGCGTTGACTTTTCTTATTTGTTTTTCAGTTTGAATACATACTGACGTGAGTTCTGGTCGACGGCGAAGAGTTCGTTGCCGTGACGGGTGACGCTGACGGTGAGGGTGTTTTCGTCCCAGTCGTGGATGGTGCCGTTGCCGCGGTCGCCACGCATGGTCACATGGCCCCACACGCGTCCCTGCGCGCCGTCGGTCTCGACGTAGATGGTCTCGGCCTTGCCGCGCTCTGACGCTTTGGTGGCCGCGGTGTTCTGCTGCCTGGCCTTGTTCGCCTTGTTCTCGAAGTAGCTCGTCTGCTGGCTTTTGACGGGATCGGCGGGCTGCTCTTCCACAGCCTCGGGGGCCTCGGTCTCGGCCACGGTGGCCATGGTGTCGACGGTCGTCTCGTTGGCTGTCGTTTCGGGGTTCTGCTTGCATGCAGCCATCATGGTGACGGCCAGCATCGGGATTAATAAGTGTCTTATTTTCATATTGTTGTTATTTGTCGTTTATCTGTTCCAGAATTGCCAGTCGTAGGTCTGCTCGGCCTCCTCGGGCAGGGTGGGGAAGAGGTCGGTGGCCCTGCCGCGGCTGGCCGAGACCAGCGCCTCTATGCTGTCGACGCTCACGGCGTACTGCCGCGGGCTGAGGCTCTGACGGCTGTTCTCCACCACGAAGCCCACCGTCTGCCATCCGTCGGCTGTGGGCACCGCCAGCGCCTTGTAGAAACGGTCGGGTACATGCACGCAGGCTGGACCTATATGTCGCTGTTCCTCACCGTCGTATATGGGGCCGCAGACCACCAGCACGGTGCCGTGGTGGCGCGCCATGCGGCGTGTCAGCTCCTCGATCTTGCGCCATGCCTGGCTGTTCATCTCGTGGTCCTGTGGGCAGATGTTGGTGAAGTAGTAGCTCTCTTCAAGAGCCTGCCGGCTCCACCGCATGTCGGCCCTCGGGGCCATGTGGCCTTTGTCCCAGCCGCTGCGGCTGTAGTCCTCGCGACTGGCCTTGGGGAAGTCTACCTGCGGGTCGCGGCTGAAGCTGAAGTCGCCGTTCAGCTCGCCGTTGGCCTCGTCGGCGGTGAGTTCCCACGCCACCCAGTCGGGGCACAGCGTCGTGTGGTTGTAGGAGGCCGTGTAGCCGATGTGGCGCACGATGTCCTCGCCCTCGGCGATGGACGGCAGTTCGGCCCCCACGGGTGCCGTCTGCTGGGCTACAGCATCGGCAGGCCGACTGTAGCCGCAGGCTACAAACAGCATTACTGCCATTATAATCAGTGCAGTACGGGCTTTCTTCAGTTGCATTTTATTATATATATCTGTCTGCAAAGATACAAATTGTTTTCCATACCGACAAAAATATTTATCCACCACGCTGTTGGTATCTCTCCCCTATGGCACTTCTTCAGTAGTTCTTCAGTCGCGACTGAAGAACTACTGAAGAAATGCCGAAGGGGCTCAGTAGGAAATCCGAGGGGGAGGGGTGGGTGAAATGTTAAAAATAGTTGGCGGATTGAAAAAAATACTATCTTTGTAGGTGGTGAAACGGCCGGAAGGCCGGAGTAATAATTTGTAAGATAGATTGATAACCGAAAACAACATGATATTATGGCATTGAAAAGAGTGATGGTACTGACCGGCGGCGGCGACTGCCCGGGCTTGAACGCTGTGATACGCGGCGTGGTGAAGCGTGCCGCGCAGGCTTCCGACTGGGAGGTGATAGGCTGCGTGGAGTCGTTCAACGGCGTGCTGCGTGAGCCCACGGAAATAGTGATGCTCGACGAGAAGACCGTTGAAGGTCTTCAGATACAGGGTGGTACGATACTTGGTACCACCAACAAGGGCGGCCCCTTTGCGTGGCCGGTGAAGCAGGCCGACGGCATGTGGACCACCGTGGACCGCAGCGACGAGATGCTGCGTAAGCTGCAGTATATGGGTGTCGACGCCGTCATCAACATCGGCGGCGACGGCAGCCAGCGCATCTCGCTGGGGCTGGCCAAGAAGGGCCTCAAGATTGTGGGTGTGCCGAAGACTATCGACAACGACCTGTCGCTGACCGACTACACCTTTGGTTTCCAGACGGCTGTGCAGATATGCACCGACGCCATCGACAAGCTGGTGACCACGGCGGCAAGCCACAACCGTGTGTTCATACTCGAGGTCATGGGACGCGACGCGGGATGGATAGCCCTGCACTCGGCCATCGCCGGCGGCGCCGACGTGTGCCTGATACCTGAGATACCGTATGACATCGAGAAAGTCAAGGCCAAGATAGAGCAGCGCTACAACAAGCGCCGCGGCTACTGCATCATCGTCGTCGCCGAGGGCGCCATGCCCAAGGGCGGCACGGTGACGGGCACCGAAACCGGCGAGGTGGGCTACCAGCATGTCAAGCTGGGTGGCGTTGGCGAGCAGCTGGCAGCAGACCTGAAAAAAGCCGGTGTGGAGCACGACATACGCTACACCATCCTCGGCCACCTGCAGCGCGGCGGTACCCCCATAGCCTTCGACCGTGTGCTGGCCACCGAGTTCGGCGTCCGCGCCATGGAGTTCGTCATGGAAGGGCGCTTTGGCCAGATGGTGGCTTACCATCACCCAGACATCGTGGGCATACCGCTGGAGGAGGCTGTGCGCGAGCAGAACCTCGTGGCTCCCGACAGCCGTCTGGTGCATACCGCCAAGGGCGTGGGCATAGAGTTTGGCGACTGAAAACTTTGAAGATTATGGATAACAGACCTTACCGTCACGAGGTGAAGTACTACGAGTGCGACCGTATGGGTATCACGCACCACTCAAACTACATACGCTTCATGGAAGAGGCGCGTGTGGATTGGATGGATCAGCTCGGCTACGGCTTTGAGCGCATGGAGGCCGAGGGGGTGGTGTCCCCCGTGGTGGCCGTTGACTGCCGCTACCGAAACTCGACGACCTTCAAGGACGTGATAGAGATTACGCCCAGCGTGGCCGAAACCACGGCCCTGAAGCTGGTTATCAACTACGTGATGACCTGCGGCGGACGCACCGTCTGCACGGGCACCAGTACCCATTGCTTCATGGAGAACGGGCGCCCCGTGTCGCTCGAGAAGCGCTTCCCGGAGCTCTACGCCAGGATGATGGAGTGGACGAATGACAAATTATAGTAACCAGGGGACAATGAAGGGATACAACAGCGAGCCGCTGCCCTATGCACTGTATGTGCACGGCATGGGTAGCGGCGCCAAGAGCGGCACGCGGTCGTCGCTGGGCCATTACCTCGACGGCTACGAGTGGCTCTCGCCCGAGCTGCCCGTGGAACCCGAGGCGGCGATGACGATACTGGAAGACTATGTCAACGTCTTCGCCCCGGCGCTCATAGCCGGCACGTCGCTGGGTGGGCTGTATCTGCTTTACCTCGACGCCCCCGAGGCCGTCAAGGTGGCCATAAACCCGACTTACAACATTGAAACCACCCTGCGCCGCATAGGTTACGGCAAGCATCCGTTCCACTGCGAGCGCGAGGATGGCGCTACGGAGTACACCATCGACGAGCCGCTGGTGAAGCGCTACATGGCTGTTCGCGACCAGCGCACACCCAAGGCGTCGGCACGCATGGTGGCGCTCTTCTCCACCGACGACGAGCTGGTGGGGCGCGAGCCTGCCAAGCAGAACGCCGCAGCCCTGCAGAGGCTCGGCTACGAGGTGCACTGGTGCGACAAGTTCGGCCACAGGCTCAACCAGCCTGCCGCCAAGCTGCTGGCAAAGATACTGGCGTCGTGACCTTCACGATAGGAGACAAACATAACAAAAGAGAGAATATGAACGGCAATTTCACCTACTGCAATCCCACACGCCTGCACTTCGGCGAGGATGCAATGAACTATCTTGTAAAGGAGCTGAAGGCCTTCGGCCCCGTGGTGATGCTGAGCTACGGTGGTGGCAGCATCAAGAAAAACGGCATCTACGACGCTGTCGTCGCCGCCCTGAAAGAGGCTGGCAAGACTGTTGTGGAGGACTCCGGCGTGATGCCCAACCCCACCTATGAGAAAGTGCTCGAAGGGTGCCAGAGGGTTCGTGACAACAAAGTGGACCTCATACTGGCTGTCGGCGGCGGTTCCACCATCGACTACGCCAAGGCCGTCAGCGCCAGCGCCTACTGCCAGGAGGACCCATGGCAAAAATACTGGGTGAACCAAGGCAGCCCCGACTGCAAGACAATCCCTGTGGGCACCGTGCTCACAATGGTTGGCACCGGCAGCGAGATGAACGGTGGCAGCGTGATTACCAACCGCAAGGATGGCTTCAAGCGCGGCAAAGTGTTCGGCACGGAGCTGTTCCCCAAGTTCACCATACTCAACCCGCGGTTCACCATGACCGTGCCGCAATACCAGATGGTGGCGGGCTTCTTTGACATCATGAGCCATCTGATGGAGCAGTATTTCGCCGGCACGGCCGACTGCACCACAGACTATATCAACGAGGGTCTCATGCGGTCGCTCATACACAGCAGTCGTATCGCCGCCAAGAACCCGCAGGACTACGAGGCACGCGCCAACATTATGTGGACTGCCACCTGGGCGCTCAATACCCTGCTCAAATGCGGCAAGGGTGGCGACTGGGAGGTGCACCAGATAGGCCACGCCATAGGCCTAGTCACCGATGCCACCCATGGCATGACGCTGGCCTGTGTGTCGTTGCCCTACTACCGTCGTGTGATGCATGACGGCCTGCACCAGTTCGTACGCTTCGCCGTGAATGTATGGGGTGTGCGCCCCGAAGGCAAGAGCGACGAGCAGGTGGCCGCCGAAGGCTTGGCATGCCTTGAGGCGTGGATGAAGGAAATCGGTGTGGTGATGCACTCGCGCGAGCTTGGTGTCACCGACGGGAACCTGCAGGCTGTGGCCGATGCCGTCCTCATTCTGCCGGTAGGCTACCGCACCCTCACCCGCGACGAGGTGGTGGAGATACTGAAGGAAAGCATGTGACAAGAGGATAAGAGAAAAGGGCTCCGCAACGACCAACCGTTGCGGAGCCCTGTGTTTTAGGCGCTGCGGAGCCTTACTTGAAGGCGTTCTCGCTCAAGCCGTGGCCACTCAGGGCAAGCTCTTTCATGTAGCCCGGCACCTCGCGGCCCAGGTATTTGTCGACATACAGCTTGGCGAGGTATTGACCCAGCATGAATCCGTGTCCGCGCAGGCCGGTGAGCAGGCCCACCTCAGGGTCGACGATGTAGCGCGGCTCGGTGTAGCGGCCGGCCCAGCAGGCCAGGAAGCTTACTTCCTTCAGGCCTGGCAGCCATTCGGCGAAGACCTGGCTGACAATCTCAAGGAACTCCTTGCTGTTGTACTTGATGTTCTGGCGCGTCTCGTAGGCGTCGGTGTCGGGGCTAGCGCAGCCGATAATCTGGCCCGTATGCTCGAACTGTTGACCGTAGACAGCGCTGAAGCCCTTGTAGTGACGGCGGTCGATAATCATGTCGAGCGGACCGCCGTTGGGTCCCATCATGGGCAGACGGCGTGTGATGAAGGCTTGGTGCTTGACGGGGTAGAGGCCCGTGTCGATGCCCAGCATGTCGGTGAACTTCTCGGCACCCCAGCCCATGGCGTTGACGAAGTGGCCGCAGGTATACTCCACATACTTGCCTTCGTGGTTGCGCACCAGCGCCACAACCTTGTCGCCCTTGCGCCACACCGATAGCAGCTCGCAGTCCTCGTAGTAGCGGCCGCCGAGCGACACACCGATGCCACGTATGTAGTCGATGACGCGTCCGGGCGTAGCCTGCCAGCAGTCTCGTGTGATGAGGGCGTGGCTGTAGGTGTCGCGCGTGTCGTCCCACAGTGGCGATATTTCCTTTTTGAAGTCCTTGCGGTCTATCATGTAGGCATCGCTCCATGCGCGGCTGGCGTCGAGGGCCTTGTAGGTGGCCTCGTCGTGCACCAGGTTCACATAGTGTGTGGGCTTGTAGTTGATGTTGTGCACGGCCTGTATGCCTTTGAATATCTCGTGGCTGTGCTGTGCTATGTCGGCTATGTCGGGGTTGCTGAATGCCGGCCGGCCGCCGCCGATGTTGCGCCACGAGGCGCCGCGGCTCCAGTTGACCATCACCGGCTTGAGACCAGCCTCGCTGAAGTAGCGGAACAGGCCGCTGCCAGCGATGCCGCCGCCGGCGATGAACACCTTCACTTCCTCTTTCTGCACGTCGTTGCCCTTCGGGAAGACATACACCTCCTTGCGGCCCTCAGTATATACATCGCCCAGCGACACTTGGTTGCTCAACGGTGCGCGCGGGGTGGCGTCGCCCGTCACCTCCACGCCGTGGGCGCGCAGCACCTGGCGGGCGCGTGCTATGCAGCGTTTGCCGCGACAGGGGCCCATACCCATGCGGGTGATGTGTTTCAGCTCGTCGACCGAAATATACTTGCGGTCGCCCACCACGTCGATGAGTTGCTTCTCGGTGATGTCCTCACAATGGCAGATATATGTCTCGCCCTCCACGGGGTGGAGCGGCTTCATGTTGAGCGGCTCGGGGTAGCGGTCTTTGGCTATGAAGCCCTTGATGTCGGTCATCGGGCCGTCGACCTGGGCCACGAACACGCGTGCCACGTTGGTCTTGTTGTCCTTCTTGAGCACTTTCTCTACCTTGCCTTCGCCGATTTTGCGGCCGTTGTTGTCCACCAGGAAGACCTCGGTGCCGTCCTCTACCGCGTACTCGATGGGTAGGAAGCACCAGTTTTTGGCCATGTCGTAGCCGAAGATGGCCAGGCCCGGGCAATGGTTGACGCAGGCCATGCAGCCTATGCAATTGTTGTAGTCCACTGTCGGCGTGCTGCTGGTTGTGGGTTTGCTGATGGCGCCTTGCGGACAGCTGAAGGTGCAGGGGTTGCATGCAAAGCCGTAGAGGCAGTCAAGCTGCACGAATGGCTTGGCGGCCATGCGCTCGGCGGTGGGCAGGTTAGGCTTGTCGAGCAGTTTTATCGGGTGCTGCTGAGAGTCTATGTATTGGCGCGAGATGTCGAGGTATTCGTCGTAGTTGTAGCGCAGGCCTGCTTCGTTGGCGATCTCGTAGGCTGCCTGACGGCCACGCAGCACGGCGCTGGTGCCCTCGCCGATGCGTACGGCGTCGCCCACGCCGTAGACGTGGTGGCCGAAGAGTTCCTTGCCCTTGGTGAGCAGTTGGCTGTCGGGCACCAGACCGGTGCAGATGTTGATGATGTCGATGTCGTCTATGACCTGCTCGGTGCCGGGTATAGCCTTGAAGTTCTCGCACTTGGCTATGACGGCGCCTGTGATGCCGGTCTTGTCTTCGTTGGGGATGGCGCGCACCAGCGTGTAGCCCGTCATTATGGGTATGCCGAGACGGCGCACACGGTTGGCCTGCACGGGGAAGCCGCCTTCGCGGGGCATGGCCTCGATGATAGCCTTTATGGTGGCTCCGGCCTGCATGCCCTGATATGACGTCAGGTAGCCTATGTTGCCGGCACCTACGGTTAGCACCCTCTTGCCCAGCAGGGTGTGTTCCTGGTTCATCATCTTCTGGAAGACGGCGGCGGTGTATACGCCCGGCACGTCGTCGTTCTCGAAGGCCGGCATGAAGGGCACGGCGCCAGTGGCCACAACGAGATACTGCGCGTCGACGTAGGCCATGTCGCCGCTGACGATGTTCTTCACCGCCAGGCGCGGTCCTTCGAGGATGTCCCACACCGTGCTGTTGAGCAGTATGCCCTCCTGGCTGTCGCCGGCGAGGGTCTTGGCGATGTCGAAGCCGCGCATGCCGCCGTATTTCTTCTCGCGCTCGAAGAAGAAGAATTGGTGGGTCTGCATGTTGAACTGACCGCCGATCCGGGCGTTGTTGTCGATTACCAGACAGTCGATGCCGAACTTCTGCAGCTGCTCGCGGCAGGCCAGGCCGGCAGGACCGGCGCCCACGATGGCGACGGTGGTCTTGTATATGGTGAGGGCGTTCGTGGACTCCTGGCGTGCAGGTACCTCGAAGGTCACACCCGGCATGTCGGCCTCGTGGGCTATGAGGCGCACCTCGCGCACTCCGTCGACGGGCGTGATGCAGATGCGGCGCACTTTGCCGTCCACCAGCATCTCGCAGGCGCCGCACTTGCCTATGCCGCACTCCAGCGAGCGGTTGCGGCCCTGAAGCGAGTGACTGTGAACGGGATAGCCTGCTTCATGAAGGGCTTTGGCGATGGTGTAGCCTTTGACCGCCTGCACCTTGTGGCCCTCGTACATGAATTCGCATACCTCGCCCTCGGGGATGTCCAGAATAGGGTGTCTTGTAATCTTGTACATGTTTGTAAGTATTTAATGATTAGTTTTTTGTGTAAATATTCCGTATCAAATCGTCACCACAAAGATAATAAAATACTTTTACAATTCAAAATTTTTTCATCGCGATGCAAAAAGCTTTCGTCCGCTGCCGTCTACCAGCCGTCTTGTAGCCGTCTTGTAGCCGTTTAGTAGCCGTTTCCCTATTTAGTCTCTACGGAGCTCCTACGTCATTTCTTCAGTAGTTCTTCAGTGTGGCACTGAAGAACGATGGTTGAAATGCCGTACCGGCTCCCTGCCGGGTGGCTTGTGGCGGCAGGGTGCGGTGTTTGTAAAAAGTTTTTGCAAATATTTAAAATAATTGTATATTTGCAAACGTCAACTTTGGCATAGTGTTGCGTACAAGCAGCAATATGTCAGATGGTTATAGTGATGTGCAATAATGTAAAAACAACAATATGGAACCCAAACGCATAAAATCAGCCCTCATTTCGGTCTTTTATAAGGACGGTTTGGAGGACATCGTAAAAGCTCTTGATGCACATGGTGTCACCATCTACAGCACGGGTGGCACGCAGAAGTTTATTCAGGGTCTCGGCGTTGAGCCAGTGGCTGTTGAGAGCCTCACCGGCTATCCCTCGATTCTCGGCGGCCGTGTGAAGACCCTGCACCCCAAGGTGTTCGGCGGCATACTCTCGCGCCGCGACATGTTCAGCGACGGCGAGCAGTTGGCCGAATACGAGATACCGGAGATTGACCTTGTGATAGTGGACCTCTACCCCTTCGAGCAGACTGTGGCCAGCGGCGCCTCGGAGCAGGATATCATTGAGAAGATAGACATCGGCGGCATCAGCCTTATTCGCGCCGCCGCCAAGAACTTCAACGACGTGGTTATTGTACCGGCCGTCGACTACTACAAGGAGTTCCTGGCTCTCTACCAGGAACAGGACGGTTGCACCACGCTGGAGCAGCGCCACCGCTTCGCCGCCTACGCTTTCAATGTCAGCAGCCACTACGACACGGCCATCTTCAACCACTTCAACGGTGTGGAGCAGTTGCCGGTGTTTAAGCAGAGCTGCAAGCATGCCGAGGTGTTGCGCTACGGCGAGAACCCCCACCAGAAGGGTGTCTTCTACGGCGACCTTGAGGGTTGCTTCGACAAGCTCAACGGCAAGGAGATAAGCTACAACAACCTGGGCGACATCGACGCCGCCTGTTCGCTCATCGACGACTTCGCTGGGCAGACCGCCTTTGCCATCCTCAAGCACAACAACGCCTGCGGCATGGCTGTTCGCCCCACGCTGCTCGAGGCTTGGAAGGACGCCCTTGCCGGCGACCCCGTCAGCGCCTTCGGCGGAGTGCTGATTTGCAACCAGAAGGTCACCAAGGAAGTGGCCGACGAGATGCACAAGATATTCTTCGAGGTGTGCATAGCTCCCGACTATGACGACGACGCGCTGGAAGTGCTGCGTGGCAAGAAGAACCGCATCATCCTGCGCCGCAAGGGCTTCAAGATGGCCGACCCGATGTTCCGCTCGGTGCTCAACGGCGTCCTGGTGCAGGACCGCGACAACGTGGTGCCTACCGCCAAGGAGATGGAGAAGAGCGTCACCAGCACCAAAATCAGCAAGCAGCAGGCCGAGGACCTGGCTTTCGCCACCATCCTCGTCAAGCATACCAAGAGCAACGCCATAGTCCTTGCCAAAGGCAAGCAGCTCTACGCCAGCGGCACGGGCCAGACCAGCCGCGTGGACGCCCTGCGCCAGGCTATCGCCAAGGCTAAGAGCTTCGGCTTCGACCTTGACGGTGCCGTCATGGCCAGCGATGCTTTCTTCCCCTTCCCCGACTGCGTGGAGATAGCCCATGAGGCCGGCATCGTCGCTGTGGCCCATCCCGGCGGCAGCATCCACGACCAGGACAGCATAGACTACTGCGAGAAAAACCACATGGGCATGGCAATTACAGGTAAAAGACATTTTAAACACTAAGATATGGGATTGTTATCATTCTTCAACCGCGAGGTAGCAATGGACCTTGGCACCGCCAACTCCATTGTCATATACAACGATCAGGTGGTCATCGACGAGCCGAGTATTGTGGCCTATGACCGCAACAACAACAAGGTGATAGCCGTCGGCAAGGAGGCCCAGCGCATGGATGGCCGCACCGACAACAAGAACATTGAGACTGTGCGCCCGCTGCGCGGCGGTGTCATCGCCGACTTCGAGATGGCCCAGCACCTCATCCGCGAGCTTATCGGCATGACTAATGTCAACCGTTCGTTCCTGCCGCCGTCGCTGCGCATGGTCATCTGCATCCCCAGCGGCATCACCAACGTTGAGGAACGCGCCGTGCGCGAGAGCGCCGAGCAGGCTGGCGCCAAGGAGATACGTATGATTCACGAGCCTATGGCCGCCGCTATCGGTATCGGCATTGACGTGCTGCAGCCTGAGGGCCACATGGTTGTCGACATCGGAGGTGGTACCGCCGAGATTGCCGTCATCTCCCTCGGCGGCATCGTCTGCAACAACTCCATCCGCGTGGCAGGCGACGTGTTCAACGATAATGTCGTGGACTACATGAAGCGTCAGCACAACATGATTATCGGTGTGCGTATGGCCGAGAAGGTGAAGATCGCCGTCGGCGCTGCTGTCAGCGAGCTCGCCGACCCCCCCGAGGACTTCCGTACCCTCGGTCGCGACCTCCTCACGGGTCTGCCCAAGGAGATTAGCGTCAACTACAAGGAGATTGCCCATGCCCTCGACCGCTCCATTGCGCAGATTGAGCAGGCTATTCTCGACACCCTCGCTGCCACACCTCCCGAGCTGGCCGCCGATATCTACAAGACGGGTATCTATCTGGCCGGTGGCGGTGCGCTGCTACGTGGCCTCGACCAGCGTGTCAGCAGCAAGACAAAGCTTCAGGTACACATAGCCGAAGACCCCCTGCGTGCTGTCGCCCGCGGCACAGGCATAGCCCTCAAGAACTTCAACAAGTTTTCGTTCCTTATCCGATAGGGAAGAGGTTGGCATATAAAAGAGGCGGCACCCTGTGTGGATGCCGCCTCTCTCTTTTTCAGTACAGCGTGGCTATCTTGTATAATATCTTGTTTAGCTTGCCGGCGATATCCTGCGACGAATCGTCGTGGTTGTTGCTCACTATGGCGAATGCCAGCGTCTGTCCGTGGGGCGTTATGACGTAGCCGGCGTATGACTTCACACCGTCCATGGAGCCGGTCTTCACGCGTACTGTGATGCCTGTGGGCAGTCCCGGCAGCAGGTTCTTGGCAGTACCGTTCTCGCCGGCCTTGGCAATGGTCTGCAGAAACTCGTCAAAGAAACTCTCTTTGCTCAAGGCAGACAGGTAGCGGCACATGAAGTCGGTGGTGGTCCGGTTGAGGCGCGACAACCCGCTGCCGTCGATAATGCGCACACCCTCGGTGTTGAGGCCTTTGCTTTTGAACCATTCTTCCACAGCTTTTGCCCCGTTCTTGAAGCTCCCCAGGCCGTATTTGTAGTAGCCAAGGTACTTGAAGATGCTCTCGGCGTAGATGTTGTTGCTCGTCAGGTTGGTGTATTGGGCGATGGTGTAGTATGAGGAGCTGCGGTAGTCGAGTATGGACCGCAGGCTGTCTGGCACCGTGTAGACTTGCATTGAGTTTGACGACACGCCCACGCCGTGGGTGCGAAGGTACGACGAGAAGAGGTCGGCGCAGGTCTTGGCGGGGTTGGGCATGGCGGCGCGCACGGCGAAATCGTTCTTGCCCAGCGGCACAGTGCCGCGGTATATGCGTTCCTTGCCTGTCGGGCTGCCGTATACTATGACTTGGTCGCCGGTATTCTCGCCGGCGGTTGTTACCTCCGACGCCCCGTGTATGTCAATGTTCTTGGGCACTGTGCGCGCCACCGAGGCTGGGTAGCCAAGCTTCTTGCCGGCGTTGAAGTACACGAAGTACATGTTCTCGTGGAAGTTCAGGCCGCTGACACCGGCGGCGTAGTAGTTGCCGATGTCGCCCCACTGCCAGCTGTCGTGCAGCGGCTGCTCGTCGAAGATGTTTACATTGTAGCATACACGTCCGTCGATGCGGCGTATGCCTTTCTTCTTCAGCGCTTTTGTCCAGCCTTCGAACAGGGTGTCGGGCATCGTCTGACGGTAGCGGTAGGAGCCCAGCAGTGGGTCGCCGCCGCCGGTGATGTAGAGGTTGCCGTGCAGCACGCCGTCACGGTCTATCTCGCCCCGTGCGTTCATCTTGGTGGTGAAGCGGAACTCGCCGCCGAGCATGGCGAACCCCACGCCGGTAGTGACGAGTTTCTGCGTTGATGCCGGTGTCACCGACATTTCGGCGTTGTGGCTGTATATCTGTTTGCCTGTTGTGGCGTTGTAGACGCACACCGACAGGACGCCGTTGCGCATGCCGGCCTCACGGCGGGTCTGGTTGACAAGCTTCTCGAGGTCGGCCGTAGCCTGTCCGGCGGCTGTGGCGGCCGTGATCATAGTGAATGTGAGCAGCATTGCTGCGTGTAGTAGTTTCTTCATTTAGTTTCTTAAGCTTAGGTTTATAGTTTCTATCTGGTCGAGCAGAGCGTCGCGGCCGTAGCCTGTGGCCGACGAGGTGAGCAGCATTGGCGGCAGTTCCTCCCACATCTGCGCCAGCTCCTGTTTCATGAGTTTTATGTTGCCCATCACTTCGCGTTGCTTTTCTTTGTCGGTCTTGGTGAACACTATGGTCAGCGGCACTCCGTTCTGGCCGAGGAATTCGATGAATTCAAGGTCGATGCGCTGCGGTTTCAGGCGGCTGTCCACCAGCACGTAGGTGTTCGTCAGTTGTTCGCGGTGCAGGAAATAGTCGCGCATCATGGTTCCCCAGGCGTCGCGGCTGCTCTTGCTGGTGCGCGCATAGCCGTAGCCGGGCAGGTCTACCAGGTACCATTCGTTCACTTCCTTGTGGTTGGCTCGCTCTACTTCGCTGACCACAAGGAAGTGGTTTATCAGCTGTGTCTTGCCGGGACGGCCGCTGGTCTTGGCCAGTCCTTTGACGCCGGTGAGCATGTTTATCAGCGACGACTTGCCTACGTTGCTGCGCCCTATGAATGCATACTCCGGGCGTCCGTCCTGCGGGCACTTGCGGTAGTTGGGACTACTCACCGTGAACACTGCGCTGTTAATCTTCATCCTGCTGGTCTCTGTTAAGGCGTCGACGTGCTTTTTTGATGTTCTTCAGCTCCAGTTTGAGCTCTTTCTGTTTCTCGCGCAGTTCTTCACGCATGCGCTGGCGATCCTTGAGTTCGCGCAACTCGCGCAACACGGCGTCCTCCTGGTCCGAGGTCTGGCGCCACCAAGGCATCCGCTTGGCGGTGGTCTTGAACAGGTGTATGCGGTCCAGTATGCGGTTCTTGATGTCGTACGACTCAATGTAGCGCTCCCTCTTGTCTGGCTTTATGTCGTTGATGGTCACCAGTATGCCTGTCTCGTCGGTCTCGCCGAATTCGTGGTTCATCGCCGTACCGAAGCAGCGCATCGTGGGCGAGAGGTTCATGTAGGCGTTGATCATCGCCGGCACGGTGCTCCCCAGCTCGCGCACGTGGTGTAGCAGTATCTGGTAGTCCTCCTTGTAGTTGCGTCCGTTGAAGATGGCGTGCAGTTCGTTGAAGTCGCTCTCTATCTCCATCGCCTTGTAGGGCCACACCAGCCCGTCGCGGTCGGGGAAGTGTTTCTGCAGGAAGTAGAGTATCATCTCTTTGGCGCGGCGGTTCATCTGCGGATACATAGTTATCTTGCCGAAGAAATAAAGTGTTTCCGGTATCTCCAGCGCCAGGCCGCCAATGCCGTCCCACAGGTTGTCGAGCGAGTAGAGGCCCTTGCGCATGTCGTTGCCCGGCTGGAAGGCTGGCTGCACGAAGGCGCGGCCCAGCTCCAGCGTGTAGGGCAGGATGTCGTTGATGAAGTGGTCGCTGTACTGGAACAACTCCGATGTCGGTGTCGCTATCGTGCCGTCGTTGCGCGTGAACATGTTGCTGCCGTGGATGAAACGGTAGCCGCCCACGATTTCCTCGTCCTCGGGGCTCCACACGAAGAGCTGCTTGAAGCAGTGGGGCTCGGGCATCGTGTCGAACTCGTCAATGTCGCAATCCTTGCCCGTGCCGCCGCCGTCGAGGGCGAAACTCAGCTCGCGCAGACGCCCGATTTCGCGCATGATGTTGGGCGACAGGTGCGCCGTGGTGATGTAAATCTCCTTGTTGCCGCGGTTCGTCTTGCGCAGGAAATGCTTCTGCTTGAGCTCTTTCTTGATGAGCTCGCGGTCCACCGGTGGTATTATGTAGCTTAAATCCATATCGTTGTTGTCTGTAAGTTGAACGTTAAACGCTGAACACCGCCTCGGGGTTGCCCTTAAGCCTGTACACGTGCTCCTTCACCATGCGTGCCCATTCGGCGGGTGTGTGGCGGTTGTCGAAGGTCTGCCAAGGTATCGGCTGCCCAAAGGTTATCGTCAGCGTCTTGCCGCGCTGGGCGAACATCTCGGCCGGCAGCAGCGCCATCTCGAAGTTGAACTTCACCCCGAGGCTCTTGCGGATGTTGGCGATGCGGTAGAAGCTCATTCGGTTGCGCGCCTCGGTGTAGGCCGGCACCACGTCGCGGTGGTACATCACGCACTTCTTGATGAATGTGACCTTCCACTCCAGGTCCATTATCTCGCCCTTTTGCAGGCGCGAACACATGCCGGCGGGGTAGTAGAGCAGCATCGTGTCGGCGGCGAAGGCCTCCTCCAGTTGCGCCAGCGCGCGTGTCTTGTTCACCTTGTCTATGGGCACAAACAGCTCCTTCAGGCCCGGGATGTAGCACAGGAAGTCGTTGACGGGGAATTTGATATCTGTCCTCACGCGTCCCACGGCGGTCATCAGCGCAATGCCGTCGGGGCCACCCAGCGGGTGGTTGCCCACAATCATCTGGTTGCCTTCGGCGGGGATGTTGTCCATGCCGCGGGTCTTTATCGTGATGCCCAGATTGTGCGGTTCGGTGCCTTCGATGAACTTCTGGGCGAAGGGTATGCCGTGCAGGTGGCGGTTCTCGTAGATGCCCGCGTTGATCTCTTTCACGTGCAGCAACCGTTCCATCCACCGTCTCACCAAACCCGGCACCTTGACCTTCTTGGCGGCGAGTATCTTCTCTAAATCAATGAATTTCGGCCCTATGGCCTCTGGGTTGTAATCAGCATTTTCCACCTCTTGAGCATTTGATTTCATCATGCAAAGATACACAAAAAATCCCGTTCCGCAGCCTAAATATATTATAACTTATCAACAATAGCGGTTAAAACTCTCGTTTTCGCCTTGTTGTCACGCCCGAAACACACTTGATTCCAACCTGACTCCGACCCAATCAAGAACGTTTCCCTTCGGAGCCGTTACGGCAGTTCTTCAGTATTTCAACGATACTTCTTCTGTAGTTCTTCAGTTGGACGCTGAAATACTACTGAAGAAATACTGTAGGAACGGCGTTTCGGTTTGGAGTTTGGAGTTGTGATTTAGGAGTTGGTTTTGCATGGGGTGTTGTGGCCGTTTAGGACGGGTTTAGTAGCCGTTTAGTAGCCGTTTAGGTGGGGTTTAGGCGGGAAGAAGGGTAGTGCGTCTTATAATTAAATAGTAGGGGCGGATTTTTATAAAATAAATCAGAAAAATTTTGTCAGTTTCAAAAAAGGTTGTATCTTTGCAGCCGATTTGAGTGCCCAATAATGAATTGTTGATGCTCTTTTCGTTTTGGGTATCAGTCAGATAACGAAGAAAAACAATAACAGTCATGGCAAAGAAAAATAAAGACGCACGTGTGCAGGTTATCCTCGAGTGCACCGAGCAGAAGAACAGCGGTGTTGCCGGCATGAGCCGTTACATCACCACCAAGAACAAAAAGAACACTCCGGAGCGTCTGGAGCTGAAGAAGTACAACCCCTTCCTGAAGAAGGTCACCGTTCACAAAGAAATCAAGTAAAATAGGAGACATTAGACTATGGCAAAGAAAGTTGTTGCTACCCTTAAGACCTCTACCGGTAAGAGTTTTGCAAAGGTCATCCGCATGGTCCGCTCCGAGAAGACCGGCGCCTACATGTTCAAGGAAGAGATTGTTCCTTCGGACAATGTTCAGGAATATCTGAAGAAGAAATAATCGCGCAAAAGTAATTTTTTTCATACGCTTTTGTTTTGGCCTCCTGTGCAGTTTCTGCTCGGGAGGTTTTTTATTGTTGTACGTTGAAAAAAATATTTTGTTGGATTGCATATTTTTTGTATTTTTGCTTTTTGTGTTGTTGTCGACAGAAGTGGGCAACGTTTTGATTGTAAACGCAAAAGAAGTATATAATATAATATATAGATATGGCATATAATGAGTATAAGCAGCTTAACCTGACCAAGATCGGCGAGGATGTGCGCCGATACTGGGAGGATAACGCTATCTTTGAGAAGGGACAGAAGCTGACCGAAGGGCATCCGGCATACGTATTCTATGACGGTCCCCCGTCGGCCAACGGCAAGCCTGGCATACACCACGTGATGGCCCGCACCATCAAGGATGTCTTCTGCCGCTACAAGGCGCAGAAGGGCTACTTCGTGGACCGCAAGGCTGGCTGGGACACCCACGGCCTGCCCGTGGAGCTTGGCGTTGAGAAGAACCTCGGCATCACCAAGGAGGACATCGGCAAGAAGATAAGTGTGGACGACTACAACCGCGCCTGCCGCGAGGAGGTAATGAAATACAAGGAGTTGTGGGATGAGCTGACGCGCGTGATGGGCTACTGGGTCGACCTCAAGAACCCCTACATCACCTTCAACAACGAGTATATCGAGACTCTGTGGTTCCTGCTGAAGAAACTCTACGACAAGGGCTTGCTATACAAAGGCTACACCATACAGCCATACAGCCCTGCTGCGGGTACCGGCCTCTCGAGCCACGAGCTGAATATGCCCGGCTGCTATCGCGACGTGAAGGATACCACCTGTGTGGCTATGTTCAAGCTTTGCGACCAGGTCGACACCTACGCCATCGCCTGGACAACCACGCCTTGGACGTTGCCTAGCAACACGGCCCTCTGCGTTGGCCCCAATATCGACTACGTGACCCTCGAGACCACGCATCCCTACAAGGAGACGCCTTGCCGCATCATCATGGCCAAGGCTTTGGTGGGTTCGATGTTCCCCGAGGGCAAGAGCCCTGAATACAAGATTGTGGCCGAGTGCAAGGGCACCGCACTTGAGGGCATGCGCTACGAGCAGCTGATACCGTGGGTGAAGCCCACCGAGGTGTCCGATAAAGGCAGCTTCCGCATCATCCTTGGCGACTACGTGACCACCGAGGACGGTACCGGCATAGTGCATATTGCGCCTACCTTCGGTGCCGACGACGCCCGTGTGGCCAAGAAGGCCGGCATCGGCGACCTGCTGCTCTTCGACCGCGACGGCAAGCAGCTGCCTATGGTCGACAAGCGTGGCCGCTTTGCCCCGATAGAGGACCTTGACCCCGAATGGGTGAAGGCCAACGTCGACGAGGAGGCTTACGGCAAGTATGCCGGCAAGTTCGTCAAGAATGCCTACGACCCCACCAAGGGCGAGAAGGACATGAGTCTCGACGTTGAGCTGGTCATCATGCTCAAGGAACAGGGCAAGCTCTTCAAGAGTGAGAAGCACACCCATAGTTACCCGCATTGCTGGCGTACCGACAAGCCCGTACTCTATTATCCGCTTGACAGCTGGTTTATCCGCACCACGGCCCTCAAGGACCGCATGATTGAGCTCAACAAGACCATCAACTGGAAGCCCGAGGCCACCGGCAGCGGCCGCTTCGGCAACTGGTTGGAGAATATCGTCGACTGGAACCTCTCGCGCAGCCGCTACTGGGGCACCCCGCTGCCCATCTGGCGCACCGAGGACGGCAAAGAGGAGAAGTGCATAGGCAGCGTCGCCGAGCTCCGCAAGGAGATTGACAAAGCCATTGCCGCCGGCCTCATGAAAGAGAACCCCTACGCCGCGGAAGACTACACCAAGTTCGACCTGCACCGTCCTTATATCGACAACGTCGTCCTCGTCAGCGACAGCGGCAAGCCCATGCGCCGAGAGCCCGACCTGATAGACGTGTGGTTCGACAGCGGTGCCATGCCTTATGCCCAGATACACTATATGGGCGAGCCTCTGAAGGCCACCGAGTTCCCGGCCGACTTCATCGCCGAGGGCGTCGACCAGACACGCGGCTGGTTCTACACGCTACACGCCATCGCCACCATGTGCTTCGACTCGGTGGCGTTCAAGAACGTCATCAGCAACGGCCTGGTGCTCGACAAGAACGGCAACAAGATGTCCAAGCGCCTCGGCAACGCCGTCGACCCCTTCGAGACTCTCGGCAAATACGGTCCCGACGCCACCCGCTGGTATATGATTACCAACAGCCAGCCTTGGGACAACCTGAAGTTCGACGTGGAGGGTGTAGACGAGGTGCGCCGCAAGCTGTTCGGCACGCTCTACAACACCTACAGCTTCTTCGCGCTCTACGCCAATCTCGACGGCTTCGACTATTCGCAGAAAGACCTGCCCATCGCCGAGCGGCCCGAGATTGACCGCTGGATACTCTCGGAGCTCAACACGCTGGTGAAGACCGTCGGCGAGGCCATGGAGGACTATGAGCCCACACGTGCCGGCCGCGCCATCGACACCTTCGTCGACGCCTACCTCAGCAACTGGTATGTGCGTCTCTGCCGCCGTCGTTTCTGGCGTGGCGAGATGAGTGACGACAAGGTCAGCGCCTACCAGACGCTCTACACCTGTCTCGAGACACTCAGTCGCCTTATGGCCCCGATAGCGCCCTTCTTCAGCGAGCGCGTGTTCCTCGACCTCAACGCTGTCACCAAACGTCACAACGTGGAGAGCGTGCACCATCTCGGCTTCCCCGAGGTGCACGAGGAGATGATAGACAAGAGCCTCGAAGAGCGCATGCAGCTGGCACAGAAGATCTGCTCCATGGTGCTCGGCCTGCGCAAGAAGAGCAACCTGCGTGTGCGTCAGCCGCTGCAGAAGATTGTCATCCCCGTGCGCGATGAGGCCATGCGTGCCCAGATCGAGCGTGTGCAGCACCTTATCTGCTCCGAGCTCAACGTCAAGGAGATTGAGTTCCTTGCTGCCGACAACGACCTGCTGGTTAAGAAAATCAAGCCTAACTTCAAGACCCTCGGCCCGCGCTACGGCAAGGTGATGAAGGCCCTCGGCGCCGCCATCATGGCGTTCGACCAGAAGCAGATCAACGCCCTCGAGGCCGAAGGTCGCTGCACGGTCAGCGTCGACGGTCAGGACTGCGAGGTGCTCATCAGCGACGTGGAGATTGCCACGCAGGACATCCCCGGCTGGGTGGTGGCCAACGACGGAAGTCTCACCGTAGCCCTCGACATACAGCTCACCCCCGAGTTAGTGGACGAAGGCATCGCTCGCGAGCTTGTGAACCGCATCCAGAACATCCGCAAGGAAGGCTTCGAGGTCACCGACCGCATCGTCATCGTGCTGCAGGACAGCGAATGGAATGCCGCCATTGAGCGCCATCGCGACTACATCTGCACCGAGACGCTGTGCACAAGCCTCACGTTCGCCCCCGAGGTGGCCGACGGACAGCCCATAGAAATCATTGACGGCAAGGGCACCGTGATAAGCATAAAGAAACAATAAAAACATAAGCCATGAATATCGTTCAGTACATTGCAGAGAATAGCCCCATACAGAATGTGGCCGATTTGATGAACATCCATCATGGCAATCCGCTTGGATTGTCGCCGCTGGTGCAGTTGTTGATTATCTTTGTCCTCGTCGAGGTGATGGATGTCTTCAACAACCTGATACGTTACCGCGACCAGCAGCGGCACTATCCCAAAGTGTATGTCCTGCTGGGCCTGTCGCTGGTGGCCGTGTTCTACTATTGCTTCCAGTCAGGTATGCCTATCCTTAAGGAAGGCGCTGCTATGGGACAGCCCAGTATCGGCTGGTTCTGCCGTCCCGGCAATGTTGGCTGGCCGTTGGCAATCTTGTCGTGGGTGCTGCTGTCACACGTCATCTACTGCCTCCTCAACGCTGTGATGCAGACAACCGCCCAGCTTACCGTCGAGTCGGGCTTTGTCGACAATAAGCCGTGGAAAGAGTGGAAGTGGGAACTCGGTATACTGCTGTTCGGCGCGTCCGTGGTGGCAATCACATGGTTCATAGATGTTGTCGTTGCCGCCTGGATAATGCTCATCGTCCTTTTGGTACTGGCGCTCTTTGCTATCGGCAAAGTTGTGGCCGACACAATGCGCAACCACAAGTTTGGCTGGGCCATATTGACCGCTTTGGTATTCTTCATTGGAGCCGTTGCTGCCTATATGCTTATCCTTGAGGTGCTGCGCGGCTGCATCTTCTTGATAGTGTTCTTTGTCGTATACTTTGCCCGCGCAAAGGCTCGTAAAAAGCAGCCTAAAGTGAAATGAGTCTTATCGACGAAATAAAAGGTCTGGCCCACGCACAGCGGGAGCAGGTGATAGAGTGGCGTCGGTGGATGCACCGCCACCCCGACCTGTCGCAGGAGGAGTACGGCACCATGGAGTTCGTGGCCGAGCGGCTACGTGAGATGGGCCTGGAGCCTAAGACAGGTATCGGCAAGACCGGCGTTATGGCGATGCTGCGTGGCTGCGAGCCAGACAGCTACTGTGTGGCGCTTCGCTCCGACTATGACGCCTTGCCCATAACAGAATGCACGGGGCTGCCCTTCGCCAGCGAGAAGCCCGGCGTGATGCATGCTTGTGGGCATGATATGCACACCTGCTCTCTCCTTGGTGCCATCAAGATACTGTTGCAGCTGAAGGAGCATATACGCGGTAGCCTTATGTTTATTTTCGAGCCCAGCGAGGAGAAATACCCTGGCGGTGCACGCATGATGATGGAGGACGGCCTCTTCGACGAAGTGACAGCAAACGAGATTTACTCCTTCCACTGCTTGCCGGAGATGGACTGCGGCAAGGTGGGCATGCGCAAAGGCAAGTATATGGCTTCGACCGACGAACTCTACTGGACCGTCAAGGGGCTCGGTGGTCACGGTGCCACGCCTCACCTCAGCGTCGACCCCATCGTGGTGGCCAGCCATATAGTCATCGCCCTGCAGCAGGTGGTAAGCCGCAACGCCGCCCCCATGATGCCCACGGTACTAACCATAGGCAAGATACAGGAGGTGGGTGGACGCACCAACATCATCCCCGACACGGTGAAGATGGAGGGCATCATCCGCACCTTCGACGAAAAGTGGCGTCTTGAGGCGCATGAGAAGATACGCAAAATCAGCACCGGAGTGGCTGAAGCTATGGGTGCCGAGTGTGACCTCTTTATCGACTACGGCTACCCCTACGTCTTCAATGACGACGCTTGCACCCAGCAGGTGCATGACAACGCTTGCGCCTATGTCGGCGAGGAGAATGTAGAGTGGCTCGACCTGCGCATGACAGCCGAGGACTTTGCTTTCTTTGCGCAGAAGATACCTGCCTGTTATTTCCGCATTGGCATCCACGAACCTGGTACTCCCTTCAGCAACCTGCACCGCCCCAACCTTATAGTCGACGAGCGCAGCCTGGAACTGGCCAACGGACTCATCGCCTACAATGCGCTTATGGCGCTGCAAAACCGCATCAAACTGCAATGAAAAGACTCTCTGTAATACTCGTTCTTTGCGCCTTGTCGTTTTCTGCCACTTCGCAGAACTTATGGGAATCCTTGGTGGTATGGCTCAAATCCCGCTCCGTCGTTGACAGCAGCTATATCTATCAGCGCCCCGCCTGTTTCTCCGTCGACGGCAACTTTAACAGACAGAGCTACTCCACCACCATGAGCATGAACTACGACATCAACACAAAGTCGCTCGGCTATGCCGACAGTGTATGGGTGCGCGGCAAGTCGGTGATGGAGTTCGACGGCAAAGCGCGCAACGGTATAGGCTTTGGCATAGGTTATGGCAATATTGGCTTGGGCTACGGCATCAACCTTGGCGCCGACGACAAGGCCAGCCGCACCTTCAACTTTGCCATCAGAGCCCACAAGTGGGGCATCGGCATCAGCTACTATGGCCTCAACAGCTATGCCTACAACGAGGTCACCATAGCTGATGACACCAGCCGCTACTACGGCAATTATCTCCGTCTGTCAAACAGCCCATGCAATATCTACCGTGTGGGTCTCGACGCCTATTGGTCGCTCAACCGCAGCAAGTTCGCCTACACGGCGGCCTACAAGTGCAGCATGGTGCAGCGTCGGTCGGCGGGCTCGATGCTGATTAGCGGCAACATGCATCTCACCGGTATGACGTGTGCCGAGGACGATGAGATATTCAACAACTCCGGCATCCGCAGCTATATGTTCCTGCAGGCCAGTGCCGGCGTCGGCTACTCCCACAACTTCGTCTTCTTCCACCGCGACCCTACAGGTCCCAAAGGCAAAGGTCTCCGCAACCTCACCCTCAACGCCACAATCTTCGCCTTGCTTTCTGTCAATAACACTTTTATAGCCACCCCCGTTCAGGCCGGAAGCGACAACATAGTGCTGAGCTGCCCCATATCCCCCAACGCCAACGGCAGCCTTGCATTGGCCTATTCCCTGAGCCGTTGGTACTTCAGCCTGCAATACTCGCACAACCTCTACTATTTCCGTAGCGAGAGTGGTCTAACGGCAGCCGACCTGAAACAGGGCGACAACCTCCGCGACCTTGACTTCTCCACCCTCATGATGAACTGGAAGCTCATGGCAATGGCTGTCTTTAATTTCTGAGAATATTACACCATAATATTATGAAAAGATATATCACAATCGTATTTGCCATCCTCGTGGCATTCTCGCTCTCCGCGCAGACGCAGACCTTTGTCAGGCGGCAGGCCGACAGCCTGCAGACCTATCATGGCCCGCGCGTCGGCGTGGTGCTCGGCGGCGGTGGCGCCAAGGGGGCCGCACATATCGGTGTGCTCAAATACCTTGAGGAGATGGGTATACCGGTGAGTTTTGTCACTGGTACCAGCATGGGCTCCATCATCGGCGGTCTTTATGCCCTCGGCTACGAACCCGACGAGCTTACCTCGGTTATCTCCAGCGTCGACTGGACACGCTTGATGTCCAATGCTATAGAGCGTCGGCTTCTCTCCAACGAACAGCGCTTTTATGCCGACCGTGAATTGCTGTCGGTACCTTTCGGCTCCGGCGATATGGGTTATGCCCGCGAAAACCTCATCAACTCGCTCCCGGCATCGCTCATCAACAGCAGCAACATACAGAACCTCTTCGGTCGCCTCAGCGTCGGCTACACCGACTCCATGGACTTCAACAAATTGCCCATCCCCTATGCCTGCGTGGCTACGGACATCATCACCGGCGACTCTGTGGTGATACACAGCGGCTCTTTCCCCATGGCCATCCGCTCCAGTATGGCAATCCCCGGCATCTTCTCTCCTGTGAAGTGGGGTAAATACCTGCTCGCCGACGGCGGCTTGGTCAACAACTTCCCCGTCGACGTCTGCAAACGCATGGGAGCAGACATCGTCATCGGTGTCGAGGTGGCCGGCGACCTCGCCGACAATGCCAGCAAGCTGCAGTCGCTGCCTCAGATGCTGTCGCAGTATATGGCCCTCTCCACCAAGGGTGACAGATACCAGCACCGCGATATGTGCGACGTGTATATCCATCCCGATGTGTCGGGCTACAACATGCTCAGCTTCACCGCCGAGAGTATCGACTCCCTTGTCGCGCGTGGCTATCGTCAAGCTGCCGAGCACCATACCGAACTGCAGGCTATTAAGGAGCGTCTGGATAAATACGGCCACTCCGGCAAGCACCTCCAATCGCCTCGTGCCACCAAGATTCTCGAGGGTGACTCCGTGCAATTGCGCCAGGTGCACTATCACGGCGTCTCCGGACGAGACATGCGACTGCTTAATTCCACCAACAATATCGTGCGCAGGGGCATCTGCACCGTCGACGACTTAGAAGCCTTCGTCAGCGCCATGCGCGGCACGGGTGTCTACAAGAATGTCCATTACATCCTCAGAAAAACCGGCGCCGACGATGTGTACGACCTTGAGGTCACCCTCGAACCCGCCAAGCCCCACCGCATCGGTTTTGGCTTCCGTTTCGACACCGAGGAGAGCGCTGCCATCCTCTTCCATTTCGGCTACAACGAACTGCGGCCGATGGGTTTTAAGGCTCTGCTCGACATTGATTTCACTTATAACTTCGGTATCGATGGCCGAGTGATGTGGTCCACCGGTTCTTTCGGCGACTTCAACCTCGACTACAAGCTCTCGCAGGTCCAGTTTGCATTGCGCAACAGCACTACGTACAGCTACGAGGCTGTGCAGCAACGCCTGCGCCTCTATTACAGCTACTCAAACATTCCAGGCTTAACCTTTAAAATAGGCGGTATCGGGCATACTGTAGTCAATCCCGATTACATTCGCAACCGCAGTCTCTTTGAGTTGGACGGCAGCGATTACCGTAGCACCACGATAGGCCTCTTCGCCTCGTTGGATTTCGACAACCGTGATGATGCCTACTTCCCCACCAAGGGTATCGCCATGGGCCTGGAAGGAGAGGTGCGTTACTTATACGCCAAACCGTATCCGACCTACATCTACGATGAGGTAGGCGATCTGCTTGATGAGATTGAGTATCCTGCAGCTATCCAGTATCCTGCGTTCAAGACGGCTCGCAGCTATGTCAAGTCCGCCATCAGCATCGGTTCTCGCTTCTCCATTCTGCCATCGGCCGGCGCCCGTGTCTTCTTCGACCGCGACTATAGTTCCAATCTGCCATACCATGAAAACATGTTCGGAGGCGCTTTCGACCACCGTTATGTCGACCAGCAGTTCGCCTTCATTGGCATCCCCGGCCCCATGATTGCCAACAACCTGATGGCCCTCGGCCGTATTGACCTGCGTTACCGCATAGGCAAGAACTTCTTTGTTTCGGCCATAGCCAACGTCCTCTATACCAAATCCCTCTTTAATAGCCCAAAACATTTCTACTTCTTCGAGACCTGGCCCAATAGCGACACTTACTATTGGGATGAGCCCGATTACGATTTTGAAACATATATGCCGAATACTCAGAGGTGGGTCAGGGGCTTTGGCCTCGAGGTCGCCTACAAGTCGCTCATCGGACCCATCTCCTTCGACCTTATGTGGAACGACGTCACCAAACGCGCCAGCGCCTACTTCAACATAGGCTACTTCTTCTAATCGCATGGATAACATCAGAGAGCTGGAGACCAAGCCTGTAGGTGCGCTGCTGTTGCAGTACGCCCTGCCTGCCGTCATCACCCAGGTGGTGGCCTCTATCTACAACATTGTCGACCGCGTCTTCCTTGGACAGTATGTGGGTGCGCTGGCCATCGCCGGCCTCGCCATCACGCTGCCGATAATGAACATCATCCATGCCCTCGGTTCCCTCGTCGGCGTCGGCGCCTCAAGCCGCATGAGCATAGTGCTCGGCCGCAAGGACGTGCGCTGGGCCGAGAAGATTCTGGGCAACAGCATGCTGCTCACCTTCTTCTTCGGCTTCCTCTTCGTCACCGGCGGCTACCTCTTCATGGATCGCATCCTTGAACTCTTCGGCGCCTCGCTCGACACCATCGGCTATGCCCGCGAGTACATGCAGATAGTCCTTCCGGGCATGTTCCTCACCACCATGACTTTCAACCTCACCGGCCTGATACGCGCCAGCGGATACCCCACCAAGAGCATGTGGATCATGGCCGGCGGCGCGGTACTCAACATCTTCCTCGACGCTATCTTCATCAGCGTCCTCGGTCTTGGCATCGCCGGTGCAGCATGGGCCACAACTCTCTCCATGGCCTCGACCGCCGTTGTCGCGGTGCTTCACTTCGTCAGCCCCAAGAGCTTCATCCGCTTCAAGCGCCACGCATGGGCCCCCAAGCTCTATATCTTCCGCAACGTGCTGCTCATAGGCATGAGCCCCTTCCTGATGAACTTTGCCGCCTCCTTTGTCGTCGCCCTCCTCAACCGTCAGCTCATACGCTACGGCGGCGACCTCGCCGTGGGTGCCTACGGCATCGTCAACACCTACGGCTCCTTCCTAGTCATGTTTATCTTGGGCCTCTGCCAAGGTATGCAACCCATTGCTGGCTACAACTACGGCGCTGGCCACAACCACCGCCTCAAGGATGTCTTCATCCTCACCATGAAGGTCTCCCTCGTCGTCGGCACCCTGGGCGCCTTGCTGGCAGTGGTGGTGCCGCGCATCATCCTGCGAGCCTTCACCGATAGCACAGCGCTGCTCGACATAGGGGTGCCGGCCATGCGCTACCTCAACGTCATGATGCCACTCATTGCATTCACCATCACCAACTCACAGTTCTTCCAGAGCATCGACAAGCCCTGGATAGCCATCACCACAAGCCTCTCGCGCCAGGTGCTCTTCCTCATCCCCCTGATGTTCATCATCCCCGCCCTGATGGTCAACGCCGGCGGCGATGGCCTCACGGGCGTGTGGCTCACCTGCACCGTCTGCGACGTCCTCGGAGCTATCCTTGCCGCCCTGCTGCTCATGTCGCAGCGCAAGGTCTTCCATCCCGGCTACGTGCCGCCGGTGCGCAAGCCCCGCAAGGAAGCCGGCCCCACGGGCGAAGAGTAGGCGCCTGCCATCATACTTTCTACGGTTGTTTTGCGGTTTCAAGTGTCAAACTGCCGTAAATCAACCATTGAATGGCCGTCGAAATGCCGTCACGGCGGCGAGGCTTCGGTGCCTGTTTTTGTTGCCGATGGCACAATAAAATTGTCGCCGCCACGTTGTTATGGGCATGAAGATTTACCGCAACGCTCCGCTGAAGGCTTTCAATACATTCGGCATCGCCGCCAAAGCCCGCCGCCTGGTGGTGATAGAGGACTGCGACGACCTCGACCTGTCGCCGCTCTTGGGCAACAACCCATGGTTCATCATTGGTGCTGGAAGCGACGTGGTGTTCACGCACGACTATGACGGCTTCGTGCTGACCCTGGCACCCGAGGCACGCGTCACCATGGGCGACAGCGGCCGTGTGACGGCATGGGCAGGCATGAAGATGGACGACCTCGTGCAGTGGGCACTCGACCATGACCTCTACGGCCTTGAGAACCTCAGCGCCATCCCCGGCACCGTGGGTGCCGCTGTGGTGCAGAATGTAGGAGCCTACGGTGCCGAAGCCAAGGACACGGTGGTGGAGGTGGAGACCTTCGACCTGCGCACCAGCACATACCATCGCTATACGGGTGACGAATGCCGTTTCGGCTACCGCACCTCGCGCTTCAAAGAGCAGCACGACGGCAGCGAGATTATTGTCAACGTCACTTTCGCCCTGCGTGACACCTTCGTGCCGAACCTCAGTTACAAGGCCCTCGAGGGCTTGCCGCACACTACGGCGCAGGCGCTGCGCGACAGCATCACCGCTTTGCGCTGGCAGAAGCTGCCGAAGCCCGAAGAGCATGGCTCGGCAGGCAGCTTCTTCAAGAATCCTGTCGTGGACGAGGCTACCTGTCTCCGTCTGAAAGCCGACCATCCCGATATGCCTGAGGCTCACAAGGTGAATGACCAGAACTACAAGCTTTCTGCTGGTTGGCTGATAGACAAGGCTGGCTGGAAGGGCAAGACGATGGGCAGGGTAGGAGTGTGGCCGCAGAACGCCTTGGTGCTTTACAACCTCGGCGGATGCACGGGCGACGAGGTCGTCGCTTTGGCCGACGCCATCGTTGCCGACGTGCAAAATAAATTCAGCATAACCCTCGAACCCGAAGCTATTATTATCTAACGACAACAGAGACAACGCAGACAACGATGAAACGCCAACAAGGCGTTTCAAAAAAAAGTGGATAGATGGTGGATATTGCGAAATATAAGGACGAGTGTTACGATGTTATGGGCGCCATTTACAATGTCAAGAAGGAACTGGGGCCGGGTTTGAATGAGAAGGTTTATCAAGAGGGTTTTGCAATGGAGTTGTCTATGGATAACATACCGTTTGAGAGAGAATTAGCGGTGCATCCCGTTTACCGTGGACGGCAGATGGAATCTAACTTTTTTCTGGACTTCTTTTGTAAGGGAAGTGTCATTGTGGAATTAAAATCGGTGTCTGCCCTGAATAAGGAACATCGTGCACAGTTGTACAACTATATGCATTTGGTGAAACCGATGGTGGGTATATTGGTGAACTTTGCCCCATTGTATGCTGAAATTGAACGCTATTACTATGACAAGGAATTGGGAGTCATTCTCAATTCAGATGGCAAAAAACTAAGAAACAGATACGATGACAACATAGTGTTCCATAGCATCCGTTAATGAAAACGCATGTTGCGTTTTCATAAGTTGTCTGTGTTGTCTAAGTTGTCGTTAAATAAAAAAAACTTTGTCGTAAGAAAAGAAAAGATATGGAAAAAAAAGAGATATTCTGGCAGTGGTTCACTGACCACAACGAGGAGTTGGTGGCCTTGGGCGACCTCGACGACAAGCAACGTAATGAGCTGGAGAACGCCCTGCAGTACCAGCTCACCAAATACTGCGACGGACTCACCTACGAGATAGGCGACGCCACCGCCAACGGCCGCACGCTGACCTTCACCGCCGAGGGCGACACCGACCTCTTCCGCTATGTGGTGGAGCTCGTCGATGCGGCTCCCGACCTCGACTGGTGGGAGTTTGTGGCTTTCAAGCAACCCATGGGCACCGAGCTCAAGGTGCGCTTCGACCGCTACCTCTTCGACACACGCAAGATGTACTTCCAGCAGCTGGAGTGCGAGGAGGAACCCGAGATGCTGGGCCTCCGCATCGCCGTCGAGGGCAGCAAGCCCGACGACGAGGACTTCCAAGTGGGCGTCTATGTCACCCTCGAGGCCCTGATGGGCGAGTTCGACTGCGCCACGCTCATTGGCTACATGGAGACCGTCCCCGTGCCTGAGGAGCCCTTCAAGAGCGGCTTCCAGCCTCTGGACGACCTGCCGAAGTTCGTCGAATGGTTCAAGCATAAACGCGACGAGTAGCGTATGGCCGTGCGGCGCGACAACCAATACCGTAGACGCCGTGCAGCGTCATCGCAGCGCCGCCCCGGCCATCTGCGCACCAACTATGTGGAGGATGACATCGTAGCCTTCGCCGCCGACCTTGAGCGGCTGCGGTCGGAGTGGTCCGAGAGCGTTCGCGAAGCCGACAGCAAGGCGGAGCTGCGGGAGGCATTCAAAACAAATGGCATTATCTGTCTCATCGTGATGGTGCCCATGACGGCTATTATGGTGTACCTTGTCGCCAGCGACGACGCCCCCTGGTGGTCCATACCCGTTGTGCAAAGCTTCCTCCTGCTTTACCTGTGGTTCCGTCTGCTGATGTTCCATGGCGAAGACACTATGTTCCTCATCTATCGCGAAGCCGACCGTCGCGGCATCAAATACACCAAAGACGTCACCCCGCTGTACCATATCATGAACCGCCTCAACGCCGACTACAACAGCCGCCTGTGGAACAGGTCGTTCAAGTGGTAGTGGAAAATATTTTACTATAGTATGAAAAAAAGTTGTATCTTTGCATCGCGATAATAGTGGGGAGTGAGCTGTGCGGAATGACTAACTGATAAAGACAAATAAAAGACAATGACAAAGATAGATGTTCTTCTGGGACTGCAGTGGGGCGACGAGGGCAAAGGCAAAATCGTCGACGTGCTGACCCCAAACTACGATGTGATTGCCCGTTTCCAAGGCGGCCCCAACGCAGGCCATACGCTGGAGTTCAACGGCATGAAGCATGTGCTGCATATCATACCGTCGGGTATCTTCCATAAAGACAAACTCAACCTCATAGGCAACGGCGTGCTCATCGAGCCACGCATCTTCAAGCAGGAGATTGAGGAGCTCGCCGCCAAAGGCGTCGACGCCACGCAGAACCTCTACGTGAGCAAGAAGGCTCACCTCATACTGCCCAGCCACCGCATGATGGACGCCGCCAACGAGCAGGCCAAAGGCAACATGAAGATTGGCTCCACGCTGAAAGGTATCGGCCCCGCCTACACCGACAAGATTGCCCGTACCGGCCTCCGCGTGGGCGACACGCTGGCCTCCGACTTCCGCGAGCGCTACGAGATGCTCAAGGCACAGCACCTCCGCATGGCTAAGACCCTCGGCTTCGACGTCGACGCTTTCCGCATCGACGGCATGAACCTCGACGAGTACGAGCAGCAGTGGATGGCAAGCCTCGACACCCTCAAGCGCTTCCGTTTCGTCAACAGCGAGTACCTCATCAACCAGTGCCTCAAGGACAACAAGAAGGTGCTGGCCGAGGGCGCTCAGGCCATGATGCTCGACATAGACTTCGGCACCTACCCCTTCGTCACCAGCAGCAACACCATCACCGCAGGCGTCTGCACCGGCCTCGGCGTGGCCCCAACAGCTATCGGCCGCGTCATGGGTATCACCAAAGCCTACTGCACACGCGTCGGCGCAGGCCCCTTCCCCACCGAACTCTTCGACCAGACAGGCGCCAAGCTCTGCGAGCTGGGTCACGAATACGGTGCCACAACAGGCCGTCCGCGCCGCTGCGGCTGGATCGACCTGCCCGCGCTCCGCTACGCCTGCATGATCAACGGCGTCACCGAGCTCTACGTCACCAAGCCCGACGTGATGAACGACTTCGACACCGTCAACATGTGCACACACTACGACATCGAGGGCAAGCGCACCGACGAGATACCCTTCGAGTACAACACCGTGCACATCGACCCCGTGCTCACACCCTTCGACGGATGGAAGCAGAGCCTGCAGGGCATCACCGAATACAACGCCCTGCCACAGAAACTCAAAGACTACCTCGCAGCCATCGAGCAGCAGACGGGCGTCCGCATCGCCGCCGTCAGCATCAGCCCCGACCGCAAGGATGTCCTGTTCAAGGCGCAATAAAGTGAACCAAAAGAATACAAAATAGAAAAACACACCGATATGAAGAAGATAGTTTTGCTCGCACTCATGGTGCTGCCACTGATCGCCGGTGCACAGACCAAAATCAAAGAAACCGCCGTCCCGCGGTCGGTGCTGATGGCTCTGGAGAAGACCTACGACTCCTACAAGGTACGCACTTGGTATCAGGCACCCGGTCAGTACATCGCCGAGCTCGTCATCGACGGCCAGAACGGCCGCTCCTACTTCACCGCCGGCGGCGACTGGCAGTACAGCACTTTCCCCGTCAAGGTCGAGGAGTGCCCCACGATGATGAACACCTACTTCGTCAACAACTACCCGGGCTACCGCATCAAAGGCATCGAGTATGTCGAAGAGATGAACGGCGACAACTACTACCGTATGATTATCATCAAGAAAGGCATCGCCGAGAACGACTGCGAGATGGTCTTCGACACCCGCGGAAAACTCATGAAGAGCAACGCACCCGACCCCGAGGCCGTCAAGCGCGACTACTACACCCACAACAACCCCGACGCCGACGATGAGAAGGTCAGCAAGAAGACCGGCACCGAGAGCAGCCGCGATCGCCGCCGTCCCACTCCCAAGGTCGACGAGCCGCAGGTCGAGCAGTTCGCACCCAGCGCCAAGATAGCCGAGCAGTTCGACAAAGCCTATGGCAAACGCGTCAAATACGGCCCCGAATGGGTCCTCCGCGACGACGAGTACGCCGTAGCCTACTTCAGCAACGCACAGAAAGTCGAGATGGAAGCCGTCTACAGCATCGCCTCCGAGCTCCCCATCATGACCGGCAAGACCCTCGACAAAGACCGCTACAACAGCTCCATCAAGAAATACATCGAGGAGAAATTCAACGGCGAACGCTACAAGATCGAGAAAATGGTCGTCTACGAGTACAACTCCAAGTACCGCGACCCCGTCGACAACAAGAAACCCAAGCCCTACACCTACGTCGTCGTAAGCCAGAAAGTGCGCGGACTGGGCAACAAACTCAAATACACCCGCATGGAGTTTGACGCCGGCGGCAACTTCACTGGCCTGCTGGCTCAGCCTCTCGACAAGAACGACATACAGTAATTTTGTTTTCATAATTTTTGGTAGTCTCCGCCACTTCGGTGGCGGAGTTTTTTTTAACCGACATGGAAAAACACAAACCCATAGCCGTCATGTACGGCCCGCCGGAGATGCTTTTCCGACGCAAAAAGGAATCCGGGCAGCCGGCACGCAGAACCGTCGAAGTGGTGGCCGCCGTCATCCGCCGTGGCAACACCGTTCTTGCCACACAGCGTGGCTACGGTCCGTGGGAAGGCTGGTGGGAGTTCCCCGGCGGCAAAATCCAGCCCGGCGAAAGCCCTGAGGAAGCCCTTGTCCGCGAGATACACGAAGAGCTGAATGCCGACATCGCAATCGACAAGTTCCTCACCACCGTCGACTACGACTACCCCGACTTCCACCTCACCATGCACTGCTTTCTCTGCCGCCTGCACGACGGCGGCTTCACCCTCAACGAGCACCACGCAGCCCGCTGGCTCGACACCGGAACCCTCCGCGACGTGCAGTGGCTCCCTGCCGACCAAGATCTCATCGGCCTGCTGGCCGACCTCCTCCCCACCCTGCCCGACCAACCCGGCCTTGCATAGCAAGGGAAATATTTTACACGGCAACACACAAAAATCATCTATGTCCGAAAAAAGTTGTATCTTTGCACTCTCGTTTGCACAAGCAGAGAAAATGCAACAACATTGAATACCATGCGGATATGGCGTAAT
>ONJY01000029.1 GCA_900318275.1 uncultured Bacteroidales bacterium | reverse complement strand
GACAAGGCTATGCAGACGTTGTGTTCCTGCAGAAAAGTGTAGAGAGCCGGCTTGCGGTGACGCCAGCACTCGCGTGTGAGACGGCGCACGCGGTTACGGTCGACGGCATGGTGGAAGCGGCGTTTCGGGGCCACTATCATCACCTGGCAAGGCTCGGGACCTTCAGTGGCTATCCACTGTACGCTGAAGGGGAAAGCCATGAGGCGGTGCCCCTCGGCGTAGAGCCTGTCGATGAGCTTGCGGCTGCACAGGCGTTCCTCTTTGCCGAAAGTGAAGGGCATTATTTTTTCTTGGTAGCGGTGGCTTTGCTCTTGGCTGCGGTGTTCTTTGCCGTGGGCTTGGCGTTGCTCTTAGCTGCTGCCTTAGCCGGTGCTTTAGCTACAGGTTTAGCGGCTGCTTTAGCTACAGGTTTGGCAGGTTTGGCAGGTTTGGCGGAGACCTTTGCCGGAGCTTTGGCCGGGCTCTTTGCTGCTATCTTGACAGGAGCCTTTGCTGCTACTTTAGCTGGAGCTTTGGCAGCTACTTTAGCGGGAGCTTTTGCCGGGCTCTTGGCCTTGGCCGGAGCTTTGGTCTTTGCGGTCTTTTTGGCTTTTGCTGCAGCCTCGCGGGCGGCCTTCTCGTCGGCTTCGCGCTGGGCGCGCTCAGCGGCTTCCTTGGCGGCCTTCTCGGCGGCGCGTGCGGCGGCTTCCTTGGCGGCCTTCTCGGCGGCGCGTGCGGCGCGGCGTGCGGCGGCCTGGGCTTTCTTCTCCTCCATGCGCTGCTTGTAGATTTCCTTGTTGGCAATGACCGGCTTGTTGCGCTTGGGAGTGCTGGAGGCTATGGTGTTGCGAACACCGTGCTTGCCGGCGTCGCCCTTGGTGGTGACGACGCTCTCCTGGGCCTTGCCGAGAATGTAGTTCTCTATGGCCATGGCCATGGAGGGCGACGACTGGGTGGGCGCCGCTATGTTGAGCTTGATGCCGTTCTCCTTGAGGGCGGCGTGGGTGGAGGTGCCGAAGGCGGCGATGAGCACGTTGTGCTCCTTGATGTCAGGGAAGTTCTTTACGAGGCTGCGCACGCCTATGGGCGAGAAGAGCGCTATGGCGTCAAAGCTGTCGATGTCGAGGTGCTTGAGGTCGCGGGGCTTTGAGGTGTACATGGGGGCTTTGGTGTATTTGAACTTGGCCTTGTCCAGAGCCTTGGTGTACTCGGTCTGCCGTTCGTCGGAGCAGGGGAAGAGGAACTTCTCGTCGCGGTGCTTGCCCATGACCTCGAGGAGGTCGGAGAAATACTGGTTGCCGAAGAATACTTTGCGCTTGCGATACTGGATGAAGTTCTGCAGGTAGAGGGCTATGGCCTCGGTTGAGCAGAAGTATTTCATGTTTTCGCCGACGGTCTCGCGGAGCTCCTTGAGCATGCGGAAGAAGTGCTCTATGGAGTTTTTGCTGTTGAAGATGACTGCTGTGTAGTCGCTGATGTGTATGCGTGTCTTGCGGAAATCGGTGGCGGGGATGCCTACTACCTCGAAAAACTTGTAGAAAGTGATGTCGACATTGTGCTTATGCACTAAATTGCGGTAGGGTGATTTCTCTAAATCGGCGGGTGCGGGCTGCGAAATGAGGAGTTTTTTAATCTTTGTGCTCATAATTTGATATTGACTCAACTATCTGTATTACTGTGCGAAAAACCATTTTACCACCACTAAAAGTGGTACCAGTTCGACGATGCAAAGATAGTAAAAAAGATAGAAACTGCGGCTTTTTGATAGTGTTAAAAATAATTTCAGTCCCCTGAATAGGCGTGATATGAGGCATAGCGCGGTGAGGCCTGCGGCGATGTAGAAGGCTACGTTGTCGCCCCATGGCATGTAGGCCATAAGGAAGAGCAGCGGTATGAGGCCGACGGCGAGGATGTCGTGGTAGATATAGTTGCTTGTGATGTAGGCCGACGTGGCGTCGGTGTCTTCAAATACGTTGCCGAGAAAGTGTATTAGGGCGTTGCGGATGATGTACAGGGCCGCGAGGGCTACGGCGAAGAGGAGGCAAGTGGAGAAGGCGGTGTGGCCCATGGCCTTTAGGTATACCATCAGCGACAGTGCCGAGATGGCGAAAAGCCCCATGGGAAGGAGGCTGATGCCGCCGAGGTTGTTGCCTCTCACAAATCGGTCCATGGCGCGGCGGTCGACGGCGGAATGCAGCGTGTCGGCGAGGCGCAGCTTGCGGCGGCTGTGGTAGAGGAAGAGGAGGCCGCAGAGCGCTATGAGGTAGACGAACACCCAGGCCGTAGGGGATGTCTCGGGGCGCTGCTGAAGGGTGTCGTGGGTGGTTGGCAGTGTGGTGTGGGTGAAGAGCGAGCGTCGCACAACGGGGGCTTGTATCTCACGCGGAGGGAAGATGGAGTCGAGGGGTATGCCTACGTTGGCTTCGGCCTGTTCCGGCAGCTGGTAGGGGGAGTCCCACAGGTAGAAGGGTAGTGCGGTCTGGATTGTATCGATGGTGGTCATGGTTGCAGTCAATGTTGTATTATCAGTTTGTGGCGTTCGGTGCCGGTGCTGTGATGCAGCAGCAGAATGTAGACGCCGGCTGGGATGTCGCGTATGTCGATGTTGACGGTGCCTGCAGCGCTGTGGCACTGGCTGTAGACCGTGCGGCCGTATGTGTCGACCAGCTCAGCGGTGACTGTGCCAATGGCTGTCGTCGTAATGCTGATGTGCGCGTCGGCAGGGTTGGGATACATCAGTGTCGTATTGCCTGCTGCTGGCGCTGCTATGCCTTCGCGACCGTTGTCTGGACATCCATAAGGAGCATCCCACAAGGCCAGGGGTATACGTATGTCGTCTATCCACACGCAGTCGCTACCGCCATCGTCGGCGTCGTCCTTGTGGTAGTGCCATCGCAGTGTGTGACTGCCGGCGGTGAGGAACACCGCATAGCGGCGCCAGTCATATTCACCCCAGAGCTGCTTCTTCACGGTGCCGTCGACCTCGAACGTAAGCTTGTCATAGGTGGGCTCGGTGCTCGACTTTGCCCAGAAGACAATGCTGTCAGCCTGCGGCAGAAATACGTCGAGCCACAGGTCGCTTTGCTGACGGTAGTCTATGTCGCCTGAGCGTAGGCATGCTGCGCCGCGGTGTGCGGTGGTGCTGTCCACGAACCACGGCTGAGGCTCGTTGTTGCGCCAGGGATAGCAGTCGAGGATTGTGCCGCTTGCCGGTGTGCGGCTGCCAGCCTCGAGGTAGTAGCTGTACTGACGCACGTAGTTGCCGCGGTGGATGCTGGCCTCGATGTGTATGTGGGTGAGGGTATCGGGTGTGGTGAGAGTTGAGTGTTGAGAGTTAAGAGTTGAGAGTGTGTCGTTGGTGGGGAGGGCGGTGACGGTGATGCTGACGCTGTCGTGCGGCCCCGAAGGAATGGCGGTGAGCAAGTATGTGGAGCGTGGCTCTATGGTGTTTATGCGTGAGCCGTCGGGCAGGGAGACGGTGAATGCGAGTGTTGGCAGGGTGTCGTAGAGCCAGTGGGCGACAGTGGTACTGCACAGGGTGTCGCCGTTACGGGCAATAACGACATTCAGGGTGCCGCCCCACCAGCGTTCCCAGCGGCTGACGTTGACAGCCATGGTAAGGGGCACTGTCGTCTGCGGTATCAGGGTGTCAATGACGATGCTGTCAGAGTGGAATGTGGCGCCGAGGCTGTCGGGTAACAGACCTACATGGAGGCTGTAGAGAGTGTCGGTGCCTATGTTGACGAGGCTGAATGCTACTGATGTGTCGGTGGTTTCTATGTCGTGCAGCAGTGCCGCGTGGCCAAAAGGCTGCGACACGTAGACGGTGTCGGTGACGGGTATCATCTGTGACCCCGACGCTGTGACCAACAGCGGCAGGGTGGTGTCGATTGCTGCGAAGGAAATCATGCGGCTGCGGTTGTCGCCGTATTCTTCGGAGTACAGCAGGCGCGAGCCTTGTGTGACGGCTATGGTGGCTCCCGGGGTGCTGCTGATGCGCATGTCTGTGGCACCAATCTCCACGCTGTCGGGCGTCCATAGCGACACTACCTGTGGCGTTCCGAAGCGCGGCATCAATGTGGGGTCGCCCAGCAGGCAGTATATCTCCCAGTAGAAGCGGCTGAAACGTGTGCCCGAAGCCATGACGGCCATGTTGCCTGCATACAGCAGTTCTCCCATGGTTAAAACTTCGCCGCCAAACAAGCGGTCGAAAGACCCTTGGCGCAAGCTGTCGTACACAGGCATTGTGCTGAAGGGGTACTTCGGACCTGCGGCCCAGTAGTAGTCTTCTTCCCACAGAGTCTCGTTGGTAGCGCCTATCACGCCTATGGCGCCGCCGCCGGGTTTGCGTAGCAGCTGTTCTCCGAAGCATGTGCCGCTGAAATCGTTGCTACGGCAGCAGTTGTTGATATATACCATGGGCTGAGCAAGCCCAAGGGTGTCGATGGAAGAGAATGTCACCGATGGTGAGCTCCATCCGCCCACGTTGCAGTGCGCCGTGTAGTTGAGCAGAGCCGCGCCGCCGCTTATGGCGTTGAGAATGTCGGGTAGTTGTGTGCCGGAAGCAGGGTTGTGGAAGCATACGGTGTCTATCTCAGGATGGAGGCTCTTCAGTTCGCGGCTCACATAGTTCACATGTCCATTGGTGGTGGTGGGTGCGGGCTCCCGGCTCTCGCTTCCTGCCACCAGGATGGCGCGCCGCAGCATGGTGGTATCAAGGTCGTGGCACTGCTCGTAGCGCAGTGTCTTACGCACCACGGCTCCCAGCTCGGCGGTGTCGTTCACCGGCCAGCGCCCGATATACGCGTCGGGGAGCCAGTCGCCGCTATGCTCGGCATAGTAGAGGTCTGTCGTGTGCGTGGGTAGATCGGTGGGACGGGAAGCTCCCACATAGGACTGTATCTTCGCTGCGTCGCCCACAATCAGTATGTGGCTTGGGGCAGGTCTCAGCGGTGTGGCTGCATCGAAGAGTGGGCTTATCAGCGCTTTTACGCTGTCGCGCTTGTTGGTGTCGGCGTATATCTCTTCCACGACATAGCCCTCCTGCCGTTTCCACTGTATGAAGTCTTGCAGTCCTTCGCGGAACAGTGGTCGTGATACGATTAGCAGTTTCTTGCCGGTATTGGAAGGTTGGTGTTTGCCTGTGACAGAGAATGTGGCGGAGGCTGTTTTTGTAAGACGGTAGCATCCGCTCGCAGCGTCATAGGAAGCGGGCTGCACGGTGATGCGGAACAGCTGTCGGTCGCCCATTGCGCCGAGGTCTTCCACTTGCCATTCTCCGCTCTCTGGCCGAAGCTTCTTGTCGAGGGACACCCATGGCCGCTCTGTCTCCTTCAAGGTGGCTCCCTGCCACGGCAGAGGCTCGGAGCCGGAAGGCAAAGGTAGCGTCAGAGTCTCACCGCTGTTGCTCTCCGTCAAGTTAATCGTCGTGCCACGCGGCATGCTAATGATGCGTGACATCTGCGGCAGGACAGGCATGCCGGCTTGTGGCGCCATAGACCTCATGCCTGCAGCCTCCAGCGTGCAGTAGCCGTTGGTTCTGACGATGTGGAAATCTGTTGCCGTGAAGACGACGCTGAAGGCTGTATCGTTGTGGTTTATTATGTCTAGCAGGGCCTTTTCACCCTTTTGGGCATGAGTGGACATGCCGAGCAACATACATAACGCCAATAATATACACCTGCGCAACGCCATTTTTATAATGTCCCTTTGCTGTGCAAAATTACGCAAAAATCTCGTAATGACGAGAAAAAGTTGTATCTTTGCACAGCAAAACACTAACACCCTCACGTATGAAACGCATAGCTATACTGCTCCTTGCCGCATTGCCGCTAATCATGTCGGCACAAGAGAAGGTGCCCAAAGAAGCCAATAGATTCACGTATCACCAGTACGAGTACGGCGACCGCACCGACACCACCGTTATCACCGTCATCCGCGATGGTCAGCGCATTACAATCCTCTCCCCCGAGCCACAAGGCAGGAAGATACAGGGCTACTGCCACACTGTCACCACCGTCGACTACGAGGCCGACAGCATCACTGTGACGGCAGCCTATGACGACAGCAGCTACTACTATCGCACCGCGCTTTCGCGCAGCGACATAGAGTGGAGAGTGGATAACGGAGAGTGGAAAACGTCGATCAACAGCAACACGCTTATCTTCAAGATGGACGATAAGGCACATGTCAGTGTCAACCCACTGCCGCACTATGGCTTGAATAAAGGTGTGCTGCGCGAATATTATCGCAACGGTCAGCTGCGGATGAAGTTGCTCAAGGCCGAAAAAGTTAAAGGAGTGAAGAGTGGAATGTGTAAAGAGGAGAGAGGACGGCGCGTGACGCCTCGCGAGCTCGACCGTATCATGAAGGAACGTCTGGTCGTCACCACCCGCATCTTCGACCACGAGCAGATATGCTGGGGCAAGAAGAATGCACATATCGACGGTGGCATTCGTGCCATTCCGGCCGACACTGTGCTGCACTACGCCGGCGGCACCCTCATCCTCAAGAAGGTCAAACTGCCCCGTCTGCCGCACCACTACCAGCACTTCGTGGAGATACACCAGCAGAGCAATGGCGATGCCTACGACCGCACTGGCTCGCTTTTTATCGTCACACCGGGCTTCTTCGAAGGCATCAACCAGCATCCCGACTCTCTGCCCACCTTCGTCGGCCGTGACGGCCAGCGCTACCAGGGCATGATCTCGCAGACAGGCTACGATGCGCCACTCGAGTTGGTGCGCTTCTTCACCCCCTTTGGCGTGGGCCACTTCAACGACCGCATGAAAGGCTACGGCATCGACTGGCGCGACGAGACCTATTACCGCCAGGAAATCACAGACCTTTATCACTTCGACGACGACGTGGTCATCGGTGCATGGATAGGCAACTACGACGGCGGCGGCCACATCGTCACCGTCGACATCAAGTCGTATCCCAACGACTATACTATTCCAGAGGACAACACGGAGGTATCAGGGCTAGCGCTGCCGTGCTTCAACACTTGCAACGTGCTCGAAATGGCAGGGCAGAACTACGGCAAACTGTTTGCCACCGACTCGCTGACGGTTATCTTCAAATTATATCCAGAGACGAAATCGGCCAAGCTCCGCTACATTTCCACCGGCCACGGCGGCTGGGGCGAGGGCGACGAGTTCGTGCCCAAGACCAACACCATCCTTATCGATGGCAAGCCCGCCTTCACCCACACCCCTTGGCGGCAGGACTGCGGCTGCTACCGCGACCTCAACCCCGTCTCCGGCAACTTCTGGAACGGCCTCTCCAGCTCCGACTTCTCGCGCAGCGGCTGGTGCCCCGGCACCGCCACACAGCCCGTCTATTTCGACATGAGCCCCTGGGCCGACGGCAAGGAGCACACCCTCACCGTAGCCATCCCGCAAGGCAAACCCGTCGAGGGCATGTTTAGTCATTGGGCCGTCAGCGGCGCCCTCATCGTCGAGTACTGACACAATTTTACTACCGCTATATAATAAAAATGGCTGTTACGCGTTATCAAGAATGTTTTAATACGTGGAAGACATATCATGAAGAAGATAATAGCACTGATATTGACGGTTCTGCTGTGCGCCGGCATAGCGTCGGCCCAGCATGGAGGCCACAATTGCGGCAACTGCCAACACCATCAGCAGCACCAGCGCCAGCAGAAGCCTGCCGCGCTGCAGTATAACGCCGACGGCATCGAGACTACTATCGTGACGGCGTTCCCCACAGTGAAGACCGTCAAGAAGCAGGACAAGTGGACCGAGGTGTACGACGGTGACAGCAAACTGCTGGGCTACGCTGTCTACAGCAAGCCTGCCAGCGATGGCATCAAGGGCTTTGCCGGTGAGACACCTGTGCTCATAGCCCTCGATGCGAAGAAGGTTATCAAGGGCGTCTATATGCTGCCCAACAGCGAGACTCCTGGGTTCGTGCAGCGTGTGACCGATGCAGGCTTCTACAACAGTTGGAATGGGTTGACGGTGAAGCAGGCACGTAAGAAGACAGTGGACACCGTGAGCGGTGCTACCTACACCAGTCGCGCCGTTGCCCAGAGTGTGCAGGCGGCACTGGAGCAATTGTAATAGTGAAAGAGATATTGATGAAGAACATACGCAATTTTTGCATAATAGCCCATATTGACCACGGCAAGAGCACGCTGGCCGACCGTCTGCTGGAGGTGACCAACACCGTCAGCCAGCGCGACATGCAGGATCAGGTGCTCGACGACATGGAGCTGGAGAAAGAGCGCGGCATCACCATCAAGAGCCACGCCATACAGATGAACTACCGCGTGCCGGCCGACGGCAACAGCGCTTATGCGGGACAGACTCTTGTGCTGAACCTTATTGACACCCCGGGGCATGTGGATTTCAGCTACGAGGTGAGCCGCGCCATAGCGGCCTGTGAGGGCGCGCTGCTTGTGGTCGACGCCACGCAGGGCATCCAGGCGCAGACCATCTCGAACCTCTACCTGGCCCTGGAGAACGACCTGGAGATCATACCCGTGATGAACAAGATAGACCTCGACAGCGCCATGCCCGAAGAGGTGGCCGACGAGATAGTGGACCTGCTGGGCTGTAAGCCCGAGGAGATACTGCGCTGCTCGGCCAAGACGGGTATGGGTGTGCCGGAGATTCTCGACGCCATCGTGGACCGCATACCGGCACCCGAAGGCGACCCCGCGGCTCCGCTGCAGGCATTGGTGTTCGACTCGGTGTTCAACCCCTTCCGCGGCATCATCAGCTATTTCCGTGTCATGAACGGCACGCTGAAGACCGGCGACCACGTGAAGTTCTACAGCACCGGCCGCGAGTACGACGCCGACGAGGTGGGCGTGCTGCGCCTCAACATGGAGCCTTGCAAGGAGCTGAGTGCCGGCAACGTGGGTTACATCATCAGCGGCATCAAGACCTCGAAGGAGGTGCGCGTGGGTGACACCATAACCCATGTGCAGAACTCCTGCGAGAAGCCCATCGAAGGCTTCGAGGCCGTGAAGCCCATGGTCTTTGCCGGTGTCTATCCCGTGGATACCGACGACTATGAAGAACTGCGCGCCTCGATTGAGAAGCTGCAGCTCAACGACGCCAGTCTCACCTTTGAACCCGAGAGCTCGTTGGCACTGGGGTTCGGCTTCCGCTGCGGTTTCCTCGGCCTGCTGCACATGGAGATTGTGCAGGAGCGCCTCACGCGCGAGTTCAACATGGACGTCATCACCACGGTGCCCAACGTGCAGTACAAGGTGAAGCTCACCAACGGCACGGAGCTGGATGTGTACAACCCCAGCGGCATGCCAGAGCCGAACAACATAGCCGAGGTGTATGAACCTTACATCCATGCGCAGATCATCACCAAGGCCGACTTCATAGGGCCTGTCATCAAGCTCTGCATGGACAAGCGTGGCATACTGAAGAACCAGAACTATCTGACAACAGACCGTATCGAGATTACTTTCGACCTGCCGCTGGGCGAGGTGGTGTTCGACTTCTACGACAAGCTGAAGAGCATCTCCAAGGGCTACGCGTCGTTCGACTACTACATCAATGGCTATCAGCCCTCGAAGCTGGTGAAGTTGGAGATACTGCTCAACGGCGACCCCGTGGATGCGCTGAGCACGCTGACATACGTCGACAACGCCTATCCCATAGGTCGCAAGATGTGCGAGAAGCTCAAAGACCTCATCCCGCGTCAGCAGTTCGACGTGGCCATACAGGCCGCCATAGGCAGCAAGATCATTGCCCGCGAGACAGTGCGCCAGGTTCGCAAGGATGTGACGGCCAAGTGCTACGGCGGCGACATCACGCGTAAGCGCAAACTGCTTGAGAAGCAGAAGGAAGGCAAGAAGCGCATGCGTCAGGTCGGCAATGTGGAGGTGCCACAGAGTGCCTTCCTCGCGGTGCTTAAACTGGACTAATAAATATCAACAAACAGCAATATATGAAGAAGATAATTATCCTTTCCATGGCCATGATGGTGGCTTTCGGTGTCGGCGCACAGCAGTATGCGCTGCATTTCGGTTCGGTGAACGGCCCGGTGGTTGGCGTCAACGACACGTCGGTGTATACCACCACCGATGATGACATGAACGATCTGCACATGTCGAGCGTGTCATTGTTTATAGAGAACTTGACGTCAGGTCCTCTGGAGACCAACAACACGATAGAGATGGTGGAAGGTCCCGCGGGTCTTGTAACGACTGTCTGCGCCGGCGGCTCCTGCCCGCAGCAGGGTGCCTACACGCTGCAGCCCGGAAACAACGATCTTATGCCGCTGGTCATCGAGTCGCACCTGCTGGAGTCCTACATCGGCCAGTCGGTGCTTTACCGTGTGACGGTAGGCAACGACAGAGGCATGGCCAACGCTGTGACCACCTATGTAAGGGTAAACATCGGCACCTTTGGCATCGACGCTGTCGAGGTTGACGGCAAGAAGGTAGCCTATCCCAACCCCACTACCGGCAAGGTGACGGTGGGTGACAGGGAGTATGACCTCAGTGACCGTCCTGCAGGTGTCTACTTCCTCTCTACAGGCAATGGCACAGCCCGTGTCATAAAGATGTAATTCAGGCGAGAGTCTTCTCGTAACGGTGTACCTGCCACAGGTACCACACCGTCAGTGCCACGCTGACGAGTGCCGATACAGCGGCGAACATACGGATGGCCAGCAGGAAACTGCCCATCCGTATGCCTATATATAGGACTGCCACACGCAGCAATAACTGTGCGAGGTTGAAGAAAAACTCTATGCGCTGTGTGGAGAAAATATTGGCCACGAACATCAGTGAGTTGGCGGTGATCGTAAGCAGCACCCACGGCAGCACCGCCTGCACGTAGACACCGCATCCCTGCCAGCGTGCGCCGAAGCCGAATGAGAAAACCAGCTCGGCGAGGAACCATGCCGCGACGGCTGTGGGTATGGCTACGGCGTTGACGGTAAGCATGAAGCGCCATACGAGGCGGCTGAGCGGCAGGTGTTGGCGCACAGCCTCGGCGCCACGTGCATAGAGTACGCGCTCGAAGGCGGAGCAGAGTATCAGCACAGGCTGCCGCGTGAAGGTCAGCGCCAAGCCTAAGAGGCCTATGTCGGCGCGGTTGAAGTAAAGCGACAACCAGAGGAATGGGAGGTTGGCCGAGAAGGTGTTGACAAAGTCCTTGGTTGCGACAAAGAGAGGAAATTTGCGGTGTTTGAGTGCCGCTGCCTGGTGATCGGCCTTGGTGGTGGACGGCAATGCAAGGGAACGCAGCTGCAGGCGGTAGTTGAGGTTAGAGGCCGCCTGTCCCAGCACGGTGCCCACCGGCAGACCCGAGGGGGTCATTCCGAGCAGGCCGAGAAGTATTTTCAACAGGGCACCACTTCCGGCGTTAACGTTCTCAGAGAGTGCTATCTGGCGGTAGCGGTGGTAGCGGTTGTAGAGGAAGCTGTAGATGCGTGAGGTGCCGCAGAAGAATACCATGGGGGGTATGAGCAGTACCATCCAGCCCAGCTGGCTGAAGTTGCCGGGCAAGGCTCCGCAAAGCCACAGCACAAGGGCGATGGTGAGCAGTGCGAGTGAGACGATGGTGTTGAGCCGCAAGGCAAAGCGCGACACGGCGGCGGCTTCGTGCTCGTCGTCGGCAACGACGGTGGCAAGCTCGTACTTGCAGGTGGAGAGGATGATGAATACCTCTATGTAAGAGTAGAAGATGGTGAACAGACCGTAGTCGTCGGGGCTGTAGATGCGGGTGAGTATGAAATAGGCAGCCAGCGCTATGAGTTGCGCCAGCAGGTTGCCGCTGACCATTGTCGCCGCCTCGCCTGCTATGCCCCTGATCTTCATAGTTCACCGTGGTATTTGCGAAGCACCCATTCTGTGACCAGAAGCAGTATGATAAGTATCAGCACCAGTGGTAGGTGCAGCAACTCGGCATACCGTGTATGAGTATATATCGTTGGTTTCAGGGATGTCAACTGCTCCTTAAGCTCATCAAGCTGGCCGGGAGTGTATGTCACACCTCCCGTTGTGGCGCTTATGCTGCGCAGCAGGTTGTGGTCGGCTACAAGCCGGCGCTGCTCAAGGTTTAGGGCTTCTATGGCAAAGGAGCCTGCCGCGACAAGGCCGTCGGCCGAAGCCGTGTAGTGGTAAAGCCCTTGCGGCAGGTCGGGCAGGGCGAGGCGGTAGGTCTGTCCGTCGCGTGCGAACTGGTATTCAGCCTTCACGGAATCGCCGTTGAGACTGAAACTGACGTCCGGCGTGTTGGTCAGCTCGTAGGCCTCGTTGTATAGCTGTGCGCGGATGACGGGAGTCTCGCCTGTGGCATAGCTGCGCTCGGTCTCCACCTGCAGGCGGTTGCGCTGCTGTTGCATGGCGGTGAATGCTACCAGTTGAGAGACCAGGCGGTCGAAGTGTTCGTGCGATGAAGAGGTCTGCCAGTCAGCCATGCGCCAACGCCACAGACCTTCGCCCCAGACGAAGGCTCGGCGCAGTTCGCCGTTGGAGGCAGCTGCGACAAGGGGCTGGTGGGTGTCGATGTTGCCCAGGCGTGCGGTGAAGAGTGCCTGCGTGCCTGCTGCCATGCTGCCCTCACCGAAGGGAGCCGAGAGCGGAGGCATGGCCTCGATGGCCGAGACGGTGGCGTCGTCGAGCGAGAATAGCGAGAAGGCTGCCTGATGGACAGCGGTTACCTCGTTGGAGCGCTTCACGCGGCTGACAATCTCAAGGCCGGCGTGCAGTGCGTTGAGGCGCGGCAAGTCGGTCTGCATGCCGATGATATAGAGCTGTGGCAGGTCTTTGGCAAACGAGATGTCGGGATGCGTGGCCGATGGCAGGTTGTGCAGAATGGCGAGGCTGTAGGAGGTGTCGGTCTTCTTGGCGTCGGAGGCGTAGATGACGGTTGCGTCGTAGTAGGGGTTGCTCTCTACGGAGCGTTTTAGGGCGGCGATGTCGGGGTGCGGTGCGTTGGCATAGATGGCCACATGGCGTCGGGTGTCGATGACGTCGACATAGAACATCATGGTGTTGTTCTCAGTCGTTGTCTCGCCGCCGACGACCGACAGGCGTGCCGTGTAGCGCTGAAGTCCAGGCTTGTCGGTCGTGATTGTTGTGCTGACGGCAGTGCTGTAGCTGTCGCCGTTGTATTCGAGGCGTTGTGCGAAGAGCTGACGCCCCTGTGCGTCGGCTATGGACAGCGTGGCGTTGTTGCCGTTGAGCAGTGTTGCCGCCACGGTGATTTCCACGGGGCAGTTGCTGCCGAGCATGGCTATGCGGCTGGCGCGCAGGTCGGCCAGTGTGGCGTCACGCTGCGGAGTGGTGTCGCCGAGGGCCACAGTGTAGACGGGGCAGCCGAGTTGTTCGGCCAGCGACGAGGGGTTGCTGCCTCGGTTGTAGATGCCGTCGGTGGCGAGCACTATGGCCGCCAGGTCGTCGTAGCGGTGGCGCATCAGGGCCTCGCCGATGTCGGTCACCCCCTGGTTGCCGAAGGTCTCGTAGGTGACGTGCAGCCTGTCGTGTAGGTCGTCGTGCATGGGAGCGAGGCTGAAATAGGAGTCGGCGCTGATGCCTACCGAGAGCGACTTGTCTTCAAGAAACACCACATGAGGCTGTTGGCGTTCGTTGACACGCTGGCGCGATACCGGCGCCAGGAGCAGAAAGGCTATGACGCTGACGACCACGAAGCGCAGCACCGAGAGCAGCCAGAGGAGCCAGCGCGGGAATGCGCGCCGGCCGAAAGCATACAAGGCCGTAGCATATATGGCTCCGGCAAGCAGGCACAGCAGCACAAAGTACCAAGGGTAGTCGATTATCATCTAAGGCCTTTCTTTTAACACCTTTACTAACGTTATTACAGATGTATTATTGTGTCATAGGTGAAAGATATCGGACATGGTTCCGACATGGAGCCGGTACGGAGCCCCTACGAACCTCCTTCGGCATATTTCTTCAGTGGAAGGCCGTCGGAAGGCCGAGGAGGGGCCGTAGGGGCTCCGAAGGGACTGCGGGTTTGTCGGGTGGCGGCATAATTATTTCCGCTTTGTGGCGTTATTGTGGTATGAAAAAGATGCTAACGTTGACACTCATGCTGCTGGCCATGGTCACGGCCAAGGGGCAGACGAGTTTGATGGTGAGTGAGTTGCTGTATCAGCCTCGCAGCGGAGAGGCTGAGTATGTGGAGCTGTACAACAGCACAGACATTGCGGTGCAGTTGAGTGACTATGAGGTGGTGCGATGGATCCATGACTCTCTGGGACAGCATTATCCGTTGCCGACGTATATGGTTGGCCCTCATGAATATGTGGTGCTGACACGCGATGCCGGCTCCGTGATGTCGTGCTATATGGTTAAGTATATGGGCCGGATTGTGGAGTGCGTCCTGCCGCCGTACCCTAACACGGGAGGCAGTGTCATTGTCTGCCGCGCTGCCGACAATGTGATTGTCGACAGGTTCGACTATCAGCCGTCGATGCACAGCCGCCTGCTGCGCAACAAGGCGGGGGTGGCGCTGGAAAGACGTTCGTTTGCAAAGCCTACCAATGCGGCTGGCAATTGGTTCTCAGCTTCTTCGGTGTGTGGGTACGGTACGCCGGGATATGAGAACTCGCAGAGTATGGAAACCCTGGCCGAGGAGCGTGGGTTTGTGTTCTCCTCAAATGTTGTCTCGCCTGACGGCGATGACTATCAGGATGTTCTGGAGATAGACTATGAGGTCGAGGACGGAGAACTGATGGGCAGTGTAGAGGTGTTCGATGCACAGGGAGTGCGTGTGCGGGCACTCATAGACGGTTTCTTGCTGGGGACACACGGCACCATAATATGGGATGGCCTTGCCGATGGCGAACAGGCGTTGCCGCGTGGGCATTATGTGGTGCAGATTGTCCTCTATGGGTTAGAGGGGACGCAGCAGGTAATCAGGCGTGCTGTTGGTTGTCTAACTGGCAGTAGATAGAGTTGTTGGAGAGGAATTCCGGTACGATTGACTTCATCTTGCCGACAATCTTCATGTTGTCCATCCCTTCAAGGATGTCCCAAAGCTCGTTGTAGGCGGTGTCTATCGCGTCGAGAGGGTAGCGGCGCACCTGTGCGCGCATGATCTTCGGGTGATAGGTGGGTATGTTGTTCTCCTTGGTGGCAAGGAGCTCTTCGTAGAGTTTTTCGCCTGGGCGCAGACCTATCTCCTTGATTTCGATGTTTTGCATACCGCTTAGCTGTATCATCTTGCGCGCCATGTCGTAAATCTTGACGGGTTTGCCCATGTCGAAAACGAAGATGTCGCCGCCTTCACCCATGGCGCCGGCCTCGAGCACGAGGTTGCAGGCCTCGGGGATGGTCATGAAGTAGCGTATGATGTCCTTGTGGGTGACCGTGAGGGGGCCGCCGGAGGCGAGCTGTTTCTTGAAGAGCGGGATGACGGAGCCGTTGGAGCCCAGCACGTTGCCGAAACGGGTGGTGACGAAGTGGGTGGTGTCGTTGGAGCGGCTCTGGATGTATATCTCGGCCATGCGCTTGGTGGCACCCATGACGTTGGTGGGGTTGACGGCCTTGTCGGTGCTTATCATGACGAACTTCTGGGCCTTGTACTTGATGGCGAGGTCAGCGACGTTGCGTGTGCCGAAGACGTTGACATACACGGCCTCGTAGGGGTTCTCCTCCATGAAGGGCACGTGCTTGTAGGCTGCGGCATGGTAGACGAGCTGCGGTTTGTACAGCTCGAAGACCTCCTCCATTCGGGCTTTGTCTTTGACGTTGGCGATGACGAACTCCATGCGGTCAAGCTCGTTCTTGTAGGTGTTTCTGAGCTCGAACTGAAGATCGTACATCGGCGACTCGGCCTGGTCGAGCATCACCACCTTGGCGGGCTTGTAGAGCATGAGCTGGCGGCATATCTCGGAGCCTATTGAGCCTGCAGCACCGGTGACGAGGACCACCTTGTCGACGACCTCGCGCACGATGTTGATGTTGTCCATCTTGATGGGCTCGCGCTCCAGAAGGTCTTCAATCTTGATGTCCTGAATCTGGTTGGCCGAGAAGGAACCGTTGAGCCATGTGGTCACGTGCGGCACAGCTTTTACCGTCAGGCCGAGGTCGAGTGCCTTGTTGGTGATGGCCTGCTTGTGCATCACGCGTATGGTGGGGATGGCTATGATGAGCTGGGTGACATTCTTCTGCTTGATAAACTTGGGGTTGAGCACCGTGCGGGCACGCATGACGGAGACTCCGTTGAGCTCTTGGTTCACCTTCGACATGTCGTCGTCGATAAACGCTGCCACATGATACTCTACGGTCTCGTCCTGATGCAGGGCGTTGTAGGCTATGATGCCGGCGGCACCGGCACCGTAGATGATTACGTTGACGTTGTTCCTCTTGCGGCGGAAGTAGTCGTTGTAGATGCGTTGCATGAAGAGGCGCAGGATAATCATCTCTACGGCCAGCAACAGGTAGAGCATTGTGGCCCCACGGTAGGATAGGAGGTAGTTGTTTGGGATTATCTGTGGGCGGAACTGGTTGTTGAGGATGTTGACGGCCCAGAAGAGCAGGGTGGGACCGACGGTGGCTATGAGTATCTTGTAGATGTCGCTCATGCCGGCATGGCGTATGATGCTGCGGTAGGAGCCGGTGAAGAAGAAGGCTATGATTGTTACCATCAATGCCAATATGAACTGCACAGCGGTGCCGCGCAAGCTCATCTGCTGTATGCTTCCGGCGCGGAAGGCTTCCATCATCAGGAATGCCAGGATGAAGAGGAGAATGTCCATGATGAGCACATACCACTGCGGTATGGTGGAGTGACGGTATTTCTTGACGAGAAGGAAGCTTATTTTTCTAATCAGTTTTCTCATGACGTTGTGTTGTTTTATCACTGTACTTTATGCAGTTGCTCTCCGTTGAGCTCATATTTTCGGCCGCAGTCGCAGCAGAGGCTGTCGCCGAGGCGTTTGCCACACTCACACACCCAACCGATACGGCGTGCCGGCACACCGGCCATCAAGGCATAGTCGGGTACGTCCTTGGTCACCACGGCACCTGCGGCTATCAGGGCGCTGCGCCCTACGGTGTGTCCGCAGACGACGGTGCTGTTGGCGCCCAGCGAGGCTCCTTCCTTGATGAGGGTCTTTGCGTAGACGCCGTGCACGGGGAAGTGGGCTCGCGGGGTGGTGACGTTGGTGAACACGCATGACGGGCCGCAGAACACATTGTTCTCTATCTCCACGCCCTCATACACCGATACATTGTTCTGTATGCGTACACCGCTGCCGATATGTACGTTGTTGCCTATGTTGACGTTCTGCCCAAGCGAGCAGTTTTCACCGATGACGGCGCCCTTCTGTACGTGGCAGAAATGCCAAATCTTGGTGCCGTCACCTATGGTGCAGCCTTCGTCTACATAAGAACTCTCGTGTATGAATGCTTTGTCTGCCATTGCCTTTTTATCGTTTAATATTGGCTATGCAACGGGCCAATGCCTCTGTCCAATAGGGTACCTCCTGATGGAAGGTCTGCTTGAACTTTGTCTTGTCGAGCACCGAGTAGGCGGGCCGCTTCACGGGGCTTGGGTACTCGTTGCTGTGGCAAGGCGTTATCTTGCAGGTTGTGTGTCCGGCTTGGCGCGCTATCTCTTTGGTGAAGTCGTACCAGCTGCAGACGCCTTCGTTGGCGTAATTGTATATGCCTTCCTTTTTTTTGTATTCACCGCTCTCTATGATGGTAAACACGGCTTTCGCCAGGTCTCCGGCATAGGTCGGTGTGCCCACTTGGTCGAACACCACGCTTAATTGCTCTTTCTCGGAGGTGAGGCGTAGCATGGTGAGAAGGAAGTTCTTGCCATATTCGCTGTAAAGCCACGAGGTGCGGAATATCAGGTGGTGACACATGGCTGCGGCTTTCTCTCCAGCCAGTTTGGTGCGCCCGTAGGCCCCTGTGGGGTTGGCCTTCATGTCCTCGCTGCAAGGAGTGTTGTACATGGTGCCGCCAAAAACGTAGTCAGTCGAGAAGTGTATCAGCGTGCCTCCAACGGCATTCATGGCTTCTGCCATATAGCCTACCGCCTCGCCGTTTATCCGCATGGCTGTGGCTTCGTCGCTCTCTGCCTTGTCCACGTTGGTGTATGCCGCGCAGTTTACAATTATGTTGATGCCGTTATCTTTCACAAAATCCATCACGGTCTCACGCGAGGTGATGTCCAGCTCTTCCACATCGGTGAACAGCCACCTGTGCACCGACTGTGGTGCCAGCAACCTCATGTGTCTCCCTAATTGCCCGTTGGCTCCTGTGACAAGTATGTTCATGCCTCGGTGAATGGTGTTTTGAAGTCATTGAACATCGGGTGGTGACGGTCTTTCTCTGACAGTAGCACCTGGTTTTTGTCTATCTTCCAATCTATTGCCAGCGTCGGGTCGTCCCATGCAATGGCCCCTTCGGCCTCGGGGTGGTAGTATTCGTCACACTTGTACTGGAACACCGCGCGCTCGCTCAGCACGGCAAAGCCGTGGGCGAAGCCTTTGGGGATAAAGAATTGGCGCTTGTTGTCGGCCGAAAGCTCTACAGCCACGTGCTTGCCGTAGCTAGGGCTCCATCTGCGAATGTCCACAGCCACATCAAGCACCGTTCCTTCCACTACGCGCACCAGCTTCGACTGCGAGTACGGAGGCAGTTGGAAGTGTAGTCCTCGCACTACGCCCCTGCTCGAACAGGACTCGTTGTCTTGCACAAACTGCACATCGACGCCAGTCTGTTCCTTAAACTCCTTTTTGTTGTAGCTCTCGAAGAAATATCCACGAGCATCTCCGAACACTCTCGGTTCGATGATAAGTACCCCTTCTATGTCTGTTTTTATAATATTCATCTTTTAATTACACTCAGTTCCTGCCGCTAATCATATTCAACAGATATTGGCCGTACTGGTTCTTGGCCATGGGTTGCGCCACGCGTCGTATGTCGTCGTCCGTGAGCCAGCCCATTTCGTAGCCGATGCTCTCTAAGCAGGCAACCTTCAGACCCTGTCGTTTCTCTATAACCTCGATGAAGGTGGAGGCTTCGGCCAACGAATCATGCGTCCCGGTGTCAAGCCATGCAAAGCCGCGCCCCATCAGCTGTACGTTCAGTTCGTTGTCAGCCAGGAATGCTTGGTTCACCGAAGTGATTTCCAACTCTCCTCTGGCGCTGGGCTTTATTGTTCTGGCCACTTTCACCACCTTGTTCGGGTAGAAATAGAGTCCTACCACAGCGTAGTTCGATTTCGGCTCTTTGGGCTTTTCCTCGATGCTCAGCACGCGTCCGTTGGCGTCAAACTCCGCCACACCGTAGCGCTCGGGGTCGGCCACCCAGTAGCCGAACACGGTGGCTTTCTTGTCTTCTTCGGCATTCTTCACCGCCTGACGCAGCATCTTGCTCAGTCCGTTGCCGTGAAAGATGTTGTCGCCCAGCACAAGGCATACGTCGTCGTCGCCGATGAACTCCTCTCCGATGATGAAGGCCTGCGCCAATCCGTCAGGCGACGGCTGCTCGGCATAGCTGAATCGCACCCCGAAATCGCTGCCGTCGCCAAGCAGCCGCTTGAAGCCCGGCAGGTCGTAGGGCGTTGATATAATCAGTATGTCGCGTATGCCGGCAAGCATCAACACCGAGATGGGGTAGTACACCATCGGCTTGTCGTAGATGGGCAGCAGTTGCTTGCTGACCCCCTTGGTTATAGGGTAAAGGCGGGTGCCGGAGCCTCCCGCCAGTACTATTCCTTTCATCTTTCGTTTCTGTCTTTATTCGTTAGATGCGTCGCTCTCCTCGCCGTAGCCATATCCGTAACCGTAGCCATAACCATAGCCGTAACCGTAGCCGTAACCATAGCCGTAACCGTAGCCATAACCATAGCCGTAGCCACCGTAGCGCTTGTGTATCAGCGGCACGTCGGTCATGATGACAGCCATGTTCTTGAAGCGTCCCTTGTCGGACATCTCCTGGATGAACGGCAGCGAGTTCTTGTTCAGGTGGCCCACACGCATGATGTAGGTCGTCAGGTCGGCCACACGGTTGATGATTGCAGCGTCGGCCACAATCTGTGCGGGCGTCGAGTCAAATATGATGTAGTCGTAGTGCTCGCGCAGGTAGTTGACCAGGCGGTCGAGTTTCTCGCCCATCAGCAGCTGGGTTGCGTTAGGCGGCGTCTTTTCGCAGACGATATAGTCGAGGTGGTCGCTCGTCTCGCTGTGCATGATGTACTTCTCGAAGTTGTCGTCCTGGTCGAGCAGGTAGTGTATCAAGCCCATGCGGTTGTGGCGGTCGATGGTCTTCGACAGCGAGCGTTTACGCAGGTCGAAGTCGACCAGTATGGTGCGTTTGCCCACGTATGCCAGCGACAGGGCAAGGTTTAGAGCCGTGTATGACTTGCCTTCGCCAGGCGTTGTCGACACCGTCTGTATCACCTTCTGGCCGTCTTTCATGAAGAACGGTATGTTGGAGTGCAGCAGACGGAAGGCCTCGGTCACCACGTCGGTACCGTTGGCAGTCACTATGATCTCGTCGTTGGCGCGGGCGGCTGGCTTCTGAGGTATCTCGCCCAGTATCGGCAGATTGGTCATTCGTTCGATGTCGCTCTTGGAGCGCAGCTTGGTGTCGAAGAAGCTGATGCCGAACATTATCAGCGCCGGCAATGCCAATCCGAGCACTATGGCCACCAATGCGAACATCATCAGTCTCGGTGCCGTCAGGGTCGACTTCGAGGGCTCCACAACCTTGGCGTTGGAAATGGTCACGGCCAAGTTCATGGCCGTCTCCTCGCGTTTGCTCAACAGGTAGAGGTACAGCTCCTCCTTGATCTTCTGCTGACGGGTCACCTCGGTCACAGCCTTCGTCTGTCCAGGCATTGCCGCTATCTGGCCGCGGGCCTTGGCTTCCTGGTTGCGGGCATCCTGCAGGCGCACCGATGTGGCGTTGAGCAGGTTGTTCACGGCCGAATTGATTGCTCCCCACTGGGCATCCATCTGCGACACAAGGTTACGCACCTGCGGGTTGTTGGCGCCACCGGTGGTCTTCGTGCGCTGGTATTCGGTCACCAGGCGGTTGTAGGATGCAATCATGCTCTGTATGCCGGCATCCTGTATGCCAACGTTGGCGGGCAGAATGTCCTCCTTGTTGGTGGGGTCCGACAGCACATTCTTGATATAGCGTATCAGCGTCAGCTCAGTCTCCAGGCGGTTCACCTCTTCGTTGTAGCGCGTGCCTGTCTGCAACAGCGTGCTGGCGGCACCCTGCAGTTCGGGCATGCCGGAACTGCGCTTGATCTGCTCAACCTGTGCGTCCACAATGTCAAGCTCGCCGCTAATCAGAGCGATACGATCGCTGATGAAGCTATTGGTCTTCTGGGCCACCTTGTTCTTGTCCTCCACAGCGTCGTCGTTGTACACCGCAATCAGCGTATCCACAATGTCGCCCGAGCGTTTCTGGTTCGGGTCCTTGTACGAGATGGAGAGTATCGAGGCGAACTTATCCACGCGGCTCACCGTCAGGTCGTTTATCATGCCGCGCGCCATCGTCAGCGGCTCGCTCACACCGACATACAGGCGCATGCCCTCCATGTCGTCTTTGTAGAACCGCGTCTTCTCAATCTTGAACGACACCGTGTCGTCGATGTTGATGGGCTGGCTATAGTAAGCCTCGCCTTTCAGCATCTTGGCGGTTTTGCTGTAGCGGTCGCCCCTGATCTCGTAGGCATACTTGTTGTTGGCCTTCAGCGTCACCCTCAGGTCAAGCTGCGGCAGACGATCCTCCCTCAAATCATGCACCGTCAGCTCCACAGGGGCATCCTGGTAGTAGGTCACCTTGCGGAACATGTCTTTACGGTTGCAGTAATAGTGCATATTCAGACGCTGCACCACCTGGGCCATCAGCGACGACGAACGAAGCATGTATATCTCGTTCTCCAACGACAGGTTGGAATTGTCCCAACCCATGCTGTTCATAATCTGGTCCATGTTGCGCGAAGTGTAGCTCACCTTGTTGCCATTGTCGCGCACAAGGATGGTGCCCGACGCCGTGAAGGTCTTGGGTTGGGTCTTGTACACCAAGGCTGCCACACCCAGGCACACCACCACCGAAATCACAAACCAATACCAATTGTTCAGCACAAGGAACACTATGTCGCGCAGGTTTATCGAGTTCTGCTCGTTGCCGCCTTCAGCGTTGCCCTGGATTTGTTTGTTATTCTCCATTGTCTGTATTTCTGTTAGTTCGTTTTCTTGTTCCTGTTATTTCTTCATGTAGTACTGCGACAGCACCCAGTAGTAGAACATCGAGCTCAGCACCGACAGCACGCTCAGGCCTGTCGAGATGTAGGTCATAACCATCGGGTCGCGCTCGGCACTCTTCTTCTTCTTCATGTTAGGCTCCACATACACCACATCGTTCTGGTGCAGATAGTAGTACGGCGACTCGAACACATCCTTCGAACTCAAGTCAAGCTCGCCCACCGTGCGCACACCGTTCTCCTCGCGTATCACAGTCACATTGTAGCGCTGGCCGTAGATGGTCAGGTCGCCCACCATACTCAACGCCTCGAAGATAGTCAGGCGCTCGCCGTTGGCCACAATCATGCCCGGCCTTGCCACATCGCCAAGCACGCACACCTTGAAGTTCATCAGCTTAACAGTCACCTGCGCGTCAAGGATATGCCCCTCGCTCACCAGGCGCCTCTGCAGCTCGCTGGCCAGCTCGTCGTGCGTCATGCCCAGCACATGCACCCTGCCCAGCACCGGGAAGATAATGTCGCCCTCGTTGTTCACCAGGTAACCGTTCACAGCCGACGAACCCGGGTTCATCACCACACCGTCGGCCATAGCAATCTTGTTCGTCTCCTGGTTGAAAGGAATAGTCGCCGCAGGCGTCTCACTCTCAACATAGATGCTCAGCAGGTCGTTGGCCTGGATGCCCTTTGAGAACTTGCCGGTAATCGTCGAGGCCGAGTCGCGCGCCGCATCATGGATATAGGCAATCTCCTCCGACGAAGAGCACGATGCAGCCACCATCGCCCCTAAAACGGCGAGGAAAAGCGGTAATTTAGCAATGTTATGTTTCATAATCTATGATATTTTCGTCTTAATAGTTATAAATCAGCTATATATTGTGGCCTGCCCATAAATAGGCATTGTGCAAATATACGAAATATTTTAAAAACAAAACAAAAAAACTTTCCAACCCCACAAAAAACACCTCCTCTTCCCCTACTTGTTCACACCCCATCTAAACCCCTACTAAACCCGTCCTAACCCCCATCTAACCCCCACCTAAACCCGTCCTAAACGGCTACAACACCCCATGTCGCCCCCGTCGGCCCCTCTACGGAGCCGGTACGGCACAAGCGCGTAGTTGCCTCTCTGTTCCTTCGACGCCTCTACGGCAGTTCTTCAGTAGTTCTTCAGTGGACCACTGAAATACTACTGAAGAACTGCCGTGAAATGCCGAAGGGGCACCCTCGAGGCTCCCTGGGGGATTGATTGTTGATAACTCGCGCCGCGAGGCGCCAAAGTATGCAAATAACCAATTGAGCCATAGCGATATATCGCGATTTTGCCCTTCTGATGGCCGATTCCGGCCGCCAGGAATGGATTTTCCTCCTTTTTTGCCCCGTGCAGCACCGTTTTGCGGAGCCTGAAACCGGACGCGACGAAAATTTTTTGCCGATGCACGACGCTGTAAGACAGCAATATCGGCACGCCGAAACGCATTTCTCTGAAAAAATATTTTGGCGT